>DKZK01000031.1 GCA_002493625.1 Lachnospiraceae bacterium UBA7076 | reverse complement strand
CTCTGTTGAGGCTGTTGAGGAGGAACTGAATGACAGTAAGGAAGCGCTTCAGGTTATGATTGACGGCAAGCAGACGCAGGTTGATAATTATGGTGCTTCCATGGATGAATATGAAGATCTGGTAGCCAAATATCAGGCGGATATCGAGGCAACCGACGCAGCCATTGCGGAGGCTGAGGAAAAGGAACGGCAAAGACAGGCAGCCTTAATAGCAGCAGGCGGTGGCGGAAGTCAGACATACTATACAGGCGGTTCTCTTGGATGGCCGGTTCCCGGAAACTATACTTACATATCATCATATTATGGCCCAAGAGATCTGCTGGGAATGTCCTTCCATCACGGAGTAGACATACCGTGTCCGACGGGAACTCCAATTTATGCGGCTGAGGGAGGTACCGTTATTACGGCAGGCTGGAGTGCTTCGATTGGAAATTATGTGGTTATAGACCATGGTGGCGGAATGACAACTACTTATGCACATAACAGTGCATTTGCGGTATCATATGGAACAGTAGTTGCAAAAGGGCAGGTAATAGCATATGCAGGAAGCACAGGATGGGCGACTACCGGGTCTCACTGTCATATAGCTGTCAGAATTAATGGAAGCTATGTTGACCCTCTGCCGTATTTACGATAGTTGAAAATAAGCTTGTTTAAAATGTGAAATATTTGGGAAATGCATATTTTTATGCATTTCCCCTTTTTTTTTTCATCATTTTAATGTAAAATACATTATGTATACTAAATGATGAGAAAGTCTTATTGAAAAACATAGAATTTCTTAGAATTTTGTATAAAAATAAAATTAATTAATTGACAACATATGGCACAATTGCTATAATCGAAACGTAACAAAATGTAACAATTTTGTAACAAATTAAAGGAGTGATGAAATGATTTCAAATCAGATACTACAGGATACCATTGATGGCATCAAAAATATTACACGTACTGATTTGTGTGTTATGGATACTGAGGGGAAAAATCTTGCGTCCACAATAAGAGAAACCGAGGATTATGAGGAGGCGGTTGTAGCGTTTGCCGAATCGCCTGCTGAGAGTCAGGTTATGCTTGGTTTTCAATTTTTTAAGATTTATGATGAGAGTGAGCTTGAATACGTATTGCTTGCCAAGGGCGAGGCAGAGGATGTTTACATGATTGGAAAGGTAGCTGCCTTTCAGATACAGAATCTTCTTGTGGCATACAAGGAGCGTTTTGATAAGGATAATTTTATTAAGAACCTTTTGCTTGATAATCTGCTGCTTGTAGATATATATAACAGGGCAAAGAAGCTGCATGTTGAGACGGACGCAAAAAGAATTGTATTTATTATAGAGACTAAAAATGTCAAGGACACAAATGCTTTGGAGACGGTAAGAACACTGTTTTCAAGCAAAACAAAGGATTTTATCACTGCTGTTGACGAGAAAAATATTATTCTTGTCAAGGAGGTTAAGCCGAATAAGACGTATGACGATATGCAGAAAACTGCAAAGGTTATCGTGGATATGCTCAATACAGAGGCTATGTCCTCCGTAAATGTTGCATATGGAACAATCGTGAATGAAATTAAGGAGGTTTCCCGTTCCTATAAGGAGGCGAAGCTTGCCCTTGATGTCGGAAAAATATTTTACAGTGACAGAAGAATTATCGCATACAGCAATCTCGGCATAGGAAGGCTTATTTATCAGCTTCCAATCCCTCTTTGCAAGATGTTTATAAAGGAGATATTTGACGGAAAATCTCCGGATGAATTTGATGATGAAACACTTACTACCATAAATAAATTTTTTGAGAACAGCTTAAATGTTTCTGAGACCTCAAGACAGCTTTACATTCACAGAAATACGCTTGTGTACAGGCTTGATAAGCTGGAAAAGAGTACGGGTCTTGACCTTCGGGTGTTTGAGGATGCCATTACCTTTAAGATTGCCCTTATGGTAGTCAAGTATATGAAATATATGGAATCGTTAGATTATTAAATTATAGCACGCAGGTTCGTAAAGGTCTCCTTTGGAGCTGCTTTACGGACATATATTACAGGAGATTATTATGATATCACTAGAGAATGTTAGAATGAAGTACCCGGGTGGAAAAAGCTATGCCTTAAACGACATAAACATAAAAATTGAAAAAGGTGAGTTTGTATTTATTGTGGGCGCCAGCGGTTCGGGAAAGACAACGCTTATGAGGCTTCTGCTGAAGGAGCTTGACCCTACGGGCGGTAAGATAAATGTGGCAGGTGTTGATTACGGCAGGCTGAAAAGGAGGAATCTGCCTAAGCTCAGAAGAAAAATGGGAATTGTATTTCAGAATTTCCGCCTTTTGAAGGACAGAACCGTATATGAAAATGTTGCATTTGCGCAGAGAGTGATAGAGGTTCCCACAAGATTCATAAGGAGACAGGTGCCTGCAATGCTTACACTGGTAGGTCTTGCGGATAAGTATAAGTCTTATCCGAAGCAGCTTTCCGGCGGTGAGCAGCAGAGGGTTGCTCTTGCAAGGGCGCTTGTGAATAAGCCGGAGCTTCTTCTTGCGGATGAGCCGACCGGTAACCTTGACCCTAAAAATTCATGGGAAATTATGAAGCTTTTGGAGGATGTAAACAGAAAGGGAACTACCGTAGTTGTTGTTACGCACAATAAAGAGATAGTAAATATGATGAAGAAAAGAGTTATTACCCTGAAAAAGGGTCAGATAATAAGTGATGAACAAAAGGGTGGGTATATAGATGAGGATTAGTTCAATGGCATACAGCATCAGACAGGGCTTTAAGAACATAAGAAGAAACCTTTTGTTTTCTTTGGCATCAATTGGAACAATTGTTTCCTGTCTGTTTTTATTTGGAATATTTTACTGTGTTATAGTGAATTTCAGGACGGCAATGACCGACCTTAAAAATACGGTGACAATTTCCGTTTTCTTCGACGAGGGTATATCGGAGGATAATATAGCGTTGATAGGGCAGCAGATAAGGCTTAGGGAAGAAATAAATACAATGGATTTTGTCTCCGCAGACGCTGCGTGGGAGCAGTATGCAAGGGAAAATTATGAGGATTATGAGGCTGCCATGGAGGCATTTGCAGGGGACAACCCGCTGAAAAACAGCGCTTCCTATAAGATAACCTTAAAGGATCTTGATAATCAGGCGGAATTTGTTAATTATCTGAAGGAGCTTAAGGGCGTAAGAAAGGTGCTTACCTCTGAGGTTACGGCGGACGGTATAGCGGCGCTCAGCAGCGTAGTTACATATGCATCCATAGGAATTGTTGCAATACTTCTGTTGGTATCAATATTCCTTATCAGTAATACAATAACTATAGGTATTACGGTAAGAAAAGAAGAAATTGCAATTATGAAGCTGATTGGCGCGACCAATTTTTTTGTCAGAGCGCCATTCATTGTTGAAGGTGTTACCATAGGACTGGTTGGCTCGTCGTTGCCGCTTGTATTAGTATATTTATTATATGACAATATAGTGGATTATGTTATAGGAAGATTTGCAATCGTTAAAAACCTTTTTGCATTTGTTCCTGCCAAGGAGTTGTTTACGGTGCTGATTCCTATATCTGTTGCAATAGGAATCGGCTTAGGCTTAATAGGCAGTATATTTACGACAAGAAAACATCTTAAAGTTTAAGGAGGTATAAAATGCGAAGAAAAATTGTAAAGTCAATTGTGGCGCTTTCCATTGTGGCT
>DKZK01000028.1 GCA_002493625.1 Lachnospiraceae bacterium UBA7076 | reverse complement strand
AAAGGCATATGAAAGATTCCTGAAAGACGGACCGCAGGAAGGACTTACCCAGGCAGAAATAATAGGAATATACAAGGCAGATAGACAGGCAGCCCTTAATGCGATAAACAGGTATCCAGTGTCGGGGAGGGGTATAGAGAGTCGTAGAAATACATCTATTAATCCTAATGAAATAAGATATAGTCAGTCATCTGTCAATGGATCGAGTGATATTATACAGAGTATGAAGAAAAATGGCTGGAAAGGAGCTCCCATTGATGTTGTGGAAATGCCAGATGGCATATATACAACTGTTGATAATACTCGTGTTGTATCAGCTAGGGAAGCAGGAATTAATGTTCAAGCAAATGTGCATGGATATAATGATCCATTGCCAAGTGAATATGTTGAAAGATTTACGACCAAGAAAGGTGTTCCTAAAACATGGGGTGAGGCGATAGAATTGAGAATTGAAAAACAAAAAGCATCTTTTAGAAATGGAAATCCATATGGAAAATTTGATATGTAAATAATAAATTTAAAATGGAGGATAAAGGTAAATGGAAATATTTAATGTTCAAGAAATGTATGAAGGGTATGATTATCCAAAAGAGTTTTTAAAAATTGTAGACTTGAATTTAGTGGATTTAGATTTATGGTATTTAATGCCCAAAGAACAAGTAGAGATTAGAATTGTAGGATTGAAAAATAGATATACTGAAAGAAAATTAATACCTTTTGCAAGAAGAGATGATTGTGATGATATTGCCTGCTTTGAAATTGGAAGAGGTAACAAAGTACAGATTGTTCATGATTTTGCTAGTGAAGGATATGAACAAAAAAAAGAATATGATTGCTTTTGGGATTGGTTTAAGGATGCTGTTGACGAAATGATAAAAGAGGATGAAAGCAATGGATAAATTAACAGCAAAGAAATATCATAAGCAAGGTGAGCTTTGGAATCGTTGGTACTTAAAAAGCTTCGCATTTTGATTCCAAACCGATATTTCCAGCGGAAAATATTCACTGCTTGGAGATATGACAGAAGCTGACGGTAAGGCATATGTGGACGGGGTATCGGTTTATTGGCGAGGATGGCTCACGGGTGCTTTGTTTTTTATTTAAGGAAACGAATAAGTAATATACGGAAACGGATGTAAACTTACTTATAAATAATTTGGGCTCAGGTTATAATAAGTTTGTTGAAAGTTACAGAAATTCCAATTTGCATAAGGAAGTTTCAAAAAAACTTTGTATAAAATAAAATACACTTTTTTGACAGAAAAATATTTACAAAAAAAAAGTTGAATGATATATTTCTTCATGGATGGTATTCGTAAGAAGCCATACCGGAAAATTTAAAAGTGTCAGATTATGCTTTACGTTCCGTCTTTGTAGTATGAGTAAAACTCTGTTTTTTCAGACGTCCGTTGCACAATACAGACAGGCTATGCTTTGCTTATGATAAAATGTTGCCAACGAAGCAAAGCGAAGGTTGCGGATTTAGAAATGCTATGTTTTGCGCATGACTGTGAAAAACAAGAAGGAAGGTGATAGTATGAGGATTGGATTTATTGGCGCAGGAAAGATGGGCTTTACTTTAGGGAAACGCCTGAAAGAAAGCACCGATGCCCTGCTTGTGGGATATTTTAGTCGAAATCCCGAAAGCGCAAGGGAAGCCGCAAAATTTACTGATACCAAATACTATGAGGATTTGAATGAAATTGCAGATTTATGTGATGCTTTGTTTATTACAGTACCTGACGGGCAGATAGCTGTCATTGCGCAGTCGCTTGACAGACTTGGAACTGTCATGGAGGGTAAGATTTTATGTCATACGAGTGGGGCGTTTTCCTCACGGATTTTTTCTGGTATGCATAGCCAAATTTACGGCTATTCGATACATCCTATGTGTGCGGTCAGCTCAAGGACCGGCTCATACATGAATTTCAGTAAATGTTTTATTACAATGGAAGGTCACGAAAAATATTTGGATTTTTTTGCGCATTTGTTTGGCTCACTCGGACATGCGGTTAAAATAATTGAACAAGAGGATAAAATAAGGTATCACGGCGCCGCAGTTATGGCAAGCAATCTGGTTATCGGTTTATATCATATGGCGCAGGAGGAATTGTTGAAATGCGGTTTTACAGCTGAGGAGGCAGACCGGGCGCTTAAGCCTTTGTTTGAGGGCAACGCCGAAAGGCTTGCGGAACGTGGCTGTGAGGAAGCGCTTACGGGTCCTGTTGAAAGATGTGATATAGAAACAATTTCAAAGCATATGTCAGTACTTGAGGGTGATGCCCTTGAAGCTTATAGGCTGTTGTCAAGGCAGCTTGCAGATGTGGCAAGGAAAAAGAATGGTGATGGAATGAGTCATAAATATGATGAGTTAGTCCGTTTGCTGAATGAGAGCTGAGACAGCCCGTAAAGTTCAGAATATACAAAGTAAATGGGAACATATACAAAGCGAAAATATGAAATGGTTGAGGATATAAATTATTGAAAACATATCGGGACATATATTGACATTTTTCAAATTTTGAGAGATAGGAGGAATAAGACATGAAAAAAACAGTTTTAACATTTGCGGAGGCGAAGGAACAGGGCGAGAAGCTTACGATGCTCACCGCCTATGATTATTCAACTGCCAAGCTGATAGACGGTGCAGGGATTGATGCAATACTTGTGGGAGACTCACTTGGAAATGTAATGCTTGGCTATGAGGATACCCTTTCCGTTACGGTTGAAGATATGATACATCACGGCGCGGCAGTTTCACGAGGCGCAAAGGAAGCTCTTGTGGTGATTGACATGCCGTTTATGTCCTATCAGACTTCGGTTTACGATGCAGTTGTGAATGCAGGAAGACTGATGAAGGAGGGCAGGGCAGGCGCAGTAAAGCTTGAGGGCGGCAGAGCGGTTTGTCCGCAAATAAAAGCGATAACCGATGCAGGAATACCGGTTATGGCGCATCTTGGACTGACACCGCAATCGATTAATGCTTTCGGCGGTTTTAAGGTGCAGGGGAAGACGGAGGCGGCTGCAAAGAAGCTTGTGGAGGATGCTATGGCAGTTCAGGAGGCAGGTGCATTTGCGCTGACCCTTGAATGTGTTCCCGATAAGCTTGCAAGACTTATAACAAGTAAGCTTGCCATACCGACAATCGGAATCGGCGCAGGAAACGGCTGCGACGGACAGGTGCTTGTATATGCTGATATGCTTGGAATGTTTTCAGATTTCACGCCAAAGTTTGTACGGCGTTTTGCCGAGACGGGACAGGTTATGACAGATGCATTTAAGGCGTATATAGCTGCTGTAAAGGACGGCTCTTATCCTGAGGAAAAGCACACCTATAAGATAGATGATGACGTGATTGAAAAGCTGTATTAGACAGGGAATTGCGAAATTGCAGGGAGATATGCTATGGAATTAGTACGTGTGGGAGAAAAAACCTATTATATCAAAAATCCTACCAATATAGGGATTTACAAAGCAGATCATGAAAATGTTTATCTGATAGACAGCGGAAATGATAAGGATGCCGGGAAAAAGATATTAAAATTAGTCGGTGAGCAGGGCTGGAAGGTAAACGGAATTATAAACACCCACTCAAATGCAGACCACATTGGCGGAAATAAGGTTATCTGTGACAGAAGCGGTTGCGATGTATATGCATATAACATTGAGAAAGCCTTTACGGAATATCCCGTATTGGAACCATCATTTTTATATGGCGGCTATCCCTTTAAGGCTATAAGAAATAAGTTTTTAATGGCAAAGGAAACAGGCGTCATAAATATAAAGGATAATTTGCCGAAAGGACTAAAGTATTTTGACTTAAAGGGACATTTCTTTGATATGATAGGGATTCGAACGTCAGACAATATTGTTTTTTTGGGAGACGCGCTGTTTAGCGAGGAGACAATCACTAAATATCATTTGTTTTTCATTTATGATGTGAGGGCATATCTTAATACCTTGGATTATTTGCAGGATATGGACGGAAAATTATTTATTCCATCCCATTGTGAGGCAACGGAGGATATAAAGGGCTTAATAGAACGAAACAGAAATAAGATAAATGAAATTTTAAATCTCATTTATGAATATTGTAAAAATAAAGTGACATTTGAGGATGTTTTAAAATATGTATTTGATACATATTCACTGGAAATGAATGTAAATCAGTATGTGCTATTGGGCAGTACGGTAAGGTCTTATTTATCTTATTTGTGTGATGAAGGCAGAATTTTTTACGAATTTGAGGATAATAAGATGCTTTGGAAGCAGGTTTGTTAAGGATAAGGGAACGGAGGATATAAAATATGAACATAGTAAAAACAATTCAGGAAGTAAGAGAACATGTCAGGCAGTGGAGAAAGGAAGGTCTTTCCGTAGGACTTGTCCCAACGATGGGTTATCTCCATGAGGGGCATGAGAGTCTTATCAGGAGGGCGGTTGCAGAAAATGACAGGGTTGTCGTAAGTGTTTTTGTAAACCCGATGCAGTTTGGTCCAAAGGAGGATCTGGCAAGCTATCCAAGGGATATTGATGCGGACAGCAGACTGTGTGAGGCAGTGGGTGCAAGCCTTATATTTCACCCTGAGCCTGAGGAAATGTATGAGGAGGGCTTTTGTTCATTTGTGGATATGACAGGTCTTACAAATGCTCTTTGCGGACTTTCAAGACCGGTGCATTTCAGGGGTGTTTGTACCGTAGTAAATAAGCTGTTTAACATTGTAATGCCTGACAGGGCTTACTTTGGTGAAAAGGATGCGCAGCAGCTTGCAGTTGTAAAAAGAATGGTAAAGGACCTTAATATGGACATAGAAATTGTGGGATGTCCGATTATAAGAGAGGCTGACGGTCTGGCAAAAAGCTCACGCAACACGTATCTGTCACCGGAATCAAGAAAGCAGGCGGTCATTTTAAGCAAGTCAGTATTTATGGCAAAGCAGATGGTTCTCGACGGTGAACGGGATGCGGCAAAGGTGAAAAAGGCAATGGTTGACATGATAAATACCATGCCTTTGGCTGAAATCGACTATGTGGAGATAGTTGATGTAAATACAATGAAGAATATAGATAAAATCGAGGGGGACATACTCTGTGCCATAGCCGTAAATATCGGCGGAGAGGCAAGGCTAATTGACAACTTTATGCTATCATTGAGCAATGCATAATCAAGTGCAATGCAAACGCAAGCTTGCTTGCAGATTGCAAATTGCGCTTGATTATATAGTGCGAAGCTAAGTTTTCCACAACTCACATCTTGAAAAAGAGAGTTTCGCAATTGCCAATTGAGATATAAGCGAAAGGAGAATCACATGTTTTTAAATATGCTTAAGGGTAAAATTCACAGGGCAACGGTAGTACAGGCTGAAATTGATTATGTTGGAAGCATAACTATCGACGAGGAGCTTATGGAGGCTGCCGGAATACTTGAATATGAGCGTGTTCAGGTTGTGGACGTCAATAACGGAAACAGACTTGAAACCTATGTTATAGCGGGAGAGAAGGGCAGCGGAATGATTTGCCTGAACGGCGCTGCCGCAAAGCTTGTGGAAGTAGGCGACAAGGTAATTATAATGTGTTATGCGCAGATGACCGCCGAGGAATTTAAGGATAATCCTCCAAGGGTGGTATTTGTAGATGATAATAATAAGATAAACAGAATTACAAGATATGAAAAACATGGGTTGTTAGAGGATATGGCTTAATGAGCCTTGCGGTAATGTACGATTGCGTATATCGGCATAAGCCGAAAACAGACAAATGCACATTATACTTTGCGGTAAAATGAAGGTTTTGAGGTGAACGTTCACGTTTATGAGCAGCATAAATGTATCGCAAGCAGCTCATTGACAATCAAAGGTTTTTGAGTGGGTATTTGGATTGTAATCAAAATTGGGAGGTTTTTTATATGCTTACAGGAAAAAGAATTGTACTTGGAATAAGCGGAGGAATAGCAGCGTACAAAATGGCGAATGTTGCAAGCATGTTAGTAAAGCTTGGCGCTGACGTTCACGTTATAATGACTGAAAACGCCACACATTTTATAACACCTGAAACCTTTGAGGTGCTTACAGATAACAGGTGCTACACGGATACATTTGACAGGGGAATGGAAATGCATGTGCCTCACGTTACGCTTGGAACGACGGCTGATGCTTTTCTTATTGCGCCTGCAAGCGCAGATGTGGTTGGAAAGATAGCAAATGGAATTGCAGACGATATGCTTACAACAACAGTTCTTCCTGCAAAATGTCCTGTATTGATAGCGCCTTCCATGAATGTGCATATGTACGAAAATCCAATCGTTCAGGATAATATGAGGAGGCTTGCCGCATACGGATATGAGATAATTGAGGCTGACGAGGGATTTCTCGCATGCCGTGATACGGGAAAGGGAAAGCTTCCGGCAGAACATATACTGGTTGAATATATTTTAAGGGCATGCGCAAAGAAGAAGGATCTTGCAGGAAAAAAAGTGCTTGTTACGGCAGGAGCCACAAAGGAGGCTATCGACCCTGTAAGATATATAACCAACCACTCAACAGGAAAAATGGGCTATGCCATTGCAAGAATGGCAATGCTCCGCGGAGCAGATGTCACCCTTGTTTCAGGCGAGACAAGTATTGACAAGCCTTTGTTTGTAAATGTAGTAAATGTGAAAACCGCAAAGGACATGTATGATGCGGTAACAGGCTTAAGCCCTGAGCAGGATATTATTATTAAGGCGGCAGCGGTTGCAGATTACAGACCATGCCATGCAGCCAGTGAGAAAATAAAGAAAAATGACAGCGCAATGAGCATAGAGCTTGAAAAGACGAATGATATATTAAAGACGCTTGGTGAGAATAAAAGGGCAGGGCAGTTTTTGTGTGGATTTTCAATGGAAACGGAAAATATGATTGAAAATTCAAGGGCAAAGCTTGAAAAGAAAAATCTTGATATGATAGCGGCAAACAACCTTAAGGTTGAGGGGGCAGGCTTTGCCGGCGATACAAATGTCCTTACGCTTATAACGAAAGAGGGTGAGCTTGCGCTTCCTATGATGAGCAAGGAGCAGGCTGCCGACAGACTTCTTGATGAGATTTTAAACAGAGGAATGCATTAAATGGAAAAAGAACTGTCTGAAATGTCTTTAAAAGAATTATGGGAACTATTTCCCATATCCCTTGTTGTCCACAGCGATAAATGGAAACTGTATTATGGAGAAATGGAACTATTTTTAAAAGATAAACTGTCCGGATGCCCAATCGAAAGAATCAGCCATATTGGGAGTACGGCAATCTCTGACATATGGGCAAAGAATATTGTTGATGTGCTCATTGAAATAGCAGAGGGATCGGATATGGAATATATTGCGGATATATTGGAACAGAGCGGCTTTATCAGGATGTCAGCAGAGGCGGGAAGAATATCCTTAAATCGTGGATATACAAAAAAAGGATTTGCGGATAAGGTTTTTCATGTACACCTGCGTTATGTTGGAGATAATGACGAATTATATTTCAGGGATTATTTAAATGAGCATCCATCAACTGCGAAAGAATATGAGACAATGAAACTGCAATTGTGGAAGCAGTTTGAAAATGACCGGGATGCTTATACGAATGCAAAGACAGAGTTTGTTAAAAAATGGACATTAGAGGCAAAAAACGTTTATCAGGGAAGATATTAAATATAAAATGGCAGACAGAATTGTAAGCATCAGGTAATTGCGAAACTAAGTTTTTGCTAATGTCTGTTAGCACAAAGAGGGGGTGGCTTGATTGGGAAATTTAGTTGATTTACGAAGCCTTAATAAAGAGGATATTTTTAAAATTTTTTATATAGCAGATAAAATACAAGAAGGAAAATTCAAGGGCTTTCTTGATGGAAAAAGCATTGTATTATTCTTTCCTGACACAAGCATAAGAACTCGCGTAACATTTGAAAAAGGAATATATCAGCTTGGGGGACAATCAATATTATTTCCGATGGAAACCCTGGATAAAAAGGAAAAATTAGAAGATGTTTGCGGATATTTGAATAATTGGGCAGATGCTGTAATTGTAAGGCATAAAAATATGGATGTAATTAGGGAACTTGCGCGATACTCTGCGGTTCCAATCATCAATGCGATGACAGATACTGCTCATCCTTGCGAGATTATTTCAGATATATATTCATTATCTAAAATTCGAATGGAATTTACAAAAGACAAATACCTTTTCTGTGGTAAATCCGGCAATATCGGTCTTTCATGGAAGGAGGCGGCAAATGTTTTAGGATTTGAATTTTCGCAATGCTGTCCAAAGGGATATGAAATGGAAGGCGTGCAGGTATTTAGGGATATAAAAGAAGCTGTAAAAGGAAAAGATGTTATATGTACAGATTCATTACCGGCAGACGCAATCACGGATTTTGAGCATTATCAGATTACAAAAGAAATTATGGATATGGCAAATGAAAATGCTGTTTTAAACCCTTGTCCGCCATTCTATCGTGGTGAGGAAGTATCGCAAGACGTAATTGCTTCTGATTATTTTGCGGGCTACCGGTTTAAGAGATATTTGTTAGAGGTACAGCAAGCGGTTATGGTTTATTGTTTAATGAATGAAAGGGGAAATAAGAATGTCAATATATATGATTAGAAGCAAATCCAGAGGACAAAAAAGAAAGTTTAAAATATTGTTAGGTTGGATTGATCAAATAGAACCTTTCAAGGATAAAAAAGAACCTTTCAAGGATACGGATAAAGATTTTGAGCATTTCCATGTTCCTTGTGGTCCATGGCTGGCGAAACCGAAAACATCTGGCAAAATCAAAACAGATTTTTGTAAAATATGGCTTGAAAAAACAGAGGAATTGATAGAGGATGGGGAAGTATCAGAGGTCGGATATAAATATATTGCATTTTGAGTGAAAAGCTTAGGAGTTGGAGGGGTTATTGATATGGACATACATGAAATTTATCAGGAAGAAAATAAATTTTCCGGTGATGACGGTTTATATTATATTCTTGTTGGGGAAGGCGGTTCAGCAAGATTAAGTAACAGTCATGAGTATTATATTATTACCTGCTCTGTTGTTGCAATATATGATATAAATGCGGACAGCATGGTAAAGAAGATAAAGGTTATAACGTGGCCCATATCCTGTGATGAACACGATGAACAGGATGAAACCAGCGAATATTTTAACAAATTTACAAATGGCGTAATTTATAAGGTTGCAGGAAGATTGCAGTATAATTATTTTGGTGAAGTGGCATTTTTGTATATTAAAGAAGTTTTGGAGGAAAACGTATCCGGAACAAAGCTTGATAAAAAACAGAAAGCATATCTTGCTCCTGTTTATTTAGCGGATGATGTATTAGGAGAATTAGTTTTAGAAAAATCGGAGGGGTTATTCAGAGGCAGATATAATTTTGCAGGCAGGGATATTACGACTTATATTGAGGTGGAATGGAGCAGCAGGGCAACGTGGAAAAAGCCTTTGGCTGTAGCGAGAGATTTTGTGGAGCATATTGTGAAAAAGGATAAGGAAGCCAGAGAATATATTGCAGAAGATAATGAATTATTTAATGCCGCATTAGAATGTCTGGAGGATGATTGTGAGATTAGATTTTCAACACCGGAGGAATTTGCAGATGCATTAAGCGGCAGAATGAAATATATATTTGTGAATCGAAACGGTTCCTATACGATTGGGTATGATGACGGATATGTTTTCGGAGGTCATGAAATTGATGTTGATGTGAATGCAAAAGGTAAAATGGTTTGTGCGGAAATGAGATAAAAAGCATGTTTCAGGATATGCCCAAACAGCAAAATTAGCGTTTTTAACAACAAAATTGACGATTCGGAGCAGAAAATGATATGATATAATAAAAAAGAAATTTTCAATCTTTTGACTTTTTACACCCCAAAAGTCAAAAGGTGGAGTTGACAGCATAGCATACAGGCAGTTATCTCGTGAGCCTCTGGTATTGCGTGATAGCTGCCTTTTGCATTTTCGGCAGTCTTGAATATTCGCTGAAAGCATAAGGATAGAGATGCTTCGGAAATATGGGACTGCTTTGACGGATACAGGACGGATACAAGAGGGAGGAGATTTATGAAGATAGCGGTATGCGATGACTGTGCTAAAGATGCAGAGGGGATAAAAGACCTGCTGCGGGGACATGAAGTAAGGCTTTACCATAATACCGGAAGCCTTCTTGCGGAGGTAGAAAAAAACAATACGTTTTTTGATTTATATCTGTTGGATATATACATAGAGGAAGGCATGGATGGAATCCGGTTGGCGGAAAGAATACGTCTGACGGACAGGGATGCGGTCATCTGCTTTGTCTCTGCAAGCGATGAGTTTTATCGGGAAGCCTATGATTTATATGCATTTCAGTATCTGATAAAGCCTGTCAGTGAGGAAGCGGTAGGACGGCTTTTAGATATGGCGGAAAAACAACAGGTGCGGGAAAAGGAAAAAACCGTCAGTTATACATGGAGAAAAACAAGAGGGTCCATTCCATACGGAAAAATCCTGTATATCAGCAGCAGGGGGCATATCCTGACCATTACCTGTAAGGATGGACGGGAGCAGGAAAGCAGCGGTAAGCTAAGCGATCTTGAGATGA
>DKZK01000009.1:84511-84788 GCA_002493625.1 Lachnospiraceae bacterium UBA7076 | reverse complement strand
TTAAATAAGCCATTGACATTTGCCTCTATTTCATCTATTTTTTGAAGCTTCCGCTCCAGTGCTTTAATAAGAAGTTCATTCCGTGATATCATATACTCATAATTAAGACATACCTGTTCATAACTTACCAGATCCATTATCCTGTGCAGTATATCGCGCGGCTTATTTCTGAGTTCTGCAATATCATCCTCCAACATCTCGTTTAAGTTTCTCAGTGAATGTATCTGGTCAATAATGTCATCCTCAATCAAATCCACAAAGCCCACCTCGTTTTCAA
>DKZK01000009.1:72185-84167 GCA_002493625.1 Lachnospiraceae bacterium UBA7076 | reverse complement strand
CGCCGTTTTTCCCTTAAAATCCTCCGATGCGATGAGGCTGTTCAGGTAATCCAAAATCATATAAAGTTTCATTTCCAGTGTCGTCCAGCTTTGTTTCATTTCTGCCGTCATGTTTTTTATTTCCTCAGGTTTAATAACTCGTCCCATGTTTTTCCTCCTTGTTTTTCCTACAAAAAGCATAGTATTTTTATATAGGTTGTTCAAGAATTTCTGCATGAACGACACGTTTTTTGCATGAACGACACGTTTTTTCATTTTTTTCTTGCCAAAAGCAAATTTTTCGCAAACATTTTCCGTAAAACGCTTACAAAAAATCTCCTGCAACACAAAAAAGGAACCATCGCACCGGACAACGGCAAATCCACCGTTAATCCTGCTGCAACAGCTCCTTTTTTATTTTTTAATGTCACACTAAGATTATTTAAAATGCAATATCAAAAATATGCTCAATGCGACAATCCCGTTATTTTTTACCCAACATAAGACGTACTACGGAACGCTTAAGAGCAAGCTCCGCCCTGTTTGTATCCTGTGATGAATCCTTGATGCGGCGTTCGGCTCTTATGCGCGCCTCCTCCGCCCTGTTAATATCAATTTCATCCGGCCACTCAACGCACTCTGCTAAAATTGTTATCCTGTCCCCAAGTATTTCAACAAAGCCGGAATGGAGTGCGGCGTCCTTTTCGTTGCCTTCCTCATCCACAAGCTTAAGAACACCCGGCTCTATAACTGCCGTCATTGGAATGTGCCTTGGATATATTCCGAGAATGCCCTCTGTTGTATTAAACTCGATAAATGACACCTGCCCGTCATAAAAGGTTCTTTGCGGGTCAATTACCTTAACTTCCATCGTCTTATCTGCCATATAAAATCTCCTCGCAGCATTTACTTGCACTTAGCGACAACGTCTTCTATGCTTCCCACATTTAAGAAATATCCTTCCGGAACGTCGTCATGCTTGCCCTCAAGTATCTCCTTAAAGCTCTGTATCGTCTCGGCAACAGGCACATATTTACCCGGAAGACCGGTAAACTGCTCTGCAACGTGGAACGGCTGAGAAAGGAATCTCTGAACCTTTCTTGCCCTTGCAACAACAAGCTTATCCTCCTCTGAAAGCTCATCCATACCGAGGATTGCAATAATATCCTGAAGCTCCTTATACTTCTGAAGTATCTCCTGAACGCCTCTGGCAACCTTGTAATGCTCTTCACCCACAATACGAGGGTCAAGTATTCTTGAGGTTGACTCAAGAGGGTCAACGGCAGGATATATACCAAGCTCAACAATGGAACGTGAAAGAACCGTTGTTGCATCAAGATGCGCAAAGGTTGTAGCCGGCGCAGGGTCAGTAAGGTCGTCCGCCGGAACGTATACAGCCTGTACGGATGTAATGGAACCGTTCTTTGTGGATGTGATTCTCTCCTGAAGCGTACCCATCTCAGTCTGAAGCGTCGGCTGGTAACCAACGGCTGAAGGCACACGTCCAAGCAATGCCGAAACCTCGGAACCTGCCTGTGTAAAACGGAATATATTGTCAATGAACAAAAGCACGTCCTTGCCGACCTTATCACGGAAATACTCTGCCATAGTAAGTCCTGTAAGTCCAACTCTCATTCTCGCTCCCGGCGGCTCGTTCATCTGTCCGAATACCATCGTTGTCTTATTGATAACGCCCGACTCTATCATTTCATAGTAGAGGTCGTTACCTTCTCTTGTTCTCTCTCCAACGCCTGTGAATACAGAATATCCGCCATGCTCTGTTGCTATATTTGTAATAAGCTCCTGAATAAGAACTGTCTTGCCAACTCCGGCTCCTCCGAAAAGTCCGATTTTACCACCCTTCTGGTAAGGGCAGAGCAAATCAACGACCTTTATACCGGTTTCAAGAATTTCAGTTTCCGTTGACTGCTCGGAAAACTGCGGAGCTTTTCTGTGAATCGGAAGATAAGTATCTACCTCAGGCGCAGGTTTATCATCAATAGGCTGGCCAAGTACGTTGAACATACGTCCAAGTGTAGCCTCACCTACAGGAACCGTAATAGGCGCGCCTGTACCTACGGCTTCCATGCCTCTTACAAGACCGTCTGTAGGACCCATTGCTATACATCTTACAGTTTCATCACCAAGATGCTGTGATACCTCCGCATAAAGGGTAGTACCACTGTTAGTTGCTATCGTTATGGCATCATAAATCTCAGGAAGCTTTCCCTCCGGAAATTTAATGTCAATGACAGCGCCTATAATCTGGGTAATTTTACCTACGTTTGTATCTGCCATTTCTAATCTCCTTACTTATAATAATTTAACTTATAGCATCTGCTCCTGCAATTATCTCAGTAAGCTCCTGAGTAATTGCGCCCTGTCTTGCCCTGTTATACTTAAGTGACAGGCTTGCTATCATGTCCTCAGCGTTGCTTGTAGCTGAATCCATCGCCTGCATACGGGCTCCGTTCTCACTTGCAACTGACTCTAAAAATGCTCCAAAAATAATGTTTGACATATACTTTGGAATAATCATGTCAAGCACCTCCTCCGGAGTAGGCTCAAAATTCATGAGAAGCTTCGAATCTGCATCCTCATCCTTTTTTACAAACTCATCCTCCGATAAAGGAAGCAGCTTAACAAGCTTAGGCTCCTGTGTAACCGTATTCTTAAAGTTTGTATAGGCAATATATATCTCACCTATCTCACCCTTTGAATACTGTGTCAGAAGCTCCTTGCTCATATTGGTTGCATCTGAAAACAAAGGTTCATTTATAACCTCTGAAAAATCCTTATACACTGAGTAGCCTTTACGGGTAAGTCCCTCTATGCCTTTTCTTCCCACTGCATATACATAGGTATCCTCCTTTGGGAAATCGGCGCCCGCAACCATTTTTACAATGTTGCTGTTGTAGCCTCCTGCAAGACCTCTGTTGGAGGTAATGACAATAACCGCCTTCTTCTTACAGTCGCTTTCCTTCAGGTACTCATGATCAACATTTTTCGTCATGGCAAGTATAGAGCAGATGGTGTCGTAAAGCATGCCGAAATACGGCTTATTGCTCTCAGCTTTTCCTCTTGCCTTCTGAAGCTTTACAGTCGCAACAAGCTTCATTGCCTTTGTAATCTGCTGGGTGCTCTGGACACTTTCCTTACGTCTCTTTATGTCTCTCATTGATGCCAAGACTTATCACCTCACTTATACATATTGCTATGACTAAAATGTCTCTTTAAATTCCTCAATGGCCTTCACAAGCTTCTCCTCAATATCCTCGGTAAGCTTTTTCTCTTTCTTTATTCCCTCGAATATTTCAGGATACTTTGTGGATATGTGCTCAAAAAGTCCGTCCTCAAACTCAAGCACTCTGTCAACATCTATATCAAGAAGATATTTCTTGGTAGCTGCATATATAATTACAACCTGCTTCTCAACTGCCATAGGCTTGTACTGCGGCTGCTTCAGCATTTCCTTTATACGCTCGCCCTGCGCAAGTCTCTCCTTGGTGTCGGCGTCAAGCTCCGAGCCAAACTGTGAGAATGCGGCAAGTTCTCTGTACTGCGCAAGCTCAACACGGATAGGCGAAGCAAGCTTCTTCATTGCGCCAATCTGTGCCGCGCCTCCTACTCTTGATACGGAAAGTCCTGCATTTACAGCCGGTCTGAAGCCGGAGTTAAACATCTCGGTTTCAAGGTAAATCTGTCCGTCCGTAATTGAAATTACGTTTGTAGGAATGTATGCGGATACGTCTCCTGCCTGTGTCTCAATAATAGGAAGGGCTGTAAGGGAACCGCCTCCCAGCTCATCAGAAAGCTTTGCAGCTCTCTCCAGAAGTCTTGAGTGCAGATAGAATACGTCACCAGGGAATGCCTCACGTCCCGGTGGTCTACGAAGGAGCAATGAAAGTGTACGGTAAGCAGTAGCATGCTTGCTGAGATCATCATACACAACAAGTACATCCTTGCCTGCCTCCATCCATTCCTCACCGATTGCGCAGCCTGAATACGGCGCAATATACTGGAGCGGCGCAAGCTCGCTTGCCGTTGAAGCAACGATTGTCGTGTACTCCATGGCTCCATATTCCGTAAGGGTCTTTACAATGTTTGCAACGGTGGACGCCTTCTGACCTATGGCTACATAAATACAGTTTACGCCCTGCCCTTTCTGATTAATGATTGTATCAATAGCGATTGCAGTTTTACCGGTCTGCCTGTCGCCTATAATAAGCTCTCTCTGTCCTCTTCCAATCGGAACCATGGCGTCAATCGCCTTGATACCTGTCTGGAGAGGAGTGTCTACAGATTTACGGGCAATAACGCCGGATGCCACCCTCTCAATCTGTCTTGTCTTTGTTGTTTCTATAGGACCCTTGCCGTCTATCGGCTGTCCTAATGCATTTACTACACGTCCGAGCATTGCGTCGCCAACCGGCACCTCAACAACCCTTCCTGTAGTTTTTACTATGTCACCCTCGTTGATGTTCTTTGCATCACCGAGAAGAACGGCACCTACGTTATCCTCCTCAAGGTTCAGTATCATTCCGTATACGTCACCCGGGAACAGAAGGAGCTCGCCCTGCATAGCATTTTCAAGACCATGAATACGTGCTATACCATCGGCAACCTGGATTACTGTTCCAACGTCCGATGTGTCAAGCTGAAGCTTATAACTTTTTATCTGTTCTTTAATAACAGCACTTATTTCCTCAGGTTTTAAATTCATGGACAAAAAAACACCTTCTTTCATCCTAAAATATTTTTTGCTGTCAGCATATTGTCGGTCGCATAAATAAATTTTGTTTATGCAAGCGACTTTGCCAAATTTTCAATCTTTGTCTTAATACTGCTGTCAACGACTCTGTCGTCAATCCTTATTACAAGTCCGCCTATCAGGGAACTGTCAACAAAGTAGCTTGTTTCCATCGTGTCAAAAGCAGTCGTTTCAATCAGACGCTTTTCAATGCTTCCCTTTTGCTCATCTGTAAGAGGGGCGGCGCTTGTAACAGCCGCAACACCGATATTTTTTTCCTTTTTTACAAGTCTGATAAAATACTCAAGCACCTGTATAAGATTTGCGGCATGATCCTTGTCCACAATCATTGCAATAAGTCCGGTGAGCTCATCTGATACCTTGCCCTCAAAGGTTTTGCTTACAACCTCCTTCTTTGCATCCTTATTGATGTGAGGATGGGAAAGAAGCTTTATCAGCTCACCGTTTTCCTTCAAAATATCTATAAGCGCCAAGACCTCATCATACAGCGCATCAAGCTTATTCTCCTCAAGTGCAAGCTCAAAGAGCGCATTTCCATAGGTTGTATCTACTTGTTTAGCCATGTATCATCACCCATTTCCTTTAAGGTTTCATCAACGAGCATCGCCTGCTTACTGTCATCCATGGAACCGGCTACAAACTTTCCTGCCATAACCGTCGCCACACTGATGATTTCCTGCTTGACCTCATCCTTAACCTTGCTCTTTTCCAACTCTGCTTCCTGATTCGCCCTTGAAATGATTCTTGCTGCCTCAGCATTGGCATCGGCAATAATGTTTTCCTCATTTTTAACGGCTTTCTTCCTTGCTGCGGAAAGAATTTCGCCTGCCTCGTCATCTGCCTTTTTTATTCTGGCGTCGTACTCGGCCTTCAGCTTTGCTGCTTCCGCCCTGTCGCTTGCAGCGCTTTCCACATCATTCTTTATCTTTTCCCGTCTCTCCTCAAGCACCCTTCTTACCGGGTCTATAAGAATGTATGACAAGAATATAAAAAGCAGGAAAACTGCCAGACCCTGTATCAGAATATCAAATATAAGCTGCCAGTCCAGTCCGAATACACGTCCTTCGCTCTGCGCAAGTAAAGCAACATTTGCTCTGCTTATAATGCTTAAATAACCTGTCACGGTTAATCCTCCTTTCGGTTAAAATGTAGCTTCGGGGGTCTGATCTAAGGTATCCTCCCATAAATGGGTCCCTCCTTAGGTCAACCTACTTACCGAAAGGCTTAAGGAACATAAGCAGAAGCGCAACTACGAGTCCGTAAAGACCTGTTGTCTCTGCAACAGCCTGTCCAAGAAGCATGGTTGACATGATATCACCCTTTGCTCCCGGATTACGTCCAACTGCTGACGCACCGTAACCTGCTGCAATTCCCTGACCGATACCAGGACCGATACCTGCAATAACTGCAAGACCTGCTCCTATTGCTGAGCATGCGCCTATTAATCCTTCAATTTCTATCTTCATTTTTCATTCCTCCATTTTTATATTTTTGCCCCTTCCGGGGTTTTAATGTGAATTTTGCTTTGCCTCCTAGGCAGTATCAACATTTCGTTTGTCAGCTACAAATACCATTGTCAGCATACAGAATACATATGCCTGTATTGCGCCTGAGAATAAATCAAAGTACACGTGTAATGCCGATGGTATACCGAACTTGAAAAATATTGGTATAAGACCATAATACAGCGCCATCATAACCGTTCCTGCGAGAATATTTCCGTACAGACGAAGTGAAAGTGAAACAGGAGTTGCAATTTCACTGATTACGTTTATAGGGAAAAACAGAAATATCGGTTCAAACAAGCCTTTTACCGCGCCCCACTTCTGATATCTTACAGCCGCATACTGTATCATCACAAATGTTATGAGTGCAATACAAAGTGTTGTTCCGTAATCTGCCGTAGGTGGTCTGAGCCCAAATAATCCTGATATATTTGATAAGAAAACAAATATAAACAGCGTACCAACATAATTGATGTATTTTTTGCCCGACTTTCCCATCGAACTGTCAACAAAATTAAGCAGCGTGTTTATGACAAGCTCTGTTCCTGTAGCAAAAAGACTGGGGTTATCCGTCTTTTTAAGGACGCTTTTCCTTGCCGCTATTGCCAGCAGTATAATGGTGACAAATACAATCAAGGTACATACATGGGTTGTGGTAATGTAGACCGTATGCCCAAAGAAATCAATCGGATAGAGCTCATGTATGAAGAAATCTATGTTTGCTTCTTCTTCCATGTGTATCAGACCGGTTCCAGTGGCTACACCACTTATCATATACTCACCCTCCTTCCTTCAAACATCAGCCATTCCATATTTGCCTTCGGCATATGTTCCCATTTACTTTGTAAATCGGAAGCTCATGGATTGACGCCGTGTCCCGGCGGATTTGCCGCCGGACATATGTTTTTATATATTAAAGAGCATCTGCTCTACATATATCTGTCTCTGTATTTGTCTGTATATTTTTTGAAGTATTTTTTTATAAGCTCGTCCTCGTACTCGTCATCATCCATATTATGACCTTCCGTACCTGCACCAAGCTCTGCGACTGCCTTTGCGGTAATTTCCTTACCTGTCATTTCCAAATTGTCATCTGACGCTTCCTCGTCAGCATTTGATGCTTCCATATTGTTACTTGAAACTTTCGTCTCGTTACCTGACGCTTCCGTCTCGTCCGGGACTGCATCCTCGTAACCCCCCACTGCAGCATCCCCTGTGATTTTTCTTACAAGGGGATTCATGAAAGCTGACACCTTAAGTCCGAGAAGACCCACAGTAACTCCCACAAAGGATACCCAGTCCACCATTATGCCTGCCGCCATAAGTACAAGACATATTCCAAGTCTTATCATGCTTCTTACCGTCACAAAGCCCTTTGCCTTGCCCGTTTCAAGCTCAAGCGCCCTGTCAAGCACATCATACATGTTGTATGCAATAAAACACGCTGCTGCGCAGCCAACGAAAAGTGACAGAATAAAAAGCCATATGGGCCGCATAAATATGACGCCAAGAACGCCAAATGCCACAAAATACATGCCTATTCCTATATAAAGTTGCATTAAAACCCTTCGCGCAGCCACCTGATTCACAACTCCCTCTATAGAAAACTGTATTTATTTTTCAAGATACTTTTTTATAAGGATATACACAGACCTTACGCCTGCGATAACTCCAATTACAATAAACCATCCAACAAGATTTTTCCCAAGCCATTTCCCGAGAAAAAAGCCGATGGCAATACTGATAAAAATTGTGGTAAGCATTGTAAATCCTATCTGCGTGATGAGAAACAGCATTTTCCAAACCTGATTATCATTATTTTTCATAGACAAATTTCTCCACTCTTCACCCACAGATAATGGATATTATAAATGATATTAACATTTTTTTCAATAAAATTAATTCCAAAATGTGCATATTTTGCACATAAATGCCAGATTGTACTATTGTATTGTTCCCCATATGTCAAAGTTGTTATACTTATTTTTCACATGGTTGCATTTTGTCTTGTAAATTCATTCTGATATATCTATAATATATATGTGTAAAACTTTGTTTTCACAGACATCCGTTGTACAAATACAGGCAAAATCACAAGCAGGGCATCCGGGAAGCCATTGATACACAGCTTACGGTAATTTGCAGCACCATCCTGATATGGCAGGGAGCTTACACATGAATGAAAATATAAACACAATCATTATGAATTGTGATGAAAAAGGGGCAATTTCAAAAGCGGCTGTCACTCTTAGAAAAGGCGGTCTTGTGGCTTTTCCAACTGAGACGGTATACGGTCTCGGCGCAGATGCGTTAAACCCTGAGGCTTCAACTAAAATATATGCGGCAAAGGGACGTCCAAGCGACAATCCCCTTATTGTCCATATTGCCGATACTTATGCAGTATTTAAGCTGGCGTCACATGTTCCCAAAAAAGCGGTTATGCTAATGGAGGCATTTTGGCCGGGTCCTCTTACCATTATACTTCCCAAAAAGGACATTGTTCCACGGGAAACCACGGGCGGGCTCGACACTGTTGCAATACGCATGCCCTCACATCCTGCCGCCCTTGACATGATAAGGCAGTCCCAGCTTTATATAGCCGCGCCAAGCGCCAATATCTCGGGAAGACCGTCCCCAACCACAGCGGACCATGTAATAAACGACATGAAGGGCAGGATTGATATGATACTTGACGGCGGCGCCGTGGGTATAGGCATAGAATCCACGATTGTTGACATGACAGGTGATGTTCCCATGATTTTAAGACCCGGCTTTATAACAAAAGCCATGCTTGAAAATATAGTCGGAGCAGTTACCGTGGACAAATCGCTTACAGACAGTATTTCTGATATAAAACCCAAAGCCCCCGGCATGAAATATACACATTACGCCCCAAAAGGCGAGCTAACCATTGTAGAAGCTGCGGAGGAAACCGACACACCTGATAACAGCGCAAGCGAACATTCCCATCAAAATCATGGGTCAGCGCACAGCTATATCACACGGCTTTCCGTGGCAAAAAAAATAAACGCCCTCATAGCAGAAAAAAAACAGCAGGGATTCAAGACCGCCGTTATAGCCTCCGCCGAAAATGCGCATTTATATAACTGTGAAAATATTTTAATTGCAGGCGAGGCAGCAAGCGGTGAAACCATAGCCGCAAAGCTGTACGGCATTTTACGTGAATGTGATGATATCGGAGCCGATTACATTTACAGTGAGGCGTTTAATCGGGGAAAGCTCGGAAACGCCATAATGAACCGGCTGCTCAAAGCGGCGGGACAGAGAGTAATAAAAGTTTAAGTTAGATTATAATGCTTGGAGGATAAATGATATATGATAGCAATCGGATGTGACCACGGCGGATATGAATTGAAAAAGGAAATTATGAAGCACCTGACGGAAAGAGGAATCCCATTTAAGGATATGGGCTGTGACAGCGCAGCGTCATGCGATTATCCCGTTTATGCAAAAGCGGTTGCCGAGGAGGTTTCAGGCGGAGACTGCGAGCTTGGAATACTTATATGCGGAACGGGCATAGGGATGTCAATGGCGGCAAATAAGGTCGATGGCATACGGGCAGCCGCCTGCTCAGACTGTTTTTCCGCAAAGGCGACAAAGGAACACAACAACGCAAATATCCTCTGCCTCGGAGCAAGAACGCTCGGCGCGGGACTTGCTCTTATGCTTGTGGACACTTTTATCGACACGCCTTTTTCCGAAGATGAAAGACATATCCGAAGAATCAGCATGTTTTCTTAAAGAGATTAAAACAGGATAAAATACAGATATTATTGAGGAGTTACCTATGAAAATATTATTTTGCAGATGGAACAGCATATGTGAAATCGGAATAACAAATGCAATAAAGCGTCTTGGATATGATTTCATTTCCTTTGACAAGACGCCCTTAAGCTCTGATTATGATACGGACTATCTTCATGAGCTTGCAGACATAATCAAGGAGGCTCCGGATATTGACTGTGTTTTTTCGGTAAACTTTCAACCGATTATTGCCCGGGGATGCAAGGTCTTTAAAATACCCTACATTTCATGGACGGTAGACTGTCCGAGCTTTATGTTATATTCGGAAACAATTTCCCTGCCTACAAACCGTATATTCCTTCTGGACAGGATGCAGACGGAAAAATTTCTGCCCCTCAATCCTGATAATATTTTTCACATGCCTTTGGGCTGTGACATTCCCACATGGGACAGCATAAGGGTCACGCCTGAGGAGCATAAAATGTATGACTGCGACATTTCCTTTGTGGGCTCGCTTTATTCAGAAAAGTGCAAATACAACTTTATAGAAAAGGATTTGCCTGACTACGTCCGCGGATATGTGGACGGATTAATAAATGCGCAGCTGAATGTATACGGCTACAATTTTATCGAGGATTCATTAACAGATGAATTTGCAATGGAATTTAAAAAACATGCCGGCTGGTATACACTGGGCGAGGATTATACAGAGGATGTCAAGGGTATCATTGCCGACACCTACATAGGCTACAAATGCACGGAACAGGAGCGCATCCGCACCCTTACTGCCATAAGCGAGCACTTTGACATGGATTTATGGACATTAAGTGATACATCTATGATACCGAACATACACAACCGTGGCGGTGCAGACTCAGATACCATGATGCCGCAGATAATAAAATGCAGTAAAATAAATCTCAACATGACAAACCGCCCAATCAGAACAGGACTACCTCTCCGAATCTTTGACCTTCTGGGAGCAGGCGGCTTTGTCATTTCAAATTATCAGGCTGAAATTCCGGAACATTTTATCCCTGACGAGGATATTGTACTTTATGACAGTATCCCTGATTTGCTTGACAAAATTGACTATTACCTTAAGCATGATGACGAGAGACGTCAGATTGCAAAAAACGGACATGATAAGGTAAAGGAATTTCACAGCTATGATGTAAAGCTGCAGGAAATGTTTAAAATATGCGGGTTAGTGTAAGCAGATATCAGTGTAAGCAGTTATCCTATGAAAGCCCTTCCTCCTGCCTGATTTCCCAATGAATTAAAAAGGTAAGCGCCGCGCGAAGTATAATGATTCCTGCAACAATGGCAATTTCCTTCCATTCGCGCACAACTACGGTTCTCAGAATTTCACTTCCAAGCTTAAACTCCAGTCCCATGGCAAAGCCCTTGGCAAGATATATTCGTGTGTCCGGTTTTCTTCCCACACATTTATATACGCTTACGACACATGTTAAAATGATAACGCCCACTCCAACAAATTCAAAGAGAAGTATTCCAATTTCAACAATATACTCTAAAATATGATTCAAAAATTCCAAGATATGTCAATCCCTTCAAGCTATGGCATGATATTAGGCATTTGCGAAACTCCTTATTTCTGAAACATAGTTTCACAATTCCCTATGTAGCTTCCTATTGTAAAACCACATATTACAGTATTGACATTTTGTACCATCTTAAATCTACAGCTTCTATAAACACTTTTTTGATAAATTTTTGATTTGCCGAATTTTTTTATCCTTATACCTTCTGTTTTATTTCTTTGAATATCTGTTTTCATATCCCTCATGAGTAAGTATCATATCATCCCCGTCAAAGGATACTTCAAAAGAATATGACATTCCGTCATCACTTTGAAATTCAATGGTTTTTCCATCATATTTATATGTGCCGGAATAAGTTATATCAACCGGAAAATCGCCGGTAGTGTACGCCCGTTCT
>DKZK01000009.1:12159-71890 GCA_002493625.1 Lachnospiraceae bacterium UBA7076 | reverse complement strand
TTCTGAATATGTACCATCAGATTTTATTGTGTAAATTGTGGTCATATCACCATCAACCTTTTGCCACGTATTCCATACCTTTGCCAGTTCTTCCGGGCTTACCTCATCCTTTCCTGCGCCGCATCCGCACAAAAAACACATACATAATACAATAACTAAATATAATTTCTTTTTCATTTTCTTACCTCACATTTACATATTCATCAGCTACGGGCAAAATTCTGTTTTCTCAGATATCCGTTGTACAATACAGACAAATCACCACAAGACACGCTTACGCTACTTGTCACTCACAACAGCCTTAACAGCTAAATCTAAATTTTCAAATACCTTTATTGTCTCTTGAAACTGCCCTGCCATTCTATTGTCATCCCCGGAAGAAATAGCTTCACTTAATGAGACAATTGCCTTATTAAAGCTATCCTTGTCCACTCTTGTCGTTCCATCATTTAAAACATCCATCGTGGATTTCACAACTTGAATTTCCCAATTGAGGGAATCAATAACGGTCTTTAAAAGCTTGTCCGTATCTTCCAGACGATTGCCTGACAATTCATTGACAAGCGATTTCATATTACTGATTAAACGTCCGTTAAACTCCTCCAGTACCTTTAATGCTTCCATCTGCTCACTTCTGCTGTTTTCCATAATTCATCCTCCATAATTTCATTTTTCGTTGACAAGGTATCGCTCTAAAAATATTTATATCATATACTTAATACCACAGCCTGACAAATTACATTTTACCATTATAATTTGTAATTCACAATCTGGTTTAAATTATAGAGCCAAAGAGCATTATCGTTTTCAGCTTCCTCTAAAATCTTATCATCAAAACCTGATTTTGAAAATAATGCATAATAAAACTTCGATGTATCTTTCAGTGATGTTAATTTTGCTTTTGTGTCCAGATACTCAGAATAGTCAAACGGCGTATTCTTAAATTTACATTCTCCGACTAAATATTCCTTTGCGTCTCTGTCTATACCAAGTAAATCTATCTCTGTTTCTGCTATTCTTAAACCATTTACCGCTGCTTTGTCACGGACTGTAGTTCTTCCCATCCATCGCCCCATTTGGAAATATCGGAAAGGCAGTGCATTTTTCTTTTGAAGCTTCCGCACAAACTCTTTACAAATATCCTCAAATACCAAAGCTGCAAATTCATGTAAAACAGGAGCAATTACGAACTCATACACACCATCTGCATCTCCGTCCTCAAGCTGAGAAAAGTTTGTAAAACCAAAGGCATACCAAAACCGAAAAAAGTTATCTGTCAAACGATATATTCCTCTGTTGGAATTTGACTTTTCCTTTATTTTTGAATCAACGGAAAATTCCCGTTCAGCAATACCCAATTCTATCAGGTTCTTCAGATAAACACTTGTCTTTGAAGTATCACATATAAGAGATTTCTGACTTATATCATTGAGTTTTGTGTTTCCAAGAGCAATCGCCTCAATGATGGAATTATAGATTGGTGTTTCACGAAGTTCCTGATGGAGTAAAAAATCAACTTCACTATACAAAATACATCCTTTTGTCAAAATATTTCTCTTTATATTTTCTGCAACGGACAGCTCAGGTCTGAACTGACGAAGATAATGCGGAATCCCTCCGAGTACCGAATATGCCAACACCTTATCCTGTTCCGAGTAGTCAGGGAAAAATTTTATTGCATCGTAAAATCCCATTTCCGTCATTTTATAAATACCGGTAGCTCTGCCATAAAGAGGATTTTTTTCTGCAAGCAATTCCTTTTCTATGAAACTCATTGCACTTCCGCATAAAATAATCATTACATTTCTATCCTTCAATTCTGCATCCCAAAGATTTTGCAGAATAGACGGTATACTTTTATTGCCTTTACACATATAAGGGAACTCGTCGATAACAAGTAATTTTTTCTTGTCACCATATGGCAAGTCCAGCACAGAACGAAAAGCATTTTCCCAATCCGAAAATTCAGAAATATATTGCTTTGCAGGTATGTTTTCTTTGAAAACCTGTTTTGAAAATTTAGCAATCTGCACCTTGTCCGTACTCTGTGTGCTGGAATAAAAAACATGCGGTTTCCCCTTACAAAACTCCCTTAAAGTTTCCGTTTTTCCAACACGTCGTCTGCCATAAAGAACAATAAGCTGCCCTCGATCCTCGTCGTATTTATCCTGAAGAAAAGTCAGCTCTGCTTCTCTGCCTATAAACATCACAACGCCTCCGCCCAATTCAAATCCTGTTTTACCAAATCATGATTTGATAGTATTATACCTGATATTTTAAAAAAACACAAGTAATACTCTCAACTCAGTCTTATAATTATCGCATCATCATATGAACCCATAATACCCCTCGCTCAAATAACGCCATACGGACAGCAGCTAAAGCGTATATGCAATACTGTAAAGCAAATAAAAGATTAATTATTGCAAATCTATATGAACATGCTATATAATTATTAAATAAAAATATTTGAACAGGACACATAGCAAATGGAAGTATTATCTCTAACTTACGAAGAATTTTTATATCGCCGGACCGAAGAATATGCTCTGAAAAAGGAGCAGGAAGAAAGAAATTGGCATGCGAACCATGAGCAGGAGGAAGAACAACTGATTGAAAAGATTAATTCCCTGCTGGGCGAGCATACACCTGAGGCATGGGACACACTGCTGACTATGTTTGAAAACCCAAAGCTGCATGACATTTTTGCAGACAGGGATTCGATTGCCTTAGTATATATACTCTTAAATATCTACCAATATGAACGATATGAGGAAATATCTCCAACCATTTTATCACAGGGAACAGATATAAATCATTTTCAGAATTTTATGCGGGATATAAAATTTTTGGTATGGCGATTATGTTTTTTTGACATTGCGAACAGTTCCAAATCAGACTATGGAAACACCGTGGCAGAAGAAAATGCATTATTTGATTATATAGAGAAACATAATATTTCTCCCGTTGCATTGTTTTTCTTAATTAACTCTTTATGTGCAGACCCGCAAAAAATGCTTTTATATATTTCCTACAAATATCTGGAGATAAACCTATACTATGCAAGAGTAATTCTGGAGTATTATGATATACACTATCCCGGCAATGAGGATGTAAAGTATATCCTGTCTGAAATGAGGAAAAATTATGAATAACAAAAAATTTTGCTTTATCATGTGCGCAAACAATAAGCCTTATGAACAGGAAGCGCTTACATATATCAGTCGCCTGCATATTCCGGAGGGCTATGATCTGGATTGTATTTCCATATGGGATGCCAAATCCATGACTTCCGGTTATAATGAAGCTATGGCAGCATCTGATGCAAAATATAAAATATATATGCATCAGGATGTATTTATTATAAACCGGGATTTTCTTTATGAACTGCTGGATATATTTCATAATCCAACCATCGGCATGGTGGGTCTTGTCGGCGCCCCTGAAATGCCTGAAAACGCAGTTATGTGGAATGAAAAAGAGATTGGTCGTGTACTTACCAACCGTATTTATCACACCTATAACCTTGAGTATGATGACGCAGCCGCACCGTTCCAATCTGTGGACGCCATTGACGGTCTGCTCATGGCAACACAATATGATATACCATGGCGTGAAGACTTATTTAAGCATTGGGATTTTTATGATGCATCCCAATCCTTTGAATTTAAGCGCGCAGGTTATAAAGTAGTAGTTCCGTATATGAAAGATTCATGGGCCATACACGATGACGGATTCATAAATTTGAAAACATACTATGAGGACAGAAAATTATTTATAAAGGAATATTTTTAATTTATTATTTATTTACATCACTGCCTCCAGCACCTTATCTATAACATAACCCTGCTGTTCGTTCGTAAGAGCGGGAAAAATCGGAAGACTTATGGCTCTGTCGTAAAACAATTCCGCATTCGGACAGCATACGCCCCCATAACCATTCCTTTGATAATAAGGATGCCTGTAAACAGGAATATAGTGTACATTTACACCGATACCATTTTCCCTGAGCCTGTCAAACACTGCCTTCCTGTCGCAGCCCATAACCTGAATCATATATAAATGCCATCCGCTTTCACAGCCCTCCTGCACCGTCGGAGTCTTTATCCGGCTGACACCTTCAAATGCCTGATTGTATCTGTCGGCAATCGCCCTTCTCTTTTCAAGGAAGCGGTCAAGCTTATTCATCTGGCTGTTTCCAAGGGCGCACGAAATGTCGGTAATTCTGTAATTATATCCAAGCTCCAGCTGCTCATAATACCAACCGCCCTCATTATGGGTCATCATATCCCCATCTCTCGTTATGCCATGACTTCTGAATAAAGTAAGCCTCCTATAAAGCTCCTCATTATCCGTTACAACCATGCCGCCCTCGCCTGTAGTAATAGGCTTGACCGGATGAAAGCTGAAGCAGGTCATATCAGCTATGCCTCCGATTTTCTTTCCCATGTAGGACGCCCCAAGGGCATGCGCCCCATCCTCAATGACTAAAAGACCATGTCTTTTTGCTATGTCCATAATGGCATCCATGTCACAGGGCTGCCCGGTATAGTGAACCGGAATAATAGCTTTGGTATTTTCAGTAAGCTTGCTCTCAATCTCGTCAGGCGAAATATTGTATGTATCCTTATCAATATCTGCAAATACAGGGGTTCCCCCGCAATAAAGAACACAGTTGGAGGAGGCCGCAAATGTAACAGGCGATGTGATGACCTCATCCCCCTGCCCTATTCCTGCTGCAAGACAGGCGATATGAAGCGCAGCCGTGCCGCTGTTTACCGCAACGGCATATTTTGCGCCAACATATTGTGCCACTCTGTTTTCAAATTCCGTTACCATCGGTCCCGTTGTAAGATAATCAGACTGAAGCACCTTCACTACTTCCTGTATATCCTCCTCATCAACACATTGCCTGCCATATGGTATATACATATTTATCCTCCCTGTTTTTCACAAAACTGCCTATTTTTCTTCCTTAAATTTCTTCTGCTTAGCTCCCCTGCAAAAAACGCATAAAAATCTCCTTATTCTCCGCAGCCGTAGTGGTAGGTCTGCCTAAATCCTCCCTTGCGCCCAGACCGCATTTAACCTCAATAAACGCAAGCCTATTACCTGCCTTCACCCTTTCAAGCTCCCTGTCAAGCGCCTCACAGGTATCAACCGATACCGCATACGGATAGCCGCATGCCCTTGCCACAGCAGCAATGTCAATACTTCCGGCAGCCGTGGGCATTCCCCCCACAGTTTCATGCGCCTCGTTATTTATAACAATATGAATCATATTGGAGGGATTGCTTTTACCTATCACCGCCATGGCACCCATATGCATAAGCGCCGCGCCATCGCCATCGATACACCACACCCTTGTTTCCGGCTTATTTAAGGCTATTCCCAATGCGATGGAGGATGCATGTCCCATTGACCCCACAGTTAAAAAATCATGCCCGTGTCCCTGTTCTTTCTTTTCCCTTATCTCAAACAACTCACGGCTTGCCTTGCCCGTTGTTGAAACAATGGCGTCCTCCCCGCAGACATCGGCTATATGTTCTATAATATCCTCCCTGATAAGCCTGTTTGCATTGGCGTAAGAAACCTCCTTATCATAAGCAAGAGCGCCTTTTTTTACCACAAACGCCACCTGCTTTCCCGTCTCAAGCTTTTCCGTAAAGTTCTCCATTACTTTTTTTATATCTTCCGCTGTCGTCTGCTTATCTATTACATAAGCTGCTATATCCATAACCTCAAGAAGCTTTAACGTAACCTCTCCCTGAAATATGTGCTGGGGCTCGTCATGCACGCCCGGCTCCCCCCGCCATCCTATGATAAACACGCAGGGTATGCCGTACACCTTATCGTTCATCAGCGACGCCGCAGGATTTATGATATTCCCCTCACCGCTGTTTTGCATATATACAACCGGCACCCTTCCCGTTGCAAGATGATATCCTGCGGCAAGGGCTGCCGCATTCCCCTCATTTGCCGCTATAATATGGTGACCTTCGTCTGTCCCATACATATTCATAAGATAATTACATAACGCCTTAAGCTGTGAGTCGGGTACTCCCGTATAAAACTCCGAGCCTATTATATTGAGAAGCTCCTCAACCAACATGTTTATCCCTCCGTCTAATCTCTCATCATCTGAGTGTACAACTGTCTTATTACGGCTTCACTGAGCCTGACAGGATGGTTTTTCAGTCTTTCCGCATTTACCGAGCCTGTGAGTATATCTATATTTTCCTCTGAATATTCGCATTTTTCCAGTTCAAGGCTCTCCAGCAGCCTGTGAAAGATTTTCGCCCCTTCCGCTGCCTTATTTCCTCCCATAATACAGGCAAGCTCTGCAAGGGTATCCTGCAAATATCCCTGCCCTCTTTCATCTGCGCAAAGCTCCTTCTCATTTATATGCTCCGCCATATATATCCAAAGCCTGTCCACACAAAGGGCAGCCGCATGTCCGTGGGCAAATCCGTAAATTCCCGTAAGCTTATATGCCATTGCATGCCCCGCAGTTGTCTGGGTTATATTGATTGCGCGCCCTGCCATGTATGCTCCATGCATCATTTCATCATTGACCCCGGAGCTGCCGCTCAGATATTTTTCAAAATTTGCAAGGACAAGCCTTATCGCCTCAGCCGCATAGCTCTTACTTTCATCGGTAGAGTTCACGGACCAGTAGGACTCTATCCCGTGACAAAGAGCATCAAGCGCCGTCGCCTTTTTCTGATACAGGGGAAGAAAATTCAATATATCACTATTTATCATAACAAGGGACGGTATACATTTTTCGTCAGTGATGGAGAGCTTTTTCCCTTCCCTGTAAATAACAGCAAATCTTGTAGCCTCACTGCCGCTTCCCGCTGTTGTGGGAAACGCCAGCAGGGGAATGCCGTTGTCACTGCGCTCCTGATCTAAAAAATCCGTATCACGGTTCATGCGCGCAAAAAGCTTGATGCATTTTGCCACATCCATTGCGCTTCCGCCGCCAACAGCCATAATCCCGTCACAGCCGTTTCTGCAAAATTCATCAACGCCCGCTACGACGGAGCCATAGTCCGGATTTGGCAGAAAATCGGAAAATGGTATAACTTCTATGTTCAGCCTGGTTAATAAATCACGGATATCGTTATATATATCCATTTTGCATACATTGCTTCCGCATACCAAAAGCAATTTTTTAATATTTAACCCTTCCATATATTGTACTATTTTTCTGCGTTCACTCCACCGGCAGACCACCTGCTTATTTTCCATATTTATCCCTTTAATCCTCCTCAGGAATCAATGTTATTATGTCCTTGATGGACATGCACATGTCGTCACATTCCTTTGCCCTGTGGTTTTCCAATATAGTCTGCGCCGCTTTCTGCATGGCAGGAAATCCTGTTCTCGTAAGCTGGTTGGCATATATGACAACATTTACTCCTCTTGCCTTAAATTCCTCCTCCGTCACCGTGTTGAAGGAGGTCGGTACAACAACGATAGGGGTTGTGACATTTTTCTCCCTGAATTTTTCCACAAAGGAAAATATTTCATCCGGCTCTTTTTTTCTGCTGTGTATCATGATGGCGTCAGCCCCTGCGTCAGAGTATGCAAATGCCCGATTCAGCGCATCCTCCATTCCCTTTTCCAGTATGAGGCTTTCTATTCTTGCGCATATCATGAAGTCCTCCGATTTTTGCGCCCTTTTTCCCGCCTTTATTTTCATGCAGAAATTTTCTATTGTGTCCTGCGTCTGCTCTACCTCTGTCCCAAACAGAGAATTCTTTTTCAGTCCCGTCTTATCCTCAATTATAATCATGGAAACACCCATTCGCTCCAGAGTTTTTACGGTATACACAAAATGCTCCGTAAGTCCTCCGGTGTCCCCGTCAAATATAATCGGCTTTGTTGTGACCTCCATGATATCGTCAATGGTACGGAACCGTGAGCTCATATCGACAAGCTCTATATCAGGCTTTCCCTTCGCTGTGGAATCACAGAGAGAGCTGACCCACATGGCGTCAAACTGATAGGTTTTCCCCTCCTGATATACCATGGTTTTTTCTGCTATAAGCCCTGTTATTCCGCTGTGCGCCTCAAGGGCAGTAACAAGCCCCTTCATTTCAAGCAGACGTTTCAGTCTTCCTATTCTTATTCCCGGCAGTGACAGCTCTGCCCTTGCACGTTTCTCCAGTTCCTGATATTTTTCATCGTCCGAGTATGCAAATTCAACAAGCCTTCCGCCATACTCTGAAAGCGCTGCAACAACCTCGTCCCTGACAGGCTTCTGAAAGCCCTTCTTCCAATCGTCGCCATGTACAACAATTGCAGGCTTCAGCATTTTGATATTTTCCTTATAGCTTAATGTCTTTTGTTCCACAACGAAATGTACACCCACTATATTTTCAAACATGGATTTTCTCTCGGAAAAAGGAAGCAGCGGGTATCTTTTATAGCTTGCAACCACATCATCTGAAAGCACGCCTATTACAAGCTTCCCCAGACGTTTTGCCTTTTTTATAATATCTATATGCCCGCTATGTAAAATATCCGTGGAAAAACACATATATACCGTCCGGTTTTCCATCTCATTTACACGTTCGGACATAACTTTCAAATCTTCTGCATTATCAATCTCGCCGCACAGCAGATTCTTTACATCAACAGGATATATGTGACAATTGTCTGACACATCATTAAATGCATTTTCCGCATAACAGCCTGTCTCCTTCCTGTCCACATACCTCTCAATCTCATCAAGCCAAAGCCGGAAATCCTCCTTATTAAGCTTATAAAGCGGCTGTGCTGCAACAGCATTGTCAAAGAAATTTATCCCAACCTTAAGCACACGTCCGTTCGCTATCACAGCCTTAAAATCCTTTTCCGGAAGGGGAAGTGTGGTGCTTACCGCCATGCAGCTTTCCCTGCTGTCCATAACCATATCAAGCGCTTCATTTTCCACTACCAGATCGCCATGCATCAGCAGTATATCATCATCCAAGTACTCCCTAGCACAGTATATAGAGTATATATAATTTGTTTTGTCGTATATTGGATTTTTTACATAGGTGATGTTCAGGGGCAGACTCAGGCTGTCACAGTAGCTTTCCAGTACCGAGTCAAATTTTCCTGTTGTTATTATGATATCTTTTATGCCTTTTTCTGCTATTTGTTTCAGCTGACGGCTTATTATCGTTTCTGTTCCGTATATTTCTGTCATGCATTTGGGATGCTCTGATGTGAGTACCCCCATCCGGCTTCCTGTTCCGGAGTTTAAAATCAATGCTTTCAATTTTACTCCTCCTAAATGTATAATAAAGTACAAAATATTATCTGCTCTTGCATTCCATACTATCTTATTATATTATTTTAGTGATAAGATTTCAACCGGAAGTAAATTGATAATACCTTGTTAAGGAGAAATTGAAAATGCGAATTGTTTTTTGCTACTGGGAAAGTATAATTGATGAAAAGCTCTCTCTGACTTTTGAAAATCTGGGACATGAGGTTCTCCGTTTTCATGAGCCTTTCTCTGATTTTGACTTGGATTCGTCATATGTTAATAAGCTCGCCAACTTCCTTTACGACTGTGAAACCGTAAATGCTGTTGTCTCCATCAACTATATTCCCATAGTTTCAAAGGTATGTAAAATTTTCAGACTCCCGTATCTGTCGTGGATAGTTGACTGCCCCTGTATTCCATTATACTCGGAAACCCTGCCAAATCCCCATAACTATGTTTTTATTTTTGACAAGCTCTATGCAGCAAGGTTTAAATCCATGTACCCTGACAGCAATATCTTTTATCTTCCTTCCTGCCATGATGTGAAGCTGGCTGAAAATGCCATAATATCAGATGATGATTTAGAAAAATACTCATGTGACGTATCCTTTGTAGGCTCTTTATATTCAAAAGAAAGCGTCTACAATTCCATTGAAGACAAAATACCTCCATATATACGCGGTTATATAGAGGGATTAATTAATGCCCAATGTAATGTTTACGGTTATAATTTTATCAGCGATTCCATAAGTGATGATATGGTAAGGGAAATAATGTCTGCATTTGGCATGACAAAAAAGCCCGGGTATATAAGCTGCGACAGAGACATCGCAGCAGACTACTATATAGGCTATAAATGTACGGAGCGTGACAGAAAAAATGTCCTGCGCGCAGTAAGCGAACGCTTCAGTCTTGACCTTTACACAACCGGCAGCCCACAGGATATTCCCAATGCCCGTTTTCGGGGAATTGCGGATTCCGGCACCATGCTGCCTAAAATATTTAAGTGCAGCAAAATAAATCTTGACATTATACATAAATCCATACAGTCCGCAATCACCGTACGGACATATGATGCAATGGGGCTCGGGGGCTTTGTAATATCAAACTGGCAGATAGAAATCCCTGACTATTTTACCATAGACAGAGATATTGTCGTATATGAAAGCATACCCGATTTATTAAATAAAATCGACTATTACCTGACCCATGACGACGAGCGTATGCAGATTGCAAAAAACGGCCAGGAAAAGGTTCTGGCTAATCACACATATAATATACGGGTGCAGGAGATGCTTAGGCTTGCGGGCTTATAAATAAAAACAAATTATTTTACCGCAATCTTTTCCTCCCATATTTTCCTGGTATTCGTTCCTGCAAATTTCGTCAAACATTCTATATACCTGTCCCTCATCTGCGCTGACTGCAAAATTACCTTATCTGCATTTACAACACCGGGAACCGTGCAGAAATATCTCATTGTATACATTGCCCTGTCGTCGTCAGGCGTAAATTCATCCAAAACAAAATATGGCACATAAACAAGCATTTCCGTAGAATTTTTCAGATTACGTAAATAAAATTCAGGCGCAACACTGAACGTATAATTACATTCATCATATGGGTTTTGTATTATAATAACATCCGGGTGTCTTCCGCTTAAGTCAAAGTCCTTATAATCCGTGATTTTTACATTATCGGGAAACTCATTTCCCTCATAAAACATTTTTCCCTGCTCTCCTTTTGCGCCTTTCTCGTAATAAGGAATGGGAATAACATATACGTCACATTCCGAATTGCCGACTGCCATTTCCCACATATCCTCCATTGCTCCCCAGCAGCAGGCTCGAACCGGGAGAAACACTATGGTTTTTCTGTCAAAGATATTTTTCTCCAGACTGTGGGTGATTTTATCAAGAATTTCCTTAAGGCTTTCCCCGATAATCTCCGCAGCCTCCCTGCTTACAGGTCCCTCCAGAAGCATCTGATGTATGTTATAAAGAAGCTCTAAGTATTCCTCAAGTACACGAACCGTAATATGTCCTTCCCCATACTCATTCTCAATCCTTTCACCCATGCCGTTCGCATTCGCATGACACTTTTCAAGCATTTCAAGGCAGATATTATAATTTCCCGATTGAAGCATCGACATATGAATATTATGCGCCTGCCCGATTGAAGCAATAAAAAGTTTCAAGTCCGCCTTTAATCCCTGCTTTGACAAAGGACTGCCCTTTTCCAAATCCTCTTTCTTAAATTTATATTGAAACGGATATGTTTTCACCAGCCCCATAAAAAACTCCTCCTGCTCCTTATAAAGAGGATACTCATGGTCGCTGCCTCCTTTTTGAATTTGCATATAATCTCCATATTCAATTTTCAGAATTTCGTCCCATTCTGCCGGCACAGAAACTTCCGTAACTTCAAAGGGCATACGAAGCACCTTATCAAAGCATGAAATGGGATATTTATATTTATTAATTGATATCCATAGTCCCATGCATGCAACCTCTGCTGCCGACTCATCATTGAATATTGTAAATAAATGCTCTGCCTCCTCAAAAAGCTGCTGCCTGACAGGCTTCGGACTATTTATGTCTATATGGCAAATATCCTTAACCGTTTCAAAAATTTCCTGTATCTTTACGCTGTCACTATTATCAAAGGGCATGTCGTTTGCTGCTTTCATCAATCTCCTGGCCGTCTGTTTTCTTTTTTCCTCCTTCTTTTCATCCGGTGAAATTTTATCCAGAGAAAAAATATCAATTCCGACTGCATAAGGACATTCATGGTATTTATCCAGATACTCCCGCTCAAAATTCAAGCCATGCTCATTGGTTACCCTTGTCACATAATCATAATAAACCTCATTTTTGTGTATATTAAGCACAACATAGCTTTGCGGAAGCTCCTCCTCCGCAACTTCATTGAATCGCATATAATCGTCCCGCATCATACATATGTCTATGTCATCATCCCATGGAACAAAACCTTTATGACGCACAGCCCCAAGAAGTGTTCCAAAATCTGCATACCATGTAATGTCGTATTTCCTGCAAACCTTGTCAATTTCTGCCAGCACCTCAAGCTGCGCCGCCCAATATCTTTTCATCAATCCCGAAACATAAAATCCATCCCTGACCTCATCCATAAAATATGTATGTGGAAATTCCATTTTACTCTCCTCACCGCTTATCTTTATTCTACCTCATCGAAACATAACGGTTCGCCAAATTTATAATCCTTCTTTGCTCTTTTTCCCAGAAGCTTATCATAATACTTAGGCAAAATACCGATTGCCGGACGCACGCTTTTTATATTATGCTCAGTAAATACATCGCCCTTTTTTATATCCGCGCACGCCACTAAGGACCGTCTGCTGTTCAATCCGCTTTTCTCATGCTCCGTCAGCTCATACGTGCAGCTTCCCATAAATATTTTAGCATTTCGCACATCCTGAACCATCCCTGCAAATTCCTCAACGCTCATGGAAAAACCTGAATCCGGTGTGTCAATATCCCTGCTTAAGCAAATATGCTTTTCTATTACCTGCGCACCAAGAGACACCGCTATGACCGGCGCAAGAGAACCAAAGGAATGGTCCGACAAGCCCACCACCTTATTAAATCTGGTTTTCATATCCGGTATGACAGCTAAATTCATATCCTCAGGCTGAGCAGGATACTGACTACAGCATTTGAGCAAAACAATATTTTCGTTGCCATATTTTTTACAGGCATTTACAGCCTCATCTATCTCCTCCACAGACGCCATTCCGCATGACATCACAATGGGCTTTCCCTTGGATGCCACATACTCAATCAGGGGAATATCCACAAGCTCAAAGGACGCTATCTTATAAAATTCCACGTTCATATTTTCCAAAAAATCAACAGCCGTCCTGTCAAAGGGCGTGGACAGAAAATCCATTCCAAGCTCCTCACATTTTTCTTTCAAAACAGGCTGCCATTCCCATGGTGTGTATGCTTCCTTATACAATGAATAATAATTGTATCCGTCCCACAAGCCGCCTTTCAGCCGGTACGCCTCCAAATCACAGTCCAGAGTAAGGGTGTCAGCCGTATACGTCTGCGTTTTCACACAATCTGCCCCTGCCTTTGCCGCTGCCTCAATAATTTCTATTGCACGTTCTATTTCTCCGCCATGATTTGCCGACATTTCCGCAATAATGTACACATCGCCATTTTTAATCTTCTCACTAAACTTCATTATCAATATCCTCCAATAATGTATTCACAATCCGCTGCGCTCCCATGCCGTCAACAACCTTCATCATCCTTTCATGGTACATTTCCCACATATATTTGTCCTTCGTAAAGTCTTTAATATATTTCCATATATTTTTCAGCGTTTCTTTTCCGTCATCCATAAAGCTTCCGCCATGTACCATAATTTCGTTGGTGTCAAAAAAACATGCATCCATCTTCTGGTCTTCCGATGTTTCATAAAATATAGTCGGCACGCCAATGGCGCACAATTCATATAAGGTTGTGCTTGCCGCTGAAACAGCCATGTCACATTCAGCCATAACGGACGCCATGTTATTTATATCCACAAGTACGGTAACATTTGCAAATACAGCTTCCTTGTCCTTAAGCTCCTGAAAATTGTCATTTAACCTGCCTGCAACCACAACAAATTCATATTCCGAAAAACCTGACTGGTCCGAAAAAAAATCAAGCTGCTGCCCTAAACAATTCCGTATATCACCGCCGCCGCACAACAGCAAAATCCGTTTGACCTTATCGCTGCATTTTTTTTCAGCATCGGCAAATTCCTCCCTGAGGGGCGCATAGGATGGTCCCAGCATACAGACCACAGCCTCATTTTCATATCTTTTTTCATAGTCATATAAAAAAGAAAAGCCATTGTAATTCAACAGGTAGCTTACCTCGTACTTATGCGAAAAAAAATCGTCAACATACAAAACCGGAACAATATCATTTATTTCCTTCAGATACTTTGGAGAAGCATAATAGGAGTCAACCACAAGCAGCCGGACATTATCTTTTATTATAATGCCTTTCATTTCGTCAAGCTCCTCCTCAAGATTATTCCACACGCCATCGAGCATAACCGCGCTAAAAGAATTTGCTTCGATTATTGATTTACATTCAGCCTCCACGGTAAAAAAAACAACGCTCTCACCCCGTTTTTTCAGCTCCTTGGCGATTGTAAGGCATCGCATTACATGTCCCGTCGCCAGTTTTTTATTTGCATCTGTTCTTATTGCAATCATGCTTCCATCATCTTCTCATTCAAATTACTAAATCTATAATTATTATCGTCAAGAATAATCTGCCTTGTTTTATCATTACCACAGTTCATCATCATATCAAGAATGGACAATCCGGGTTCAAAGCCCCTAAATTGCTGATTGTATTCTGCTCCTGTATAGTCTATATACAAATGGTTCAGACCTGCGTCAGTAAATACGTCTATATCAACATACGCCTGACTCCCCAGATTAGACAAATATGTATCACACTCCAGCTTATTACACATATCAACAAGCATGCCCGTTTTATGACCTTGAAAATCATAATCCTTATCATAAAAAACAGCCGTATCATTGGAAAGCTGTTCAAGAATAAAATTCATAATACAGATGTCCAAATCAGATAAATACTCCCATTTTTCTTCATATATTTCATGCAGCCTGTCCTTATAAACCGGATAAAACGGAGCTTTACCATATAATAACTCAATTGTTTTCATATGTTTTTCTGCCCAATTTGTCTTATTATCAATTTGAACATCACATATTTTTTGTTCAAATTTTCCACTGGTAAGCGTGGGCACCTGAATATAGCTCCATCCCTCCTTTGTCCTTAAGCGATTGCGTTTCTGCCAACTTTTTTTCTCAAATTGAACCTTTGTAACATAAACAAATTTATCCGCCTTCATTATTTTTCCAATCAGCCCCGGATAAGGCCAATAATTAGGCTGATGACCTGCTAACAGCATAGGAAACCTCCTTAATCAGACTACAATACCTTTATATTTTCCATACAATTGATAATATACTGCATGTCATTTTCGTTATATCTGTGGTCGCATGGAATGGCAAGCATATTATCGTATATATATTTTTCTTCATCATTTAAAAACACAGCCGCGCTTTTGGGAATAGGCCATAATACGGGAAGAAAAACATTTTTCTTTTTCATTTCCTCCTGTATATATTCTCTTTTCATTTTTACACATACCGCATAATATAACGGCGCAACGGCATTTCCCGGCATTAAATTTTCCAGCCATTCAATATTTCGGATACCTCTTTTCAATACTTCAAAATTATCTGTTCTGATTTTTAAAATTTCATCAGTATCCGCACTTCCCAGATACTTCATTGCCTCATGGGACATTCCGAAAATTTGTGTCTTTTTGTCCAAAAGCTCCTCAGCCCTTTTATTAAGCGCAAGAAATTCCGCTTTATCATCAAAGCCTTCATCAAGATACCTGCGTTTAAGCTCCATTGCTTTTGTCTTTATTGAAACATAAATGCTGTTTTCCTTATGCGGGCAATCCAATAACTCCCTACGCTGTCCCTTTCCGTCACACGGGAAACAGAATCCCCCATCTGCAACAGGAAACCATTTTCTCAGACTGCCTACATAATAATCTGCGCCATATCCATTCATGTCCAGAAACAAAGACTGCGTCATATCCTCTATAACGCTGATACCTTTATTTTTATACTCCTCAAGCTTCGGACGGATTTCAGAAAAACCATCATAACCGTAATATGTATGAAACAAAATAATATCAGGTCGAAAATTCTCAGCCAGATTATAAAACTCATCAGCTAAAATATTCAACTGTTTATCTATGTGGAAAAAAGCAATATCATACCCTGCCGCCTCAAACGGAATTATTACCGTATCACATGTATATGCAGGAAGTAAAACACGCTTATTTACTTTCTTTTTGCTCTCTATATCAGAAATTGCATATTCGATGGCATCCCTGCCGCTGCCAAGAAGCACCGCCCTGTCACACAGGAAATCCGCAAGCCTCGCAGCATTAATGTTTTTTTTTGGCAATTCTTCATATTCATAAAAGCTGCCTATCTCGTATCGCATATTATTTCCTCTTAAAAATTCCTATAATTTCCCTTCCGTAACCCATTTTCCCTAACAGCCTGTAAACCTCAATGGTATCCTCAACAGATTTTTCATGCATCATATTTTCCAATTCAACCTTAGCCCTGTAACAGGATTTTCCCACAGATTTATTCTCATAATAATTTGTGTTTTCATTCAATAAATTAAAATCAATAAAGGAATCTCCGACAAAGTCCACACACCTGTACCCGCAGTCATCAAACAAAGCAATCAGCCCGTCTTTATTAAAGTAAGACGGATGCCCCGTCTCATCCAGCCAGTAATCTCTTTTCAATTTACCTTCATTTATTAATTTAATTTGCAAATCAGAATAATTATTGGCGACCTTAATAAAGAAAATGCCCTCCTCCGCCAGAATTGCATCACATTTTTCTATAAGCTCCTTGGGATTTAAAACCATATCAAGCACTGCGTCCATATTGATTATATCCCATTTAAGTCCTTCCTTTGCAGCGTCCGCAACTAATCTATAACAATCACCATATATAACCTTATCCGCCATATGAGGGTTATGCTTTGATACGCCGTAATGACTGTAATCCATTCCCGTTACCTCATAACCCGCTTTGTCAAAGTGGGAAATGGCAAAGCCTTCCCCGCACCCGATATCAAGAAATCTTTTTGCTCCGGCACCGGCATGCTGTTCTATTAAATATTGCTTTTGCTTCAGTTTATTTTCAAAAAACACAAGCTCCGCAGGTTCATATTGCTGTTCGTAGCTGCTCATGGAATTTTGAAAATATTCATTCTCAAATTCTGCCTGCCGTTCCTCTGCAGTAGGTCTTTTTTTCAGCTCATAATATCCGTATTGATTTTTAAATACCTTTTCAAACTCCATATTTATATCTCCTTTAATCTCTCCAGCGCAGGTGGAAATGCTCCGCATTTTTCATAGTAGCTTCTTGCCTGTTCAAGCTCTCCCACACACTCATATATGACTCCTATGTTATAATTTGCGCGAAAGCTGTCCGTACCTTGGACCCTTACAATGGTTTTTTCCGTAGCCTTGGTAAATTCGGCAACCGCCTCGTCAAGCATACCGTTGTTCATATATATAAGTCCCATAAGAAAAACGAAATCCGACGACGACGAAAACTCCTCGTAAACGCCCAGTAATCCAAGCGCCCTTTCATATTGCTTCGTCTCAATCAGGCAGTACCCATAGCCTTCCACACAGTCCTGTACATACTCCAGCTTCGGATCAACATCAAGCTCCATTACCCTGTCAAAATAATAAAGCGCGTCCTCATATTTCTTTTCCATGTAAAAGGTCTTTCCAATCTGATACAAAATATATGTATCCTGAGGATTTTTCTTAAGCTCCTCCAACAGAAGGACACGGTTTCTGGTGGTCTTTGCCCTTCTCATCTCCAGACTGCCGTCATATCCGCCATGAGACATTGTAAGGGGAATGGAATAATATTGTATAATTCCCCCATCATTTCTCACAAGCTGTTCATGGATGGCACATTCATAATGATACAGCCTTTTACAAAACAGACGGCTCACACGCTCATTTGAAAGAAAATTCTCATTTTCTCTTGTAAATTCATTTATGCGAAGCAGTCTGCCTACACGTTCGGGATAAAGCTTAATCAGCCGCTTTGTCTCCTCTATATCAAAATCCGTTATAACCTCGTCGCAGTCAACAGGCAGAATAAAATCACAGCCTGCTTTGCTTATGGAAAAATTACGTGCAGCACTGAAGTCATTGATCCACGGGAAATCGTACACCTTATCTGTATAGCCCATGGCAATTTCACGTGTTTTATCCGTGGAGCCCGTATCCACAAAAATGATTTCACAACCGTAAGGCGTAAGCGCCGACAGACACTTATCAAGCACCGGCTCCTCATTTTTCCCTATTATGCAGAAAGATATCATGCACCCTTTTCCTTTCTGAAATCACCCAGCCACTTGGTAACAATATCCATACAGTCTGCCAGAAGCTTCTCATCTTCTATGCTTTCTCCCTCTGCATTTCTCAAATCCGCATAAGCATTTTCAAGTGAAACCCTGCATTCATGATCCACAAGCCCGGCTGACTGTATATAAAATTTATAGTCCTTACCTAAAATCATGGCGCAGTAATTGCGGTTTGGAAACAGGCTCTGGGAAAAAACATATTCCTTTTCTTTTTCTCCTCCAAAAAACACAGGAAGCTGTCCGTCCATTCCCTCAAGCCTTTTGTCAGAAATACCTGCAAGCCTTGTCAGTATATGGGCATAATCTACTGTCTCCATTTTTTCGTCACAATAAATGCTCCGGGACGCTTCTCCTCCACGCACCATAAGCGGTACATTCATCCTCTGCTCACAGATAAAATAATTTCCCTCATCAACGTTAAAACCATTTCCATGGTCTGAAATCAAAGAAATAACAAATTCGTCCTCACTGTAATTTTCCAGTACGTAATCGTATATATATTTCAGCTGACTGTCCACATGCTTTAGCTGTTCCCCATATACCATTCTTCTGTGAGGGCTTGGAGTTTGATACAGACTGCTTCCACCCTCGTTGTCAACCTCACGGACATTAACAGGAAGATGCGCCTGCACGGAAATCGGCATAGGCCAATAGCCTGCCACATAGTGCAGATCCTGTATGTCAATCCATACAAACTGATCTGTTTCCGAAAAGCTCTTAACATGCTCTATGGTTTCACTTACAACATCATCAACGTGAAATACCGCCTCTGAATATCCGTATAAAAATCTGTCGATGCCCCTTATATATCCATATTGAGGCGCAACGGAATAATTGCCCCCGATTTTTGCCGTAAAATATCCGTTATCGTGAAAAAGCTCCGACAACAGCGGCATATCTGAAGGTATTGGATAATGGGCGTCCACATTTAACATCTGATGCACGGTAGAGCGCCGCCCTGTCCAGTAGGAGGCAATGCTTGGATATGTAAATTCCGAGCCGGAATAATATTCATTGCAAATGACGCCCTTTTTAAAAAAATCAAATGTATTGGGCATATATGTTTTTAAATCCTCATCACGAATAAATTTATAATTCAGACTGTCAATAAATATACCCAGAACAAGCTTTTTATTACCCTCACGGTGATGCAATGGTACAGGCTTTCCAAACACGGCCGGTTCCTCCGCCCTAATCTCACCGGCTTCCTCAAGGCGAAGATAACTGTATGCTTTCGAATATCCATCCAAAAAGCTGCAGTCCTTTCCGCTGTTAAGCCCTTTTACTTTAATTGTATTTAATTTTCCATCTGTATTTGTGACAATCGGCAGCACACACGGAAAATCTGTTGATTTATCATCAATGACGGTAAACCTGCCCTGTCCGATCACCTCATATATCTCTGACTTTAACAAAACGCCGTTTTCAACATTGCCGGATTCCGTATAATGCGGAAACCATGAACCATACCTTCCTATGTAGTATTCCTTTCCAAAGTATGTGTGTATGCCCCAATAATTTTCTACATTTTCATGCCGCATAAAATAATTCTGGCAAATATCCTTGTCCTCAGCATTGACATCAAGCAGATCATCCTTATATTTAATCCTTTGTCCAAACTCCAGCTCATTCAGATGCCGTACTGCCTCATCCATAATTTCATTTATTTTACCCAGCAGCTCCTCCTCCGGCACAAGCTCCTTTTTTGCTATATGCTGCAAATTAAATAAAATGCTGTAATAGCGGTAGCTTTCAAGCCACTCGTTCCTGTTTTCAGCGCACACGGCCTCCATATAATTTGCTTTCAGGCAAATACGATTTCTCGAAACAGCTTCCCGGGCATGTATAAGACCATTGCCCCAATCACCGCTTTTCATGTATTCTTCTGTTTTATTCAACAACTCGTCATATGAACACTGCATACTCCATCAACCTCCTGACCCTCTGCTTCCACCCGTTTATTATATCAGTCTTTTATATCTCTCTGCAATATATTTATACTTCTCTCCATACTCCTCAATGATGTCGCGCCCACCCTGTTTAAGCAGCGCGCAAAAAAACTCAAAGCCCACGCATCTTTTGTTTTTATCACACATAAGCCATGACGACATCAAATCAAGCTGACCACGCGGGTCAATGCTCTCCCCGTATAAAGCAAGCTTAAGCAGCGGCGCCAGCCAGCTTTCTTCTATTTCCTCCATGTACATAACATATTCGGCGTCGGCAATTGCCTCAAGACTTTCAAGAAGCTTTGGAAACATACCTGCTGATATTGCCATCATTTCCATAATTTCATCACAGGATAAAATTGCTTCCAGCTGCGCAAGAATTTCTGTTCCGCTTACATCTATTTTATTCATATACTTGTTGCGGCAGCGACCAAGACACAGCGACCGCATGGACGTGATTTCATTATTTATAATGCGCTCTGCTATATATTGTATATCTGATTCTACGTCAAAGCTCTCCCGCAGAAAAACATTTTTTATACTTCTCCACTGTACTGCGGTTCTGAAAAATGTGGCGTCCCAAATCCACCACCCGGCAGTCTGGGAGGTATTTCTCGTAAGGAAATATACAACATAGTCTACCGCAATCATTTTTTTCGCATGTACCATAGCCTCGGTCATTCCTCCGCAATCGCTGTAATACGGCTCAAAAAAATCAATATTATGCTGTCTTAAAAACGAAATGTTCATATAATGACAAAAAGAATTGTAATAGGTATCACGCATGATTTCTGCAATCACATGGGAACGGTTATTCTCAGGCGTCCACGTCCTCCTTGGCGGTATTCTTCCACCCGTCACCGCAGCTTTTCCCTCCGAATACTCCGTTGCTCCCATTCCCACATACATAATATCAGGTGCTTCCTTCTCACAAATACCATACATGTAATCCAGAGCTCCCAAATTGATACAATCGTCTGCCGCCAAAAAGGAGGTATAAACCCCTTTTACATACGAAAGACAAATGGATGCACCCTTAGCCCAACCCACATTTTCTTTTCCTCTTATGCCATGTATTCTGTCATCAGCATACATGGCGTTTTCAATCATTTCCCACGCGGCATAATTTTTATCGCTGTTATCAAGTATAATCAGCTCCCATTTTGGAAAGGATTGCTTCAGCAGGGAATTAATTGCGGCATTCAGCAGACTTGTATCATTGTATACACACATCATATAGGAAAAAAACGGTCTCTCAGCATGTGGCTGTTCGGTTTGCTTTTCCATCTTGGCATTTTTCCATGCCTCACAGGATTTTCTGTCTGTAAAATCGCATAAAATATGATTGTATAAATCGTCAAGTATTTCTTGTATCTCCATACAATTCTCCTTTTTTCGCCATTTCAAGCATGGTACGGTATTTCATCTCCGCAATTCTCCAGTCAGCCTCATTATCGATATCCTGCACCTCCAGCTCAGATACAATATAAGGACTGAAGCGGTCTGCACAAAATCCATTATTCTCATCAATTCTGTAAATACAATATTGTCCGCAGTCATGGTAAATCGGTTCCAAATCCTGACTTCTGGAATTAATAAATTCCGGAAACTGATAGGTAAGAAGCCCGTCCTTAATAACAAACGCTCTTTGAGGGGGATAGCTGTAACGTACAACCGGAAGCAGTGCAAGCTGATTTTCCTTTTCAAAAGCCTTCATGGAATCCCGCAGCTTTTCCGCAGTCACAAACGGCGCCGTGGGATAAATACAGCACATTACATCAAAATGCCTGCCTCTTATCTCATATTCCTTAAGTACCTCTCTGATAACGTCATCCGTCGACGCATAGTCGCTGCTTGCCGCCTCGCTTCTCATAAATGGCACGGATGCACCGTACTTTACCGCAAGCTCCGCAATTTCAGGGCTTTCCGTTGATACCATAACCTCGTCAAAAAGGCCGCTGCCAATTGCAGCAGCAATTGAATATGAAAGTATGGGCTTCCCGCAAAACTTTTTTACATTTTTACCGGGTATGCGCTTACTACCGCCACGGGCAGGAATAATTGCCAGTCTCATATTACCTTTCCGCCTTTCGCAAAAATTTTATTTTCCCATATCTGCTTCGTATCTTCCCCTGCAAAGGCTGTCAGACATTCTATGTACCGCTTCCTCATCTGTTCCGACTGTACCACTACCTTATCCGCGCATACAACTCCCGGCACGGTACAGAAATATCTCATGGTGGAACGTCCTATTTCATCATCATCCTCTATCTCATCCATAACGAAATAAGGGATATATACAAGCTGTTCCGTATATAATCTCAGATTTCTTGAGTAAAATGCAGGTGGAACGCTTATGGTATAATTACACTCATCATACGGATTTTGTATAACAATCACATCCGGATGCCGTCCTTCAAAATCATATGTCTCATAATCCGTAACCGGAACATATTCGGGAAGCCTATCCCCCTCATAGTGGATGTCCGTCATCTTTCCTATGGCGTCCTTTTCATAATATGGAATGGGCACCACAGATACATCGCACCCCTGCTCCAAAGCTTCCTTCCATACGGGCTCCATTGTTTCCCAATAGCATGCACGAAACGGCATGAACACGACCTCCCGTCTGTTAAAAACCTCCTGCTTCATGCTTTCCGCAAGCTTCTTAAATATTTCCTCCATATTCTCAACAATAACATAAGCTGCATTTTCTGTAATGCTTTCCTCTGAAATCAGCTCATGTATCTCATAAAGCAGTTCGCAGTATTCCTCCAGAATCCCGACGGTTACGCTGCCCTCTCCGTAATCCTCCTCAATCAACGTCCCTGTATAAATTGCCCGGCTCTGACAGGCCTCAAGCAGCTTAAGACAGTCCCCGACATTTCCGCCCGGCAGCATGGTCGCTATCATTCCATGGGCGCGTTCCATAAGTGCCATAAACTGCTCCGCTTCCGTCTTTGACCTTCTTGCCGGCAGACGTTCCCCGCAATATAAATCATCCTTACTAAACTGATACTCAAAAGGATATTCCAGTCCTGTTTTTTCCTTCCAAACTGCTTCCTGCTTTACGATAAACGGATAATCATGATCACTGCCGCCTTTTACGATTTTCATGTAATCGCCATATTTGCTTCGAAGCGCCTCGTCATATAATATGGGGGCAGGAAGCATTGTAGTCTCAAAGGGAAGCATTGTCTTTTCCTTGAACCATGACAGGGAATACTTATCTTTATGATATTCCACCCAATAACACGCTATCGCCGCATCCTCCGACTCAAACTCATTATACAGACAGAATATTTTTTCCGTCATTTCATAAAGCTGCTGCTTCAACGGTTTTTCATCGTCAAACCTCACATCACATAAATCCTCAAGCTGACTGAGAATACCTTTTGCCTCCTCCGTATCTTTGTTTTCAGAAGTAATGGTCTCCGCCGCATGCATACAAAGCCATGCCAGCTCTTTCCATTTTTCTTCCTCCTCCCCGCTTGGCGGCAGGTTGTCAATGGGGAAAATATCCACACCCATTATAAAGGGACACTGATGATATTTTTCCGTAAAATCCTTACTAAAATTAATTTCATGGCTGTTTGTTATCCGCGTATGAAATTCATATGCGGCTTCCTCCTCGTGCATTGACATGATAACGTAGCCCTGTGGCAGCTCATCCCCTGCAAGTTCACGAAAGCGGTCGTAATCCTTTCGGAACATCATAATATCCAAATCATCATCCCACGGAATATACCCTCCGTGACGCACAGCTCCAAGAAGCGTTCCTGCATATGCATACCATGTAATATCATGCTTCCTGCAAACCTTGTCTATCTCCTCCAGTACCTCAAGCTGTGCCGCCCACACTCTTTTCATAATCCCGGATACATAAAAGCCTTCACGCACCTCATCCTCAAAAAATGTACAATCGAATTTCATTATACCCTCCTGTTTATTAAACCTGCCGTCTTCATATTACCGTTCCGCCTTTCGCAAAAATTTTATTTTCCCATATCTGCTTCGTGTCTTCCCCTGCAAAGGCTGTCAGACATTCTATGTACCGCTTCCTCATCTGTTCCGACTGTACCACTACCTTATCCGCACATACAACTCCCGGCACGGTACAGAAATATCTCATGTTGAAAAGCCCTTTTTCATCGTCATCCTCTATCTCATCCATAACAAAATACGGGATATACACAAGCTGTTCCGTATATAATCTCAGATTTCTTGAGTAAAATGCGGGTGGAACACTTATGGTATAATTACACTCATCATACGGATTTTGTATAACAATCACATCCGGATGCCGTCCTTCAAAATCATAGGTCTCATAATCCGTAACCGGAACATACTCGGGAAGCATGTCCCCCTCATAGTGCATGTCCGTCATCTTTCCTATAGCGTCCTTCTCGTAATATGGAATGGGCACCACAGATACATCGCACCCCTGCTCCAAGGCTTCCCTCCATGCAGGCTCCATTGTTTCCCAATAGCAGGCGCGAAATGGCATAAACACAACCTCCCGCCTGTTAAAAACCTCCTGCTTTATGCTTTCCTCAAGCTTCTTAAGTATTTCCTCAAGCGTCTCCGCAATAACACCATATGCATTTTCTGTAATACTTTCCTCTGAAATCATCTCATGTATCTCATAAAGCAGCTCGCAGTATTCCTCCAAAAGTCCGACGGTTACGCTGCCCTCTCCGTAATCCTCCTCAATCAATGTCCCTGTATGAATTGCCCGGCTCTGACAGGCCTCAAGCAATTTAAGACAGCCCTCCGCATTTCCACATGACAGCATATCCTCAATCATTCCATGGGCGCGTTCCATAAGTGCCATAAACTGCTCCGTTTCCGTCTTTGACCTTCTTGCCGGCAGACGTTCCCCGCAATATAAATCACCTTTATCAAACTGATATTCAAAGGGATATTCCTCCACATTCTTCTTAAAAAATGCTTCCTGCCTTCTGAAAAAGGGATAATTATGGTCGCCGCCACCCTTTACAATTTTCATATAATCATCATATTCACTTCGAAGTACTTCATCATATAATATGGGAGCCGGAAGCGTTGCAGCCTCGAAGGGCAGCATTGTCACCTCCTGAAACCATGACAGGGAAAACTTTTCTATATGATCCTTAACCCAATAACACATTATCGCCACATCCGCCGACTCAAACCTGTTGTACAGGCAGAATATTTTTTCTGTCAATTCATAAAGCTGCTGCTTCAGCGGCTTTTTGTCGTCAAACCTCACATCGCATAAATCCTCAAGCCGGCTGAGAATACATTTTGTCTCCTCCGTGTCTTCATTTTCAGGAGTAATGCTTTCCGCCGTATACATACAGACACGTGCCAATTCCCGCCTTTTTTCTTCCTCCTCCTCGCTTGGCGCAAGATTGTCAATTGGAAAAATATCTATGCCAATTACAAAAGAACACTGATGATATTTTTCCGTAAAAGCCTTATTCAGGCTCAATTCATGGCTGTTTGCTATGCGCATCTGAAATTCATAGAAGGGTTCCTCCTCGTGCATTGACATGATAACGTAGCCCTGTGGCAGCTCATCCCTTGCAAGCTCACGAAAGCGCTCGAAATCCTTTCGGAACATCATAATATCCATATCATCATCCCACGGAATATACCCTCCGTGACGCACGGCTCCAAGCAGGGTTCCCGCATATGCATACCATGTGATATTATGCTTCCTGCAAATCTTGTCTATCTCCTCCAGCACCTCAAGCTGTGCCGCCCACGCTCTTTTCATAATCCCGGATACATAAAATCCTTCACGGACCTCGTCCTCAAAAAATGTATAATCGAATTTCATTATGCCCTCCTTTTTGGCAAATGTCAGCGTTATCTGATTCCAAGTCGTTGCTCCGCCGAAAAAATAATGTCACAAAAATTTTTATCCGTATCGAGCATTTGGTCCGCCCGTTTCCTTGCCGCTTTCGATTTTAACTCATAGTAATCTGCATCCAGCAGGTAGTGTTCAATCGTTTCAGCCATCTCCTCATAGTCCGCTACGAAAAACTCATTTCCACAGCCAAGCGCCACATCCCCATAATCAAACGCAACAACCGGAAGCCCCTCATGCATGGCTTCAATAACCGACGTTCCTCCGCCCCGGCGTTTCGGATTGACATATAAATCACATTGCCCGAGATATCCTAATATATTGCTTGTAAAGCCCAGATTTATCGTTCTGTCCCTGAAATCAGGATATTCATTTGCATATCTCTCATAGCCCTCGTCGAATTTTCCTATAAAAGCAAACTTAATCCGCTTATCCTTCACACGAAGCATCATATCCACAAACTCAGGGGTTACCTCGTCATTTAACCTTGCCCCGACTACCGCGCAGACAAACCAGTCGGTGGAAATGCCAAGCTCCTGTCTCGTTACCGGCAGCTTTTCCATTGGCACGGATGAGGTAAATCTTCCTACAATAACATCCTTCTCATCCTTGCCCAGCGCGCGAAGCTCATCCTGATCCTTCTCCTTAAGCGCTCTTCCTATTACCTGAAGCTGTCCCATTGTTGTGGAAACCTCACTGGGTACCGTTCCTATGGTAATGCTTGGAACAAGCAGGCTCAGGTAATCCGCAAGCAGGCTGTCCCCGCCAATTACTACCATATACAACGGCTTTAGCTGCTTTATAAGATTGGCAATTTCAAGAATCCCCTCCTTATTTGGCATATCGTGCTCACACTGGTAAAACGGAATCTTCAAGCCCTGATATTCCACCATGCTTTCCTGTAAAAATGCATCGTTGTAATTTCCTCTGACCGTCTCACAAAGAGGAAGAATATTTTTTACGTTAAGAAGCTCTCCGCTGTTTATGAGCATTACTTTTTTATGCAGCTTACGGATAAGGGTGCTGCATCTGTCAAGCGCCGTCTTTGTAGGTCCATGCTCCATCGCAAGATACTGGCATGTGATAACAAAAACAAGGCTCCTGTCTCTCTCCGCCACAGGTATAAGACTTTCCTTCCCGCCAATATCGTCTGTCATGGCTTTCACGATACCGGAATACATTTTTTTCATGCTTATATTTCTTTCATGGGTCTGATATACGGCATTATTAAACAAAATACTGCTAAGCTGCCCGAAAAGCTGTATTCTTATCTCCCATGAAAGACTTAACGCCATATCCGATACAAGACTGTCTATCATGGCGTCCAGCCATTCCTCATGCCCTGTCAGCTTAAACAAAAATGAACAAAGATACAGCCTTGCATTTATATCCTCACAAGCCTGTAACCTTTGTTTTATATCTTCTTCAAGGGCTGCCCTCGCGCTTTCCAGGCCATTCACATAGGAATGCTCTATCTGCGCAAGTTCAACCTGTATGATGTCTTTATAGCTTTCCTGCCTCAGCCAATGCTTCAGCGCCTCCTCCAACGTACACTTCTTTCCCACGCCAATCCCCCCGCTCATTATTTTATTTTTTTAAGGGCAGCCTTAAGCTGCTCCGCATCAAGCCATTCCGTATTGTTTCCTGATGTATATTCAAAGCCCTCCGGCACCTTTTTGCCTCCCGGCATTACGATTTCCTCCAGATGACACCACTCCATATGAGGATAAATAATAAAATGCTTGTCATACTCATATGTTGTCCATGAATCATCCTTTGTTACCATAATCTCATGCAGCTTTTCCCCTTCTCTTATGCCAAATTCATTGATTTCGCAGTCAGGCAGCATCGCCTTTGCCAAATCCCCGATATGAAAGGAAGGTATCTTTGATATGTATGTTTCTCCGCCGTTCGATTCCTCAAGCGCCTTAAAAACAAGCAGAACTCCCTGCTCAAGCGTAATCCAGAATCTCGTCATGCGCATATCCGTCACACCCAGCACCTTTCCGCCCTTATCAATTATATCCTGCCAGATAGGAATAACGGATCCTCTGCTGCCCGCCACATTGCCATAGCGGACAACGGAAAAAATAGTATCGTAATTTGTTCCTCTGTATGCGTTTGCAGCTATAAAAAGCTTATCGGAAACAAGCTTTGTGCCCCCGTAAAGATTAATCGGATTAACCGCTTTATCCGTAGAGAGCGCGACCACCTTCTTCACTCCGCAATCAAGGGCAGCGTCAATCACATTCTGCGCCCCGTGAATATTTGTCTTGATTGCCTCAAAGGGATTGTACTCACAGGTAGGCACCTGCTTCATGGCAGCCGCATGAATAACATAGTCAACTCCCGCAAACGCCCGATACAGGCGGTCCTTATCCCGAACGTCACCGATAAAAAAACGAACCTTGGATATATCCACCTTGTCCGCATACTCGTTTTTCATAACACTCTGCTTATACTCGTCTCTGGAATACACGATGACCTTTTTCGGATTATATCTCTCAAAAATCATTTCAAGAAACTTTTTTCCAAAGGAGCCTGTTCCTCCGGTAATTAGTATTGTCTTATTATTCAGCATACATTTTACCCCTCTTTTATCTGTAATATTGTTTTATCTATAATCTCCACAAGCTCAGGTACGGCAGTTCCAAGCATAAGGTAAAATCTGCCTGCCTTTTCGTACATACGGATTGCTTCGGCTATATCATCCTCCGCCTCTATATACATATCATCTGCCATATCGGCCTCCGCCTGCGCAATATACTTTGTTATACATAAATTTTCTTCTGAATTTACATACTCATACTCCACCTTGGCAAGCAGCTCATTAATGCGTTTTAATTCCGCCACATTGTACTGCTTGCTTTTTAAAATAGCTCTGCCCCTTTTGCATGCCTCCACAGCCTGCTGAAAGCTTTTGTCAAGCTGTAGCAGATTTTTGCGGAATATATCCAATTCCTCAAAAAGCAAATTTTTATCCTCCCCTGCAAACAACATGGGAACGCCTTCCAGTATGGCTGGAATATCATAGCCGGTCACACAGTATTTTAATATTGCCTCCTGAAGGGTCATAATGGTGGTGTAACGCTTCTTTGCGCCGCCCTCCGTGGCGTCAATAATTTCTATGTCCTTATTGTTGTACCCCAATTCCTCAATCCAGCGCAAATATTGAAAATAGTCCTTCCGGACCGGAAGCATATCGCCGTTAATTCCCTCAACAAATTCGTAATCCCTGTCATTTATATCAATTTCCTCATCAGCATTTCCGTCAACATGAATCATGTTATTCGTAAAAGCAAGATCCTGTCCGATCAGTATTATTTTTTTTAATCCCCATTGCACAAGATTGGCAATTGCCAGAGTGGCTACAGAGCCGCCGCCGTCCACGGTTACATTTTCCACCCCTGCTCTTGCAAACAGCCTTGTCCATGTTTTGTCGTCACCTGTTGTGAAAAAAAGCATTCCGGGTCTTACATATTCCAGAACCTCCGTATTCAAATCCATACCTGCCAGAAACGGAATGTCCTTCAGTCTCTCGTCCGTAAAAAGCTTTACCGGCTTTGCAAAATCAACGGAAATAACCATATCAGGATTTGTTCCCGTGGCAAGGACGGTATTGATTGCGGAATCCGTGCATATTATAAACGCCTTTCCCTTTGCCTGCTCAAGCAGATGAACATTTTTTTTAAGCGAGGGACCCGCAGATACAACAATGGCAGGCATATCCTCCGGAAATCTGCCTGTCAGATTACTTGTGCTTCTGCACCCTGAAAAAAAACGCAAATTATAAAAGCTGTTCTTACAGCTAATAGGACCTGCCTGAATAATGGTGTTGCTCTCTATCTTCTGTTTATCGTATCTCTCATTCAATACATTTATCATCCATGCAAGCTTATCCGGAAAAAGCTCGCCGTATTTCGGAAGTGTAATATGCCTGTTTGTTTTTTTATTGTAGGATTGAAGATGGGCAGAAATCCACATCTCCAGAATTTCATCATTGACGCCGCAAACAATCAGGGCAAACCGCTTATCCTGCAATATATCTGAAATGTCAATCATATGTATCACCTGATAAAAAATCCTGACGTCAGGCTCCACCACCATGCAATGTGTTTTCTTTTTATTGGAGCGCAGAAATTCCCTTGCAAAGCTTCCGTTTGCCAATCCGAACATGATCAGAACCGCCTCGTCAGGCATAGTAACAATATCCCTCAGATATTTTTCCGCTTCTGAGGCTGGATTATAGCGGGAGTTCAGATAAATTTTCTGCGTTATATCCATAGCAACAATGAACTCTCCATTTTTTGCAGTCTCCACCGAAACGCCTTCCGTTTCAATATCTCCAGATTTGCACAGATAGTCATACAAATCTCTCTGACTGTTTTTTAATGCCTCCAGATTTCTTTCAAAAAGCTCCATTGTCACATCCTCCACTAAACCAGTGTTTCAAAAACAGGTATCAGCTCATATGTAATAAGATCCGCCATTTCAGTTCCGTCCCTTTGCTCCATTGCAGATAAAATCGGGGCAAGGGCGTCATCCATCAGCTTGTTCTGCAGTTCCTCCTCCGAAATCCCGGCAATAATAATCTCCATATCCGCAAGGGTCCCGCCAAGCTGCACCATCCCCTTATCAACATCCCCCTGATACAGCACATCTGCCGCGTTTTTCAGCTTTTCAATTACATTATCTATCATTTCCTTATCCATAAGCTTGTTTCTCCTCCACGCATAAATTATACTCTATATAAGAACAAAACGACTTTGCCGATGCATTTCCCGTTAAACAAAATAAGCTGACCCGAAAACGAGCCAGCTATATTTTGTCAATAATCGCAGATTACTGAAGTAATGAAAGTACACCCTGAGTAGACTGATTAGCCTGTGCAAGCATTGACTGTGCAGCCTGCTGAAGAATGCTGTTCTTAGTGTAGTTAGTCATCTCCTGAGCCATGTTAGTGTCTCTGATCTGTGACTCTGCTGAAGTCAGGTTCTCTGAGTAGTTCTCAAGGTTATTGATTGTATAACCAAGTCTGTTCTGAACAGCTCCAAGTAATGAACGAGCTGCTGAAACTGTCTTAATAGCAGAAGAAATCTTTGACATTGCCGTAGAAGCTTTTCCATGAGTAAATGATGTGAAGGCAGAAACCTTAACACCAAGTGCAGTTGTATCCATCTTAGCGATGGAAAGTCTCATGTTCTCACCAGCATTAGCTCCAACCTGAAGAAACTTACCGGTAAAGCTACCAGTTAAGAGCTTAGTACCGTTAAATGCAGCTTTCTTAGAGATAGAATCAATCTCTTCAGTGAGCTGTGTAAGCTCATCAGTGATAGCCTGACGATCTACAGTCTCATTAGGGTCGTTGGCTGCCTTAGTAGCAAGCTCGCCCATACGCTGAAGGATGCTGTGAATCTCATTCATGTTACCTTCTGCTGTCTGGATAAGTGATACACCGTCCTCAGAGTTCTTAACAGCCTGGTTAATACCTCTGATCTGGTTTCTCATCTTCTCACTGATAGAAAGACCTGCTGCATCATCTGCTGCTCTGTTTACAGCGTAGCCTGATGATAACTTCTCAGTTGACTTCCTAACTGCCTTAACATTCTGTCCTAACATTCTGTTAGTGTTAATAGACTGCATGTTGTGTTGTACTACCATAATAATTCCTCCTTGAATATAATCTCGCTTCCTTGCGAGATGTACTACCGGTCTTTGCCGGCGTTATTTGATTTTATGTAATACTCCGCAGAGTTATTACCAATTTTGTTTTGTAAGTAACTTTCTTTGTTGCTTACACCTTATATATCGGAATTCGTTTTTAATACTTAACCCTTATTTTTAAAATTTTTTATTTTTTTCTGTCATATAAAACAGAGTCGTTTACATTGCCGTTGGACATGGATTTATAGTACTTGTTTGCCACATTTTTAGATTGCTTGGCACGCTTTATCCCTTTAAAACCAACGGAAAAAGCTCTTTCAAGGGCAGCTCTGTTTCTCTCCTCCAGAGCTTCTATCTTCATGCCCAGATCCACACATTCCTTAATAAGCTTTTGCATGTTAAGAAGCTCATCCTGATAAAGCTCCCTGTTGTCCAAAATCTCCGTCCTGACTCTATCATACACAGAACTGAAGCCTTTGTCAATCTCTAATATATTATTAATCAGGACGTCTTTTCTGTCAATGGTTTCACCAAATGCTTCCTCATCAATTTTTTTTGGCTTTGCAAGCTGTTCCTGCCTCTTTGTCAAGTCCAGAATCTCCGCCAGATATTGTTTCTTTCGAAGCAGCGACTCCTGCATAATATTGATATATGTACCGGTTTGATCCATACTGCTCCTCGCTCTCTGAATAATTTATTTTGTCTCTGATACAGTCTGCGGTCCCTTTGCTCTTTTCATGACCTCTTTCCAGACATCCCGCATACCGCGTATTTCCTCCAAAGCCCTCTCGAGCATTTCCATATTCTTTTTCATATTCGCCTCCACAAGAAGGGCAAATATATAATCGTACATACGCTGGAAATCATCCGCCACAGGATATTTATGGTCTAAGGTTGTGTTCAGTTCAACAATAATGTTCCTGCATTTTTGTATGTTGATATTGGTAGTCTCATAATCGTTTTTTTCCATAGACGAAACCGCAATGTTGCAAAATTTGACTGCACCATCATACAGCATAAGCGTAAGCTCTGCCGGTGTAGCCGTTGTTATTTTATTTGTACCGTATGCCTTTGCCGCATTGTATGCCATAGCAATCTGGTCCTCCTATATTTCAATGATGACGGCGCTGTTGCAGTAAGAATTTTGAAAACAAATCCTTATTGCAACAGCCCCGCCTGTAACATATCTTTATTTGGCTCCACCCATAAGGGATGAAATATATGACTGCTGGCTCTGAAGCTGTGCCATGGCTGACTCCATAGCCGCAAACTGATCGTAATACTTATCCTCAAGAGCTTTCAGCTTCTCTGCCCATTTGTCTATGTCTTCTTCCTTAGCCTTAAGCTCATTCTCAAGGGTAATATCATTGTAAAATGTAAGGGAGCGGCTTGTTTCCGTACGTCCCATAGCCTTAAACAGGGAGTCATTCAGTTGTGTGCCAATTCCCGGATTTTCCTTATCACCTACAAACACCTGTGAGAATATCTCCGGATTGGATGAAAGCATCTCCTTAAGCTTGTTCGTCTCAGCCGCATATGCCGAATCTTCCTCATCACCTAAAATGTGAAGCTTTCCTCTTTCTGAGTAATCACCTGTGACAATTCCCAGTGATGCAAGCGTCATTTTCTGCTCATTGCCATCCTTGTCTGTAACGGTAACGGCATTATTTAATATACTTCTCATAGAAGAAAGAAGTGTGTTTATCGTCTCATCTCTCCTGAGAAGTCCCTGCTTCGCCTTCTTCTCCCACTGCTCAATCTGCGTATCGGAAAGCTGGCTTCTCTCCTCGTCAGTAAGAGGCTCATACTCCGGCTTTTTCTCATTGTAAAGAGTGTTCATCTCGTCTATGAGCTCATTATACTTCTTTACAAAATTCTTGATGGTATTGTACATTCCGTCCGTGTCCGCCTCGGCCTCAATGCTGACAGGGGTATCATTTGTAAGTGCGCCTGTTGCAGGATCATATGTACCTGTAACGCCTCTTGCAACAATCGTAAGTCCGTTCAGGTCAAAGGTATTGCTGCTGCCCACATACTCTACTCCATTGTAATCTATGATTGCATCCTTAGCATCCACCTTGGTTGCCCCTGCTCCAAGACCAAGAATATCAAGGGCACTGCTGTCAGAAGAGGTAAGCGTAAAGTCATTATCCTTACCCGTCTCTGCTGAGTTGATATAAAATCTGCCCTGCTTCTCATCGAAGCTTGCAGATACGCCGAGCTTTGATAATCCCGTGGTAAAATCACTGATTGTAGTGTTCTTGTCAACAACAAAATCCTTGCCGTTTATGCTGAAGGTTGTTCCTACATTTATGCCTATATCTGATAACTTTGTGGAAGATGATATATCAGTGCTTGTAAACTTCTTTTCATATCTCAAATCCAGATCAGCGCTCAGGACGGTAGCCCTGCCCGCAGCTTCGTCAGCCTTAAAATCAAGTTCTCCGGATATGCCGAATGCGCCGGCTTCTATAGTATAAATCTCGCCTATGGTATTGCCATCTGCGTCCTTGGAGGCCGAGCCGTTTGTAAATGTAAGCTCACCATCGCTATAGGCTGCCTTGAGCTTCTTATATCCCTCCGTTTCTGCAAGCCGCTTGTTGAGCTCCTCTATGCTTGCAACGCCGTCAGGGCCGTCGCCACCAAGAACAAATGTCAAATCAGCAACCGTGGCATTGCCGCTTTTTATGGTTATGGTCTGTCCCTTAAGTCCGAGATTTGCCCCAAGCTCATCTGTCATATCCTCAAACTTTGTGCTTGCGGAAGCATTTGCATAGGTTGTGTACTGACCATTACCCTTTTTAATATTAATACCTGTCAGGTATGCAGAGGACGCAAGCTGTTTAACGGAAACACGATGTGAGCCGTTTGCAGCAGCTGAACTTGCTTTAACAGTTACCTTTGTCTCATCGCTTGAGGTTGCCTTCTTCGACTTAAAGGAGCTTGCCTGTTTAAGGGCTGAAACCTCATTCTTATAGAAGTCATAAAGCTTGGTGTTAAGGCTCTGCCATGCCTCCTGCTTCCATTGTATAATCTGCTTCTGTTTTTTTACTTTATCTACCTTGGTCGAGCTGGCAGCAACTAATTCCTTTACCATGCTCTCTGTATCCATACCGGACACAAGACCTGTCATTCTCATTCCCATGATTATATCCTCCCTTCCATCTATCTCTTTTCATCCACAAGAAGTCCCGCAAGCTCCCATGCCTTTGCAAGCATGTCTAAAGCTTTCTCAGGCGGAATCTCCCTGATAACCTCATCGGTATCACTGTCTGTTACAGTTATGGAAATCCTGTTTGTATCCTCATGATACTTGAAACTGAGCTGCGTATGTCTCATAGGGTTTGCCTGCTTGACCTGCTTGTTCAGGTCGTCAACGGCGGTTTTTGCCTGTTCAGGAGTTACATCCTTACCAAAAACCTCTCCCTCCGGACGTCTTGCATCAGTCTGTGAATCTCCCTTGCCTCCTGCGGAAGTCACTACAGGAACATCTATTCTCTGTTCCTTTGGTACTGTGTCAGACACGCGAATATCCGTATTCTGCGGTCTGCTTTTTGGTGTGTTTACAGCATTTGCCATACTGCCACCACCAATTCCTTCAATTCTTGCCATGTTCATACACCTCCATGTGATTTAAAAACATTAATTGTTACGAAAAGCAAAAAGCGTCCGAGTAAAATATCGACGCTAAATGCTTATACTCTATTTAGTGTATCGTCAAGTCGATACCAATAGTTTACACCTTTAAAATAATTTCTTCAAGCTTTCTATGTCAATATTTGCAGCAGCCTGTCTGTTTTCCTCCTGAATCTGCAAATAAATCTCTTTTCTGTATACAGGAACACTCTTTGGCGCGGATATCCCAATCTTAACCTGCTCACCCTTTACCTCAAGGATTGTGAGTTCTATATTGCCTCCGATTATAATTGATTCGCCCTGTTTTCTTGAAAGTGCCAGCATATTACTCACCCTCCCTTGCCTTCAGTCTCTCAATAGCGTCATACACGTTATACTTTACATCATAGTCTGCATTCTCAACTATAACCTGCATGGCTTTACGGTCAACCGTATTTATGATAAACGGTCCCTTGAGGTTTGCAGTCATCTTTGTGAGGTCTGACGGAATGGACATGGAAACAAGTATAAGTACATCCGCATCTGCCGGATCACCGATATTTTTCATAAGCTCATCCTCTATAAGAGGCGTGTAGCTTTCCGTTATATCCATCGGATTTATGACAGGAAGCACCATAAGCGGCTCATCCATGGACTGCAGCCAGCTTATATTCGAGCGTTCCTCCTGCTCCGAATCATATATTAAGGCAAAGTTTTTAAGATTTTCAAAACCAATTATTCCGTTTGGAAAATGGATTATCTTATCATCCTCAATATCTATCGTTCCAAAAAATTTTGTTTCCGCCCTCATGTATGCACCTTCCCTTTCTAAGCAATACTCTTTTTAATCTTCTATCCTAAGGAATCCTCCCACTTCGTGAGCCCCTCCTTAGGATACATTATGAACAATTTTTTAAATATAGTCAAGCAAAGTCTTTCTCATAATGTTACTTGTTGCCGCAAGCGCTGATTCATACACAAGACCCGCCTCGTTAAAGTCAATGATTGCCGAATCTGTTTCCACATCCTCATTGGTGCTCTTAAGCTCCTTGAAGGATGCATACTGTTCCTTGACCCTTACCTCAATCATGGAAAGCTTCGTCATACGGCTTCCCAAGTCTGACTGAACCGCCGTAATCTGATCCATGTAATCCTGGAAGTTCTTGATGTTCTGTGAAAACTTCTTCTGCATGTTTTCCTTCTTAACCGCAAGCTCGACATCAAGGTCAGATAGCATCTGATTAATCCTGTTTACTGCCGCATCGTCATTTGCATACTGCGGGTCCTGAAGCATGGCCTTGAGCTGGGTTTCTGCCTTCTCCGCCTGTTCCATATCCTGAAGCGCATATATAAGGTCGTTTATGTCATTGCCAACCTTAGGGTTTATAATCTTATTGCCCTCGGTATTTACCTGAACGCTCTGATTAAAGTTTACCTCATAGTATATCGCCTGACCCTCCGGTGGCTGCTCATACTGCACGGTCTTTATCGTACCGTCCGGCTGTTCCGTGTACTGAATACAGTCAAAGAAATGCTCCGGTCTCAGTTCGTCCTTCCTGAAATCCTTTCTTGAATATGTTACCTCTATATCATCCGCTGTCTTTAACGTATTATATACATTTTCGCCAAAAATGATTTCTCCTGTTTCCTTTACAATGTTTATATCATCCGGTCCCACCTCATAATATGTGTCAACGTCATCCGTCTCTTTTACCGATATTGTAAAAGCTGATAAATCAATGTCAGCTCCCGCCGCATCCTTTGCCTTAAGTGAAAGTACATTGGCGCCGTCATTGTTGAACTGTTCTATGCGGTCATATCCAAGGTTAAGCCTGTACACGGTTTCAGGATTCGGCTGCTCGTAAGTGTCCGTGCCGTCAAGGTATCCGTCCAGCTTTGTGTAATCAATCTCATCCCACACAGTGTTTTTCGTGTCCAGATCGTCTGCCGTAAAATGCTGCGTTATATCGTATGAATACTTTGTGTTATCCTCCGTGGATACAAACACTAAACTTCTGTCAGTCTTGTAGCCCGAAAAAATATATCTTCCCGCATAGGTTGCATTACCCTCTGCAAATATCATATCGCGAAGCTGCTTTAAGCCATCAATAATTGCGCTTCTGTCCGAGGTGCTGAAGGAATCTGTGGAGCCCTGAACACAGTAATCATTTATTCCCTTAATTTTTCCTGTTATATTATCAAGGGAGGTCTGTGTTATCTTATACCATGATGTAGCATCCGGTATATTCTTGCCCTTGTACTGCTCAAGCTGGGTTACGGTAGTTCTGAGCTTAAGCGCCCTTATTGCTATAACAGGATCCTCGGAAGCTCTGGAAATCTTTTTTCCTGTTGTGAGCTGCTGGGTTCTCTTATTTACCTGCTGCATGCTTTTCTGCATATTTCTAAGTGAATTACCTGATACAATCTGATTCGTTATTCTCATTTCCGGTTACCTCCTTCAAGTCCTGTGACTTCGTTACTACATATATTAGATCCCGGCGACCTCGTCACCGGACAGATTAAATACCTGTTTCATTTATAAGCTTATCATATACTTCATTTAAAACTGATATGACCTTTGAGGCAAGGTTGTAAAGATTCTCAAACTTTACAAGGTCGGATGCCTCCTCGTTCTCGTCTACTCCGGATATTGACTTTCTCTGTGTGTCTATGGTGTATTTTATATCATCCTGATTTGCCGTAAATACTTCCATCTTTTTAATATCAACTGCAAGGTTCGTCGTCATAGCCTGCAAATACTGTGACAGACTTCCCTGCTGGAACATGGTCTGATCTGTCATTCCATACATGATTCTGTCTATGATAGGCTTTGCAGCCACATTGCCCTGCTCAACATCCCTGTCATAGGAAACAACCACCTTTGAAGGGTCCGTCTTCCAACTGCTGTTGAGCTCCCAGTTCAATCCCGTCAGCTTATAATAGCTTGATGCCGCTGACGTTATGCTGCCGGTTCCCTGCATCGTTCCCTTCAATACATAGTCGCCTCCGGTTGCCTGCAGTGCAGTAAACATATCAAGACCCGGCTCGCCATTCTCATCTACTCCTGACGTTGTTATATCGTTCATGTATTTTGAAAGGGTTCTTACAAACTCATTCAGTCTTGCCTGATAATACGGTATACCCTTTACCATGTTGCTCTCGCCAATCTTAGCCGTACGACCTGCCATATTCAGAGGAAATTTTGCAGCCACCTCAACATCATTTTCATTTATCATTGTCATGTTAAGAAATTCGAAATTGTTGAGCTTTCCATCGGCATCATATTCTGCCGTCCAGCCGTCATAGAGGTAATCACGTCCGTTCAATGTGATTGTCCCCTGTTCCGGTATGTTTAATTTATCTACATGTATTGGTCTCTCCAGCTCTACCTTTGCGGACGGCGGATTTTCACTGACGGAGGTTACGGTTCCTGAAAATACTTCGCCGTTGTTTCCGTCTCTCACATTGAGAAGTCCCGTAAGCTTTCCGTTATATCTTGCAGTGTAAAACTCCTCGCCTGCCGTTCCGTCTGCGCACTTCCAATATATATCCACAAGTCCGTCAACGTCATTCTGATTTATTTTTTCACGTCTCGGAGTTACCATAAGCTCCTTATATCCCATCTCGTCAACCAGAAGCTCACCATTTAAGTATACGGACATAGTCGTTGCATTGGCAGGAACCGATTCAACTCCGTTTCCGTACATAATGGAGCGCTCATTTACCTCAACCGTACAGTATTCGGAAAGTCTGTCTATGCATAAATCCCTCATATCTCTCAGGTCATTTGCAGAGCCGCCCTTAAGCTCCACGTTTATTATCTGCTTTGTAAGCTCATATATCTGCTTTGAGAGCGTATTAATGTCACTGACCACAAGCTCAATCTGGTCATTTAATGATTTCTGCTCATTTTGAAAACTGGTTGAAAGCTCATTTACAACGTCCGTAAAACCGTCTGTTACAAGAGCATAAGAAATTCTTGTGGTATAATCCTCAGGTCTGTCCGCTATGTCCTGAAGCGCATTGGATATCTGTGAAATCCATTTTGTATATCCCGATTCGCTTCCAATCTCATCCATGTACATCTGAAGATTGGAAAGGCTGTCATGCTGTGCCTCATACTGACTGCATTTGCTGCTTGCCTGCCAGTATTTATTATCGTAGAAAACCTCTCTCTGCCTGTCAATGGACACTCCCTTTACTCCCGTGCCCATCATTCCGTATGTACGTTTATATCTGATAGGGTCTGAAGCAGTAGCTACAATCTGCTGTCTGCTGTACCCCTTTGTATCTGCATTGGATATATTGTGCGAGGTTGTATTCAGTGCCGACTGAAAATAATTAAGTCCCGATAATCCTGTATTTAGTCCTAAAAATGTTGATGGCATGTAACCACTCCTTTTCTCTTTTTTGTTCCAAAACCTTAAGCGCCAAGCCGTTCTATAAGATGCTCTATCATTTCCGAAACGGTGTTGATATATCTTGACGCAGCATTGTATGCGTGCTGAAATCTTATCAGATTTGAAAGCTCCTCATCGGAGGATACGCCTGCAACCTCCTGTCTGTATATATCAATATCGACAACGGTCTGCTGTTGGGTCTCCACCATGCCGTTGTACATAAAGCCTCTGTCTCCCAGATCGTCAATCATTCCTGCATAAAAGTCCTTGAAATTACAATCCACAGAGGAATTCGGGCTCACCGGCGCAAACTTGCTGTTCCACAAATCAATAAGCTTGTCGGCTACAGTCTGTGCCTCCTCACCGGAAACACGTGACAACGGAAGGAGCGACGGATTCTGGGCAAGCTCTTCATTTACCGTAACCGTGCCTATGGAATACAGCGAATAGTAATCATCAGGGTTTTCCTCATTGTAAACCTGCGCCTGCATCGTAGTGCCGTCTGCAAGAGTTATCGTCTGTGTTGTATATCTCGGCATCGATCCTCTTACAAATAACTCTGTTCCTGCATATTCATTTCCGTTTCCCATACCGATACCGGCTGCTTTCTCATCCAATATCTTGATTGTGCTGCCGTCCGCAAGGGTAACCTCCTTATTCGGGCATAAAACATCATTCATGCCTGACATAATGGCATGCACAAGAGTGTCAAACTGCGCACTTAAATTTGTAATCGTGTATGGCTCCACGTATGTGTTATAATATTCGACCTCCTGCGCATATTGATTGGAAGCCGTCTCATAATCCGTAAGAGCCGCCTGATAGTCCGCATCATTTGCAAAGTCAGAAGCAAGAGGCTTAACCGGCTTAGTCGGCATATCCGTATAATTGCTTATAAAATATCCTCTTGACATAAGCAGACCCTTAAGCGCTCCCACGTCCGTGTCCGTCTCTGTGGACGGAAGCTTTTTAATATCAAACAGCGGAGCTTCATCATCTGCCCATACAGGCATCTCAAAATCAGCAGCGTCCCCTGTAAAGTCAAACTGCTGCTCATATTTTTCATTGTCTATTATTTTCATGGAGGCAAGCTGATATGCTTTTCCTCCCGTAACAAGGATTCTTCCTTCTATGTAAACCTCAACCGTGCCGTCCTTATTTGGTACAATTTCTGTACTCACTATGCCCGAAAGCTCGTCTATAGCCATATTTCTGGCATCTCTATAATCATTAGCATTCTCTATGCCGGACGCCTCCGCCATGAGAATGTCACCATTCAATTCCAATATCGTTTTTGATAATTTATTTATTTTATCAACATGCTTCTGTATCTCGCCGTTTAAGTTTCTCTGATAATTGACGAGGCCTCTTCTTATACCCTGAACGCGGTCTAAAAAAGACTGAGCCGTAGATATAAATGAACTTCTTGTTACAATGCTGTTTGTTTCCTTTTGCAGCTCCTGAAGTGCCTTCCAAAAAGAATCCAGAGTAGTATTAAAATCTTCACCCTCTGTCTCGCTAAAATAGTTCTCTACCTCTTCAACAGTTTCGTACTGCGCCTTATAGTAATTTAAGCGTCCGTACTCCTCTCTGTATGACACATCCGCAAAATTATCTCTCGCCTGTTTAAGCTCTGCGGTAACAACGCCGATTCCTGCCTTGTAGTTTCGCCCGTTATCTCTTGCGACCTTGTTGTACATAAGGTCAGTGAGTACAACCTGCTGTCTGCTATATCCATTTGTTTGTGTGTTCATAAGGTTGTGAGCTGTAGTATTAATCGAATACTGACTTGTCTGTAAGCCCGAAACGCCAACTGTCAACCTTCCCATTGTTCCAGCCATAAGCTTATCCTTTCCTACTGTTTTGCATCAAATTTACCTGCTGCTTCGCCTGCTCCGGCGTATCCGTCATGACCCTTAAACATATCCTTTGAATATTCCGCCGTCTCCGGCGCTCTGTTAAGATTCTGCAACAAATTAATGTTGTATTCCAACATAGAAAGAGATTCCTGAAGGAGATTCTGATTGTGCATATTAACCTCCTTAAGTCTCCTTGCAAGCTTGGAAAGCTTCTCGTTTATACGTGCCAGAGGTTCTCGGAACTCCGGCTGCGACTCAAGAAAATTAACAATGTCAATTATCTTAAGCTCATCCTTTTTCATGTTGAGAACAACAGCAATGTTATCCATAGTTTCATGTCTTTTTACTGATATACCGGTAATTGTATCAACCAAAAGCTGTTCCCTGTCGGTAACCTCCCGCAGTCTGTCCAAATTGTTGGAAACTATGGCAGATGTCTTCTCCTGTGACGTTGTAAGGAGCTTCTCATACACTGCATATTCCTCGTTCATCTCGGTTATCAAATTCTCAATCAAGCTTGCCATAAATAATCTCCTAATGTACTGTCTGCCTAAAATATCTTTGCAGAAAATGCATCCATAAGCTTCGCAGCAAAATCTTCAACGCTGACTTCGTAAGTACCGTTCTCAAGTCTTGACTTAATATCGTTTACACGTGCTTCCCTTACATCAGGCGCAGCCGCAAGAGCGTTTTTAGCCACCTGCATATCTTTACCTGTAGCGGAAAAAGATACTTCATCCTTGAAGTTTGCATAGCTGGTACCATTTGCTGTATTTGATTTCTTTGCCGGACTGTTTCCATATATCTGGCTGACCATGTTATAAGTACCAATTCGCATAATAATCCCTCCTTGAAAAATATTCGTTCAATTATTTTATCGGTTGTTTTGGAAATAACATAATACTTAAACGGGAAAAAGTTTGAAGACGTAATGGTACTAAGAGCCGGACTCCGGATGTATATATAGCAGGAAAAACACGCTTTCGCTTAACGTTTTTCCTGCTATATATACATCCGGAGTCCGGCTCAGATGCCAACGTCCTCAAATATTTTTTATATTACACCTTAAATCCCCTTAATGTGACAGTCCCATTTAAGCACCGACGTCCTCAAACGATTTTCAGTTAATATGCAGCCTGTCTGACCAACAATTTTTTGCACCTCCGCAAGAAAGCGCGTTCCTTCAGGCGACAGTTTCCTGCCTACTCCAGAAATCTCATTTTACCGGTGGCGGAGGTTTGCGGTTTTTTGACCGAGGTTACCTGCGGTTTTTTAAATGCAGCGTTCATGGAGTTTGCAAGTCCGCTTGAACAATTACTGCAAAATCTTCCACTGTGTATCATCTTGCCGCATTTCTCGCACTCAAGTCCCACAAGCGAATCATCCGTAAAGGAAAGCCGCTCCTCACGCACCCATTTTTTAAGCTGTTTCAGCGACACCTCGCATTCCTCAGCAACCTGAGGCGCTGACTGACCGGGATTATCATATATATATTTTTTTACTTCCTGAAATTTTTCTTCAAGTGCTTCGTTACATTTCGGGCAAATAGGGTCTCCACCCATGTAGTTAAATAGTCTTTTACAGGTTCTGCAATTTCTAAGTTCCATTTCTAACATCCCCTTCCTATGCATATGCTTGTGTAGTAGATATCTTTTACCCCGGCATCATGCAATACTTTTGTACACGCTTCCACGGTAGTTCCTGTAGTATATATATCGTCTACCAGCATTATTTTATTATATTTTACACGCTTTTCCTTAGAATGAAAAGCTTTTTTTAAATTATTCTGTCTCTCAGTGCCATTTAACCTTTTTTGTGGAAGTGTATTGACGGTTCTTATCAGAATTTTGTCATCCACAGGTATATCAAGTCTTCTTCCCAGCTCTCTTGCAATAACCTCCGCCTGATTATATCCTCTTTTCTGAAGCTTCTTTTTATGCAGGGGAATGGGAATAAGAGCCTCAGGATTTATCTCTGCTATATCCCTGCCCCTGCTTCTTGCAATTTCGTAGGCAAAATATTTTCCGTAATCCCGTTTCCCATGATATTTGAATGCCGCTATGCTTTCCTTAAATGCTTCATCATAATTCATTGCAGGAAAGCCCCTCACATAGCTTCTTGTATACCTTGAACAATCCTCGCAGATCTCAGCCTCATTATCTGAGATTTCCTTGCCGCACTTAAAGCAGGCAGGCTCGGTCACACGCGGCAGCGGCACCTCACAGGCTGCGCATATATACCTCTCAGCTTTCCCAAGCAAATCACCGCACAGGGCGCAGGCAGGGGGATATATCATGTTCAGAACTTTCTCCGTTACGGCTTTTACCATGTGTATCAATCACATTCCTCCCTTCATATAACTGATATAGGCAATTGCAAAACTCTTTATTTTCAAAACCTAGTTGTGAAATATAGACAATATCATAAGCATAGTGCTTTGGAGCCGTCGGTACTTAGACTGCGTATTTTGCAGTCTTATGTACCGCTACGTGCGACAAGCAGCGAAAGCGTGCTATGCGTTGATTTGTCTATATTGAACAACGGACGTTGCCGAAAAAAGGAGTTTCGCAAACGCCTAATACAGCTCCTGTATTCTGTCGGCAAGCGTCGTATACCTTTTCTGCTCCTCCATGTTATCAATCATCTGATTTACAAGTCCGATATTTCCCACTATGACAACCATTCTTTTCGCCCTTGTAATTGCCGTATACAGGAGATTTCTGTTTAAAAGCTTTTTTGTTCCCGCAAGCAGCGGCACTATAACGGCAGGATATTCGCTTCCCTGGGATTTGTGTATTGTAACCGCAAACGCATGCTCTAATTCATCAAGATTGGCAAATGTATATACCGCCATTCTGCCATCGTCAAACAGCACCTTCAGTTCCTCGTCATAGTGGCTTATTTCCTCTATGATTCCCATGTCGCCGTTGAAAATGCCTACGCCCTCGTCAACTACATAGCCTTGTCCGTTTTTCGCCTTTCCGGCGTCCGAATAAATTTTCCATTCCCGTCTGTAATTGTTTTTTATCTGCATCACCTTGTCGCCTTCCCTGAAGATAATTTCATTTTTCTCCTTTTCCGACTTTTCACTGCCGGAAGGGTTGAGAAGGCTCTGAAGGCTTTTGTTTAAGCTTTCAACTCCCACGTCATATTTGCGCATGGGCGTAAGCACCTGTATATCCAGAGGATTTATGGAAAGATAATTGGGAAGGTTATTAAGTATAAGCTCCTTAACCTCCGAAATTACGGCAGCGGAATTATTTCTCGGTATAAAAAAGAAATCCTTGCTTTTGTTCATTATCTCCAGATGCTCACCCCTGTTTATTTTATGGGCGTTCATTATAATATCGCTGCCGTCCTCCTGACGGTATATTTTTGTAAGCACCGAAACAGGGAAGCAGTCGGAGGCAATTATGTCCTTCAAAACATTTCCCGGCCCTACGGAGGGAAGCTGGTTTATATCTCCCACCAGAACAAGCCTTGTGCCATATACGACAGCCTGAAGAAGCGAATTGAAAATAAAACAGTCAACCATGGACATTTCATCTACGATTACAGCGTCACATTCCAAGGGATTATCTGCATTTCTGCCGAACTTTAACGCCTGATTGCCCCGCTCATCGGAGGGCACTCCCGAAAATTCCAGCAGTCTGTGTATGGTCTGCGCCGGCCAGCCTGTCTGTTCCGTCATTCTTTTTGCCGCACGTCCCGTAGGAGCGCATAGCTTTACCACCATACCCTGAGCGGTAAAATATTTAATGATTGTATCTATAATTGTTGTTTTTCCCGTACCCGGACCTCCCGTAACCACAGCAACTCCGGCAGTTATGGCAGCTCTTACCGCTTTTCGCTGCTGCTCATCCAGAACAAAATCCTCATCCTTTTCTATGGCGCCTATGGCAGCCTCAAGCTCATTTTCCGGCATTTCATATCTTAATTGCAAATCCGTAAGCTGCTTTGCTATATTAAGCTCCGTGAAATAATTTACGGCGCTGTAAACGATAACCTCTCCCTCATGCTCCTTTATAATACATTTACTTTCTATGGAGAGCTCCATAAGCTGCTCCTCAAGCCGTTCCACATACTGCTCATAAACGGAGCTTACACTGTCTGCGCTTTCATATTCCGCATATCCGTAGCTTTGCCCGTATTCATTGTCAGATGTGCCTCTTATAAGCTCAACGGACTTCTTTATCAGTATCTCCTTTGGCAGATACATATGTCCCTCCCCCACAGCCATTGTAAGAACATATATAAGCACGGACCTTAATCTGTATTCGGAGTCCGGATTTATTCCCATTTTCCTTGCAATTTCATCGGCTATTTTAAAGCCGATTCCCGATATGTCCTCCGCTATTTTATACGGATTATCCTTTATAATTTCGTATACCCTGTCGCCGTATTCCCCGTATATCTTCATTGCCATATTGACGGAAATGCCATACCGGGACAGGAATATAACCACTTCCTGAAATTCTTTTTTTTCGGCGTAGGACGCAGCTATGGCTCTTGCCTTACGCTCGGAAATTCCGCTTATTTCCGCCAGCCTTTCGGGCTCATTTTCAATTATCGTTAATGTTTCGGATTTGAATTTTTTGACTATTTTTTTTGCAAGAACCTGACCGATTCCTTTGATGATGCCTGAACCGAGATACCTTTCTATGCCAATTGTATCCTCCGGCATTTTTATCTCGCATGATGTAAATTTAAATTGTACGTCGTATTGAGGGTGGTTTACATAATCCCCTTCGGCGATTATATAAAGTCCTTCCCCCACGCCAAATATATTTCCAACGAATATTTCTTCTCCGTCTTTTCCTTCAACGGAAAAAACGGCATAGCCGTTTTCTTCGTTTTTGTATATCATTTTTTCTATGTAGCCTTCTCGCGTCATATCACTACTCACCGGTTATTCTTATCTGATTGTTGTTTTTCATGGATTCATAAAGATACTCTGCAAGTCCTATGCCGCCCTGATCCACAGCAATTTTGGAGTATTCCTGAATCATCATGTCACCAAAATAATCCTCATAAAGGTTTTCCTTTTTATCCGCCTTCATAACGGTTTTTTCCATGGATTTATATACCTGTTCAAGCATGTATGCCTCAAATTCCTTACATGCCGCCATAGCCTCCACATCTGTCATTTTATCCTTGCTGTTGTTCAATTTATTTTCAAGCGCTGAGCCTTGCGTTTGCTGTATAACTGATGCGTAATCCGAACCGTTTACGCCGCCGCTTATAGACATATCCATATTGGGTCCTCCTTTAATATTTGACTAAAGTATGCATTACCTAAAGCAATGCCACTTAACGTATGCATTGACTAAAGCAATGCCACCTCGCCTGTCGGCTCGGTGTCGTGCTGCGCACTATATTCTTCGTCTGACAAACATATTCGTGAGCAAGCTCCCTCTTATGTTTGTCATCCTTATTTTGCATCATCTAAAGCAATGCGCCACCTCGCCTGTCGGCTCGGTGTCGTGCTGCGCACTATATGCTTCGTATAACAGACATATTTGCGAGCTTACGCTCTCATATGCCTGTTACACGAAGCATGCATTGCTTTAGCCTCGCAAGTTATTAGCCTGCTGCATCATTTCATCGGATGCCTGTATTGCCTTTGAGTTCATTTCGTACGCTCTCTGCGCCACGATAAGATTTACAATTTCATCTGCAACATTAACATTTGACGCTTCTATGTATTTCTGATGTACCATGCTCGGAGCTGCATTTCCCGTTCCCTCCGGTACCGGATTGCCGGAGGCTACCGTTGCCGAATAGTTATTGCCGCCCTCCTTGCCAAGTCCTGCCGGATTGTTGAACTGTACAAGTCCGAACATTACCTGATACTGTACTCCCAATGCATTTGTACCCATCAGCGGAACGATATTTCCGTCTTCACCCGGAAAGCCGATTACACCCTGCTGGGAAACCTGAACATTTGTTGCAACCTGATTTAACGGAAGTATAATATTGTTTCCAAACTGGTCAAGCACAGGATATCCGTCAGACGTGCAAAGAAGATTTCCTGTAGCCATAGGGGAAATGTTAAAGCTTCCGTCTCTTGTATACTGTATTTCTCCTGTTGCCGTTCTCACCTGAAAGAATCCGTCTCCCTCTATAGCCATATCAAACGGAATGTTGGACGGAGTAAGATTGCCCTGATCAAAGTCTGCCGTAATTGCGGCAACTCTCGTGCCAAGTCCTACCTCTGCAGCTACAGGCTTATTCTCGCCTGCGTTGTTTGTTGAGGTTGACTGGAGATTTTGGTAAAGAAGTGATTTAAAGGTCGCCTCCTGTGTTTTGTAGCCTATCGTATTAACATTTGCAAGATTGTTTGCTATTGTGTCGACATTTGTCTGCTGTGCCCTCATACCCGAAGCAGCAGTCCATAACGAACGCATCATAATAATGTACCTCCAATTTATAATCTGCCTATTTCGTTGACAGCTTTGTCAAGTGTCCTGTCAACGGTCTGTATCATCTTCTGGTTTGTCTCATATGCCCTTGTAACCGCTATAAGGTCAACCATCTCGGTTACCATGTTTACGTTGGACATCTCCAGATACCCCTGTGTTACCGTTGCATTTGAAGCAATGATATTTGCTCCCTCCACCGGCTCATACATGTTTTCACCGTAGCTTGAGAGGGCGTCATAATTATCAAAATCCACCACCTGTAATGTGGAAACATAATTTTCACCCACATAAATCTCTCCAAGCTCATTGACATTTATCTCAACTGTGTTTCCGCCGGGAATCTGAATACGGTTCCCACCGTCACCTAACACAAAATCTCCATCCTTTGTTACAAGAAAACCGTCCCTGGTTATAGTGAAATCTCCGTCACGCGTATAACGTATATGCTCGGTTCCACCCTTGTCAGTTGTGCTGATGGTAAAAAAACCTCTGTCTGATAATGCAAAATTGTACTGGCTTCCCGTCTCCCTGAAGTTACCCGGGCTCATGTCAAAATATGTCTCACCTATTTTAACGCCAAGCGTCATCCCGCCTATACCGCGGATAACATTGACTCCCTCGGTAGCATCATTGATTTTTACGGCAAGCTGTCTGTCAAAGGACTGCGCCGTTACATCAATTTTTTTGAAGCCTGTTGTATCTGCATTTGCCATATTGTTTGTGACAACGTCCATACGCCTCTGTTCGTTGCGCATTCCTGTCCATGCTGTAAACAAAGCTCTTACCATTTTCTTTTCTCCTAACTTTTTTCGCTTAAAAATTCAATGTATTTTCCTGTACCGATTGCAACTGCCGTAAGCGGCTGCTCCGCAGTCATGGTTGTAATTCCGGTATTTTCCTCAATAAGATCCTCCAAGCCGTGAAGAAGCGCTCCGCCTCCCGTAAGAACAATTCCCCTGTCAGCAATATCCGCCGAAAGCTCCGGCGGTGTGCGCTCCAGAACAGAATGAACTGCATCAACAATCTGTGCGGTGACCTCCCTTAACGCCTCCTCCGTCTCATCCGAGGATACCGTAACAGTTTTCGGAAGTCCGGTTACAAGATTACGCCCACGTATATCCATTGTAATATTTTCCGGTCTTTTATAACAGGTTCCTATGTTTATCTTTATCTCCTCCGCGGTTCTTTCACCTATGAGAAGATTATGCCTCTTTCTCATAAACCTAACGATGGCATCATCAAAATCATCTCCTGCCACCTTGAGGGAGGAATTAACCACGATTCCGTCTAAGGATATAACTGCAATGTCAGTAGTTCCGCCGCCTATATCAACTATCATGTTACCACACGGTCTTGAAATGTCTATCCCTGCACCGATAGCGGCAGCCACCGGCTCCTCAATAATATAAACATCTCTTGCTCCCGCCTGATAGGTAGCATCCTCAACCGCCTTTTTCTCTACTTCGGTAACGCCTGAAGGAACACATACGCTTATTCTTGGTCTTCTGCCGAAAAAGCTTTTTCCTACTGCTTTTTCTATGAAATATTTAAGCATTTTTTCCGTTATTTTATAATCGGAGATAACTCCCTGCCTCAAAGGTCTTATTGCAACTATGTTGCCCGGCGTCCTGCCAAGCATAAGCCTTGCTTCTTCTCCAATCGCTTTTATTGTACTTGTGTCTCTGTCATATGCTACAACGGAAGGCTCCTTTAAAACTACTCCCTTGCCTTTCACATAAACTAATATACTGGCTGTTCCCAAATCTATGCCTATATCCGAACCTGCCATAACGTCTCCTTTCCCGTTACAAATTATATCGTCATTTCATTATTTTAACTTAACACCAGTCGTCAATTTGTCCGTCTTTTGCCTTTCGAAGCACAATAAAGGATGCCGGCTGACCGTTGAGCCACTTCATTTTTATCTCGTTTATATCCATGATTGCGTCAAGCTTTTGAATATAACACCGCCAGCTCGTTTCCTTATTTTTTGTAAGAAACGGCTTTCTCATTCCTGAAATGTTATCAAACCGGTCATGTAAATCCGTAATCAGTTCCCTGCTGTCCCTTCCCTTGAAGTCATACCCCAGCATTTTGTCCATTGCCTTATTTGAAAAAAGCACCTCTCCTGTATGTGCATCTCTTACAAATATTCCCACTTTGAAGGTATTATATATATCTATCAGATTTTTATTTACATTTCTTACATTGTCATCACCATATGCATTGTTCAGCATATTCTGAATTACAAGTGTGATGCTCTTTGAAAACCGAAGCTCCTCCTTGGTCCAGACACGTTCAGATTTACATTCCGCAAATAAAAGCATACCCCTCATTTCATCATTCATAAGTATAGGCTGAACAATAATCGCCCTCATTCCGTAATGCATGAGCCCCAATTTATATTCTACGGTCATGTTGGTGCTGTCTATAGCAAAATGTTCTTTTCCGTTTTTAAATTCATTCTGTACGATATAGCTTCTTCCCGGAATACCAACCCTGAACTCCCTTCCAGGCGCATCTCCGCCTGCATCCCAATAATTATTAAGCACAAACTTGTCCGAATCCTCTTTTTTTGCAAGGTAAAGCATCACCTTTTCAACATCCAGATTTACTCCGATGTCACGCATAGTCTCTGATATAACCTTATCCACGGAATCCATAAGATTACTGTTGACCTTGGAAAGCGCTTCATTAATTACATTTTGTCTTGCAAGCTCCTCCCTCAGCTTTACCCCTGCTCCTCTCGCCTTTGCAGTTTCGACAGCGCTGCACATATCCTTTTCCATATAATCAGCTATCATGCCCGCCAGTGTCCATTGCATTTTATATACGTTTTTTAACTTTTCCGTTTCTTCCGCTGTGTATGAGCCTAAAATCCAAAGTCCTGCCGCTTCTCCATTAATATAAATCGGAGCGGCGCTTATTTTGCCTATTCCGCCTTCCTCCCTGTCCATGATAGCCGGACCCCCACTCGATAACGCATTGTGTTTAATGAGTTTATAATATTCCTTATATGCAGGCTTTTCAAATAAATCATAAAAATCCCCCAGATTTGTATCCGGTCCTACAGGAGGTACCAAAACCCTCCTCTCCAAATTTACAAATGAGGAATAAAGCTGTGTAAGCTTAGCAAACATATTAATGGAGGATTCAAGGATTTTATTTTCACCCAGAATACTGTAATCTGCTTTTTCAAAGTCATGCGACGTTGGTTCCGGCACATTACCTCCGGCTTCACTTTTATTTTGTACAGGCATAATGTACATTTCTATCTTAAATGCATCGTCCGTTTCCTCCGTAATACATATGTCATTTGACACACTAAAAAGACTTCCGTCGTCTCCAACCATCCGATGCTCATGAACATAGCTTTTCAGCTTCGCCCCTGCCGCCTCCTTTACCGTCGTTATGACCTTTTCCCTGTCCTCAGGATGTATATAGTCCTCGGTAAGCTTCAGACCCTTGTTGATCAGCTCAACATTCATACCTATTGTGGATGCATTTGGAGAAATATATTCCAATTTGCTTTTTCTGTCCTGCTTCCCGCATGTTTTTACAATTACAATGCAGCCAACCTTTGCTAATGCTTTTTTCAGATAAATGTTCTCCACTACCATAATAACACCTCCCACAATCAATAAACAGCTGTGAGTAAAACTCTGCTTTCCCAGACGTTCGTTGTACAACTACATTTTAAAATAATGCGTTTTTCTCATTTCCATCAATAAAAAGAAAACTGCCGGTTCACAGTGTATAATATGCAAATAACGAACTGCCTGTAACATAGAACAAAGGGTTCGTTATGTGCATATTAAACCTTCTGAACCGGCAACCATGTTTTATAAATCCGGAAACTGCTGTGCAGCAATCGTTTTCGTCTGATCACATGCTTTTACGACATTATCCACAGACGAAATAAGCTCTGTCATGAAGCTTCCTAAATTCTCACACTCTCTCTTTACCGCCATACGGGCATTGTATGCGTCAAGCCTTGCCTGACTGCGAATCTCCTCGCACTCATCCTCTGTCTGCTTTCTCAAATTATCACAGTATTCCTGTGTCTGTGCACGTAATGAATCTGTTTCCTCCGTTGTTCTTCTTCTAAGGTCTTCACAGTTTGCATATGTGCTGTCCTTCATCTCCTGGCATGCGCTCGTGGTTTCTACACGCATTCTCTCACAATTTGCGGTGGTCTCCGTTGCAAGCCTCTGACATTCATTTTCCGTTTCATTATGAAGACCCGTACAGTATTCCTCTGTCTCCCGCTGCATTCTTTCACACTCTGCCTGTGTATCTGCAAGCTGACGCTCACATTTTGCTTTTGTGTCATTTATAAGAATATCTGCACTTTCCCTTGCCTCAAGAAGTGTCCTTGAAATAGACTCATATCGGCTTGCAGATTCGTCCTCTCTCGTTCTGTAGGTCTCCAGCTGATTCTTAAGCTGTGTAATTTCAATCTGCAGCTCATCATTTACCTTCTTGAGATTATCTATGGTGCTTGATGATTCGTTAAGATTTACCTCCCGCATGGTATTCAGGTTTTTTACCGTCTCGCTGAGCTTTAAAATGTTTGCCTTAAGCTCTGATACCTCTTTTTCATGTCTTGATTTTGTGTCCTCTATATATACGTCAACTGCTTTTTTATCATATCCGCCAAATGAGGCTGTTTTGAACTGTGGTTCCATAATAATCCCCTTTCACAATACTGTTTCATATCACGCCGAATAACGTCTCCGTGTCTGTTTTCACCTTATGCCGATGTCCGCAAACATTATGCCATATCGTCAATCGCAGATTGACGGTGCGCTATTTGCGATATTCTTCCGCAAAGTATAATGTGCGTTTACGCACATTATACCACATATAACGACAGTATGCACTTATTTTTTTCTTTATTTGACGGTAACTAAAATATAATATATTTTTATATCGCATTTATTACTTATTTGTGTTATATTTCTTTTATGATAATGACTACATAAAAATTATTCTTATTTTAGCCGGAGGTTTTTCATTTATGAAATCAGCATTAGAAATTAATTTTAAAAAATATACGGTGCTTTTTCTTTCTCTGTTTTTAATTTTATCTCTGACCGGATGTGAAAAAAGAGAGGAAAAGCGTTATCAGAATTATGTCAAGAGTCTTATTGCCATTAACTATCTCGGAGCGACTGAGGATTACATAAAAGCCACAGGCGCAAACAAGGAGGATGCGGACGCCCTTTATGAAGCGAACGCCGAGTATCTTGCCGACAGCATTCTTTCCTTTTACGGCATAGAAATTTCGGAGGCTCCCGACATGTACCCGAAGTACGTGGAGCTTGCAAAAAACATTTACAGCAAGGCAAATTATAAGGTTTCAAAGGCGTACAAATCGGGAACGCAGTATTTTGTTGACGTGACGGTATATCCCATGAATATTTTTGTGCAGACCTCCCCTGACGTTGTTGCCTATGTGGAGCATTTTAATCAGGAGGTTGCAAAAGGAACCTATAACAATTACACAATGAACGAATATGAAACCGAATTTTCTTCCGGTATGCTTGATATTTTAAATGAGGGCTGCATGAACATGACTTACGGGGAGCCTGTGACGATTACGGCTACAATTATTACAGATGGTAATACCTTCTATATCGGCGACCATGATTTTATGGCAATTGATGCGGCAATGATTTCTACCGCAACGGCTGTTGAGGGAGGCACAGCCACGGATACGGACGCAGAGGAGTAAGAAAAGGACAAGACAACTTAGGTTTCTTCATCTTTTTCTTCCATTTCCCTGACCATATACTCGAGTTCGCGTACGTTATCGTCAGCTTCTTCACATTGCTTATTAATACGTTTTTTTAAATCATCCATCAGGTCGTCAAAATCCATACGCCTGTTTCGCGCAGTCAGCTTTTTTTCAGCATACTCAAGCTTATCTTTTTCAGACATGCTTCTGGAAGAAAGATACTGATCCATTCGTCTGATTCTTTCATCCAAATCTTCACAAAGATCGTCAGCGTTTCTTGAAAATCCACTTCTTAAATCATAACTTCTGTCCCGTTCATTTTTTGCATCGTAAAGCCTCTGTTCCCATTCATTTTTCTTTTCCATTTTTCCCCCTAATTAAATGAAAGTAAATCATTTATATCTCCTGATAAATTATCATCCATAGTAAAAAAAGTCTCCCCAAGCTTTTTCAAATGCCCTGCATCAGCGTCAATGCATTTTTCAACAAGCTTTTCCATGTTTACCGCCCTTTCATATGCGCTTTTTGAATTATCCCTGACCGATATATTCGTTTCATCATCATACACAACCACTACAGAATCAGTGCACTGCTCTGTTCCCGAAACAAGGCTTTCATAATGCTGCTCAATAAGATCTGCATCCAAAGAAATTTCATCACTCATTTTTATTCTCCTTCCATTTGTCTTTCATTATCCTTTCCAATATATCTAAGCAAGGATGCCCTGCGGAAATTTTTTTTGTTTTTTCTTCACTCATATTTTCAATCTCCCCTTATTGAACGTCAGCCATTCCATATTTGCCTTTGGCATATGTTCCGATTTACTTTGTAAATCAAGAACTCTATGGGCTGACGATGTGTCTCGGCGGCTTTGCCACCAGACATACTACATATCAAATTTTTCATAGAAAACTTGACACAATCAATAACGTTAATCACCGTTTTCTAAATGGTAATTTCTATCCTCTATTTCCCTAAAAGGGATATAATTTCCCAAACTTTCCCCAAAAGAATATTCACCGGAAGCATTCGCAGACTTCCATGAAAAATTAACATACATATCAAAATCCGCATCCTGAAGTATTTTCTTTATTTCTTCAACGGTCTCCACATTTCCATCAACAATACTTACATATAAATCCGAATATTCGTAAGTAGCTTTTGCTTTTCGATACCCCTCAAAGGTTGTGCATTCATGTGTCTGTACATATCTGTCCGGATTCCCATTTATTTTTGAAATATAATAGTCAAGCTCAGGAAAATTATGTTCAAAATCTACAACGGTTTCAAAATACGAAGCGCTTGCATCAGCATAGTACAACCCGGCATATGTGTCAAAAATAACTGTTCCATCTTTTGTTGCGTATCCTCGTGCAAAGAGAAAATAATCTTCTGCATATGCAAACTTCGAAAGATAATCTTCTGACGCATGAAAGGAAAAATAATATAACCCTTCTTCAGGAAAAGCCTTGATAAACCACCAATCAGAACGTTCTTTTAAATCCGACTCATAATAAGTAGGCTTCTTATCACATCTTATTTCGTCAATCTCAATCTCATAACCCGGGTAGACGCTTTCCAAATCCTTTTTTATATTCATTCTCCGTCTAAAATCCATTATATGGGGTATAACTATATAAATCAGCACTAATATCAGGGCTCCGATTAATATCAGATACTTAAGCAAGGATGTCTTGCGGAAATTTTTTTTGTTTTTTTCTTCACTCATATTTTCAACCTCCTTTAATAACGTGAAAGACCCTTTATAAGTTCATGAACCTCGTTGCCTCCGTGTTCCAAATAGTAAGCATGATACTCCTGAAATACTTCCAGCGGATGCTCCAGCAGATACTTCGAATCCAGATTGCTGTTTCCCATTAAACCACCAATAGCTTTCGTTAGTATATCGGTATCTATATCTTCATATATAGAAACACTCATTTTATCATCATCATACAAAACTATGCTCCCACAGCAGTCAAATGTATTTGCAACATCCCCTGTTTTAAGACATTCAAATGTATCATTGACGGATGCGTATTTCCTTTCATTTTCATAAAAATCCTCCACAAGCCCCAATCCGAATACGGCAAAACCGCCACCGGGTATACTTCCCAAGGCAGCATCAACAGCTTCACCTCCAACATTTTCCCCTACAATAGCTGTAGAATAAGAGGTTAATTCCTTTAATGCATTTTTCTTCAATATATCAATTAAAAATGAATTTAATGCGCTGCTTCTCAACGTATTGCTAACCGTTATTGTATGAGACTCAAGAGATGCCATAGATGCATCCGTGGCATACATAATGGAATTGTATGTAACCCTTAAATCAGCATCAGGGCCAAAGTCCTCATTACAATACTCAAAATCAAAAAAATCATTTTCATCCCGCGAGCCATAAAAGGAATGTATTTCATTCAATGTCTGAGCCACGGTTATTCTTTGAATAATATTATCTCTTTCATCCCTTAAAGCACCGCTCGATGCGTCATCCAAATTTCCATACCGACGCATGGCAAGCAGATTTGTCTGATAAACATTTGCCTGCCTGCAAATCCCATCTATTTTTGTAGAATCAAGTGTCAATATGCATTTATTGCCAAAAGTCAGATTGTCTACTTTATAAGCATTAAACAATTTTACCCACTCAAGTCGGTCTACATCTTCAGGAACTGCGCACATCATAAAAAATTCATTCATCTCATTCTCATCTGCATTCATATATGCATATGCTGCCAGCATATATTCCGTATCAGAAATAAAATCCGCATCTTTCGAAAGAATCTGTTTAACCAGATTCCAGTTAATTTCTCCTGTTTCCTTATAGACACTGTCACCTATAAAAGACAACAATTCATCCTTCCATGAAGCATCTCCTTCGGTATATGTATTTGTATCGGCATCAAAAGCCGTGGCAATTTGATTTATTCCTTTATTTGCGTGGTCTCTGAACTCATTTCCGTTTACAAACAACCCACTCAGCCTTGCAGCTATATCAAGCAAAAGCTCGCCTCGCTTTTCCCAATACATTTTATCTTCAACAGCATCATCCGCCAGATTTTCGTAATGTTTATATGTATAATAGCATAAATCAATATATATTACCTCATATGCCTCAGCATTTAAATACTCGGAATACCAGTATCCTCTTTGCCATAAATATCTCTCATAATCCGCTTCTGCCTGTTTTATATTATACAATATCTCCGTTCCGTCCAGAATATCACTTCCAAGTTCGGAATCAAGGATTTCGTTAAGCATATTAATATCATGTTTATCCAGCTCATTTGCATAGCATAATGCATCAAAAACTGACTTATAGTTACTCATCTGAAATTTAAAGCCTGTGATAGCGTTACCCTTTAACCCGCTTTCCTGACACAACAGATTGACACGATCTGATAAAAGAATATACGACGCATTTTGATAATCATAATTTTGTGTAATCAGAGCGCACTGCTCCTTTAGTTTTACCGGATTTATTATTTTCCCGTCTATCTCCCCAAGCTGCATATGATCTCCCCCCCACTTTGAATTGTCTCACTGATAAATGTTTACATCTGATGCTTTATTAGCATTACAATATTTTTTTATTATAACATATTATTTTTTATTTTTCATTAAAATGGCGATTTTTGCAGTATAAAATACCTTTTTTTGCAGATAATGGCATTTTTGTATACGCATAATTCTGTTTTTTTTAACTGCTCCTATCCTGACGGAAGTTATCTAAAAAATGTATACATAAACTAAAAAGCTGCGGCACATACAACCAATGTGCCGCAGCCCCATTATTTTATTCCTTATTCCACCGTTACTGATTTGGCAAGATTTCTCGGCTTATCAACATCAAGCCCCTTTGCCTCAGACGTGTAATATGCGATAAGCTGCAGAATTACCGCAGTTGCAAAGGCGGTAAATTCCGGCTCAAGCTTTGGTATGCGGATGTGCTTATCACATATCGACGGGTCGTTTACCTCCTCATCCATGCTCACAAGCACAACGTATGCACCTCTCGCCTTTACCTCTCTTATGTTGGATATAACCTTGCCGTATACATCCTCCTGCGTTGCAAGGGCTATTACGGGAACATTTTCCGTTATGAGCGCAATCGTGCCATGCTTAAGCTCTCCTGCCGCATAAGCCTCCGCATGCACATAGGAAATTTCCTTCAGCTTTAATGCCGCCTCAAGGCTCATGGTGTAATCAAGTCCCCTGCCTATATAAAAGGCGTCAGGGGCAAGCTTAATATGATTTGCAATCCTCTTTATGTCATTTGCCATTTTAAGGGTGTCCTCAATAATGTTAGGGGCATTTATAAGCTTTGTCATAAAATGCTTTGCATCCCCCTCGTTCAGTATACCCTTTACCATTCCCATTTTACATGCAATAAGGTACATTGCCGATACCTGTACCGTGTATGCCTTTGTACTTGCAACGGCTATCTCCGGTCCGGCGTGTGTGTAAAGAACGTAGTCGCTTTCGCGGGCTATGGTTGAGCCCTTTACATTTACGATTGATATAACTCTTGACCCATTTTTCTTTGCAAGCTTTAACGCCTCAAGAGTATCTATGGTTTCTCCCGACTGGGATAAAACTATCGTGAGCGTATCCTTATCAATAATCGGATTTTTGTATCTGAATTCCGACGCTATCTCTACCTGCACAGGTATGCGGAGCTTATTCTCTATAATGTGCTTTCCTGCCATTCCTGCATGCATTGCGGTTCCGCATGCAACCACGGTAATTCTCTTACAGTCACGCAACACCTCATCATCAATACCATCCGTGGAAAAATCCGGCAGCCCTTCGCTTACCCTCGGCGCAACAGTGTTTCTTATTGCGTCCGGCTGCTCATAGATTTCCTTCAGCATAAAGAATGGATAGCCTCCTTTCTTGGCACTGGCTATATCCCAGTTTACTGAAAGTATCTCCGGCTTTACCTCGTTTCCTTTCATGTCCCTTACGTCAATTCCATCCTTTGTGAGCGTAAGTATATGATATTCAGGCACTACAAAATATTCTTTGGAAAATGCAATCACAGCCGTAAGGTCTGACGCAATCACAGACCCCTCCGGCGAAGCCGTTGCAATAAGAGGGCTTACATTTCTTATGGAAAATATAGTGTCCGGTATATCCTGAAACATTATGCACAGCGCAAATGCGCCGGAAAGGGCACCCACGGTTTTCTTTATGGCTTTTACAGGGTCGCCCTCGTAAAATGTATCAAGAAGCGCCGCAACAACCTCCGTATCGGTTTCCGATATAAGCTTTCCGCCAAGCCCGTATTCCGTTATAAGCTGTCTGTAATTTTCAATGATTCCGTTGTGTATCAGCACTACCTGTCCGCATCTGTGAGGATGGGCATTTGCATCCGTAACCCCTCCGTGGGTAGCCCATCTTGTATGTCCGATTCCGCAGCTTGCAGGGTTATCATCCTCCTCGCAAAGCTTCCTGAGTTCAGCAACCTTGCCCGTACGTTTTTTTACGGTGATTTTTCCCTCATGCAAAAGCGCAAGTCCCGCGCTGTCATAGCCCCTGTACTCAAGCTGTTCCAATCCGTCAATTATTATATCCTTTGCCGGCTTGCTGCCGGTAAAACCAATGATTCCGCACATATAATCAATTCTCCTTCTCAATTAATTTAAGACACACGTGTCCGATATTTATGGCATATGAAAATATATCATAAATTAGATTTCTCTATAAAAAATTCTCCAAAATCACCTAAAGACACAGCTTGCAGCTTTTACTAAAATACGAATCGCAATATCAAAGACACTTTGCTGAACTCCAAAATATAAAAACCATAAAACATCATATGCCGCGCGTCCTTATATTATTCAGATTTCATGGTTCAAAATGATTAACGGAGCACATATGCTG
>DKZK01000009.1:2146-11892 GCA_002493625.1 Lachnospiraceae bacterium UBA7076 | reverse complement strand
ACCTTGCATAACACGCTCAGCTGCGCGAAAGAGCATCCGCCGAATACTTCGATAACTCTTTACCTCGTCAACCTGAAATGTGAGAATATGCCGCCGCTATTATACGTCCAACGGGCAGCCACAGCTCACTCAGGTACATGGCGCTAAGGTTTTTAACCTTTCGAAATCTGCTTCCTCCATACAAACAGACGCTTTATTATAACATGGTTAGGATATCTGCGTAAAGGACAAATAACCGGTTGTTGTAAAATCCCCGGTTATTATAATATTGAACCCTTTAAAACCTTTTCGGAAATTTTTTTCTGTACAATAAACATTTTAATGGAACTTTTTTGTCCAATTCAAGAACTATATCTTTCTCGCCAACTTTATCAAATCCTCTATGCTCGTAAAATTGATACGTGCATTGATCATCCGTAAATAAATATACTTCTTTTCCTTTTTCTCTTTTTTCTAATTCCTGCAACAACATAGAACCAATCCCCTTTACCTTTAAATCAGGATCAGCCGCCAGAAATCTTATTTCGCCATCCGGCGTATTTTCCTTTTTATATTCCCCTAATAAATTCTTATTAACATTATCGTATACGCCGACGCTTCCTTTGAAAAAAAGATTTTGTACAAGGTCTGCAAGCTTAACATATACGGCTTTTGAAAATGATTTATAGCATTTTGGCTCCCCGAATATATCTGCAATTAAAACTCCCGCTAATTGTTCTCCATAATAAACACTCAACACCTGTGTGGCATTTAAAAGCTCCAAATACCAAAAATATTACTCCATATAAATTTAATACTGCTCTATTTTCAATATACATATTAAAGTGCATTCCCTTAATTGCATATTGAATTACTTTTTTATAGTCTCTCTTTTTCAGTTCTCTTAATTCTAATTTCATTCTTTACCTCACTGACAAATCATAACTATAAGAAACAAAATATGCTTAATAAACCTCATACACCTTATTTTTAAACAATTCCTATTAAAAAAGAGGCTGTCGCAATAAGATTATTTTTCGATATTATACCGTAAAAAATTCTTAATGCGACAGCCCCTTTTCATAACACACATAGAGCTGTTATGCGCCGTCTCCATATTGCTGTAATCAGCTTATCATTGCTCCCGCAGGCATGTCCTTCTCAGCTGTAAGCAATGCAAGATTTCCCTCGAAATCCTCAGCGCAGAGAAGCATACCCTCAGACTCCACACCTGCAAGCTTTGTCGGCTTAAGGTTTGTAATGACGACAACCTTTTTGCCTACCATCTCCTCAGGCGTATAATAATTCTTTATACCCGATACAATCTGGAGAACCTTTCCGTTTACCTGCACCTGTGAACAGAGAAGCTTCTTTGACTTCTGTACCTCCTCACATGAGAGGATTTCTCCCATCTGAAGCTGCATTCTATCAAATTCTTCTATTGTAATTTCTTCCTTAACCCTTGTATCCACGGTAGGTATCTCAACGCTTGTCTTGCTCTTCTTCTTTGGCTTTTCTTCCTCCTCCGGCTCCTCAGGCTTGGAAGGGAACCTCCGCTCAATTTCATCAAGCATAACCGGTGCATCGATTCTTGCAAAGAGCATCTCCGGCTCTGCCGCAACCTGATTGCCTGACGGATAAAGTCCAAATGACGCAAGCTCCGTAACCCTTCTCTTTTCAGTATTTAACTGCTTTAAAATCTTCTCGGCAGTTTCAGGCATAAACGGCTCAAGCAGGGTAGCTCCTACCGTAATACTCTCTACAAGGTTGTAGAGGACCGTATTTAACCTGTCCGCCTGCGCAGGGTCTTTTCCAAGTACCCATGGCGTTGTCTCATCAATGTATTTGTTGCATCTCTTGAAAAGCGCAAAAATTTCTGTTATTGCATCGGCAACCCTGAGCTTTTCCATGCAGTCATTTACCTTAAGCCTTGTGGCAATCACCTGATTCTTAAGCTCCTCGTCAACAGGCGCAGTCTCGTTTGTATTTGTGACAATTCCGCCAAAATATTTGTTTGACATGGAAATTGTCCTGTTTACAAGATTGCCAAGGGTATTGGCAAGCTCTGAATTTATTCTCTCTATTACAAGCTCCCACGAAATAACACCGTCATTTTCAAACGGCATCTCATGAAGAAGGAAAAACCTTACCGCATCTACTCCGAATAAGTCTACCATGTCGTCCGCATAGATAACATTTCCGCGGGACTTGCTCATCTTGCCGTTGCTCTGAAGAAGCCACGGATGTCCGAAAATCTGCTTTGGCAATGGCAAACCAAGAGCCATAAGCATAATCGGCCAGTATATTGTGTGAAATCTAAGTATATCCTTGCCGATAAGATGGAGGTCGGCAGGCCAGTATCTCTTATAAAGCTCGCTGCTTGCTCCGTCAACATCATATCCAAGTCCGGTTATATAGTTGGAAAGCGCATCTATCCATACATAGATAACATGTCCCGGATCAAATTCTACCGGGATGCCCCACTTAAAGGAGCTCCTTGATACACACAAATCCTGAAGACCCGGCAAAAGAAAATTGTTCATCATTTCATTTTTTCTTGACTCCGGCTGTATAAAATCAGGGTTTGCCTTTATGTGCTCTATAAGCCTGTCCGCATATTTGCTAAGCTTAAAGAAATATGCCTCCTCCTTGGCAGGCTGACATTCCCTGCCGCAGTCAGGACATTTTCCGTCCACAAGCTGTGACGGCGTAAAAAAGGATTCACAAGGAGTACAGTACATTCCCTCGTACTCTCCCTTGTATATATCTCCCTGGTCATAAAGCTTTTTAAAGATTTTCTGAACCTGCTTCTCATGATCCTCATCTGTTGTTCTTATAAACTTGTCGTATGACGTGTTCATCAGATCCCATATGCTTTTTATCTGTCCTGCCACATCATCCACAAATTCCTTTGGAGTTGATAAGTTTTCAAACGCCTTGATTTCAATTTTCTGTCCATGCTCGTCCGTTCCCGTCTGAAATCTTACATCATAACCCACAAATCTTTTGTATCTTGCAATACTGTCCGCAAGGACAACCTCATATGTGTTGCCTATATGAGGCTTTCCTGACGTGTACGCAATAGCTGTAGTAATGTAATACGGTTTTTTTGCCATCTCCTAGATACCCCCTTCTTTTGAACCCATATTTATCCTACTCTGAGCTTAAATTTCATAAGCTCCTTTTCTGAATCTATAACCTGTATTTCTCCGCCTAACGCTCTTATTTTCTCATCAAAATTTTCATAGCCGCGAAGAATATATTTTATATCCTCCACAGTGGAAAAGCCCTCGGCAGCCAGAGCCGCTATTACAAGCGCAGCGCCTGCCCTGAGGTCCGGCGCAACAAGATCAGCGCCCTTATATCCTTCCATGCCTGTTATAACTGCGGAATTACCCTCCACCTTTATCTTTGCTCCCATACGCGCAAGCTCAGCCACATACCGGAAGCGGTTTTCAAATATACTTTCCGTTATAACGCTTGTTCCCTGTGAAAGCGCAAGCGTCGTTACCATCTGCGGCTGCATATCCGTAGGAAATCCGGGGTAAGGCAGTGTTTTTACCTGTGTCGGCTTAAGCCTTCCGTCTGCCATAACCCTCACTGCATCGTCATATTCAATTACATGTGCTCCTATCTCATTAAGCTTTGAAGTGATAGCCTCCAAATGCTTCGGAATAACGTTTTTAATAAGGATGTTGCCCTTTGTGGCAACAGCCATGGTCATAAATGTGCCTGCCTCAATCTGGTCAGGTATAATGGAATATTCTGTTCCCTTAAGCCTCTGTACGCCTCTTATACGGATAACATCCGTTCCCGCTCCCTTTATGTTGGCGCCCATACTGTTAAGGAAGTTGGCAACGTCAACTATGTGCGGTTCCTTTGCCGCATTTTCAATTGTTGTTTTGCCCTCGGCAAGAACTGCCGCAAGCATGATATTTATGGTTGCGCCAACCGTCACAACGTCCATGTATACATGGCTTCCCACAAGCCTTTCCGCTTTGGCTACAACATTTCCTCCGTTATCTATACAAACCTTTGCGCCAAGCGCCTCAAATCCCTTTATGTGCTGGTCAATCGGTCTGAGTCCGATCTCACAGCCTCCCGGAAGGGCAACCTGCGCGCGGTTAAATTTTCCAAGCAGGGCTCCCAATAAATAATAGGATGCTCTTATCTTTCTTATGTACTCTCCCGTAACGCACAAATCCTCATCATTTTCAATTGTGCCTCCGCATATTGAAACGGTATGGGTGTCAATATATTTAACCTTTGCGCCGATGGCTTCTATTGCCCGAAGAAGTACCTTTGTGTCCTCAACATAAGGAACATTTTCGATAATACATTCATCATCCGTAAGTACGGCTGCAGCCAGAATGCCAAGAGCCGCATTTTTAGCGCCCGCTATGGTCACTTCGCCCTCTAAGGCATTACCGCCTTTTATAACATACTTTTCCATTACACACCTCTACGCCTATTTTACATAGTCTAATAGATTATACCACATTGAGAAAAAATGTAAACCCTAATCCTATTTATCTGCCTCGCAATAAATGCATCTGTATACCCGGTTTTCAGCATCCGTAAGCTTAAAAATGTGTGGTATTTCCTGCTCCGTAGAGGTAATACAACGCGGATTTCTGCACTTTTTTACGTTTATAAGCTTTGTGGGAAGCGCAAGCTTTTTCTTCTCAATCGTCTCCCCATCCTTTATTATGCTTACCGTTATGCCCGGATCAATATATCCTAAAACATCAAGATTAAGGTCATATTCCTTATCAATTTTTAAAATATCCTTCTTGCCCATTTTATTGCTTTTTACGTTTTGCAGGATTGCAACGCTGCAATCAAGCTTATCAAGCTTCAAATCCCGGTATACCTGCAATGCCTTTCCCGCAGTAATGTGATCTAAAACAATTCCGTTTTGTATGCTGTCTATTTTCATATTATGCACCTACCTTTCATAAAACGGAACGGGAATGCCTGCTCCCGCCTCATTTAAAAGCTTAATCATAAGCGACATTCTGACATATTTTCCGTTTTCCGCCTGTCTGAAATAGCAGGCTCTCGGGTCCTCGTCAACCTTGGTTGATATTTCATTCACTCTCGGAAGGGGATGCATAATCGCCAAATCTTTTTTTGCCGTTTTGAGCTTGCTCTCATCAAGAATAAAAGTATCCTTCAGTCTTACATAGTCAGCCTCATTAAAAAATCGTTCCTTCTGTACCCGGGTCATGTAGATTATATCAAGCTCATCCATGACCTCCTCCATTGTGGTAACCTCTCTATATTCTATATTATTCTTTTCAAATACCTCTGTGATTATATAATCGGGAAGTTTAAGCTCCTTTGGTGAAATGAGGATATATTTTATATTTTCATATCGGGAAAGCGCCTTTATAAGCGAATGTACCGTCCTACCGAATTTCAAGTCCCCGCACAAACCTATTGTAAAATTATCAAGCCGTCCCTTTTCTCTCCTTATTGTAAGCAGGTCGGTAAGCGTCTGCGTCGGATGGTTATGCCCGCCGTCTCCTGCATTTATTATGGGAACAGCAGAAACTGTCGTGCCAAACAACGGAGCGCCCTCCTTGGGATGCCGCATTGCAATTATATCTGCATAACAGCCCACAACCCTTACGGTATCTCCCACGCTCTCGCCCTTTGCTGCGGATGAGGAATCGGCAGAAGAAAAACCAAGTACATTACCCCCTAGTTCCATCATTGCAGCCTCAAAGCTGAGACGGGTTCTTGTACTTGGTTCAAAAAATAGAGTCGCAAGTTTTTTTCCCTTACATACCTCACTGTATTCTTCCTTATGTTCAATTATATCCTGTGCCAAATCAAGTATGTCGTTTATCTCCGCCACGCTTAAATCTGTTGGGTCAATTAGATGTTTCATCGGGCACCTCCTACTTACTATATAACTGTATAAATGATAAACGCTTGTCCCATGCTTGTCAAGTTAAACCTCCTCGTCAATCATCGGTCTTACGGATACTGCTTTTTTCGCAGCAACCGCAGCCACCATGTCAGTTTCGGAAGTCACAGCGTTGTCTCCTGTCATGTCGTTTTCAGAAGCCCCAGCTTCATCCTCCTCCGCAGCATTTTCCCCTGAAGCCTCCTCCGTCACGGAATCACCTATGGTCTGCGTCACAGCTACTTCATGGGCGTCAAATATTTTTGCTATCTCAAACCGGTCCCTTCTCTCGCACACCATAATATACTGTCTTCTGTTCGCCCTGATTTTTAATATTATGATATTGCTGTCGGAAGGGTCGTCGACAAGCTTGTAGCTTTTCATAAACTCCCATTCTATAAATGTTGTTCCAACAAGCGCCCCCTCCTCCGTAACACCGCTCTGTATACGGGTGGAAAGCACAATAAAAAGCACAAAGGCAAGCACAGCAGGCGCAAACACAAAGTAGTGAAAATACATAAGCACCGCAAATACGACCAGTCCCGCATTTGCATATATGACCTCCGATTTGTTTAACTTGTGATGCAGCCTGCTTTTTATGACAATCCCTTCCTGCCTTTTAATGGCAAGTATACATACATAGGCCGCCGTGGCAAAGCCTAAGAAAAATACAAATCCTAATACATTTATCCAAACATCCATTTAAAGCACCGTCACCTGCTTATTTAAGTAATGTTACCATAACCGCCTTCTCAGCATGTCTCCTGTTTTCTGCCTGATTTAAAATAACATCAAGATTTTTGTCGATTACGCTCTGCGCAATCTCAAAGCCCTCATGCATAGGCATGTCATGCATGACAATCGCCTTACTTCCCTCCAAAAATTCGTCGTTTAACTGATACGGCATCATCTTTGCCATTACCTGCGCCTTTTTTCCTGCATATTCCGGGTTGTTGAAAAACTCCATGTCCACCCATGTGTCCGTGTAAACAATGTCCATATCCTTTACGTGGCTCTTTGCCTCCTCAATTGACATGGATGGGTCAAGCTCAACATAGTGTCCCGTAGCCTTGGCAGCCTCAAAGAACTCCTCGCCGCAGACAGTATCATTGACAAGGGGCGTAAGTCCGTATATTGTTCCTATCTTCATCTTTGAGAAAAACTCTACAAGAGAATTAAATACGTTATTTTTTGCCCCGATATACATAAGCTTGACGTCAAGACTTCCGAAGCGCTCAATAATTGTAAGGGCGTCCGCAAGTATCTGGCATGGGTGGTATGAATTGTCACAGCCGTTTATAAACGGTACGGTAACATTTTTGCCAAACAGCTCCACGGTTTCATTTTTTACAAGACGTGCCATAATGATGTCAACATTTCTGCATACATATTTTATTTCGCTTACAGGTTCACCGAGAACAAAATTGGAATCCTTCCAGAGCTGGTTATAATATGTTCCGCCAAGCTCCGTAATACCCGTCGTAAAGGATAAAAATGTTCTCGTTGACGTTTTCTCAAACAGGGTATAGAGCTTTTTTCCTTTAAGCGCCTCACTGTATTTTTCAGGATTTTTTTTCATGTCAAGAGCAAGGTCAAGTATGCCCTGAAGCTCCTCGGCAGAAAAGTTTTTAAAATTCAACATATTTTTCATTATGCGCACCTCTTTCTTAATTACTTATGCTTTGTATTCCCTCAGCTTATCTGCCACGTCCGTCTTTTCCCATGGAAGCTCTATATCCGTTCTTCCAAAATGTCCGTATGCTGCCGTCTTTTTATATATCGGTCTCCTGAGGTCAAGCATTTTTATGATGCCTGCCGGTCTTAAATCAAAGTTTTCCCTTATAATGTCAACAAGCTTCTCATCGGAAAGCACGCCCGTTCCGAACGTATCAACCATTATGGAGGTTGGTCTTGCAACTCCGATTGCATAAGAAAGCTGTATTTCGCATTTTTCGGCAAGTCCTGCTGCAACAATATTTTTTGCAACATATCTTGCTGCATATGCTGCGGAACGGTCAACCTTCGTGCAGTCCTTTCCTGAAAATGCACCGCCGCCGTGACGGGCATACCCGCCGTAGGTGTCCACAATAATCTTTCTTCCCGTAAGTCCGCTGTCGCCGTTTGGTCCGCCGATTACAAACCTTCCCGTAGGATTTATAAAGAATTTAGTATTTTCGTCTACCATGTCCTGCGGAAGCACCGCATCAAAAACATGCTTTTTAATATCCGCATGTATCTGCTCCTGAGTGACATCCTCGCTATGCTGTGTGGAAAGCACAACCGCATCCAGTCTGCTCGGTTTTCCGTTCGCATCATACTCCACGGAAACCTGTGTCTTTCCGTCGGGTCTTAAGTATGGAAGCGTTCCGTTTTTTCTGACCTCTGTAAGCTTAAGCGCAAGTCTGTGAGCAAGCGCGATAGGATATGGCATAAGCTCCGGTGTCTCATTTGTTGCAAAGCCGAACATCATTCCCTGGTCGCCTGCTCCTATTGCCTCTATCTGCTCGTCACTCATGGCATTTTCCCTTGCCTCAAGCGCCTTGTCAACACCCATTGCTATATCTGCCGATTGCTTGTCAAGGGCAGTTATAACACCGCATGTATCACAGTCAAAGCCATACTTTGCCCTGTCATATCCGATTTCCCGTATTGTTTCCCTTACTATGCTCTGAATATCAATCTGTGCCTTTGTGGTAATCTCTCCCATAACAAGCACAAGTCCCGTAGTTATCGCCGTTTCGCATGCTACTCTGCTCATAGGGTCCTGTTCAAGCAATGCATCCAGTATCGCATCCGATACCTGGTCACAGATTTTGTCAGGATGTCCCTCTGTTACTGATTCTGAAGTGAATAATAATTTTTCCATTTGTACTTTACCTCCGTTTTTCAGACTTTATGTCTTTTGATAGAATCGGAGCGGACATATGATACCGCCCCCTGCTATATCTCTCAAAAAAATAAATCCGGTTATAATAACCGGACTCGAAGGACTTTTTTAAAATCCTCTTATTGCTCGATTATCATATAAATATATGATTCCCGCTCAGGAAGGCACCTTCCATAAAAATGGGGTTGCCACAGCTTCACAGTCCCTTATGACTCCACCGTTCTGAATAAGAGAGATATACTATTGTGCTTATACAATACTCCTTTAAAATATTGTTGTCAAGATTTTGTTGTTGGAATATCAATAAACATTCATTTAAGTCTGACAATTATACCTCAAATATTTGTGTGACAACCCTATTCTATTTTCTACTCACCGGTCAAAAGCTGCAAGGTCAGATTTGTATAATCAATTGCATATACCAGTCCGTCGGAAAATCCAATGTATTCCACAAAACATCTTCCGTCACTGTACCAGTAGGCATACTGTACCCTTATGCTGTTTCCCTCCCCGTAGTCTATTACCATGTCACTTCCATCTATCCTCATTGTCACTTCTTCAGGGCTTATTCCTTCCCCAAATATTATCCTGTCCTCTGTATCTCCGAACCCGTAATCGTATATTGTGTCGTTTCCGTCCCCTTTATTAAACTTATAGGTGTCATTCCCTGCCTCTCCATAAAGCAGGTCGTCCCCGGCTCCTCCTGTCAGGGTGTCGTTTCCGTTTCCTCCATGAATTTCATCGTTTCCTTCCTCTCCATATATGATATCGTTTCCATCCCCTGAACGGATGTCATCATCTCCCGCTCCTCCATAAAAGGTTTCGTTTATGTCATGGTTCGTCACATTTCCCACGGTGTTCAGGGTGTCGTTTCCGTCCGTTCCGTATATGGCGTTTGCCCTTGAACCGATTTCATCCGGTCCCCACACCGTTCCGTCCCCGAACTCCATGTATTCTACAAAACAT
>DKZK01000009.1:1583-1801 GCA_002493625.1 Lachnospiraceae bacterium UBA7076 | reverse complement strand
CTGTACCCTTATGCTGTCCCCCTCCCCGTAGTCTATTACCATGTCACTTCCGTCTATCCTCATTGTCACGTCTTCAGGGCTTATTCCTTCCCCAAATATTATCCTGTCCTCTGTATTTCCGATCCCGTAATCGTATATTGTGTCGTTTCCATCCCCTTTATTAAACTTATAAGTGTCATTTCCTGTCTCTCCGTGAAGCAGGTCGTCCCCGGCTCCTC
>DKZK01000009.1:678-1260 GCA_002493625.1 Lachnospiraceae bacterium UBA7076 | reverse complement strand
TCTCCGTATACGGTGTCGTTTCCGGCTCCTGACTGGATGACGTCATCTCCCGCTCCTCCATAAAAGGTTTCGTTTATGTCATGGTTCGTCACGTTTCCCACGGTGTTCAGGGTGTCGTTTTCCTCCGTTCCGTATATGGTGTTTGCCCTTGAACCGACTTCCTCCGGTCCCCACACCGTTCCGTCCACAAACTCCATGTATTCCACAAAACATCTTCCGTCACTGTACCAGTAGGCATACTGTACCCTTATGCTGTCTCCCTCTCCGTAGTCTATTACCATGTCACTTCCGTTTATCCTCATCCTTACGTCTTCAGGGCTTATTCCCTCTCCGAATATGATCCGGTCCTCCGTATCTCCGATTCCGTAATCGTATATTGTGTCGTTTCCGTCACCTTTATTAAACTTATAGGTGTCATTCCCTGTCTCTCCATAAAGCAGGTCGTCCCCGGCTCCTCCTGTCAGGGTGTCGTTTCCGTTTCCTCCGTAAAGAGCATCGTTTCCTTCCTCTCCATATATGATATCGTTTCCGTCACCTGAACGGATGTCATCATCCCCAGCTCCTCCATAAAAGGTTTCGTTT
>DKZK01000009.1:0-407 GCA_002493625.1 Lachnospiraceae bacterium UBA7076 | reverse complement strand
CTGTACCCTTATGCTGTCCCCCTCTCCGTAGTTTATTACCATGTCACTTCCGTTTATCCTCATTCTTACGTCATCAGGGCTTATCCCCTCTCCGAATACAATCCTGTCCTCCTTATCCCCGATTCCAATGTCGTATATAATGTCATTTCCATCCCCTTTATTAAACTTATAAGTGTCATTCCCCGACTCTCCACGAAGCAGGTCGTCCCCGGCTCCTCCTGTCAGGATGTCATTTCCGTTTCCTCCATGAATTTCATCGTTTCCTTCCTCTCCGTATACGGTGTCGTTTCCGTCTCCTGACTGGATGACGTCATCTCCCGCTCCTCCATAAAAGGTTTCGTTTATGTCATGGTTCGCCACGTTTCCCACGGTATTCAGGGTGTCATTTCCGTCCGTTCCGTATATGG
>DKZK01000001.1:25839-33242 GCA_002493625.1 Lachnospiraceae bacterium UBA7076 | reverse complement strand
AAAAATAATCTGGAATTATCCTTTGTTTCTTCGTATCAATAGATTCAACGGATAACTTTTTATTATCCATTACACCTCATTCTACAACACAATTACCAAAAATAAAACCCATTTTTTTGATTTTTACAGTTTCAAATCCAATATTTGTAATCTATGGGCATTTTATGTAAACCAATATGCCCCATATACACTTTTTATTGTCATTATATTACTGTATTATTTGAGGAAAATTTCTATTTGACTTTACCAGGGCGTCTGTAAAGGAATTTTCCTTTGATCTGGATATTGACAACTGTGTACCATCAATTAATTCCAATTCCGTGGCTGTCTTTCTTGTAACATATCTGAGATTCACCAAATAGCTGTTATGTGCATATTCAAAGCCATAATCTCTCATAATATTATACATTTCATTCAATTTCATTTTACATGAAAGATTTTTTTCAAAGCCATAATGTATAGCATCTTCGATAACATGTATCTTGCTTTTATGCTTATCCCTTGATATAAACAAAATATCCTTTGCAAATAACCGTGCAATATTATAGTGCCACATTGCAATAATAACCGGTCCTCTATCTTCATATGATTTAAATTCAATTATGTTTGTGTGCTCCTGTTGCATATCATCACCTTTTCCTTTTTTTACTTTATAGAAACTGAGTTTCCTATCGGCACGGTTCTAACGAACGTAAGCCAAAATGCGAACTACAGTGCCGAAGGCACTTTGTTCTAAGGGCTGTGAAATTACCTTGTTTTACATATTATTATCACAGCCCTTTAAATTTTTTTTCTTACTTCAAAAGCCATGCAAAAAGCCATCTTAAACTTATATCAAAAAACGACATTTTTTTCCCTCCCTTGCTATAAAATCACAGTGCAAACCGCCTGCAATTTCATGGTATCGGAGGTAAAAACACCTTTCAACAATCTCTGCATGAACGACACTTTTTTTGCATGAACGACACTTTTCTTCAAAGTAAACTAAAAAACAGGGATTAAATTTCATCAATTTAATCCCTGTTTTTAAAAAATGTAAACTATTTATATATGTAATGCCACCTCAAACCATCCGTCCTCACCTGTGAATTTTATCATTCCGTCATGTTTCGTAACCACATCCCTTATATTTTTTGTTCCCAAGCCGTGATTTTTTTTATCCGTCTTTGTCGTAACAGGTCTCCCCTCCTTATCCAGAACCAGATTTCCACTCATTGTATTTTTCTCAATAATACATAACTTCTTATTTATCATTTGTACGGAAATACTGACAATTCTGTTTGAAGAAATTTTTTCACATGCCTCTATTGCATTTACAAGAATATTTTCAAATACCGTGCATAAATCAAACAAATCAATGTGAGTTTCCGAAAGGCTGCATGTTCCGTCCCAGTGAAATTCAATACTTTTTGAAACCATTTCCCTCCTGTAGTTATTAATGATTGCATCCAGCACTACAATTCCCGTATAGCTCCTGCTTCCGTCGGTTTCAAGCTTAACTCCTATTTTATTTAAATATTCCTCTGCCCCTTCACAATCCTTTTGAATTATATAATTATGAAGCGCAATCATATGTCCCTTGACGTCATGCTTAAATTTTCTTATCTCCTCGTTTGAATTTTGTATGATACCGAACCGTTTCTCCTGCTCAAGCATCCTTAAATCTGCCAGCTCCCTTTCATGCATATACGTGTCTCTCATCCTTATGGAATTGGAAAGCCACACAAGCACAATAATAAAAAACATACAGAGCAGGGCCATCAGCATACAGAAAAAATTCTTAATATTTAAGGGAATATCTGCATAACTAAAAAAGACTTGTGACATGCCCATTATAAATAAACAACAAAATAATGCCAGTGATAATACACATTGTTGGTCAGTGGAAAAATCAATCAGAGGGTTATAATCTTTTTTCGTAATCCTTTTATTTAAAAGATAAATTATTACAAATATCAGAAACGTACCGTTCATTATTGTTCCATAAACCGGATCTTCTATCATTTCCTGCTGGTCTTTTTTAAACAGAAAACAGAAGCCATAATTAAAAAAGTTAATAAAAACAGCAGTCACGGCAAAAGAATCAAAAAGTATGATTAGCCTTTTTACTATCTTTCCTTCACCTAAAATTAATACTGCGACAAAGCCATAAATTAAATTTAAAAGTCCCTTTTCTATACCAATAAAGCTGATATTTACCCACTGTAAAATTACAATTCCAAAAAACAAAAAAATATATTTGCCAACATCCTTTTTTATTTTCTCCCCAAAGATAAATCTGTATGCCAAAATAAAATTAACAATATCTACAACGCAATACCCAATTTCAAAAAACATAACCATGCCTTATTCCTCTTCAGCACGTTCTAGAGCTTAGACCGCCTCTTTGCAATTTCATATATGTATGTCTGGTATCTCTGCCTGATGTCATCCTTATAGCTTCTTCCAATGGGAAGCAGGCTGTAGTTTTCCTGAAGCTTTACATATTTCGAAGTTAATTGATCAATATATGCAAGATTTACCATGTATGATTTATGTATTCTGGCTACACTCGTATTGTTCAAAAGCTTTGATGCCTCATATATATCCATAACAAATAACGGGTGTTCGTTGACTGTATGCACTCGAATATAATGTCCATCAGACTCAATATAAATTATTTCATCAACATTTATTAACGTACCATCCTCAAAACGAATAATTTTATTGCAGTCGCTTTCCTCAATCGCTACATCAATCCATTTGCTTATATCTTCATACCTTATGGGCTTTGAACAATAGCCCAGGGTTTTTAATCCGAATGTCTGAATCATAAGTTCATCATGGCTTGACACAAAAAGTATTCTCCATATCTTATCACTGTGTAAGAGTCTTCGCATTACATCTATTCCTGTAATTCCCTTCATCTCAATGTCCAAAAGCAACAGCATAAGACGTTCACCTGAATACGTCAGCATTTCCTCTCCCGATTGAAATAATACAACTTCATATTTCAATCTGTGTTCAGCGAAATATCTGTCACATACAGCCTTTAACATCTTTCTATGTTCAATTAAATCATCGCAAATACCTACATAAACCATTTTAACCTTACTTCCTCAAATTTTATTATTTCAGCAATTCATCATATGTTGTTCCCAACACATTTCTTATACCTCTAATTTGAGTTGCGCTGATATGTTGTATTCCTCTTTCTATCTTCACAAATGCTTCACGTGTCATAGACACATTTTCCATTTGCAGTAATGCAACCATCTCAGTCTGCCCGATTTTCTTTTCCAGCCTCAGCCTTCTTATATTTTTTCCAATTTGTATTTTATCCTGCTTTATTTTCTGTTCCACAAAATCACCTACCTATGTACTTATTTAAGTCCATTTATAGGTATTTTATTGGATATTTTGCATTTTAAGGGACTGATTTTAGTCCAATTTGTGTAAAAAAAAGGCAGTTTTTGTAAATTTTTTTTATTATATCATAATTTTTTTTATTAATAAAGTTTGGTAAATATATTTTTATCATACCTTCTTCTATAAACAAAAAGAGTTTCTCATGCAAAACTCTTTTACGGCGCACATTAGCATAAGCGGCATTTTTATATTAGCAGCCGCTTTAAAAGCTGCTCCCTGTTATTAATAAACATTTCGGTAATCTGATAGCTGTCCGTTTCCTCATAATCACACGAGTGAACCGTCCCATTATCAAATGACAAAATTTCCGCATTCGGAAGTCCCAAAAGTATGGGGGAATGCGTCACAATAATAAACTGCGACTCCTGTCTCGCGCACCGGTCAATCTCCATAAGCAGCGTAAGCTGCCGCTGGGGCGACAAAGCTGCCTCAGGCTCATCAAGAAAATACAAACCATTCTGCCGAAAATGCTTTTGGGCAATGGAAAGAAAGCTCTCCCCATGGGACTTTTTATGCAGTTCCTCCGAAGGCACAGGAGCCTCTCTTGTATATTCTTCCTCCTGTGTGGCAACATTGTAAAAGCTCTCTGCCCGCAGAAAATAGCCCCAGCCTGCCGTCCTTACACCCTTTACAAGTCTGACTGCATTACATAATTCAGAATGGGAATCATAAGTTGAAAAGCTGTAATTTCTTGTACCGCCCTCAGGATTAAAGCCTGCCGCAATTGCAAGCGCCTCCAGCATGGTAGATTTGCCGCTTCCGTTTTCACCTACAAAAAAAGTAACAGGCTTATTAAATTCCAAACATTCCAAGCCTGCAAGCGCCTCTATATCCCTGAGCCAGCTATGTCTGTCTATCCTGTTCCAGTCAAAAACAGCGCGCTGTATCAGTTGATTGTTAATATCATCCTGCATAATACTATCCCTTCCCTTATATATCCCGCTTTTTCATATAACATTTCTTCCGGAACAAAGCGGATTTGCCGCTTTAGTTCGAATCTTAGCTTACGTCCGTAAGGACTGTGCCAATAGGAAACACTGTTTCCCATAAAGCACAAAAGAGGCTGTCACACCAAAATATTTATAGTGCGCCAGCCCCTGACACTGTGTTTCTATCCTGTTGTGATTACAATAATGAAAATTATACTAACATTGTATCAATGTAATCAAAATATGGTTTCTTATTTACCTCTGCTTCATTTGCCAGATACCACTTCGCCGCTTCCCTCAATCCATCTTCCAAAGGAATTGTTTCTGAATATATTTTATTTTGACGTTCTACATTCAGGCAATATTCATAGTTATAAAAGCTGAAGTAATTTCTCTGCTCTATATCATCATAAACATTCACAAACGATGGAACCTTATCAAAACAGGCATAACACTTCTCGACCCAATCTTTTACAGATACTGCCTCAGTGTTTCCTACGTTCAGAATATGTTCAGATGGTTTATTATTAATAATTACTTCCATCAGCTTGCACAAATCCCTGACATGGAAGAATTGCAGCTTCATTTCTCCATCTTTGGGCAGGTAAAACATTCTATCTGCCTTTGCGCAATCAAACACAAATGCCTCTCTGTAAACATTATTCATAGGTCCATATAAATATGGAGGTCTCAAAATATATGCATCGGGAACTTTCTCCAATAGAGCATTTTCTGCATCAATCTTATCGGTTCCATACTTCCCCCAAAATACATTTGCATTTTTCTCAGATTCTTCAAGAAATGGTTGTGCCTCATACTCCGGATACACTGCACTTGAACTAATCATGATATACTGTTCAAATGAATCTAACGCATTATATAAATCAACAATATCCTGCGCATTATAAGCTGTTACATCTGCCACAACATCAAAATGCATGCCTTTTAATATATCTCCCGGATTGTGTCTGTCTCCCTTGATTAGTTTTACCCCTTTAACCTGTGGTTTTGAATTTCTATTCAGTACATAAACTTCATATCCATGAGTAACAAAATAATCCGCAGCATATTTACTAACAAATGTTGTTCCGCCTGTAACCAATATCTTTTTCATGATAATCCTTCCTTGGCACTGCCATATTAAATTGTTCCATATAGTTCCACGATTACATCTCTGCCTTTATCTGCTCATAAATTCCCTCAGCGTCAAGCTTATATTTGTGAATAAGCTCCTTAGCAGGACCCGACTCGCCAAACACATCCTTAATTCCAAGCCTTGTGAGCTTTGCAGGACATTTCTCGGAAAGCACTTCCGCAACTGCGCTTCCAAGTCCTCCGATTACGGAATGCTCCTCAACGGTAAATATCCTTCCCGTAGTCTTTGCAGCCGCAACAATAATGTCCTCATCAACGGGTTTGATTGTATGGATATTGATAACCTGCGCATCAATACCGTCATCCGCAAGCAGCTTTGCAGCCTCAAGCGCCTCTGACACACAAAGTCCCGTTGCAATAATCGTTATATCCTTACCCTTTTTAAGCTCCACGCCTTTTCCAATTTCAAATTTGTAGGTTTCCTCGTCATTTATAACAGGAAGCGCCAGCCTTCCAAAACGCAGATAGCAGGGACCCACATACTCATAGGCTGCCTTTACTGCCGCCCGTGCCTCCACATCATCACAGGGATTGATAACAACCATTCCCGGTATTGTCCTCATAAGGGCAATATCCTCATTGCACTGATGCGTAGCTCCGTCCTCGCCTACGGATATGCCGGCATGGGTTGCGCCTATTTTAACATTCAGGTGCGGATAACCGATTGAATTTCTCACCTGCTCAAAAGCCCTTCCCGCCGCAAACATGGCAAATGAACTCATAAACGGAACAAAACCGCTTGTCGACATACCTGCCGCTATGCCCGTCATATTTGCCTCCGCTATTCCGCAGTCTATATGTCTGTCAGGAAAAACATCCCTGAACTTGATCGTCTTTGTTGCCTCTGCAAGGTCTGCATCAAGCACGACAATATTGTCATGCGCCTTTCCAAGCTCCACCAACGCATTACCATAACTGTCTCTCGTTGCTATCTTATCTCCTAACATAATGCGTCACCTGCCTTTCTAAGCTCCTCTGCCGCCTGTCGGTACTGCTCATCATTTGGCGCCTTGCCATGCCAGCCTGCCTGATTTTCCATAAATGACACGCCCTTGCCCTTTATCGTGTTGGCAATAATTGCAGTCGGCATGCCCTTTGTATTTTTAGCTTCCTGAAATGCTCTGTCAATCTCGTCAAAATCATTTCCATTTATTGTTATAACATGAAATCCAAATGCCTTAAACTTCTCATCTATCGGATATGGGGAGCATACCTCCTCAACGGTTCCGTCTATCTGGAGATTATTGTTGTCCACTATAACTACAAGATTGTCAAGCTTGCGGTGTCCCGCAAACATTGCAGCCTCCCAAATCTGACCCTCCTGTATCTCTCCATCGCCGCAAAGGCAGTAGGTTCTGTAGGTTTTCCCCTTCATTCTTGCGGCAAGCGCCATACCCACGGCAACGGAAAGCCCCTGTCCAAGTGAGCCTGATGACATATCCACGCCCGGAATGTGCTTCATGTCAGGGTGTCCCTGAAGAACCGAGCCAACATGTCTTAAGGTAGTTAAATCTTCTGTAGGAAAAAAGCCCCTGATTGCCAGCGCCGCATAATATCCCGGTGCCGTATGTCCCTTTGAAAGAACAAATCTGTCTCGTTCCTCATCCTCCGGATTTTCCGGATTAACATTCATTTCCTCAAAATACAAATAAGTGAAAATATCCGCCGCTGAAAGTGAACCGCCCGGATGTCCGGACTTTGCGCTATGAACGGAAGAAATTATGCCCTGACGGACCTCATTTGCTTTCTTCATAAGATTTAACTTGTCCATTTGAAAAATATTCCTTTCGTATTTTATTTGCGGTGCGTATGTTATGCTTACACTCCGCATAAACGCTCACAAAAACACTATGTCACCGTCAGCAACACAAATTATATTTATAGTGTTTTCCGCATAAACGCTCACCTCAA
>DKZK01000001.1:0-25536 GCA_002493625.1 Lachnospiraceae bacterium UBA7076 | reverse complement strand
TTCGTTACACTCACATAGGTCCGACAACATTCGTCTGGCTGCAAGCAGCCACCGAATGTTCTGCGGACCTGCGTTCGCGCTTATGCGCATATTATACCACGACTTTTTTGCCAAAAACAGTATTATAATATCCAAAGATAAAACGGCAATTCCTAAAACTTTGCCAAAAGTACACAAAAAACGGCAAGTGTCAGAATCATATACAGGGATAAAACACAGGAAACAACATCCCTGCTTTTTCCCTCCTTGACATATACCGACAAAAGAAAGCTTGGCGGCAGACAGAAATATAAAATAAAGGATGCGGTAAGCTCAGGCATAAAGCTTATGTGACTTCCAAAAATAAGGAAACCGACTGCCACTGCAAGCCCGACAACACATATACGCTGAAAAATTATGAGCAGGGCGTCCTTTATATTTTCCTTTGATATGCTTATTCCGTACCCAAGGCTTATAAGTATAATCGGCGTAAGCGGCGCAGAAAACATTTCCACTGTATTTTCATATACTTTTCCCGCATCGGATTTCAGTATCATCTCTCCAAGTCCCGTAAGACCGGATATAAGTCCCAGAACTGCCGCAATCAGCGTAGGGGTTGTTAAAATACTCCTAATTATCCCCTTTTCCTTTCCTTCACAGGAAGCTTTATTGCAGAGGCGTTCCAGCATGGTAATCCACACAGTAAATGAAAACAGAGCTCCGCCAAGGTCAATGGTTGCAATGTAATAAAGCTTGTCTGCTCCCACCAAAACCTGCGCAAGGGCATAGCCAAGCATACCTCCCTCAAATGTAACGGTAATATACGGAATGTAGTCCTTATATGGTTTTTTGTACAGTTTCTTTATTACAAAGCCCACTGTAAAGCCTGCCGCATGAACAAACATAGACGTAAGGAATATAAACATGGAATCCCTGTTAAAATCTGCCGTTGCAAGGGCATTAAAAATGACGACAGGCAGAAAGACATTAGACGCTATATTTTTCATGCCTGCTATAGTTTCATCTGATACAAATTTTATCTTCTTTATAAAAACTCCCGTCAAAATCAAAGCAATGATAGGTACAAGCGCTTTTGCCATAATCCTCTCACTTTCGCATCTGTTTACATAATTCAGCTTTCTATTCCTGCGCTCCGTTTTCCTTTAATATATCATCTATCAAATTAGGATTAAACACCCCGTTTCGAATCATTTCTATCTCATGCTTATATGGAGCATAGGATTTTTTTGCATCCTGCAAATCCTTTATATAAGGCGTTTCAAGTATTTTGGGAATATCCTCAAAGTCACTGCAATTAATTATACTCAGCAGCGCATCAAAGCCGATATTTCCAAAGCCGATATTTTCATGCCTGTCCTTCGCTGCGCCGGGCGCATTTTTGCTGTCGTTTATGTGGAATACGGAAATCTGATTTTTTCCTATAATTTTGTCAAACTTGTCCATTACTCCGTCAAAATCATTTATAATGTCATAGCCTGCGTCACTTGTGTGGCACGTATCAAAGCAAACCCTGAGCTTATCGCTGTAAACAACGCCTTCATATATCATTGCGAGCTCCTCAAAGCTTCGCCCAAGCTCACTGCCCTTTCCTGCCATTGTTTCAAGGGCAATGTTTACCTCCGTGTCCTTTGTGAGCACCTCATTTAACCCCTTTACAATCTGCGCTATGCCTGCCTGCACACCTTCCCCAACATGGGAGCCGGGATGAAGCACAAGTACATTCGACCCCATAGCCTTTGTCCGCTCAAGCTCAAGCGCAAGGAAATCCACGGCAATTTTATAGGTTTCAGGCTTAACGGTATTTGCAAGATTGATTATATAAGGGGCATGTACAACAAATTCATCTATGCCGTTTGCCCTCATAAGCTCCCATGCCTCGGAAACCTTAAGCTCGGACACATCCTTTCTCCTCGTATTTTGAGGAGCTCCGGTATAGAGCATAAACGTGTTTGCGCCATAGCTAAGCGCCTCCCTGACGGAGCCAATCATCATATCTTTTCCGCCCATACTTACGTGACTTCCTATTTTTAACATATATATCCCTGCCGGTTAAAACCGCTGTTCATAATCCGGCTTCCTTTCCTTAAAAATTTAGAAATATTATATTGCAAACCGGACATAAAGTCCACAATTATCATATTTTCAGTCCTTGCCTTTTCAGTCCTGAAAAAGCAACATATCTATTCCGCATCCTGCTCCAGCCGCTTAAGCTTTATCATGTACGAAACCCCGATTGGCAGCGTCAGTAAAAATGTAAGCACATCGGCTGCCGGCTGCGCTGTCTGTATTCCAAATAAGTCGAACAAATTGCTGAACAATAAAAGCAACGGTATAAAACAGGCGCCGCTTCTTAACAGCGATACAAACGCTGCTTTTTTGTTTTCTCCCACACTCTGGAAAAGCATGGATATACATATGGAAAAGGGCTGGACAAAAAGGGCTGCAAGCTGATATCTTAAAGCAACCGTACCGATTTCTATAACGAGCCTGTCATCCCTGAAAATACCTACAAGATTTCCTGATAATATAATTCCGATTATGGCAAGAACGCCAAGCAGAACCTCTCCCGCTATCCATGTGAAATAAAATGCTTTTCTTACCCTTCCATATTTCCTTGCGCCATAATTGAATGCGGCAACCGGCTGAAATCCCTGTCCGATTCCAAGGCCCACAGCAAATATAAAGAAGCATATTCTGTTTACAATAGACATGGCAGACACAGCCTCATCGCCATAATTTCCTGCCATGCTGTTTAAAAGCATGGTAGATATGCTTGTAAGTCCCTGCCTTAAAAAGCTTGGAAATCCGGTTTGCATGACAAGTATAACCATACCAACATTTGCGCATGCGGTTGCAAAACTGATTTTACTCTGTGTTTTTCCACGAAGAAACATACTCAGCAATATTAAAAAACTGATGCATTGTGAAAGCGCCGTCGATATTCCTGCCCCTGCAATTCCAAGGTCAAAAACAAATATGCATACAGGGTCAAGGACAATATTTAAAATACCGCCGATAGTAAGACCTATCATTGACAGGTAGGCTTTTCCTTCATATCTCAAAATATTGTTCAGTACAAAGCTCCCCATGGACACAGGTGCCGCCATGAGTATAAATCTTCCGTAATCCTTTGCATACGGCAGTATGGTTTCCGTACTTCCAAGAAGCTCCATCAGCGGCGTTATAAATATAAGACCAAATACGGTCACGCAGGCTCCTGCCAGAAGTGAAGCAAAAAAGCTTACAGATGTATATTTTGTGGCATTTTCAGGATCCTTTTCACCAAGACGTCTTGCAACTATGCTTCCTGCTCCATGTCCAAACATAAATCCGACAGCCTGATTTATTGTCAAAAGTCCAAAAAGAACGCCTACCGCTCCGCTGGCGCTGTTTCCAAGCTTTCCCACAAAATAAGTATCTGCCATACTGTAAATTGTTGTAACCATCATGCTTATAATGGTTGGAACAGCAAGCCTTGTAACAAGCTTTGCCACAGGAGTATTTACCATTTTGTCATAATTTGCGGCGCCTGCCGCATCCTTATGTGTACTCATTTTATTTATTTCCTGTTCATATCATAATTTCTTCCATACCGGCAAGATAACAATTATATTTCATAATCCATACAGCTTCTTGCCACAGTATAAGGTCTTACAAAGGTATCGGCAACCTTAACATGCTCCGGATGCTTCTGATAAGCCTTCAACGCCTCCTCATCCTCAAATGTGCTGTCCATCATAACGTCTGCATTTGATGAGGCAAGAGAGTTTATATTTATCTTCATGCTTACAAGCCCGGGTATTTTACCGCACAAAGCTTCCAGGTTTTTCTTTATTCCGATTCGCACTTCTTCCTTTTGGGCGCCCTGAAGTTCTTCATTTAATTTCCATAAAATAATGTGTTTTACCATATTTGCACCTGCCTTCCTCCATATAATTGTTATTACTTATAATTTTCCGCACAGCACACCCGCTGAAACGTAATTATTCTTCCATAACCGGCGTAATTCCATGATTTGAAAAAAGCGCCTTTAACTCATTCCAGCTTTGTGTTCCCGCATAATTGTCGTCCATAACATACTTTGTATGCTCAGCATCATTTTCTTTGATTATCTGTTCAATATCAGTAAGGGTTACCTCCTTGCCGTTGATAAAATACTGTCCCTGTTTTACCTCAATTGTAATTGTGTTTTCCTCCGGCTCCTCCGTTGTGTCAGCTTCGGTTGTTTTTTCTGTCTCCTTATTGTCCGAGCCCCAAAATCCGAAGCCTCCCCCTTTGCCTAAAAATAAAACGGCAGCTATTAAAAGCAGAAGAAGTAAAAGCAGCAGTGGAAATTTTCTTTTCTTTTTCTTTTTTTCCTTTTTTGTTTTTTCATTTTCATTCATTTCGTTGTTATTGTTCTTTTTACTCATTTTTCTTCCTTTCCGTTTTTTATTTATTATTTTTTCATTTCCTCAATGTAACAGGTAACGTCCTGTTCCGCTTCAATCATTTCAACGGCATCATGTATTATTTCCAAATCCGCATTGGAAAAATTCTCATCCCTGTAATCATATTCAATTAATACCCATACAAGCTTCGTATCAGAGTAGGTGAGATATTTTTTAAGCTCCTCCTTAATGCTTCCGATCTGCTTTGCATTAAATTCATCCCGTTCCTTCCTCGATAAATCAAAGTCATGTATAATTTTTGCAGTCGTCTGTCTTGCGGTTTCATCCTTATTCTTTATTGTAATGTCAATGGACACCATATGTTTATTTGTCTCCGTGTCCATACCCGTCTCGCATTTCATAATAACCTTTGTGGTGCTGCCGAGTATCGCTTCATAAGCTTCGGCGGAAACAGGGTCGCCGCTGTTCATCTTATAACTGCTAAGCTCCATATTTAAGGCTTCATTGTCAGCGGACAGCGTATCAAGCTTATCCTGCATATCCTCCAGCTTCGTCTCAGCATCCGCAAGGCTTTCCTGTGATTTTTTTGCATTTTCATTTGCCTCTAAGGACGCATTGCTCATGCTGCATATAACAACAAATAGCAAAATCATTATGACATCCAAAAGAGAGGTAAAATCCAATATCAGATTTTTCTTTTTTCTCATGTGAATATTCTCCGTAAATTGAACATCAGCCATTCAACATTTGCCTTCGGCAAACGGGCATCTTCTTTTTCGTTTTCTAACGCTCCCTGTGAGCCTTATCCGGAATATAAACCGTTTCTATATACAGCTCATCATCCTCAATGGTCGGTGATATTCCCGCATCCAGTATTTTACATATTATAGCTGAAAGTATTCCCCAAAATGTTGACGTCAGCGCAGTAAAAAACAGACCTGTTGACTGTTCTCCCATTTTATCCACCATCGGAATGAGCGACACAACAGTGCCAAACATCCCTAAAAGCGGAAAAACAGAGGTTATGCCGGTGTAATATGCATAGAGCGAATTCATGTGCTCACGCAGGGAAAAAAGCTCGTTTATGTCAAACTTCTTTTCCTCTATCTGCTCCGCTTTCAGGAGGTCATTTTTTACCCTGTCAGGCATATTTTTGCTGTAATCCTTTGGGTAAAGAATATTATGCATACTCTCCGCCTTTTCCTTAACACTTATAAATATCAGAATATTTACCACGAAAAGCACAATAATAAAAAAATCTATAAATCCAAAATTCCGGAATATAATTTTTATAATGTTTATCATATGTTGTATTCCCTTCATATATCTTACTCACATGCTGATTATACATCAAATCATGGTTTAAATCAAAAGATATTCTATGGTCTTACCAGATTTGTGCGTATCGGCGTTTCCTTTTCAGGCAGCCCCATCTGCTCTTTTCCAAGCTTGATTGATTTCATAAGAAATGCCATATTATGCGCTAAGGTTCTCATCTGCTGCAAGCCTTCCTCATCCTGATTTGCCTCTCCTGCCGAAGCGCCATGTATTCCGTTCCAATACTGACCCGTTGCGATTGGCATTCCGCAAATTGCAAAATATTTATTAAGCTCATCGTAGGTTGCAGTAAGTCCTCCCCTTCTTGCTGCTGCAACTGCTGCCCCGACCTTCATGGTTTTGTCAAAATGCGTGCTGTAAAACAATCTGTCCAGATAGGATATCAGTGTTCCGTTTGCAGATGCGTAATACACAGGAGTTCCCACAACAAGACCGTCTGCCATCTCAAACAACCGCGCCGTCTCATTTACCGCATCATCAAAGACGCATTTGCCTGTTTTTCCACAGGAACCGCATGCAATACAGCCCCTTATGTCCTTGTTTCCAATATGAACAATCTGCGTTTCAATCCCCTCACTGTCAAATACTTTTTTCATCTCATGCAACGCCGCATATGTATTACCCTTTTCATGCGGACTTCCATTGATTAACAAAACCTTCATACAATCACCACTCCTTATTTTAAAACCAATCAATTGCAAAGCTCATTATTTTCAAAGCTTAGCTTTACAATCGCTTACTTGTTCTCACATAATATATATGCTGTTTTTATTTTGAACAGCATATATCATACATAAATTTTTTTCCATCTGCAAGCTATATTAAATATAGACCAATACAATCATAAATTCAAGAAGGAGTATCCAAAAGAATGAAAATACGTGACTGGTCCATATTCATAAACAAAGATATCGGGAGGGTTTTAAATGCTGTTTTATTTTTTGATTTTTTTTGTAACAAATATGGATTTCATCCGTCTAACCCATGTAACAAAGCAATTGCAGACCTGCAAATTTACCATGGAAGCCCTTTTATTTTATGGACATACGAAGGTACCCATGATATTCTTAAAAAAGACATTTTACAAGGTGGTGAGCATACTGATGGACTTTGAAAAACTGTATAATACCTACTACATGAAGGTCTATTCCTATGTTATGACAATCATTAAAAATGTCCATTTGGCAGAGGAAATTACGCAGGAGGTTTTCTTTAAAGCCCTGAAAACAGATACCTTTAAAGGCAATTCCGGAGAATTTACCTATCTGTGCGCAATTGCCAAAAACACCTGTACGGACTATTTAAGAAAGCAGTCAAAAATACAGGAGCTTGACCCCGACGCACATGTATCTGACAAGGCTGACATAGAAATCAAAATAGAAAATGAGGATATGGCGCTGAAAATACATCAGATACTTCACCAGATGGAGGAGCCTTACAAGGAGGTATTCCAGCTTAGAATATTCGGTGAATTATCGTTTATGAACATAGGAAATATTTTCGGTAAAACGGAAAACTGGGCAAGGGTCACCTACCACCGCGCAAGATTAAAAATTCAGGAAAGGATGAAAGACTATGAATAATTCAAAATATAATTGTGAACTCATACAGGATTTGTTACCTCTATATCAGGATAGGGCATGCAGTAATACAAGCCGCAGTATCGTAGATGAGCATATAGCGGACTGCGATACATGCAAGGCTATGCTCACGACGCTTCAAAACACCTCAGTGGACGATTATTTAATTTCAGAAAAAAACAGTGTTTTAAAAAAGCACTCCAAAAAGGAAATGAAAAGAACTGCATTCATCGGTATATTTACGGCATCCATATTAATGATACCCGTAATCGTGTGCCTTATATGCAATCTTGCAATTGGGCATGGTCTGGACTGGTTTTTTATCGTTTTAACCTCGTTGCTTGTATTTGCATCCGTTACCGTCGTTCCAATGGTAGTCAGACGAAATACCATACTCTGGACTATGGCAGCCTTTACGGTATCACTGCTTCTGCTTTTAATGACCTGCTGCATTTACACAGGGGGAGACTGGTTCTTTATCGTGTCCATACCTACGCTGTTTGGATTGTCCGTTATATTTATGCCATATATCATATGCCACATACCGCTGCCAAAATTTTTACAAAACAAAAAAGCCCTGCTCACCATGCTTTGGGACACGGCGTGGCTTTATATACTCATACTTGAATGCGGAATATATACCTCCTATGCGCCATATTGGGACATTGCCCTTCCGATAACAACCTTTTCACTTATTGCACCGTGGATTATGTTCCTGTGTATCAGGTATCTGAGGGTTCATCCTCTTACAAAGGTTGGTATATGCACATTGATATGCGGTATATTCACCACATTTACCAATGATTTTGTTCAGTATGTACTACACGGCAGTTTCCATATAAGAATATCAGATGCAAATTTCTTAAAATGGGGCGCCGGCTATGAGGTAGTGGATGCCAACATCACGCTGACAATATTTATAGTCAGTGTTGTAATCGGTATAATACTTATAGCTGCCGGAATCATGTCAAGCCGTTCCAAAAAAGAGCAGTAATGTTCATCCCCTGAATAAAGGTTGCCCATTAAGGCACAGGCTCACGGACTGCTCTCTCGCAGTGGGGTACATGAAAAGCACACTTTCGCTCGATTCAGACGTAGCGGTACTAAAAATTGCCCATCTGACATGACTGTATAGTAACTGAAAACCGTTTGAGGACGTCGGTACTTAAATTGCCAGCCCCAGATATTCTTATATAGGAATGTCCTAAGCTGGCAATTTTTAGTACCGCTACGTCCGAGTCGAGCGAAAGCGTGTTTTCAGTTACTATACAAGTCATTGTCAGACGGGCAATTTAAGTGCCGACGTCTTCAAACGCCTTTCCATGTAACTCCCCTGCAAGAGAGCAGTCTGCGAACCTGCATCATAATGCGGCAGCCCCCTACCTTATGGCGTCCTTCATGCTCTTGACATATTCCCTTACATACGGCACGGCGTTTTCTCCATGCTCCGCTATTATTTTCACGATTGCGCTTCCCACAATAACTCCGTCAGCGTGCTGCGCCATTTTTTTTGCCTGCTCAGGTGTGCTGATGCCGAAGCCCACAGCGCATGGAATGTCCTTTACAGCCTTCACGAGCGATACCATTTCTCCTATATCCGTGGTAATCTCCGTTCTCGTTCCCGTAACGCCAAGCGAAGATACACAGTACACAAATCCGCTTGCGGTCTCTGCAATCATTTTTATCCTGTGATGCGAGGTAGGCGCTATCAGTGATACAAGGTCAAGTCCGTACTTTTTGCAGATGGGGTCAAATTCCTCCTTCTCCTCATATGGAATGTCGGGAAGTATCAGTCCGTCCATGCCAATTTCCTTACAGAAGCTTATAAACTTTTCTGCCCCGTAGGAATAGACAACATTTGCATATGTCATAAATACCATAGGCACTTTGACTTTAAGACGAAGCCGCCTTACCATATCAAAAATTTTATCGGTAGTCACTCTGTCCTTACCGCTTAATGCCCTTAAGTTTGCCTCCTGTATGACAGGGCCCTCCGCCGTAGGATCCGAAAACGGTATGCCAAGCTCTATAAGGTCAGCTCCCGCCTCCTCCATTGCGCAAACTATTTTCTCCGTTGTTTCAAGGTCGGGGTCACCGCATGTTATAAACGGAATAAATGCCTTTCCCTTTTCAAATGCCTTTGCTATATTACTCATGGATATCCTCCCCTCTGTAGCGCGCTATTGCAGCGCAATCCTTATCTCCTCGTCCTGAAATGTTTATTACCATAATGCTGTCCTTACTCATTGTCTTAGCAAGCTTCATGGCATGGGCAACCGCATGGGCGCTCTCTATGGCAGGGATAATTCCTTCTATTCTTGAAAGGTATTCAAAGGCTTCCACCGCCTCATCATCCGTCACGGCAACATACTCTGCCCTTCCCGTGTCGTGAAGATACGCATGCTCAGGTCCGATTCCCGGATAATCAAGTCCTGCGGATATTGAGTAAACAGGCGCAATCTGTCCATATTCATCCTGACAAAAATATGACTTCATGCCGTGGAATATTCCAAGCCGTCCCGTACTTATGGTGGCAGCCGTTTCAAAGGTATCAATTCCCCGTCCTGCTGCCTCGCAGCCGATTAACCTGACGCCCTTATCCTCAATAAAGTTGTAAAATGCTCCCATTGCATTGGAGCCGCCGCCCACACAGGCAAGCACAGCATCGGGAAGTCTTCCCTCACGCTCCATAACCTGCTGCTTGATTTCCCTGCTTATGACAGACTGAAAATCCCTTACAAGCTGCGGAAACGGATATGGCCCCATAACCGAGCCAAGCACATAGTGAGTATCATCAATCCTTTTTGTCCACTCACGGAACGTCTCGGAAACAGCGTCCTTGAGGGTTGCCGTTCCGCTGTCCACAGGATGAACCTTTGCGCCGAGAAGCTTCATACGGTATACATTCAGCGCCTGACGCTCCGTATCCTCCCGTCCCATATAAACCTCACATTCCATACCCATCATTGCGGCTACGGTTGCCGTTGCGACGCCGTGCTGTCCCGCTCCCGTCTCCGCTATCACTCTCGTCTTGCCCATTCTCTTTGCAAGAAGCATCTGACCTATAACATTGTTTATCTTATGGGAGCCTGTATGGTTTAAGTCCTCACGCTTAAGGTATATCCTTGCCCCTCCTAAATCCTTTGTCATTCTCTCCGCAAAATAAAGTCTGCTTGGACGTCCTGCATACTCATTTAACAGTTCCGTAAGCTCCCTGTTAAACTCAGGGTCGTCCTTATACTTAAAATATGCCTCCTCAAGCTCATTCATGGCATTCATAAGCGTTTCGGGTATATACTGCCCGCCATGTACTCCAAATCTTCCTTTTGACATGTTTCATCCTCAACCTTTCTTATAATAATGTGTCACACTATCTTGCTTCTGAGCTCATCCAGCATGGCTTTCTTATCTCTGCTTCGCATGAGCGTTTCACCTATCAGAACTGCGTCCGTTCCATTTTCGCAAAGCCTCTTTATGTCCTCCGCATTTTTTATTCCGCTTTCCGATACAAATGCAATCTCCTCCGGCACAAGCCTTCTGAGCCTTGCAGAATTATTTATGTCAACCGTAAATGTTTTTAAGTCCCTGTTGTTGACGCCAATTATTTTTGCATTTGCAAAAAGCGCATTTTCTATCTCACATTCGTCATGGGCTTCGACAAGGGCGGAAAGTCCAAGCTCCTCAGCAATCGCCTGATACTCGGCAAGCTCATTTTTATCGAGAAGCGAGCATATAAGCAGAACCGCCGACGCCCCAAGCACCTTTGCCTGATATATCATATACGGGTCTACGGTAAAATCCTTTCGAAGCGCCGGTATGCTGACAATTTCCGCTATCTCCTTTAAGTAGCTGTCGCTACCCTTAAAATAAAAGGGTTCCGTGAGACAGGATATGGCGGAGGCGCCTGCTTCCTCATAGGAAGCTGCTATATCTGCATACGGAAAATCCTCCGCAATAATTCCCTTTGAGGGGGAAGCCTTTTTTACCTCACATATAAAGGACATTCCCTGCTTTTTTAAAGCCTTGTAAAAGGGATATTCCCCGTTTGTGGGAAGCTCCTCCGCCATTCGCCTGAGCTCAGTCAACGGGAGCTTTTGCTTTTCAAGGTTAATCCGCTCTCTTGTTTTTTGTGTTATTTCATCTAATATCATTTTTTCATCTTTTTACATCCGTCATTTTTTAATCCTTTAAAATCCGTCATTTCCATATCTGTCTTCAACAAATGACCGACGCTGCCCTTCCTAAATTTAGTTGTTTGTCGCCTCAACAAACTGCTCAAGCTGCTTCATTGCCTCACCGCTGTCTATCATCTCATTGGCGATTCTTATGCCCTCGTCAATGGAAACGCCCTTGACAATATGGATGGCTGCCCCTGCGTTAAGCACTACCACATCACGCTTTGCACCCCTCAGCCTTCCTGCGAATATGTCCTTGATTATCTGCGCATTTTCTTCAGGCGTTCCACCCTCAAGGTCGGATTTATCACAGCTTGCAATTCCAAACTGCTCAGGGCATATCTCGTAGCGTGTTATTTCTCCATCCCTAAGCTCACATACTATGGTAGGCGCGCTTAAGGAAATTTCATCAATACAGTCCGTTCCATACACAACCATGGCAGCCTTTAAGCCAAGCTTTTTAAGCGCCTCGGCAATCGGCTCTACCAGATCCTCCTTGTACACTCCAAGGAGCTGATGAGTATTGCCTGAGGGATTTGTGAGCGGTCCCAGTATGTTAAATACCGTAGGCACGCCGATATCCTTTCTCACAGGTCCCACATAACGCATCGCTGAATGATATTTTTGCGCAAACATAAAGCATAAGTTTAAATCCTGCAACACCTCAGAATTTTTATCCGGCTCAAGCATAAGGTTTACGCCAAGCGCCTCAAGACAGTCGGCAGTTCCGCATTTACTGGATGCCGCCCTGTTTCCATGCTTTGCAACGGCAACCCCCGCCGCGCTTGTCACAAAGGAGGCGGCAGTGGAAATGTTAAATGTATTGGAGCGGTCACCGCCCGTCCCCACGATATCTATAACATCCCTTCCATGTCTGTCAACCTTTGTTGCAAATTTCCGCATTCCCTCGGCGCATGCGGAAATTTCATCAGAGGTTTCGCCCTTTATATGAAGTCCTGTAAGAAATGCGGCAATCTGCGCGGGCGCAGCCTTACCGCCCATTATCTCGTCCATAACCGAAAGCGCTTCCTCCCTGTCAAGGTCCGTACCGCCTGCAACCTTTGTTATCATATCCTTGATTATAAATTTTTCTTCTTCCCTCTTAATCTTTATATTCAGAAATCTTTCCAAAATCTGCTTTCCGTTTGGCGTAAGAATGGATTCCGGATGGAACTGAACTCCGTATATGGGATATTCCACATGCTCAACCGCCATTATCTCATCCGACTCCGTCCTTGCTATAACCTTTAGATTGTCAAGAAGACTATCCTTTACCGTAGCCAGAGAATGATACCTTGCCACCTGTATTTTCGGTTCCATTCCTCCAAATATCCTGCTTCTCAGATCAAGGGTTACCACCGAGGTTTTTCCATGCATAAGCTTATCCGCGTACCCTATCGTTCCTCCAAACACCTCACATATTGCCTGATGACCGAGACATACGCCTAAAATCGGTATTTTCCCTTTGAAATAATCAACCACCTTTTCACATATTCCTGCGTCAGCCGGTCTTCCCGGTCCCGGCGAAAGGATGATATGCGACGGCTCAAGCATCTCAATTTCCTCCACCGTCATCTCATCGTTTCGAATAACCTTTATGTCCTGATTGATTTCTCCTACCATCTGAAAAAGATTGTAGGAAAAGCTGTCATAATTATCTATCAGTAATATCATTTTCCTTTACCTCCTATTTGAGCCTTCTATATGTCATTCACGATTATCATTCATCCCTGTTCATATCCTGTGATGCCTCAATTGCCGTAACAACCGCCTTTGCCTTGTTTATGCACTCCTGAAATTCATTTTCCGGAATACTGTCCGCCACAATTCCTGCGCCTGACCTTACAAAAACCTTTCCGTTTTTCTTATAAGCAATCCGGATTGCGATGCAGGTGTCAAGGTTTCCGGTAAAGTCAATATATCCAATAGCTCCTCCGTAAATGCCCCGCTTATTATTTTCAAGCTCACGTATTATTTCACAGGCTCTTATTTTCGGTGCTCCCGAAAGTGTTCCTGCCGGCAAAACCGCATCCACTGCATCAAGGGCGCATTTGTCATCCCTTATTTCGCCTCTCACTGTTGAGCCCATATGCATAACATGAGAGTATCTCTCCACGGACATATATTTCTCAACCTTTACCGTTCCGAATTTACTGATTTTTCCAAGGTCGTTTCTTCCAAGGTCCACAAGCATGTTATGCTCTGCCCGCTCCTTCTCGTCCGTGAGCAGTCCTCTCTCAAAATCCTTATCCTCCTTAGCCGTTGTTCCCCTCGGTCTTGTTCCTGCAAGAGGGAATGTGTGAAGCACGCCATCCTCAAGCTTTACAAGGGTTTCCGGTGATGCTCCCGCAACCTCTATTTCATCACCGCTGAAATAAAACATGTACGGCGACGGATTTATCGTCCTCAGCACTCTGTAAGTATCAAGCAGGCTTCCCTCAAAATCCGCTTCCAGACGGTTTGACAGCACAACCTGAAATATATCGCCCTCGTATATATACTTCTTTACGCGGCTTACCATGCTGCAAAACTGCTCCTTGTCAAACAGGCTTCTGAATTCGGATTTAAGCTTAGGGCTTTCTGTTTTTTCTTTCTCACCGTTTCTTACAAGCTCTATTATTTTGTCTATTTCCTCAACTGCCATTGTAAAATTTTCCGATATGTTATCGGTCTTTGCATTTACAATAATAATCATCTTCTGCTTCTCATTGTCAAATGCAATCACCTTGTCAAAGAGCATAAGGTCAACGTCGTTAAAGCCCTCCGTATCGTAAGCGTCATTTTTATCGCAGCCTTCATTATTAAGCTTCGGTTCGCTGTACTTGATATAATCGTAGGCGAAATATCCTACAAGTCCGCCTGTAAATGACGGCATGCCCTCTATTTTAGGACTTTTGTACTCCTCAAGGATTTTGTTTATGTAATCCCTTGGATGAGTGGTTTTTTCCTCCGTTATAACCTTTCCGTTTACATCCGTTATTTTTATGGTTCCGTTTATGCAGGTCACACAAAGCTTTGGCATATAACCCAGAAATGTGTATCTTCCCCACCGTTTCTGATTTTCCACGCTCTCAAGCATGTAACAGTGTCCGCTTACTTTTTTAAGTCTGCGAAGCACCTGTATCGGCGTTGTAAAATCCGAATAAATTTCCTTGCAGACCGGAATCACCTTATAATTTTTTGCAAGATGCATTGCTGTTTCCAAAGTTGGATAAATCATTTTCTTACCTCCTTTTTTTACAAATAGCTACGAGCAAACCTCCGCTTTCCCGTACCTCTGTTGTACAACTGCATTTTAGAAATAATACGTTTTGCTCATCCCTAAAAACCAAAAAAAGTCCCTGACAAATGTCAAGGACGGATAATCATTTCCGCGGTGCCACCTTGTTTCATAGAAAAATCTATGCCCTTACGAAGTACAAACATACCTCCTGCAACTAACGTATGCAAACGTCATGGAATACTCGGAACTGCTTCCTTTGACCATGCCCTCAGTGGTCCATTTGCCATACTGCGTTCTATCGGGCTCTCAGCCGCCCCGACTCTCTGTAAGTGCACATATAACGTTATCTCCACGTCATAGGTTTAAGTGAACCTTATTCAATTAAAACATAATTTATTATATACGCTTCTGAAAATATGTCAACAAAAAAATCAAAAATTTCTGTAAAATTTCCGTAAAAATCAAAATCCCACTGAAAACGCTAAGAAATATAAGAAACAATATAACAAACAATTTATGAAACAGTTTACAGCTTCAATATTTTTTCATTTATAAAGCTTCTTATTTTTGAGGTTCTCCTGTATGCGTTTATAGTATATGTACCGTTGGCGGTATAGGTTGCCTTTATTGTTACGGAAACCGGCCCCTCCTCGCCCTTCCAGCTATATTCCTCAAGCTTATGCTCGCCCTTTTCCATCTCTATCTCTTTAATATCCTTGCCATTTTGTGAAAATACGACCATCGCCTTTCCCTCCGATACAGTTACCGTTCCCAAAATATAATATTCATACCCCTTTTTATCTGCATCGGCAAAATTTATTTTCTGGGTATTTGAGGCAATGCTGTCGTCCAGCTTCATAATGTTAAGCTCGCCGCTTTCGTCCGAAAACATATACCAATCCGTTTTCTTAAACATAATCACGCCTGTCACTACCGCTAATATCAGTACAGCCGCCACCCCAATGACAATCACTATTTTTTTGTTCATATAACGCCCCTCCTTTATCTTTTTTATCCTATGACAAAAAATAACAGTATGCAATACGTTTAAACAAGTTATAAATTACTCTTAATATTTTCTTAAAGGAAAAGGGCTGCCGCACTATATATCCTGCATGCGACAGCCCCAAGGCTCACGTGAAATCCTTTTATCTGAAATTCTACCGGAACATTTACCGATACAATTCATCTTTTTATTGTGGATTATATATGTTTTAACATCTCCCCAAGATTAAAACTAAATGAAGCGTTACCATTTATATGTAGATCTCCCCTGAAATATATATTTATGATAAACTCATTATTGCACCCACGGTCATTTCTGATTGCACCGTAAATAAAAGTTTTTACTTTCTAGTTCTTATTAAACCTAGTATAATTTTAGCGTAGAATTTCATTTTCAACCATTTCGCCGAAAATGATCCAGTCATATAATTTTATATGACACTCTTAATTTAATATTTTTTATGGCAAAAGTCCTGACCAAATTTTTGCCTTTTTTTAGTTTACTTTAAATAAAAAGGATTTATTTTCGGCTCCGACTAAACTGTTAAACCAATTATTCTTTATCGAAAGGTGGTTTTTGTTATGACAAAAAGACAAATTGTAGATAACTTTGCTGCCAATATCGAAATTGAACGTGCAAAATTAGGATTAACACAGTCTGAGATGGCTCAAAAATTGGAAATGTCTCTGTCTTCATATAAAAATATGATTAACGGAATTTCTGCCAATATACCTATTTATGTGGCATATCTTGTTTATATTGTTACAGGAAAACAGCTCTTTGAATTATGCGGCTATATTACTCCTGAAATTCAGTTAATGATAGATTTTTCCAAGCTTCCCAAGTATAGGCAGAAAGCCATTTTGTCATTGGTAAGCCTTGAGGCAGAGCTTTCTATGGAAGGCAGGAAAACAATTTCCAAATCAGAGGAGAACTACATTCCTCTCTATATTTTTACCGGTAACATGACCGACGGTATGATATATGACAGCACAAACATACAACCCTTTAATATCGGTCAATATAAAAAGATATACGGTGACTTAATTGATTGTGCAGTAAAAATAACATCAAATCATTTACACCCTGTATATTATGCGGGTGATATACTGCTCGTTCATCGTGAATCACCAAGAGACGGCGACACAGGAATATTTATAAACAGGGAAAACAACAGAGTTTATATACGCAAGCTGCGACAGACAAGTCCCGTTCAGCTTATTCCCGTAAGCGACAATGGTCAGATTATATACATAGATGACAAAGAGCCAAAAGAAATGAAGAAGTGGATAAAATTCGGACACGTTATTACAAAAGTAAGGTAGCAAATATCTAATAAGGGGCTGTCGCGCTAAGATGCAAAAACCTGCTCCTCAGTGCGACAGCCCCACATTAAATAATCAGTTCAAGTATAAATACTACAACACACGACGCAGCAGAAACACAAAACAGACTTTGCTTTTTCCACGCTAAAAATACTGCCACGAGCATTCCTGCCCACCCCGCATATATACTGTCTGTTGCGTGCAGAATTGACGGAAATGTCATAACTGCAAGGGTAACATACGGCATATAATATAAAAAAGAGCGTATATGCCTGTTTTTTATTTCTTTTTTAATAAGTGTAAGGGGCAGTACACGAATTAAATATGTAACTACAGCCATTACAAGTATATATATGTAAGTATTATTCTGCATCGGCACTATCCTCCTCAATTGGAAATAAAAATGCCGCAGCCATTGAAATAAGAACCGTCAGAATAATAACCCTCATACCGGAGGAAATATTTTTCAGAACGGGAGCAATCGAAAACATATAACTTGCAGCCATTGAAACCGCAACAATCAGGGCAATAATTTTATTATCCCTTGCAGGCGGTATTATAACAGCAAGAAACATTCCATATAATGCAATGCTTAACGCACTTATTATATTTGCGGGCAGAACAGACCCCAAAACTACACCAAGACATGTACCTGCTGCCCATGCAGGAATGGCAAGGCTCATGGCGCCATACATATAAAACGGATTTAATTTGTCAGACACGGATACCGAAATCCCGAATATCTCATCCGTTATGCCGCCACCCATAATAAGACGATGAAACATCCCGACCTTGGTATCTATTTTCTGTGACAATGCACAGGACATCAAAAGGTAACGTAAATTAATCACCGCCTGCATAACTGCCATTTCCAAATATGTGGAGCCTGCGCATATGGCAGATATGGCTGCAAACTCTCCCGCAGACGTACTGTTTGTAAGACTCATCAGCGTCGCCTGAAAGGCTGTAAGCCCCGCTTTTTTTGCCGCAATGCCAAGCGTAAAGGACACTGCAAAATAACCAAGAGCAATGGGAATTCCATCCCGAAGTCCTTTTTTATAAGTATTGCTATTCATAATCCTAATCACATTCTATTATTTTACTCGTATATTTCCTTGTAAAACTCTGCGTAATCCTTTCTCTTATCCTTTGTAAACTGAATGGCAGTTCTCGGATGCTGATTGAGCAGACCCGTAAGGAGATACTGTATATCATATCCCCACACAATTCCTTCCTCCACAAGCTTAATCATATTATCCTCGATAAACTTAATTACCGGATAAACATCATATTTGGGATTTTTAAGAAATCCAAGCAATAGCTCCATTGCACAGTTTCCTGCCCCTCTGCCCATGGCAAGATATGTTCCGTCAAGCCAGTCAACACCATCTCCGCAAGCCTCAATTGTGTTTGCAAATGCAAGCTGCTGGTTATTATGAGCGTGAATACCTACCTGTTTGCCATATTTAGCTGCAAAATCAAGATATAAATCAGCAATTCTTGCCATCTGCTCAGGATAAATTGACCCAAAGCTGTCCACTATATAAATAACATCCACCGGGGTTTTTCCCAGCATATCAAGAGCAACCCGCATATCCTCCTCCTGGGCATGCGAAATAGCCATAAGATTGCAGCTTGTCTCATATCCTTTTTTTGCGGCGTCCTCTATCATGTCAATAGCATCGGGGAGCTGATGTATATAAGCGGCAACCCTCACAAGGTCAACCGGCGAATTTGCCTTCTGGTCAAAATCATTTTTATCGTGCCTTCCTATATCTGCCATAATGGCAAGCTTAAGGTCAGTGTCATTTTCACCAACAATCTCCCTTATATGGTCGTCAGAGCAAAATTTCCACTTGCCGAATTTTGACTCGTCAAAAACCTTTTTGGAGGCACGATATCCCATCTCCATATAATCAACACCGGCTTCAATATTTGCCATATATAATTTTTTTACGAAATCATCCGTAAAATAAAAATCATTTACCAGTCCGCCGTCACGAAGCGTTGCGTCAACGACCTTAATGCTTTTTCTGTAATCAAGCAGCTTTGAAACTTCCTTCATAATAACAATTCCTTTCAATCCGACTTTTTCTTTACCACGTTGAAGTGACAAAGACAACTATATCAAAAAATATAGAATAAGTCAATATTGTAATCCCCCGCATGTGGTGCTAAAATTTTCGTTGAATACAACTAAAATACAGCTATATGGATATAGGCAATTGCAAAACTCTTTATTTTCAGAACTTGGATTCGCAATTATCTAACATAAGAATACGATACGAGGATAAATCTATGGGTACTAAAATTATAAGCTTTATCAAAAAGGAAACAATACTCTGCATAAGTCTTCTGCTCGCAATTATATCTGCATTTTTTGTGCATCCCGACAGTGGGTATGCGAATTACGTAGACTGGCACACATTAATGCTGCTTTTTTCACTTATGGCAGTAATGGCAGGTCTGCAGCGCCTTGGCGTATTTCGCAAAATCGGAATAACACTTCTGTCCCACACAAAAAACACAAGACAGCTTGCACTTATACTGGTTTTTCTTCCATTTTTCTTCAGCATGCTTATTACAAATGATGTGGCGCTTATTACCTTTGTTCCCTTCGCAGTCATTGTTCTTAAGCTTGCCCACATGGAAATCTTGCTTGTTCCCATTGTTATTTTACAGACTGTTGCCGCCAATCTTGGCAGTATGCTTACGCCTATGGGAAACCCGCAAAATCTTTATTTATTTTCACAGTCGAAAATGTCCCTTGCAGATTTCTTAGGGCTTATGCTTCCGTACACAGTTGTATCAGCTTTATGCCTGTTCATTATCATTTTCTTTTTTAAGAAAAAAAGAATTGATATAATTGACATGGAAAACGACTGCAATATATCAGGGCGGTTGGTTTTTATGTACCTTATTTTATTTTCCATATGTCTGCTCTGTGTCATGGATATACTTGACGTTAAAATTCTGACAGCCATAACCATTATTTTTCTTATTCTTTTTGACCGTAAAATCTTCATTTCCATTGATTATTCGCTTCTCGGAACATTTATCGGCTTCTTTATATTTATAGGAAATATGGGAAGGCTGCCCCAGTTCCACAGCTTTATCGAAAATTTGATTATCGGCAACGAAGCGCCTGTCTCAATACTTGCAAGCCAGGTTATAAGCAATGTTCCATCTGCGCTTCTTTTATCAGGCTTTACGGACAATTGGAACGCTCTTATCATAGGAACAAATTTAGGCGGACTTGGCACGCTGATTGCATCAATGGCAAGCCTTATTTCATATAAGCAGATTGCCCGGAATTACCCGGGCAAAAGAAAAGTCTATCTCATATGGTTTACCATCACAAACATTATTATGCTTTCCATATTGTTTGCAATATATTTGTTCTTAAATAAATGAGCCTGAATAATAATTTATTCATATCTCTTGGCAACGCTTTTCAGATGCTCAATAATCGGCAGATGCTGCGGACACGCACTCTCACACTGTCCGCATGCCACACAGGCTGACGCTTTGCCAAATTTTTGTGACACAAGCTCATAGTTTGAAAGATTAGCTGTCCAGCCCTTATCCTCCGACTCGCGCATATCCTCATTATACATGGAAAAATACTGCGGAATTGCTATCTTCATAGGACACCCCTCCGTACAGTAAGAGCATCCGGTACAAGGAACGGCAATCTGTGAATTTATAATATCAGCCACTTTAAAGCAAAGAGCTTTTTCCTCCTCATTCAAAGGCTTGAAAGCTTCCATGTAGCTCAAATTATCCTGCATCTGCTCCATGCTGCTCATACCGGAAAGCACCATCATTACATTGTCAAGGGATGCTGCAAAGCGAATCGCCCATGATGAAATGGAAGCCTCCGCATTATAATCCTTAAGCAGCTTTTCCGCCTCATCCGGAAGCTTTGCAAGTGTGCCACCCTTCACAGGCTCCATGACTATAACAGGAATACCATGCTTTTGCGCAATCTCGTAGCATGCGCGCGAGTGTATCCACTTGCTTTCCCAATCCAGATAATTTATCTGAAGCTGTACAAATTCCATATCAGGATGCTTTGTAAGAATCTCGTCAAGAAGCTCAGGGGTATCGTGGAAGGATATACCCATATGCTTTACAAGTCCCTGCTTTTTCTTATCACGAAGCCAGTTAAAGCAGTCAAACTGCTCATATTTAGGATAGCTTCCGGCATCAATGCCATGAATCAGATAATAGTCAAAATATCCTGCCCCTGTATTTTCAAGCTGTGTATTAAAAATCTTATCCCGATCCTCAAATGAATCAAAGAAACCGCTGTGAAGCTTTGTAGCCAAAGTAAATTTGTCCCTTGGATAGCGGTCAACCAACGCAGCTTTTGCAGCCTTTTCGCTTGCAAAGCCACAGTACATCCATGCAGTGTCAAAATACGTAAATCCCTTTTCAATAAAGGCATCTACCATCTTTTTAGTTTCCTCCAAATCAATACCGGCTGCATCATTTTTGTCAAGCAGAGGAAGCCTCATTAACCCAAAGCCTAATTTTTTTTCATTATTCATGCCTGCTCCAATCCGGGGTTGCCGCAGTATAAAATCAGTGCGACAGCTCCTTTTTAACAATTACCCCTGTTTCATAATATCAATATACAGTAAAAATATATAAAATACAATCTGATTATTTACTTTTATAAAAAGCTATTGACATTCGTAGTTATTTTACTTATATTTAAAACAGATGTTGCAAAACATGCGATTTAGTATAATGGAGATGATAACGTGCCGCCAAAAGCAAAATTTACAAAGGAAGAAATTATTGAAGCCGCTTTAGAGATTGTCAGAAACGAAGGGTTCGCCGCACTGACCGCAAGAGCCTTAGGCGCAAGGCTGGGCAGCTCAGCAAGACCGATTTTTACCGTATTTCAAGGTATGGATGAAATTCGGCAAGCCGTTGTTGACAAAGCAAAAGCGCTGTACAGAGAATATATTAAACGGGGGCTTTCAGATACTCCCGCATTTAAGGGCGTTGGAACGCAATATATACTTTTTTCCATTCATGAGCCAAAGCTTTTTCAGCTTTTGTTTATGAAGGAGCATGACGATGTTCCCGAATTATCAGCAGTGCTGCCAATAATTGACGAAAATTATGAAGCAATCCTTTCATCCGTAAGGGACGGCTACAATCTGTCTCACGAAACAGCGGAAAAACTGTATCGTCATCTTTGGATATATACCCACGGAATTGCCGCATTGTGTGCGACAAAAATGTGCCGTTTTACCGGCGAGGAAATCAGCGTGATGATGACGGAGGTATTTATCAGTCTGTTAAACAGACTGAAGGAGGCAGAAATATGATAGAAGCAAAGGAAATAAACAAATTTTACGGCAAGGGCGAAAGCAGGTTTCAGGTACTGAAAAACATTACCCTGACAATCAGGGACGGCGATTTTACCGTAATCCTGGGTGCGTCCGGTTCGGGAAAGTCAACGCTTCTGAACACCCTCTCCTCTCTTGAGCATCCCGACAGCGGCAATATTTTTTATGATAAAACAGACATAACAAAGCTTTCGGAAAGTGACCTTACCAAGCTGCGCAGGGACGATATAGGATTTATTTTTCAGCAATATTATCTTCTGCCGAATATGAACGTTGACAAAAATGTTAAAATGGGGGCAGCGCTTGCAAAAAACAAGGATTACAGAACTATTATTGATGCGGTGGGGCTCAGCGGAAAGCTCCGCAAATATCCAGGCGAGCTTTCAGGCGGCGAACAGCAAAGGGTTTCTGTGGCAAGAGCTCTTGCAAAAAATCCAAAGGTTTTATTCCTTGACGAGCCTACAGGCGCACTTGACGAGGAAACAGGCAGACAGGTTCTGGACTACATATGCACCCTGCAAAAGAAGTACGGCTTTACAATCGTTATGGTTACGCACAATGTAAATATTGCAGAAATGGCGGACACAGTCATAAAAATGAACAGCGGGAAAATTTCGGAAATTTACTCAAATGAAATTCGAAAAACCGCTTATGAGATTGGATGGTGAAAAAATGCTTATCGGAATAAAGGATATTGCAAAGCTGTTTGCAATAAGTATTGTGACCTGCTGCGCAGCTTTTGTCTGCGCTTTGTTTTTGAATTACAATATTGATATTGTCGGGATAAAGGATAAAATCACCAATCCGCAGGGAATAATCATGTACAACGCACAGGTTGCCAGCGGTAAGGTTGTCGCAGGTGTTTCAGGCGGCTGCCTTGTCGTCACAACCGTGGTGCTGCTGATTTTTTATGTAAAAAATTATATAGACAGTCACGGGAAGGAGCTTGGAATTTTAAAGGCGCTGGGGTACTCTGAAATAAACATTGCGCGGCGCTTCTGGGTATTTGGTATAAGCGTATTAATCGGTACTGTTATCGGGTACGCTGCCGCTGCGGTCTATATGCCGACATTTTATGATATTCAGAATGATATGGAGCTTTTGCCGGAAATGCAGCCTGAATTTCATTCTTTTCTTACGTTTTCCCTGATAGCCTTCCCTACGGTATTTTTTATGCTTCTGTCCGTTTTGTACGCATTTTTCAAGATGAAACATCCTGTGCTCGGCTTGCTCAGAGAATCACAAAATATAAAAATACGGAAAAGTAAAGGTAAAAAAAACGATGAAAAGGATATGCCTTTTCTGACAGACCTGAAAAAGAATACTATAAGAAGCAGAAAAATCCTTGTGTTTTTTGTTGGATTTTCAGCATTTTGTTTTTCATCCATGACGCAGATGTCCATGTCAATGAAGGAGCTTTCAAGCGAAAGCTTTTCTTTTATGATGATTTCAATCGGACTTATTTTAGCGTTTATGACGCTTTTAATGTCCCTGAGCAGCGTTGTAAAATCAAATACAAAAACCATTGCAATGATGAAGGTTTTCGGATATTCTCAAAAGGAATGCAGCAGCTCTGTTCTTTACGGATACCGCCCTGTCTCGTATGTGGGATTTGCTGTTGGTACGGTATATCAATATATGCTGCTTAAAATTGTTGTGGACGTTATTTTTGCCGATTTTGAAAACATGCCAGAGTTTCATTTTAACTTTAAAGCTTTGGGGATTTCCCTTATAGCTTTTCTTGCGGCGTATGAAATAATTATTTACTGCTATTCGCGGAAAATCAGCAGACAATCCGTAAAAAGCATTATGCTGGAATAAATTTTATTTCTTTTACAGCATTTTCCGGCATATCTGCGAATTATTCAACAGCTCCATAATCAGCATTTCAACCGCAAGGCCGTCCTTCATCCTGCCTGATTTTATGCTGCCGTCTGCCTGCTGGCACATTTCCACGCAATGTATAAGCTGTTTATATGTGTAGCCCTTACACTGCTCCATGTACTTTTTTACCGTAAAAGGCGGTATTTTTGCAAAGCCTGCAATACCTGAATTTTGTACGCCCACTTCCACGGCAAATTTTATCTTTAACAGAATGTTAAACTGCCTTGTTATTAAAAAAAGAACTCTCATTGCCGGCTCCCTGAGCTTAAGCAAATCGTCATAGAGCCTCATTGTTTTTTCTGCGTTTCTCTGGGACAGCGCATCCATCATATCAAATATCTTGCTCTCAACCTGATTGACACAAAGCTTCTCCACACAGTCCATGGTAACCCTGTCCTTTTCCATACAGTAGCATATAAGCTTCATGCTCTCATTGTACAGGGTATTCATGTCCGTTCCCACTCCCCTTACAAGTCCGTAAACAGCCTCGTCATCTATATTCATTTCTTCCCTTGTGAACAATGATTTTACCCACTTTAAAAGCGTAGCTTCACCGGGAGTATCAAACAAAACCACCGTACCTTCCTTTTGTACAAGCTTATAAAGCTTCAGCCTTTTATCAATGTTTGTCTCCACAAATACAATAACCGTTGTTTCAGGGATTTCCTGTATAAACTCCTCAACCCCGTCATTTCCCTTATTGAAAAATTCCGAATCCTCAACAAGAATTACCCTCCTGTCAGCAAAAAAAGGCATAGTCATGGCAAACTCCCTTATGTCCTCCGCCACAGCCTTTTCCCCCTTGTACGCCATATAATTCATACTGTCGTTTCTGTCACAGAGAGCGTCTATAAGCTTGTCCTTATACTGTCTTACAAGATACGCCTCATCTCCGCCCATAAGATACACCCTTGAAAAGCTATTATTTTCTATATGAGAATTTATCATCGACATGCCGTCTGCCTGTTTCTCTTTTACCGCCACTTTTTTATCTCCGTTCCTGTTTTCGCCTGCGAGTTTGCCCGAAGAAATCCTCACAACTTCGTCTGGTTCTTTCTTAGGACATATTATACCATGATTTCACTTCGTTTCATCATAGTTCGCGCACATTCGCCAAATGACTGCTCCGCAGCCGCTTGGCTCATTGTGTTCACGTATATTATACCATATCGTCAATCACAGATTGACGGTGCGCTATTTGCGATGTTTTTTCGCAAAGTATAATGTGCATTTGTGCACATTATACCA
>DKZK01000044.1 GCA_002493625.1 Lachnospiraceae bacterium UBA7076 | reverse complement strand
TGTGTGAAGTTCTGAAGGTGCATAGTGATTAAGAAAAAGAGAGCTGAAAGTAATTTTCGGTTCTTTTTTGTTTTGGTGATTTTGCGTATATTTTATACAAACAGCAGTACAATAACGGCTATAAATGGCAGATTTAAATTATCGTGCTATATAAGAAGTGAAAATACTTATGGGTATGTCCGGTTCCGGTAAAGCCACAATAACATATATGAAAATATTGAACTGCCGCTTCTTGCAAATGGGATAAGCAGTAAGGACAGATCTTGCAAACGAACCGGCAGGTGCGTTGGCTCAGGGTAATTCAAATGAGCTAATGAATATTGTAACTTTAATTGTATTCATTTCTATAAGGCATCAGTTTAAATAAGGTGTCCCCAATTGTCAGATTTTCAGGACTAACTTTTGTGGGTCACCTCGGCGGGCTGATGTTTTTTAGTTGTATACCTTAATAAAGTCTGAACAAAGGTATTTTGTTTGAATAAAATATTGAAAAATAGAAAGAAAATAGTTACAATAAATATCTTGATAAAAATATAATTGCCTATAAAATTTAATTGAGAGGAAGAACATCATGGGTACATTAATAGAAAACGAACAATATGATGAGGAGAGGGCATTATATAATTCTATGGATTGTGTAATAAAAAACTGTGTATTTGCCGGGCCTGAGGATGGGGAATCTGTCTTGAAGGAATCAAGAAATATAACGGTATCCAACTGTAGCTTTTCACTCCGGTATCCATTGTGGCACGTTAAGGGTTTTAAGATGATAAGCAGCATAATGGATGAAGATACAAGAGCCGCCATATGGTATGCTGAGGATGGGGACATTACGGATTGTTCCTTATATGGAATAAAGGTTATCAGGGAATGTAACCGCATAAGTCTTAATAACTGTAGGATTATATCACCTGAGTTTGGATGGAAAAGCGATGGAATAACTCTTACGGACACATATGTGGAGTCAGAGTATATGCTTATGGACAGCAGCAATGTGAGGCTTAATAATGTCAGGATGAAGGGAAAGTATTCATTTCAGTATATGGAAAATCTTGAAATAGAAAATTCTTTGCTTGATACGAAGGATGCCTTTTGGCACAGCAAAAATGTTGTTGTGAAAAATTCTGTTGTAAAGGGGGAATACCTTGGATGGTTTTCCGAGGGACTAACTCTTATAAACTGTAAAATTTCAGGAACGCAGCCTCTTTGCTATTGCAAGAATTTAAAGCTTATAAACTGTACAATGGAGAACACTGACCTTTCCTTTGAATATTCTGATGTTGAGGCTGATATAAAGGGACATGTAGTTTCAATTAAAAATCCAAGGTCAGGAAATATAACGGTTGACAGCGTGGGAGATATTATATGGGATGCTCCGGTTATGGAATGTATGGGGCATGTAATTGTCAGAGGGTAAAATTATATATTATTATCCTGAAGAAATTTAACAAATTCAGTATCGGGTACAGCCTTTGAGTACAGGAAGCCCTGTAAATAACCGACGCCCATATCAATAAGGAGCTCCTTCATTTCCTCTGTTTCCACACCCTCTACGACAATTTCCTTATTCAGAGCTTTGAGCATACCTATTGTATGACGAAGAACCGTAAGGGCATCCCCGTTTTCCATGGAGGACCACAAAATGCTTTTATCAATCTTGACAATGCTTATTGGAAGGGTAATAAGATAATTTGCGGTTGAAAAGCCTGTTCCGAAGTCGTCCATTGAAAAGCTGGCACCCTTTTCAATAAGTGAGTTTAAATTTTTTTGTAATGTACTTTCATTTACCGTTTTGGCAGTTTCCGTAATCTCAAAATTAATCATGCGGGCAGATATGCCGTATTCCTTCATGATGCCCACAAGCAGGGAGGAAAGATTTTCCTGCATACACTGAATGGCTGAAAGATTTATTTCAATATATTCAATTCCAAATGCTTTCACGTCGTAGCTTCTTAAAAAGGCACATACAGTCCTGAAAACAATTTCTCCGATATCCGTTATCATTCCGTTATGCTCAGCCATAGGAATAAACTCATCAGGGCTTATAAATCCAAGCTCATCGTCAAAAAGACGTATCAGCGCCTCGGCGGATGTAAATTTACCTGTCCTTGTGTTGTAAATCGGCTGGTAGTAAACCTGAAAGCTTTGCTGGCGTATGGCATTTTTAATGCAGTCTATAATTTGAAGCTCGCGTCTTTTCTGTTTCAGTGATTCCTCATCGGCGGCAATTACGGTTATATCACGGTTATGGTGCATCTTGTGGAAGGAATATTCCAATATATCGCTTATATCCTCTGTTACAAAGTTAAAGGAAGGATAGTCAAGTACACAAAAATAAGGCGTTAAAGGTATTTCTACATTGTCAATCTGGTATGGGTCACTGAAATATATGTCAATGACATCTATAACCTCATCAGCGGACAGTATTGTTTTCGTATCAATCAGTATTGCATAGCGGCTGTCCGACAGGTGGTAAATACGGGACTTTCCAAAAAGGCCTTGTAGGTATGCTGCAATATTGTTTATAACCGTTTCACCGGCCTTTATTCCAAGCAGCCTGTTTACAGCCTGAAAATCATCCAGAGTAAAAGCAATAATGCAAAACGGTGTCTTTTTTTTAAGATATATGGCGGCTGTTTCATAAAACGCAGAGCTGTTAAAGCAGTTGGCTGTCTTATCTATGTAGTCATCTGGATTTTGCAGTGAAAAATATATTAGTACAAAGAATAATGAAATGATAAAATTTTGTATGAGCAGTTCACTGAAAAATTGCTGAACAACTACTACTATGGCAGTTGCCAGATCAAGGCCCATTATGGAAAATGCCTGCATTTTATCAAGCTTATATTCGAATTTAAAAAACAACAAAAATACACCAAGAAGCATGGCAACGGAAATTATATAAAGCAGGAAAAATAAAGAACCATGATTGTATGTGTCATTGTCAAAATGTATTATCAGTTTGGTAAATGGAGTAGTTAAAATAAGAGCAATGACTATTACAGAGGCAATATTAAAAATTCTTTTTCCGATATGTATGGTTTTTTCATCATCTGATACATGGAGCACATACAAAAAAAACAGTAATGCTGCGCCGTTATATGCGAGAAGATAACACATGTTACATATATAGTTAATCCATATGGGAAGTGTTTCTATGCGTGAAAGAGTAAAAACGGAAATGATATTAAAGCCGGTGGCAATAATGCCGCAGGACAGCATGGCAAAATAATATTTGTTTGTGGCGCACGGAAAATTATTCCTGATGCAGTAGATGACCAACAACATCAGCTCCAGACCTAAAGCTGCAATTTCAAATTCTATAATATAATTCATACTTATCCCCATGATTAATAGTTCATTGAACATTCAATTGACTGCAAGCAGACAACGAAGGCTTTACGTCCCTGCGTTCGCAGGGCTGCCCTAAAGTATCCTCCCAACTTCGTTGGGTCCCTCCTTTGGGCATATTATACCATACGGGATGGTTTGTGCAATAGTCCAAAACTATTTATATCGATAAAATGAAAATGATATCAGGACTGTTATAATTTATAATCTGTCAGAATATATTTTTAATAAATTGTTTAAGTTTGGACGGCGGAATGGTAATTCATGTTGTTACTGCGGGGGAAACAGTTTTTTCAATTGCAAATATGTATGGTGTCACGGAACAAAGTATAGAGGTTGTAAATCAATTGCAATACCCGTATGAGTTGGTGGTGGGGCAGGCCCTGCTTATAGAAAATGCCGGTCAGGAAGCAGAAGCAAGGGCAAAGCGTTCCATTTATGTAAATGGCTATGCATATCCTTTTATAAGCAGATGGGTCTTGGATGCCACGCTGCCTTATCTGACATATTTATCTGTGTTTTCATATGGCTTTACTCAGGAAGGAAATCTGGTATATCCGGAGCTTGATGATACATTTATGATTACGGCTGCAAATAATTTTGGCACAGCGCCTGCCATAACGCTTACACCCTTTGGTGAGGATGGACAATTTAATAATAACCTTATCAATAAGCTTATCCGGAATGATGAGGCGGTAGCTAATCTTACGGAGCAGCTAAAGCAGATTATGCTGGAAAAGGGATTTCGGGCTTTGGATGTAGATTTCGAGTTTATATTGCAGGAGGACAGAGACGTCTTTACAGATTTTGTGGCGGGGCTTACAAGGGAGCTGAATCCTTTGGGATATCAGGTTTATGTGGATTTAGCGCCAAAGACGTCGGCTACCCAGCAGGGACTTTTATATGCGGGCAAGGATTACGGCGGATTGGGCGCTGCCGCAAATGGAGTTCTTATAATGACCTATGAATGGGGGTATGCATATGGACCTCCGATGGCAGTTGCGCCCATTGACCAGGTAAGGCGTGTTGTTGAGTATGCCCTTACTGAAATTCCAGCGGAAAAGATTAGTTTAGGAATACCAAATTATGGTTACGACTGGACGCTTCCCTATGTAAGAGGAGGGCTTAGGGCAACTACAATAGGAAATGTTGAGGCGGTAAGAATAGCCGCAGATAACAATGCTGAAATAGAATTTGACAATGTGGCGCAGGCACCGTTTTTTTATTATTATGAGAATGGGCAGCAGCACGTTGTCTGGTTTGAGGATGTGAGAAGCATGGGAGCAAAGTTTGATTTGATTGAGGAATATAATTTAAGGGGAGCAGGCTATTGGACCATCATGCAATGGTTTCAGGCTAACTGGACATTGCTTCTGGATCGTTTTAATGTAATAAAGTTATAGCTACAGCTGTTAAATCTAAAAAAGTCGAGGAAGTCATTATGTATTTTGCAGGATATGACAAATGGTTGGGCACTGGTTGAGTTATGATGTTAGACGGTGCGATAAGACTAAACAATTTTACGAAAGTAAAAATTATGCCCGTGGACGCACGGACATTTACCTGGGAAAGAACTATAGTGCCGAAGGCACTTTTGTTCTAGGGATACCGGTATCCTCTGTTAAATATGGAGGATAATATGAACAAAAAAAAGAAGTTAGCAACTATGTTATTGATAACTGCCGTGTTTATGCTGGCAGTTATAATTGAAGAAGGGGAGATGGGAAGCTTACATAAAACCAATGTTGAAAACATTAAATTGCAGGCTGTCGGAATAACGGACATAACGACAATAAACACGGCAGATGAGAAGAGCATTGAAAGTACGACAGCTACGGAAAATAATGTAAATGCATATAGAAGCACAAATAATTTTAAAGCAGTAGAAACATATGGAATGGCAAATAATATAAGCGAACCTCAATATGTGTACAACCCGCCTGCTGCATCATATGCAAGCGAACCGGTATCGGGCTCAGGTGTTCTTACTGCAAGTGGCGGGGTAAACTACAATGCCAACGGAAATAAGGAAACATACTATAACCTTGATATGGGAGGAGTTGTTTCAAATGCGTATTCTATGGGTGTAACAGGAGAATATTGGGTACGTGATGATGGCGTAAAAATGTTAGGTGATTATGTTATGGTAGCCGCATGCTATGACGTGTACCCAAAGGGCAGCTTGGTTGATACCTCTCTTGGGACGGGCATTGTAGTTGATACGGGAGGCTTTGCGGAAAGTAATCCGTATCAGTTGGATATTGCTGTTTCATGGTAGATAAAATTGGGTCGTAAGCATCGAATAATATTAGAGTAAAAACAGCATATTGAAAAATAGGGACAGGAGAGTAAAATTCAACTGTTCCTATTTTAATTAATTTCCTTTATTTAGGTTTTATATTACGAGTTTTGCGTAAACCTTTAGATTATTTGGAATCAAAAAGTATATTGATACCATGTAAGAATAGTGTTAATGTATAGTTACACAATGTCAGAATAAGAAGAAAGAAGCGGAATATAGTGCTGAAGAGCTCCCAAAAGCTTACCGAAAAATTAGATGCCTGCGAAAAGATTTATAGAATACAAGGCTTCTATGGAGTAACAACTAAGGGAATAAGCACAGAAATTGGCTAAAAAATGGAATTCACGAAAAAAGGTGGCATGGTTTTAAACAGACTAGATTTAGTGGAAAGCATTGATTATAAGGGAGAAGATATGGAGTTTTATGAGGATTTAGGACAATATGTTTATGAGAAAAAGAATATCATTTTTGCTTGGGATGAAGAACCTCAAGAGGACTATCTGGAAATTATTAATGGGTTAGTTGATAATTATTATTCTCATTTGGATGAAATTATTGCGTTTATGATGCCGGAACTTCGGGAGATGTACGGTGAAATAAATTTAGATGATGTTCAGGATAAATTAGGCAAGCCTGTTATTGATTATAATCTCAGACAGTTATTATACCTTGAGCATACATTTGACTATGAACATATTTTTACAATTGAGTTTGCAGATGACAAATTTGAGGACTTAAAATATTTTTCTGTGGATGGATAAATGTATAGTAGAACAGCATCGAGCTTTATCGCTTGGTAAGGGGGAATCAGTATGATTGTTGACGATTTTATAGATTATCTCAAAAAGATATCAGATATGAGGATTTGTTCCGAAAGCGAAACAATGTCAATCATTCAACATGCCTTTAAAATTGTAAGAGCTGAAGTGGAAAATGAAGATATTCACTATCTGTGGAGCAAAGGTTTTAATTTGTCTGGTTTTTTGGTTATGAATAGATTCAGACCTTTGGAAGAAGATAATTGTAGAATATTTCTTGGAGATATTTTAAGTGAGGATGAATATTATCTTATTATTGATGAATGCTGTTTACAAGGAATAGAACGTCCGTTATGTATTCATGCAAAAACTGTAAATTTAATTACAACTATTTCCGACTTGAATTGGGAATTGGATGAAATATATATTGTGGATATCACCTTTAAATGGTTGGTTGCTTTCAATCATGTTTCAGAAGTAATGCTTTATGGCGATAATTCTAATACAGAATGTATAAGGATTAAAGACTATATAATGCATAAATTCAGGTGGGGGTAATTATGACGTTAGGAGAAAAACTAAAATCTGTGTGAAAGAGTGCAGGGCTTGCATAGGATGAAATATTATGTTACAATCTCCACTATAAGGGAATGAGGTTCTCCCCAAGTAGTATATACTTAAACCGCTTATTAAGCTGATGACTTCTGTGATTATTTAACGCAGAAGATGTCAGCTTTTTCTGCGCGTTAAGGAGGATATTTTATGTTGTTAAGTATTTCATTGATTTTGATTATTGGAATGTCTATGGGATGGATATGTCAGAAAATCAAGCTGCCGGGCTTAATTGGTATGTTAATAACAGGTATTTTACTTGGACCATATGCGCTTAATTTATTGGATAAAAGTATTTTGGAGCTGTCACCGGATTTACGAAAGATTGCTTTAATCATTATATTAACGAGAGCTGGTTTGGGTCTTGATATATCAGGTCTTAAAAAAAATGGAAGACCTGCAATTCTTATGTGTTTTGTCCCTGCAACCTTTGAACTGCTGGGAACGATATTATTGGTTCCATGGCTTATGGGACTATCCGTTTTGGAGGCTGCTGTTATGGGAGCTGTACTTGCCGCTGTTTCCCCTGCCGTTGTTGTTCCGAGAATGGTCAGGCTTATGGATGAGGGCTATGGTGTAAAGGAAGGAATACCACAGTTGATTCTTGCAGGTGCATCTGTGGATGATGTATATGTCATTGTGCTGTTTTCAACTTTTGTAGGGATGCTTCAAGGCGAAGGAGCCTCCATAATAAGATTTATTAATATTCCTGCTTCAATATTACTGGGCATTGGTATTGGTTTTTTGTTGGGTATTTTACTGGCATATTATTTTAAAAAAGTGCATGTAAGAGATACGTCCAAAGTGCTTATCATTTTAAGTATTTCATTTTTGCTTGTAGTGATTGAAGATAAACTGACTACACCGATAACATTCGCTTCTTTAATTGCTGTTATGTTCATAGGAATAGGATTACAGAATAAAAGAGAAGATGTTGCAAGGAGACTTTCAGTTAAATATGGGAAGCTGTGGGTGGCAGCGGAGGTTTTTCTGTTTGTGCTGGTCGGTGCTACGGTAAATATTGGATATCTGGGTAATGTCGGAGTGAAGGCGCTTGTAGTGATTACAGGAGCACTGGCATTTCGAATGCTTGGTGTATTTGTCTGTCTGTTGGGAACAAGTTTAAGGAGACGGGAGAAAGTGTTTACCATGATGGCATATACTCCCAAAGCAACCGTTCAGGCTGCCATTGGAGGAATACCGCTTGCTCTTGGCTTTGCCTGTGGTGATATGGTGCTTACGGTGGCTGTTCTTGCGATTGTCCTTACGGCTCCGCTTGGCGCATTTGCAATAGATTTATCATATAAGAAATTATTAAATAAAAACTGAGATGTATTTTTATATTATGGAAAGAAACTAAACGTTATCTTTATGGAAGGTGACAGGAAGAAGTTATTTTTTGCTGCATATCATATAATAATCAATGGTCAGCTTATTTGCTGAAAGCCAATATGGAATAGCTGACGTAAAAAGGTTAGGAGCATGAAAATATGTATCAAAATAATAAGTCTGGGTGCGGGTGCGGAGAAAAATATGAAAAAAATGATTTTGCATTTCCACCCCAGCATCAAAACAGACAGCCCGGATTTGAGTATGTGATGAAACCGATTCCTGCGTCTGAATGTGGAAAGCAATATAAAAAACTTGCAAATAAGGTTGCGCTGATTACAGGTGGGGATAGCGGTATCGGGAGAGCTGTAGCATACGATTTTGTTAAGGAAGGAGCCTGTGTTGTACTTGTTTATTATGATGAGGAAGTAGATGCAGGAGAAACTGCGGAAAAAATAAAAAAATTAGGCGGAGAATGTTTACTTATATGCGGAGATTTAAAAGAACCGGAGTTTGCAAGATATTGTATAGACAGAACGATTGATTATTTCGGGAAATTAGATATTCTGGTAAACAATCATGCAATGCAGTTTATTCATCGAAGTATTTTGGATATACCCCACAAGGAACTGGAATTTATATTCAGAAATAATGTTTTTTCATTTTTTTATTTAATTCAGTATGCCCTGCCTTACATGAAAAGGGGAGGAAGCATAATTAACACAACCTCTGTTACAGCCTATGAGGGGAATAAGGATTTAATTGATTACAGTGCAACAAAAGGTGCAATTGTGGCATTGACAAGATCACTTTCGCTGTCTCTTGTGGAAAAGGGCATCAGGGTCAATGGGGTTGCGCCGGGACCAATATGGACTCCGCTGATTCCTTCGTCGTATTCAGCGGAGGAGGTTGCAACATTTGGCAGGAAAACCTCCCATGTTCCTATGGACAGAGCAGGACAGCCATGTGAGGTTTCACCATGCTATGTATTTCTTGCATCTGATGATTCCAGTTATATGACAGGGCAGGTGCTTCACCCGAATGGAGGAACTATTGTGGGCTCATAGACTATGTGAAAAACGGCTGCAATGCAAATTTGTGTTGCAGCCGGGAAATTATTTGGACAAGGCAGGCATGCCAATATTAATGCGCTTTTGCCTCCAATTGTGAATTATCAGAAAACAGACCGGCTTTCGGAGGATGATAAGTGAACAGTACAAAGCTGATAAAAATAAGACATGCTACATAGCACAATAAAAATGTACAGGATTCTAATTTGCACGATAATGTAAGCTTATAGGAAAACCAAAATGCAATTATGACACTCAGAATAAATATGCCAATATCTATAATAAGATAATCCTTACCCAAAAGAGCTGTATATGCATAGAAAAGTACCGGAATTAACGCTGTTCCTGTTAAAATTCCAAAACAGAAGGAAGAAGCAATATATGGGTACGTTTTTTTGAGCTTGAAAATAATGAAAAGAGAGTAGAGCAGCATTGGAAAAAATATCATTTTCATATGTTCCCATACGGATTCATTAATTGGCGAAAAATAGCCGGCGATATGATTATTTCCCGTCCAGTCATATAAAAAATGGGAAAGTGTTCCCATAATCAAAACAAAAATTGTTCCAATTATGGTATATCGTTTTAATTGATTCAAACAAATCACCTCGTGAAGTAGTATGTGCAGATGGAAAAGTATTATGTGTTTTATATGGTCGATTGTGATTCGGTAAAAGTATTAACCTTTTATTTGTAAATAATTGTGCTGGGTAAAAAGTCTTTTTGTAAACACCTGTATTATCCGGTGTACTATTTTCAAATTTCCTGCAACTGTAATAATACCAATTAAACTATAAACAAGCACCTGAATAATTGAGAAGGATAAGGAACTTATACTAATAGCAATACACCATAAACTGAATGGCAAACATATAATGCTGGTAATGACAGCCGGTATATATTTTTTTATTGCGATGCTTTGCACAACATGCACTATCAGATGAAAGGCGTACGCAACAAACGCTCCTAACCACAATCCATAGAATTCTGTAAATCTTGAAATAATACAAATTATCAGGCACAGCACCATTTCCTCCAAAACCGCAGCCGCCATTCCTTCTGTGCTGTATGGTTTATATGTGTTGCTGATTTTGGGGTATTTTCTGTCTAATAATGTTTGGTTCCTTTTTAACCACAGTCCAAATCCTATAATTTCTTCCATGTCATGTACGATAAACAAAATAGGGAATATCCAAATAATTTCGTGCATTTTATTCTCCTTGTAAAAAGCAGACTCTTGTATCACTTATGGTAAAAGGATATAATATAAATATCTGAAATGCAATGTTTTAAGAGCAAGTGACACTAATTTGAAAAAAAGTGTCAGAAAGGATAGAAAATGAATCCATCACAAAACCCCAGTGCCATTCGCTCAAAAAAGGAAATAACGGACACGCTTTTGCGGTTAATGTATACATATTCCTACAACGACATAACGGTTAAGCAGATTATTATGGAATCACAAGTTGCCCGCAAAACATTTTATCGTAATTTTGTTTCAAAAGATGATGTTTTAATTGCACATATAGACAGTGTGATGCAACAATATATATGCTCACTTCAGCAATTACAAAGCTGCCAGCTTTCTGATATTTTAGACATTATTTTTAATTTTTGCAGGCAAAATCAGGATTTACTTTTTCAGCTTAGAGATAATAATCTTATGCACCTGCTCCTGCATAAATGGAAAATCTTTATCCCAGCCATTCATAATCAAATTGTAAGTCCGGATTATCCGATGTTTCAGGCATTTTCTGCTGAACAGGTTGATTATATTATTGCATTTAACGTAGGCGCTGTTTGGAATGTAATAATGAAATGGATTGAACATGGTATGAAAGATACTCAGGATGCTATTAAGACAACGTTGTTAAAATATATAGCAAACTTATCGCTTTTTATCTGATAATTTCGATGGAGTATTACCTGCGTTTGACGATAGAACAATTTAATGAAAGAATATTATCCATTTTTCTATTGATTTTACTGTTGAGTATTGTATTATTAAAGCTGAATTTGACTTAATAAATTGAGATGAGAAAAACGTATTGTTTGTATAACGGATGTCTGAGAAACAACAGTTTCGTTTATGACTATTTAATAAATTAAATTGAGGTAAGAATACAATGAATAATAATCATGATATTAATCTGAATATACATTATACGGCTCCCGATGAGGTATGGGAGAAAATTAATGGCGTATATAAGAATATGCCGTATTGGAATGGTAATGAACCAATACCACATTGGATTGGAGATGGCATAAATTTAACTGCATCAGTTGAACCGGGAGGTATTCAAATATACGGTGAAATGCCGGAAGGAGTCTGGGATGATTGGTATAAAACACTTAAAGATAATCTTACGCAGGCGCTTGGTTATGAAATTGGAGAGCCGGAAGATGGCTTCAGATTTAAATACTGGACTCCTTTTGTAAAGGAATACTCTGACATTAAGAGCATAGATAAAAAAGCAATTGTATTTAATGATTTTTCTACATTCTTTTTTGATGAAATCGGATGTGGAGACAGAGATAGAAAAATTGACGCTGAGCCGCCATATTTTTCTTTTAAGACAGATTACATAGAACTTCGTATTGTATTTAATAAAACAGGTCCCCATTCAAAAAAGAGAAATATTGAAGATTTTCATGAATTGCATAAAAGGCTCAATGAAGTGGGACAGACGACGAGAGATTTATCATAAATTTCAAACAATGTTTGGAGGTGCAGTCATGCAGTATACCACGACATATCAGTCTCCGATGGGGAAAATTCTCTTAGCGGCTGATGATATCGGTTTGACGGGGCTTTGGTTTGAAGGGCAAAAATATTATGCTCTTAATCTTGATAAAAAACATGAGGAAAAGGAAGTGCCTATTTTAAAAGAAGCCAAACATTGGCTTGACATTTATTTTACGGGAAAGGAGCCGGATTTTATTCCGCCTATTCATTTAATCGGGACACCATTCCAGATGGAGGTATGGGAAATTCTGCGCCGGATTCCTTATGGGGAAACAACCACGTATGGAAAAATCGCAAAGAAAATTGCGGAGAAGAAAGGACTTCAAAGGATGTCTGCGCAGGCGGTCGGCAATGCAGTGGGGCACAATGAAATTTCCATTATTGTTCCCTGTCACCGGGTAGTCGGTACAAGCGGAAGTCTGACAGGATATGCGGGAGGAATCGATAAAAAGATAGCTTTGCTTAAATTGGAAGGTGCATTTAAGGAAGGGTATTTTGTCCCCAAGGACAGTACGGCATCATGAAGCAGGTAAAACGTAATATTATTAAAATGCAATTGTACAACAGAAATTTACGCAAAGCAGAGTTTTGTTTAAGTCTGTTGTATTAAAAAGAGAGGTTACGTAATTATGGGTAAAATTCTGAGTGAAGATTTGATTTGCGAAATTCTTTCCGTTGTGGAGGAAATACCGGAAGGAAATGTGGCTACATATGGGCAGATCGCCCGATTGATTGGCAGGGATAAAAATTCACGTCTTGTAGGAAAAGTAATGAGCATGGCAGAGTATTATGGGAAATATCCATGCCACAGGGTAGTAAACCACGAAGGGAGGCTTGTTCCCGGATGGCGGGAACAGAAGCACCTTCTGGAATCCGAGGGGATTGTCATGAAAAATGAAAACCATGTGGATCTGAAAAAATGTCAGTGGGATTGTTGAGGGGGTGGGGGGAAATTATATCTGTTTGTTTATAGGTCTGCCATTTTTTTCTTTGACCGGTACATTGTGATATGTATTTACCTCCGTCATAAACTCTTTTATAAACAGCTTAAATGCTTCCGCAGCTTCCTTCTGCTGTATGTTTACCGGCGCATATTTATCGCCCTTGAGATTGCTTGGCCAGACGGCCAGCGTCAATATTTCCTTTTTTTCCAAATCATAAAAGGTTGCCCATATGTCCGAATCTACCATTCCCAGATTTTCTTTAGTAAAACACATAGACTCGCCATAGCTGATATCGCCGCCGTCGAAGGAAAGGGGAATGATATGAATCATACCTGTCCTAAATGCAATGGCATAGTACCAATAGCGGGTGGTGGTATTGATACTTGTTCGTCCGCCGCCTGTATAATTGGTTACCTGCCAGCGCGCATATGCCGGTGTAAAATCTTGGGCATTGGGAACAACTTTTCGGATAATGTCGTTAATTTGCTGCTTTTCTTCGCTGTCTATTCCTTTTTTCTCGTTGATGCATTCTCTGATATAGAGAATGACAAATGCAATAATAAACAGTATTACAATATAAAAGATATACTTTGGTTCCATAGGGTTATTTTATCCTCCTGTATTAAACTTTTGACAGGCTGCTTTGCAGGGCGGTCTGATGCATATATGCCTGATTATAATAATATTTTGGACGTTTTAAATAAGTAACATCAAAGGTTCGTAAATCCGTATCCATCATATTATGTACTATTATGCGGCCATGAACATCCCGAAAACGGATAGGACCAAGCTGTGAATGCAGATAGTTAATTCCATGATAGCTGATTCCGTTTTCATAAAAAATCAGTGAATCTCTTAAATGTATCAATGGAAATAATCCGATTGCCAATGTAATTGTCCATAGGATAAGCAACGCGACAATCCCTTTTGTATCAGCAAGCATTTTTTCTATTCCGTGAATACCTCCGGGACAGGCAATACCAAGAAAAACAGCAATTGACGTTTTGCAGACTGTATGCAAAACGATTTTAGGCTTGTCGGGGACGGACTGCGCCAACAGTACTCCTAATTGTGCCTGTACAATGTTTTCCATAACATAACCTCCCAAAGCAGCAAATAGTATTTTGAGAATTATAATAGCATTCTTTGTCTGAAATGCAATAATACTTCCCTGAGTTACGCTTTTTTTCCCTGAAAGACAGCTTTTTCGGATATGTGAGGCGGCGTGAGGCGGCAGTAAGGTAACGGATTAAAAATCATGCTTCCCGGCACATAGATTATTTATTAAGAAGAATATCACAGATAAAGCTTCCCTGATTATTTTTATATATAATACTTCCCCCGTATTTTTCTACACAGTGTATGATATTTAATGTTCCGATTCCGGTAGAATGATGTCCGGGGTGTATAGGTTTTCCGTCTATCAGGCACACTTCATGCGCCACTGTATTCTCAACCCGAATGGCAAGCATATCATATCGATTTCTGATTTCCAATAAAATGAATCGTTTTCCTGTGCATTGCCGGCAGGCTTCCATTGCATTTTCCAAAAGATTACCAAATAATGTGGTGATATCTATAGAATCCATAAAGTTCAGTTCCACATCCTTTAATTCGCATTGAAAAGAAATTCCCTGCTTCTCCCCATTATATTTTTTGTCCATCAGCAAAATATCAAACATAGGATTATCCGAATACCTTATGGGGAGCAATGGCTTTAATATACCATCTATCTCTTTTGTATAGGCAAGGGCTTCCTCTGTTTTTCCGGCATGATATAATGCTTCAATGGAACGGATATGCTTGCTGACATCATGGAGAATAGAAATGGATTGTTCATACTTTCCCTTTTCCATTTGATAATATTCAAATTGCAGCTGCTCCTGCTGTTCCATCATGGCAAGGCGAAAATCGAGCTTCTTTTTTTCGTCAGACATTTGCATGTAATAAAAAATATACATATTTGCAAATAAAAGACTGCACCAGTTCACACAGAGCACTATATAATTTGTCATTTGGCTTTGTGCAATAAAAATAACGGTTAGATTGAGCATGCTGTAAATAAACATAAACAGATAAAGAAGGTATTCGCCTTTATCCGCTTTCCATTCCTTGTTCCAAAATCTTCGCAATAAAATATAATAAAGAAACAGCAATGTTATTTTGGAGAAAACCACTTCAATGCTTTCTTTTATTATATTATCTGCTGAAAATATCCTGCCGTATTGCATGGCAATATCACACAGATAGACACCAATGCCTTCAAAAAGTCCCATAAGAATAATACATACAGATGCTTCCATTATCCGCCCAAAAGCTTTATGTTTTCCACCAGAGTACAGGAAGCCGCTGATAATTCCCGCACATAAAAGAAATCCGCCTGCATTTAAAAAAGGATTTTGTTTTTGATTTAAAAGTGCCAGCACCGGTATGAACAGGACTAAAGTAAGCCGGTAAATTCTTTTTTTCGTATAGGTACGTTTAAAGCGGTCATCTAAAAACTGAATCAGCAGACTTATACTAATTGCACAGGATAAAATACAACTGAACAGATAGACTAATTGTTTATTCATCAATTATTCTCCTCGTATGAATATATGCATTCAACTTATTTTTAAATTTTACAGCGCGTTTTTGTGATAAATTTACACATTCATCATTTTTAAAAAAGATTTTGTAATTCTTAATTCTGGCTATATTTTGTAAATTTACTAAAATTCCCCGGCAGCTTATTTCAAAACCTAGAGAATTTAAACGATTTTCAAGATTTTTAATCGTATCCGGATACTCGTAAGTATTATCGGAGGTTACAATCTTTATTTTCTTTTTGCATTTTAATGCTTCAAAGTAGCAAATGGATTCCGCCGGAATACGCAGGGTTGTTTTTTGTTGCAATACGCCGTTCTCCATGTAGGATATCTTATGGAATTCCAAAAGGTGTTTTTCCGGGGGCGTCTGTCTTAAAAATTCTCTTATTTGTTTGTGAAGGGCCTCTTTAGTCAAAGGCTTTGTTAAAAAAGCAAATGCATGTACTGTATTGACTGCCTCTTCACAAAAGTTCTTGAAATTTGTCTGGTATATGATTTTAGATGCTCTGTTTTTGTTATAAATCTGTCGTCCTGTTTCTATACCATTTTTACCATTCATTGCAATATCCATAAATATAAGATGAAAATTCATATCAGAATCAAGTAAATCTTCGCCGCTGGTAAAACAGGTGATTTTGTAGACTATTTTATAGGAATCTAAAATATTTTCCAGATTCTTAATTAACATTTCGTTATCTTCGTAGTCGTCTTCGCATATAGCTATTTGGAGAAGTTCCATTGCAGATGCCTCCCTTGTGCAAAAATACAAATCGGCGATATTGTATCATGATTTGCAGGTCAATTCAACGACGCAAAAGTAAGCGGTTGTCAAAGAGGGGGGAAAATGGTATTCTTTTAACATAATTGTTTCCATGGATAGTACGGCACCGTAAAGCAGATAAAATACAGATGCAGGGCTGTATTAAAAAGGTTATGCAATTATGGGTAAAATTCTGAGTGAAGCTTTGATTTTGGAAATTACAAGGAGAACGGTATTGGCGATGTATAAGAAATAAAGAAAAAAGTCCATTTATAGGTGTTACTACATACGATAATATGAATTGTATTTACAGTCGTACTTTCGAACCAATATTGGATGAATATGGAAGTGAGGACAATCGAATTCACTTTACGTCTTTGGTTTTGGGTGTAGCTATATAAAATATATAATATGATTGAAATAAAGGGTATAATGAGATAAAATTCAAAGAAACGTAGAATATTTTATAAACTTTTGTTTTTATAGTCTCAGTAAAACGGAGTGCAGGGATATTTTACGTACTTTCTATCCTTTTGTATCAATTAGGCTTATGTTGTTTCACACCATAGGTTTATGGTA
>DKZK01000006.1:97822-135458 GCA_002493625.1 Lachnospiraceae bacterium UBA7076 | reverse complement strand
TCCACTCTGGCTATATATTAATTGATATCTTCCGCAAGTACTCTAAAACAGTAATGCTTTACATTCCACTCTGGCTATATATTAATGGGTTGAGATAAGAGAGTTTAAAGATGATACAGCAATCTTTACATTCCACTCTGGCTATATATTAATTATTTTCTCCTTTCGGTTTTTTGATTAATTATAGCACTTTACATTCCACTCTGGCTATATATTAATAAATTCTTCTGAAGAAAGTATTTCCCTTGAAATTCCTTTACATTCCACTCTGGCTATATATTAATTCTGCCATAACGCTAGTAAGTGCAGTTTGCATCCTGCTTTACATTCCACTCTGGCTATATATTAATTTTACTTACGTGGTAACATTAATGGTAAATTTTATCCTTTACATTCCACTCTGGCTATATATTAATAGAGACATGCTAAACTCCGTGGTGTATCAATTTAACTTTACATTCCACTCTGGCTATATATTAATCCATTACAGCACTTTTATTGCCCGGAAGGATGAGGCTTTACATTCCACTCTGGCTATATATTAATGAAAAAGCGCAGCAGTCAATAAAGGAGGATGAGTAACTTTACATTCCACTCTGGCTATATATTAATTCAAAACCTTCCTACTGCTCTTATCTTCCCTTACTCCCTTTACATTCCACTCTGGCTATATATTAATTTTTGGACATTTACAAGTACTTCCGTTACAAGCGGCTTTACATTCCACTCTGGCTATATATTAATGTATTCATCTTTGCAATATATCTTTTTGGCACAATTCTTTACATTCCACTCTGGCTATATATTAATTCTTCATCCAAAAAATTTTTGTGCAAATTATACAAACTTTACATTCCACTCTGGCTATATATTAATTTTCTGCTAGTATCTTCTTTTTCCGTATTATAGTAGCTTTACATTCCACTCTGGCTATATATTAATTAATTGGCAGAACCAACATTTCATTCACCCTCCTTCTTTACATTCCACTCTGGCTATATATTAATCAATTTCCAATTCAACAAAACGGTTTATGTTCCAGCTTTACATTCCACTCTGGCTATATATTAATCTTACCGCTGACGTTTTTTGAACCGCCGCTTTAACTCTTTACATTCCACTCTGGCTATATATTAATTTCTGCATCTGCTTTGCTGACTTTATAAAAAGCACCTTTACATTCCACTCTGGCTATATATTAATGCAAGGCTTTTTATCGTCAATATGCACAAATAAAACTTTACATTCCACTCTGGCTATATATTAATCATTAACTTTATCTATGTCATAAGCATTACATGTACCTTTACATTCCACTCTGGCTATATATTAATGAATTGGAAAAAGCGCCAAATCTGATAGGGGATAAGCTTTACATTCCACTCTGGCTATATATTAATCAGAACCGCTATGAGCAGTTACTTGACCTTGAAACACTTTACATTCCACTCTGGCTATATATTAATGAAACCTCGCTTGGAGCAATCGGTTTACTTGTCAGGCTTTACATTCCACTCTGGCTATATATTAATCAAAGAGAAATATGCCAAAGTCGGCATAGCAAGTGACTTTACATTCCACTCTGGCTATATATTAATGAGAAGGAGCAGCAGACTTATTGTGACGAAGTTGCCTTTACATTCCACTCTGGCTATATATTAATGCTATTTGCCATTGCCCGAGCATACGGAGGAACGAACTTTACATTCCACTCTGGCTATATATTAATGTTATTTGACAAGGTGGAAGCTGCTTTTTATGTGACTTTACATTCCACTCTGGCTATATATTAATCCTTCCACTACGGAAAGGGGCAGCTTATGTAAATTGCTTTACATTCCACTCTGGCTATATATTAATCTTTCAGATGACGGATAAAAATTTCCGGCAGACCACTTTACATTCCACTCTGGCTATATATTAATCAATGGAAAAATTTGCATTGAGTATACTCATACTAACTTTACATTCCACTCTGGCTATATATTAATTATGAAAATTTTGCAGCCTATATGTATCAGGAGACCTTTACATTCCACTCTGGCTATATATTAATTTCATCCGCCAGTGTGGGGGATATTAATATAAGTGTCTTTACATTCCACTCTGGCTATATATTAATCCATCCTATTTTAAATAGGCATTTTTCCTTAATTCTAAAGGTATAATTTGTCTACCTCAGCATTTATAGATAAAAATATTATACCACATCGACCAACGTTTCCGTATCTGCTTTCGACTTATGCCGATGTACGCTTGCACACATCTCCGCAAGGCTCATTATAACATAATGTATTAAACATTATTTTGTCACCATATCTGAATTGTCGATGTACGGCAATTTTAACATTATCTGTGGTAGACAAAGATTATATAAAACGTGATGTCTTATCATCCTGACTTCCTAAAAATTCTTTATTCAGCCATTTTTCATCACGTGTGGTAAATAAAATTACAGAGTCCTGATCTTTACGAATATAATTTTTTAGTTCTGCTTTTAGGGCTATTATTCCGGCATTTGATATATTCCCTTCAAAAACGGAATTTTGTATGTGACTAAGATATTTTTTACATATTTTAAATACATTAGGCAAATTCTTTTTACCTTGTGTATCTGTAACAATATCATATACTAAAATAGCATACATTTACATCCCCTCTTTTCTACTACAATATATTTATAGTTGATATTCCTAACAGCCAGTTAGGTTATTTATCATCTTGTTGCTATTTTTTAATGTAACGATTAACTTACCACCATATTTCAAATCCTTTATACGTTTTTTCACCTATCAAATGTTTAATCAATTTAAACATTTCCAGTCTCATAAGATACTGATATGACACATTTTTATTTAAATCACGATGCTTTATTGTCGTTGTCAATCTGGTGTCCAATTCTTCAACAATCGTTTGTGATGCCTTCTTTGTAAGCTGTAATCCGTTAAGTCCTGATGTAAAACTTTCCTCTGTAATTTGATTTCTGTTTAATAATGAAAATATCAGCCTGTCCCCTATAAGTGGTTTAAAAATTTCAGCTAAATCTAAAGCCAATGAAAATCGTTTGGTACCCGGCTCATGCAAATAGCTGATAGTAGGATTTAATTGCGTTTTGTATATTTCAGTCAGCACCTTCGTATAAATAAGAGAATTAACAAAGGAAATAAGACTGTTAATCATATTATCCGGCGGATGCATTACTCTTTTTTGAAAATCAATATTCTGATCAACAATAATATTCCATGCCTTATAATATATTTTTCTTATATTACCCTCCACTCCCATTAATTCCTGTATTGTTTTGGTACCGGAAATATTACGTTGGTATGACTCTATTTCAGTCATATAATCATTAACCTGTTTTCCTCTGCCGTTGTAATAACGTAAATTTCTATAAATATTATTTGAAGCTGCTAAAATAAATGCTCTTGCAATTTCCATGCGTTTTTCATAATTGGTATAATGTTCAACCTGCTGTGTAAGCAATTTGCCTGCAAGCCGTTGTTCACGCGGATAAAAGCTTCCTATATAAAATTGATAGTAATTGAAAAAATGCACGGAAATTCCACTATTGCCTATGAGATTTAATAAGCTTGTATTAAATGACATTTCTGTCATAACATATATATCATCAACATTTTCTATAGGCAAATCACGCTTATTTCCATCTGATGATTCAAAACGCAATGTATTATCCTTACGGCTGATTTTTCCGTCTGTAAAAAAATAATAGCTTTCCTCCATAGTACCTCCAATCTTCGCTTATATGTAGCATAAATCATAATACGCGCATTTCTTGCATATGCTTTTGTTGTTTATATCAAATGTATTATCCATATTTGCAATATTAATGATATCATTTACCACATCGTTCAATATAATAAAATCATCATCATTCAACTCAACAGAGATACTTTGTTTCAGTAAAGGATAATCAATTTTGGCGGTCATATCTTCGATACCTTTTTTATATAAGTAATAAAGATAATATTTGACCTGCATGATACCTGCTTCCTCTATACTTTTACTTTTCTTTATTTCATGTATTACTCTATTGTTTTTTATGAAATCTACATTAATAATGCCATCAATCATGACATGTTTATTATCCCGTGCGTAAGCCGTTTCATCAAGCAATTTGCCGATTTTAACATTCTGATTGTCATACTCCATTCGTATTTCGTGAATATAGTACCAAAGCTTACGTTTACAAACATAATAATAATACACCATGATACCTGTAACCTGTTCTTCCGTCATATCGCATGCTCCTTACAAAAATTTTCCTTTGCCATTTTCTGATTGTTTATATATTTCAACTAAACCCATATCAGAAGTATAATCACAATCAACTATCGGAATAAATGTACCCTTATATAATTCTATTTTTTTCACTACTATTGTTTCTGGTGATGCAACCATCCAATAGGGAACAGATACAATATAACCTCTGATAATTTCAATTTCTTTTATACGGTCTGCTTTTGATAATTGTTCAGTACACAAACAATTTTGAGCCTCATCAATATCTTTTTGGTAAATGTCATATACAGATGCCGGTATAATATCTATATTATGAATATCCCGTATATTATTATTTTTAGTTGATGTTTGATATGGATATAGCTCTTTTAAATATTTAACAGCATCATTATACCTTTTTATATATCCGGAACTACGTAAATTTTCTTCTGACAAGTAAGTATCAATTAAAGATGTTTTTGCCTCCTCGCTGAGTAATCCGTCAACTGTCATAATGGCTTCCTTTGATAAATCATAAATATCATTGTCAACAAAGCATTTTTCCTTATCTTTGGCTTTGTAATATCTTAATGGTGCATCCTGTAGCTCCGTATAGATAAAACAATTTGCCTGCTCAATATTTTTCAAGCCCTTTCTGTTCACTCTGCCGAATCGTTGGAATACTGAAAATAAATCCAATAATTCTGTAAATAAGAAATCAAAGTCAATATCCAGACTTGCCTCAACGACAGATGTTGCAACCCATATTTCATGGCTGTAATTTTCGGTCTTACCAACTTGAATAATATCTTCTTCCTTTTTATTTCTGTCATTTCGTGTAAATCGTGAATGAAATAAGTTTATTTTTACATCATCTCCAAGTTGTTCACGCAATTCATCAAAAATCCGTTGAGCCGTTTTGATACTATTGCATATTACAAGTATTTTACAGCTTGGCATATCTGAATTATTTTTCCAGAATAAAACTATATCATCAGAAGTCAGTGATTGTTCTCTGACTTTTATATTATGTCTTGTTTTACCGTCAGAGGAAAAATCCTCAAATGCAACCTCATTTTCCATTGCGTTACATAATTTGTTTTTTACAAATGGTGGCAAGGTGGCAGTAAGAACTGCCACTTTCCCGCCCATTTCCACTATTTTTTCTATTCCAAATATAAGATAGGCAAGTAAATCCGCAGAATACATCTGTATTTCATCAATTATAATCTTTGAATAAGATAAAGTTGCCAATTTTAATTCATAACCATAATATTTCAGTGTAAAATTAAATAATTGATCCATTGTTGATACCGTAATAGGGAGTGCAAGCTGTCTGCTCCTGTTTATATAATCTGACAGCATATCCTCCTCGTTAATATCTTTCGTCTTAAACGCTTCATTATAGTAGTAGGACTGCATATCCGAATGAAGTATTGCTACTTTCTCATCTGTTTTCTCATCATGTATAATTTGCTTTCTGATTCTATCATATATTGCATTGATAGCTGTTTTAAGCGGTAGAACAAAAAAACATTTATTATTTCCTGCCCACAGTAGTCCTGCTTCTGTTTTTCCCAAACCGGTAGGGGCAACAACAATTATATTAGTATCTGAATGATTACGTGTAAACTTTTGCAGGTTATTCCATTCTGCCTTTTCATTTGCCGATGAAAAACTGTTTAAATGACGTTCTAATGCTTCAGATAAAAAATCATTTTTATACTCACATTTTTCGTCTGCGCTTGCGCTATAATCACACTTATGCAAAAGTCCTTTCATTTTTATCATTTGCCTGTATGTTTCATATGTATCATTGTCTGTCGCTTCTCTATCACAATCACGATATTCTAACATTTTATTTATAAATTTTAGTGCCTTTCTGTCCGGACTTTCTGCGCCTTTTTCCTTATAATTTTCAAGAAATTGTTTAATATAACCTTCCCTGTACCGCATAAGAAGATATGATGATAACGTCTCTGAACTATCTCTGTTGTCATGATGATACAAAACAGCATACAACACAATTCTAAATTCCATATCATTTTCAAAATCTTCACGATGAATAAATAAAGCTGAAAGGATATTATGCTGAACCTCCTCATCCGAATTGAATTTATAGTGTTTTTTCAGCCTATCCTGCATTTTTTCATTTATTTTTCCATAATCATGTCGTTCACAGGCATAACAAAGGAGTGTGTACTCATGTTTATCTATATAGTTAAGATCATATAAATGAAAAGCTTCCTGTAACAGCATGTCCGTATGCTTACGCACTGTTTGCCGGGAATTTAAATATTTATCACTTTTACCTAACTTTTCACTTAATTCGTTTTGAAGTTCTTTAATCTCATATAAATTATTAAGCATAACTACACACATCCTTTGTCTTTTCTTAAACGAAACTTACTATATTGCGTTTATCATCAATGAGTATGTCAGCAGCATCTTCATCAATCTTAAAATCTGACACATAGGTTACCAGTTTTTTATTAAAAATCCGCTGTTTTCCATTACCTGAAAGCACATAATCTTTATTTAGCACATATCTGGTTCCTTTTGCAGTCGTACCTTTTTTTGTTCGATATAATAAGTCAGCAATATCAACACATAAATATGCACTATGTTTACAATGAATTTCATCATCTTCACCAATCGGATAAAGCTCCGTAAAACCGGTATCTTCTTCAATTAACTCAACAAAATCCTCACTTCTGCCAATTGAAGTCAGGGAACTCAGATTATTATAAATGCAATCAAGTGTCTCATCATCGGAAGACACATGTATAATTAATTCCACATCATATAGTATTTCATACGATTTTGGTCCCCTTGTTAAAGTTCTGAATTTTGATATCGGTATATCATAATATTCCGTTTCATAGTCTTTTACCCTATGATTAATTTCCTTTTCAAGCAGCTTGATTTCTTTTTCTCTGGCAATTACTTTATTCATCCTATCTTCGGATAAACCTGTGTCTTTTTTTAAAGCAGAGAGGGTCTTTTTTCGTACTTTAATCATGTTAAGCAATGGCTTAATTTTCTTTTTCTTGAAGTTTTCAATTTCGTCCCCTTTGTCTTTTATTTTTCGATACTCATCAAGGCAAGTCTGATTGATAACATCAATTGTTATCCCCTGTCGAAAATCATTACCCTGTGCTTTTTTTGCCTCTGCAACTGTAATAAATCCATTTGACAACGCATTTTCATTTGACATTTTAACTAATATGCCTCTGTCATTCTGAAGATTATTAAGAAAACAATTATCATAATATACTTCTTTACCAATACTTCCATAGGAGCCCTGAATACTGATATCCATAGCATGGTATTCCGTATAGTTGCAGGCATTATGTATGGCACCTATTACAGTTGAATACGGTGGTAAGGGATATGTCATTTTGTTATCAATGATTTCTTCTCGCCTGTAGTTAGCCGAGCTTTGTTTTAAATGAATGCGTAATGCTCTCAATAACAATCCCTCCTAATTGTAATACTCATTAATCTCCGTCCTCAAGTCATTGAAAAATACGTCAGTTTCTATGGCATTTAAGCGCTCTACAATAGCAGTTTCATTATTTAACTGTCCGCATTTTAATACTCCGGCTTTAAAATTTCCAATATTGCTTTTCAGTTTATTTTCAATGCCGTCTTCGAGAATTAAGGAATTGTTTTTTATTTTCACAACATTTTCAAAGAAGTGTGTCTTTCTGGATGAAAGTCCGCCTATTACAAAAAGAGGTTCTGCATTGTCCATATTTCCTTTCACAACTAATGATAATGTTTCAATAGCAGTTAATATGGAATTGACACGTTCTGCCTTTTCCTTGTTATCAGCCTCCGTTTTAAAATTTTCATCTATTCCCACACGCTCTAAATCAATCGTAATACTATATATCTTAAGAGATTTGTCATATTCATACTGATATGGCATCAGACCTGTTTTATCAGGGTCGTTCTGCACGCTTAAATTGTTTACCATTGCATGTGTATTTGCCAGATGCAGGTTATTATGGAATCGAAGGTCATTTACAAATGAGTCTACTGCTACTGCATCCGTAAGGTAAAATGAGCTTTTTCTTACATATGTCATTCCTGATGTTGACATATAACCGCCTTCTAATGCTCTACAATTTGCAGTATTTAACTCTTCATCCACCTTTTTTTGTGCTACAGCTTTTTTATTTCTCGAATCTTCTTTGCTTAAAACAGTCTTAAGATCATCATAAAGTCCTGACTGTATACATATAGCATTTTTTAAGCTTTCACGGCTTCTCGTTGCATACTGTTTTTGATTTTTATATACCTTCTGCACGCTGGAAGCGTTTCCCAATCTTTCACCGTAGTTACTTGACATATTTGCAACAATTGTTAGTGTTAATGCTTTTGCTGATTTCGTTTCCATATTTTTTCCTCCTATTTATTCGTTATTTTCTTTTTCATAAGGTACTAATGCATTTGTGAAACAAATTGCAATATCTGAGTAATCATCTTTATTGTCTATAATGTCATAAATCGTTTTTATTTCCTCACCAATATATCCTGATAATTGAAGCATTATTTCCAATATCCGATCGTAATCATGTGATATAATGGCATTTGTAAGCTTATTTTTATATGCTTTCGCTTTATTCTTTTCAATTTTTTGACCTACAACATACCCCGTCTTTTGTGCTCTTGATATAACATCATTCATTTTAGGTACTCCTTTCCAATCAACGTTAATATTAATTAATGAGTTAATAACAAAAAATACATTTGCATGTTCCTTATCACAACTTATTACAAGTAATCGTTCCAGTAAATCATCAAGATAAATGCCTTTTATACAACAATCTACCAGTTCTTCTTCCACGACTAACCAATAATTATACGAATATTTATAAGAAAAGCTGACATTATATGTTTCGTATATTTTCTTAAGCTTTTTCATATTTCCATGATTTATGTAGAATGATTCAAAGCATTTATCATCGCCTCTTTCTTTCATAATGACTTCTACATCATAATCCATAAAATCGTTAGAACTAATAAGCCCTTTCATAAGTCGTGTTTTAAACTTTCCATACTCAATTTTGTTATCACGAATAACTACTTTTTCTTCCATTACCGTTTTTATTTCATCATTCGTTTTACAAAGTACATCAATGCTGTAATTGTTATTAACAAAAAAAGATATAGGCGTATTGGTAAATGCAAAAGGAATAAAGTCAAATTCAATTATATCCTGAGCAACAAATGTATCCTTATCAAACTGATATGCAGCCGAGCGGCTTTTTCTGTTTTCATCCAAATAATACCCAAGCAGTCTGCAATGAGGATTTGAACCAGTAAACAGTCTTTTTTTATTGGAGAAATTTCTATATAAATTTGTTTTGTATCTATATGTCTCCCTTATAATCTCAAACCTGTTATTTTCAATTGTTTCCAATAAAACATCCTCGTTTGTTCCATCAAATTTAATGTCATTGAATACCTTTTTCATAACGTCATTTGCTTTTAACTCTTTATTTATGGAACTTATCTGTTCTTCCGTATAACTTTGTTCCCCAAGCATTTTTTTCACATGTATATGAGGAAATTCATCTGAGAAAAAATCTTCGCAAAATAAAAGATACCGTTCCTCCGTTATATCACATTGATTATATTTTATTCCCTCAATATATCCGCCAATATCTTTATATACCTGTAAATCCTCTCCTTTCCGTGTTTTTTCATATAAAACTTTTCCTTCTTTATTCTCCAAATAGTCAAAATACTTTACGATACCAACTAATGCTGCCGAAAATCTCCATTCAATAGGCAGTAAGAGTGTATCGTAAGAATCGTTTTCCAGTTTAATTTTCATATACTCCTCCTATTCTTCTGCCATTACATTGAACATTCCAAAACCTGATGATCTGCGGCTCCCAACGCCTGCCTTTGAAAGATAGTCCAATGCATCAGGGCTGCCTTCCAATGTAAAATCACCTAGTGAACACTCCAGCTTCATTCCATAATGTCGAATAATAGCTACTTTAGCATTAATCGGTATTATATCAACGTTGCTGTCACTTTCAGAAAATCCTGCCGCTCTGAGCTGTTCATATATAACGTTCTTGGCTTCTATACGAAACGCATCTTCATTTTTTACTGAATAATACCAGTCCTTGTTTGTGTCAGGATAATGCTTCCGTATACACAGTGGTGCTTGCATTTTTACTAAAATCCGATTCCCTGTAATTGTTTTTTCCGGCAATTGTCTTATATTTATCATTGCCATTGAATTTTCCATAGGTAAAGGAAACTCTTTACTCTTTTGAGCAACAATACTGGAAAATAAAACAAAACCGGTTTTACTGTCTGGCGTTGAAACATATAATTTGAAATTTTTATCATCAACAACAATCTTATCCTTTTTATAGACCGGTGAAGAAAAATTTACTGACAAGGTAAATGGTTTACTTTGTCCCGGTGAATAATATGTATCAAAATATTTACCGCCGTTTGCTTCTGACAAACATTTTTTCATGTAGGAAATAATGCATTTTCGCCATTCATAAGTTACAGTTTCACTTTTTAAAATAAAATCTGCTACAAATTTCATTTGTACTCCTCCTTTCTTATGTGTTGATGTCATAATTGAAATTTAAACACATCAAGCCCGGAAGCTACAACTTCTGGGCTTGATTATCTCACATTATGTGTACTATAAACATCACTTACATATTAGGTTCCTATTATGTTTTTTAATTATTATAGTCCCCCAATACAATATCCCCAAAAGTAATTTAATATTATTTCTTCCCCTTATTTCTTCCCCATCTTCTTTATATACTCAATAATAAACTCCACATTATCCTCAATGCTCATCAGACTGCTGTTTATAAATACATCGTAGCTGTCCAGAGCTCCCCATTTTTTGGACGTGTAGAAATTATAGTAGGATGCTCTCGCCTTATCCTCCTTTGATATCTGGGATTTGGCTTTGTCATAGGTCAGATTGAAACGCTGCATAACCGTATTAATTCGTTTTTCCAATGGAGCATAAATAAACAAACTGATTAAATCCGGATTCTTGCGGAGAGCATAATCTGCGCATCTTCCAACGATAACGCATGGTCCCTCCTCGCCAATCTTGTTTACCGTATCAAAGGTTGCCTGAAATGCCTTCTGGCTAAGGTCAGTCTGATAACCGCCGGAGGTAAAACCGAAGCTGTACGGGTCCATGACGATTGAGTACAGAAAGCTTCTTGAGGGTCTTTCATCAAGTGTTTTCAGCACAGCCTCGCTCATGCCGCTGTTTTTTGCCGTCTCATTTAAAAGCTCCTTATCATAAAACGGTATGCCGAGCTTTGTCGCAAGCTCACGTCCTATTTCCCTGCCGTTGCTGCCAAACTGTCTGCCGATTGTAATAATTTTGTTTGCCATAAAAATGCCCCCTTTGTAAATTAAAAGTTTTCAAACTTCTTTGCAAGCTCATTAAATTTATCTATATTGGAGTTTACTCTTGCTTCCACACTTTTAATCGTTGATTTGGTCTTTAATTGCATCATAATTTCGTCATGGTCTATTTTTGCAAGCGCAGCTTCCATCTTTATGTAATTTTCATCCATATTAAATTTTGTTTTAATGGAACGAAGACCGTCCTTTTCACCGAGCATCTGCCTGTAGTCAATTGATTTTGAGGAGAAATCCAGTGTGCCGTCCACAAGATTTCCAAGGTCATAGCTCGGATATATTGTAACAAAATGCGCATCGGGCCATTTTGAAGCGTCAAATATTTTGCCGTGTTTTAAGCCTATGACAATAAAATCACGTATTCCTGCGTCATAGAGCGGCTTTACAGGCTCATTGTCGCATATTCCGCCATCCCTGTAATAGCCTCCGTTAATTTCCACTGCCTCATACACAATGGGAAGCGCCGTGGAAGCGAGAAGAATTTTCTTTATGGTCTCCTCGTCATAATCCTTCAATCGGGCATATTCCGGCTTTGGCTCCACATTGTTTATGGAATTGTAGAGCTCCACGCTTTCAGCATTCGTTCCGTTTGCATCGCCGATTCTGCACATGGCCGCATAAATGTCATACGGGGAATTTATAAGCTTCTTAAAGTCAAGATATTTGGAAATCATTGCAAGCATTTCATCTCTTGAAAAATAAAACCGTCTGTCCATAATCATTTCAAGGTCGATGTCAAACACGGTTTCCATATCTATATCCTTCCATGCGTCATACATAAGCTTTATGTCGTCCATTGCGTAAAGCATTGCATTTACTGCGCCAATTGACACGCCCGATATTGCGCTTACATCCTCAAGCAGCCCGTTTTCCTTAAGCGCCTTTAAAACGCCTACCTGATATGCGCCCTTGCCGCCGCCGCCGGAAAGCACAAGCCCTGTTCCGCCCAATTTGCTTTCTGCCATTTCATTACCTCCCAATCTATTATACAGCCATGAGCAAAATATATTATCCCTAAAATACAGTTGTAGAATATAGACAATATCATGAGCAAAGCGCTTCGGAAAATAACGATATAGACCGTTACGTGTGACAAACAGCGCAAGCATGCCTTACATTGATTTATCTATATTGTATAACGGATGTCTGAAAAAGCAGAGTTTTACTCACGGCTATCATATTATATTCATAACAGATGATTTTGAAACCTTCTATTTTCTGCAATGTATTCTACCTCGGCGCCATAAGCTTCGTAATCGCCTCCTTGAGCCCGTCAACCGTAAGGGGGTACATATCATATATTTCCCCTAAGGTCCGCTCCGACTCCATCCACGCCAAGGAATTTAATTTGCCGTGAAATCTCGGATTCAGCCATACCGCCTTCTTATACTTCTCCCTAAACATTTTATTCCATTCATAGCCGCTTCGTCCATCATTTGGACCTCGGTAATTTCCGTTGATATCAAAAAGCTCCTCCGGCGCCATCTGCGCATCGCCGACAATGATTACCTTGTAATCCTTGTCCGTATGGCGGAACAAATCGTCTAAATCAATCCAGTTGCCGTATTCGCACTCGGCATCCTTGTAGACCTTGCTGTATATGCAATTGTGGAAATAATACGTTTTTACGTCCTTAAAATGATTTGCCTTGTGAACCGCCTGAAATAAATCGTTGCACATTTCAGCAAAGGGCATCATCGTGCCGCCGCAGTCAAAAAGCAAAAGAAGCTTTACGGAATTTTTTCTCGGCTTGTCAAATTCAAGCTGAAGATACCCGCCGTTGTTGCAGGTGCTGTCAATTGTTTTATCAAGGTCAAGCTCGGTTTTTGCCACGTCGAGCCTTGCGGAAAACTGGCGAAGCTTTCGGAAAGCGACCTGAAACTGACGTATATCCAAGGTCTTGTCGTGCCTGAAATCCGCATATTTGCGCTCTCCCATAACCTGAAATGCAGAACGCATGCCTGTCTGACCGCTGACGCGAAGCCCTCCCGGATTACGTCCGTCATGTCCAAAGGCGGAGCCGCCGCTTGTTCCAATCCAGTAGTTTCCGCCGTTGTGCTCCTCCTTCTGCTCCGTCACACGCTCACGGAACATACGCTTTGTCTCATTCATGTCAACCTGCCTGTCAAAGCTGTAAATGTCCTTATTCAATTTGCTTGTATCCATTTCGCCCTTGTCAAGAAATTTAAGAATATCGGCGGGAAGCTGTTCCTCGGCATGTATATTTTTAAAATACTCCATAAAGGCGATGTCAAACTTATCGTAGTCCGATTCCGTCTTTACAAGTATCATACGCCCAAGGTTATACATTCCCTCAAGGGAGGATTTGGCAAGCCCCCTGTCAAGGGCGTCCATAAATGTAATCCACTCCGTCATAGATATTTTCAAGCCTTTGTCTCTGCACACATACAAAAAATCTGTAAACAATTATATTCTCCTCTTTTTTACGGTCTCTATGTCCTCGTCCTTCTTTATAAGCACTCCCAGATAAGGAAGCTTTTCACGCAGGGTTTCAGGCTCCATTCCGCCAACCATAAGGGCGTTCAGCCAGTCGATAAGCTCGGAGGTGCTTGGCTTTTTCCTTACCTCCTTAATGCTTCTGATCCAATAAAATGTGTCCATTGCATGCTTTAAAAGGTTCTCGTCCATATGTTCAAAATGCACATTTACAATTTCCTCCATTTCCTCCTTTTCAGGGAAGCTTATATAGTGGAAAATGCATCGCCTTAAAAATGCGTCAGGCAGCTCCTTCTCGGCATTTGAGGTAATAATAACAATCGGTCTTGTCTTTGCCCGGACTGTCTCCTTTGTCTCATGGATGTAAAATTCCATTTTATCAAGCTCCCACAGAAGGTCGTTTGGAAACTCAATATCTGCCTTGTCTATCTCGTCAATAAGAAGAATAACCTGCTCCTCGGACTTAAATGCCTCGCCGAGCTTTCCAAGCTTGATATATCTGGCTATGTCGTCAACGCCCTCCTCGCCGAACTGACTGTCGTAAAGACGCTGTATCGTGTCGTACACGTAAAGTCCGTCCTGCGCCTTTGTTGTTGATTTGATGTTCCAGATGAAAAGCTTCATGCCAAATGCCTGACTGATTGCCTCCGCAAGCATTGTTTTTCCTGTTCCCGGCTCTCCCTTAATAAGCAGGGGCTTTTCAAGTGTCCTTGCCACATCCACGGCAGCCATAAGCTCCGGTGATGCAACATACTGCTTTGAACCTGTAAATTTCATGTCTGACATACGTTATTCTCCTTGTTTTTTATATTAATTAGTTATAACAATATCCGCCTTTACATCATGCTCCTCCACAGGAAGCTCCTCCACAAGCTGTTCCTGAAAGCACACGGCAGCCTTCCTGCACATGGGATATTTATTAAGGTATGTGTCATAATATCCACCGCCATATCCCAGCCTGTATCCGTCCCTTGAAAATGCCACACCGGGCATAACAACAAGGGTTTTATTATCCGGCTTAAGCTTCTTTTTACCTGTGGGCTCAAGTATTCCAAACGCCCCTGCCGCAATGCTGTCGTTTCCCTCATACAAATAAAAATCCATTGTTTTATCAATGATTTTGGGAATGTATATGCTACACGTTTCCAAAAGCTCCGTAACATCCACCTCGTTATTGATTGGCATGTAAAGACAGATGCTTTCCGCCGCCTTATAGACCGGACTTTTTTTTAATTTTTCGCATATGATATGCGACGCTTCCCTGACGTATATATCCTCCAGAAAGCGCCTTATTGCAAGCATTTTTTTTCGTATTTCTTTTTTATTCGTTTCGCTTTTATTCATTTTTTATTTGGTCTTTTTCCTTTTTGGTATATCCCTCGCATGGGTAATGGAGCCGTCCTTCTCCTTAATATCCACCGTATCAAGAGTTCCCCTTAAATTTCTCTTAAAATCCTCTATATACTCACGCCTTAAGGTCTGCTGCTCCTGCTGTTCCTCAGGAGTAAGCCCCTCTGCGCTCTTGCTCTTTTTATATAATGCATTAATTCTCTGTATTTTTTCCTCGTTCATCATTCCCTCTGCAATCATATCATAATTTTTATTATCGCCATTTTTGTTATCTCATTATGAACATTTTCATTATCTCATTTAATCTGTTGTTGCCTTCAAATCACATAAGATATTTCTTGCCCACTATAAAATCAACCGTGTCAAAGTCCTCGCTATCATGGGATAAAAACAGCGTTCCCACATCCTCTCCGTCTATAAGCGAATTGATAAGACTGAGGCTTCCTGCATCTATAATTGCCATATCGGCGCCCGAATCCGTTGCAATTCTTGCGGCAGCTATCTTCGTTGACATTCCGCCTGTTCCGTACATGGTGTTTGAACCCTTTGCCATAGCCTTAAATTCATCTGTAATCTGCTCCACAACGGAAAGCTTTTCCGCATCCGGATTTTTGTGTGGGTCGTCCGTGTAAAAGCCGTCAATATCCGTGAGCAGAATAAGCAAATCCGCATTGATAAGATGAGCAACAATGGCGGATAGCGTATCATTGTCGCCAAATTCAATTTCCTCCGTGGCAACCGTGTCATTTTCGTTTACAACGGGAATAACACCCTGTTGAAGTAGCTCATTCATTGTATTTACGGCGTTTCTGCGACGCTCGTCATTGGTGATGCAGTCGAAGGTTATAAGCACCTGCGCTGCCATATGGTTGTATTCCATAAAAAGCTTCTGGTACATCATCATAAGCTGTCCCTGCCCTATAGCAGCGCACGCCTGCTTTAACGATACAGTCTTCGGCTTGTTTTTAAGCCCTAACGCCTGTATGCCTACGCCGATTGCTCCCGACGAAACAAGAACAACATCCTTGTCCTGATTTTTCAGGTCGCATATAATTCTGACAAGCTGCTCAAGCTTTCTGAAATCCACGCCACCTGTTTCCTCATGTATCAGTGAGGATGAACCTATCTTGATAACTATTTTTTTCTTATTCTTAAGCTGTTCCCTGTAATTCATTTTCTTTTCCTCTATCTGTCCTTTGAATATTTCTCTTTTAATTATCTTTCTATAAATATTTTTTTTTATCTAAATATCAGCCATTTAAGCATCTGTCATGTAAATATCTGTCATTTAAACATCCGTCATTTAAACATCTATCCTTTAATCAGTCATTTCATATTTACTTTCTTTATATGAGACTGTTGATATACTCCGCCACAGCCTCCGCAACCTTTATGCCGTCAACTGCCGCCGATGTTATCCCACCTGCATAGCCTGCGCCCTCGCCGCATGGAAAAATGCCGGAGACATTTATACTCATAAAATTCTCCCCACGGACAAGTCTTACCGGAGACGAGGTTCTTGTCTCTATGCCTGATAAAACCGCCTCATGGTCGTTAAAGCCCTGAAGTCTTTTACCATAGTAATCTATCCCCTCAATTATAGCATTATTTACAAATGCTGGCAAACAGTTATTCAGGTTTCCAAATGTATAGCTTCCCTTTATATTGAACTTTATTCTGCCAAATCCGGATGATATTTTTCCCACCTTATAATCGCCCAAAAGCTGTACGGGAATACTACCTTTTCCTTCCCTGTAGGCAAGAGCCTCGTATTTTCGCTGAAATTCCACGCCTGCAAGCACACCGCAATCTGCAAAGCCCTCACTGTCAAAATCCTCAGGCGTTACGTTTACAACAATTGCGCTGTTTGAGTTTGCCTCGTCGCGGCTGTGGTTGCTCATGCCGTTTACTACGCTCTGCTCCTCCCCCGAGGATGCGTTTACCACAAAACCGCCCGGACACATGCAGAAGCTGTACACGCTCCTGCCCCCGCTGCTCCTGAATGTCATTTTATAATCGGCGGCAGGAAGCTTTTCTGCCCCATCACTGTCGCCGTACTGGGCATGATTTATTGTGGTCCTTAAATGCTCGATTCTAAGCCCCACCGCAAACGCTTTCGGCTCCATATAAAGCTTTGCGGCGTTCAGGGCATGAAAGGTATCTCTTGCGCTGTGTCCGATTGCAAGCACAAGGGCATCCGTGTCAAAGGAAATGTATTCCTTCCCTTCCCCCTTATTTAAGCATTTTGCATTTACCCTTATATGTCCTTCCCATTCCTCATATCCCTCAAATCTTGTCTCAAAAAGAACGCTTCCGCCCATGCTTATAATATCGTTTCTCATGGATTGCATAACGCCCTTCAGATAATCCGTTCCAATGTGAGGCTTGCTTACATACGCTATATCAGAGGGCGCGCCGTAGCAAATAAAATCCTTTACAACCGCCTGTATTCTTCCCTCCTTGTCCTTTATTCCCGTATTAAGCTTTCCATCAGAAAATGTGCCTGCCCCGCCCTCGCCGAAGGAAACATTGGATTCCGGATTTATTGCTCCCCCTTGCCAGAAGCCCAGAACATCCTGCTCACGCTCATTCACACACTTTCCGCGCTCAAGAATAATGGGATTATAGCCTGCCCTTGCAAGATACAGTCCGCAGAAATATCCTGCGGGACCTGCGCCCACTATGATTGGCGAACGAATACCATCCCCTGTTTTCTTTACGGGAAAAGCATACTCCTGCTTAGCAGTTGACATAATATTATTATTGTTTCTATTTTTACTTAAAATCTGATTTTCATGCTGACTTGAAATTTCAACACTGTAGCTATATGAGAGATTTTCCTTTTTTCGGGCGTCGATTGACTTTTTTACAATGCCCTCAAGCTTATAATCCTTTGTGCCAACAATCCGTTCAAGCTTTTCCGCCAGTATTTTTTTCTCGGATGATTTGTCGTCATTATCAATTGCCGTCACGGGAATTTTTATCTGATTTATCCGAAGCATCTTTCATACCTGCACTTTCTCACATTCTTTCTCATGTTCTATATCCTGCGCATTCTTCCGTTCTTGCCCCTACACATTCTTCCGTTCTTGCTCCTGCGCATCCTTCCATTCTATCGCCCGCACTTTCTTCCGCTCTTGCTCCTGCACTTTCTCCTGCTCTCTTACCGGACAATATTGCGAAGGTAAGATTATAGCCTCCGCATATTCCGTCAATGTCAAGGGCTTCCCCTGCCGCATATACATGTTCTAATTTCTTAATTCTCATTGTGTTTTCGTCAAGCTCGGAAAGCGCTATGCCTCCTGCGGTTACCTGCGCCTGTTCATAGTCCTTAAGCCCTTTTATTTCCACCGTAAAGCTCTTTATTTCGTCAATTACGGCTTTTATCTGTGCATCAGACAGCTCCTTTACCGGGGTTCTCGTATCTATGCCTGCCCTTTTAAGCAGAAAGCCTCCAAGCCTGTCGTTTATCAGTCCGTTTAATACGCCCAGTATTGTGCGTTTTTCCTCTGTTCTTATAAAGTCTTCTATGTAAGCTTTATCGTATTTATCAAGGAAATCAATCCTGACCATAACCCTTTTTTCCTCTGACATGGCACGTCCTGCAATGGAGGACAGGTTAAATATCATGATTCCTGACAGTCCGTAATCGGTAATCTGAAGCTCGCCTGTCTCAAAAGCTTCCTGAGTATCATCCACAAACAGCCACGCAGACGCATTTGCCCTTACGCCGGCTATGTCATTAAAATCCTCATTTGCAATAAAAGGACAAAGCGCAGGTCGTAACTCAGACATTTTCACCCCAAGCTCCTTTATAATATTGTATCCACTGTCGCTTCCCCCAAGGGACGCATAGCTTTTTCCTCCCGTGGCAATAATAAGGCTCTTTGCCTTAACAACATCCTTATCAAGCTTTATTACAATATTGGAGTTTTTACCTGATTCCGTCTGCTTCTCAAAAGCAACCGACTGTATATCTGCCTTTAATATGACCGTCACACCATATTTTTTAAGCTGGTCGGTCATTGCCCAGACAACGGAAGACGCCTGATTTGACATAGGATAAATACATCCGTTCCGTCCATGGGTGAGAATACCCATGGATTTCATAAATTCTATAATACCATATGCCGGTGTATCTCCAAGAACGCCGCTTAAAAATTCCTCATAATGAGCGTCGCATGAAAAATACATCTTTTGAAAATTCATATATGTATTTGACAGGTTGCATCTGCCGTTTCCCGTAGCATAAAGCTTCCTGCCAAGCTTATTGTTTTTTTCCAGTATTATTACATTTGAGCCTGTGCGTGCAGCGGCTATTGCAGCCGACATACCTGCCGCTCCGCCGCCTATAACACATACATCATACATAAAAACCGCCTCCAATTTGGATGTCAGCTTGAAAGTGATTCAAGAAAGGTAAACATTTCCTCCTTGTCTTCAAATTCAATATTCTGTAAAAGCATTTTATAAGCTTCATTATCATTGGCTTTTATAACGCTTCCGTCAATGTCCGTATATTCATACACCATTGATTTATCATTTTTGTATACAATAACGTAATTGTTTTTAAGACCAACAATATACTTGTCCGTTGCCGCATGGCTTACCAGTACATCCTGTCCATCCGGCTTATTTGAATTTAGTGATGCATTGTTAAGTCCTTCCGGTGTTTCTCCTTCAGCCTGATTTTTCCCACCGTCTCCTATGTCCTTATCCCCGTCGTTTCCGGAATTATCCTCCGAAACCGTACCGTGTATGGACTTTCCCTCCATATCTCCTTTTGCAAAATCAAAGAAAACGGTATATGCTGAAACAAACAATAAAACATAAAAAATCAGATATAAAAATAATTTCTTCATGGCGTTCACTCCTTGAAGAAATTATTTCCATTATATTATTAAATTATTCAAACTTTATTGTATCAACCTTTTCAGATGGAAGCATTTCTATAAATGAGTTGCCCGGATTCATCTTAAGCTCTTTTCCATCCTCCGTGTAAAGCTTAATGGTAGGTCCGGTACGCTTCCAAGTTATGCTTTGATATTCGCCGTTGCTTATATAATATCCGGAATTGCTTGTAGCGAGATCCGCATCTAAAAGACCTCCCTCCATCTCCGTATAATTTACAAGTAAAATTAAAACATTCTTATAATGGAGCTGTTCTCCCGTAGTATCATCAATCTGCTTATCGCCGTACTGGGACCTGTAATAGAGCTTTTCGTCTGCATTGTAATCAAACCAAGGGTTTTGATAGTTGCTGAAGGATAAGCTTACTTTATTCGCCGTGGTGCCATTATTAATATCAGTATCAGTATGATGGAATGAAAACATTTTTTCATAATTATAATTATGCTCAGGCGCATATTCCATATAGTCAATTCCTGCCTGAATCATGTCGCTGTTTGTATATACGTTATGAGGCGCATATCTGCTTTCATCCCTGTAATACATAATACCGTCAAGATATAATCCGTTTAAGTTTTCGTAGCCTGAATTGTTAAGCTCTGCCTCCGCATGTATGGACCAGCCGTAATGGGCATAGAAGGCGTCAAGCATATATGCCATCCATACATAGTAATGTCTTGCGCTTCTGACAGGACCAAGCTTTTCAAGTCCCGAATAATCCTGAAATACGCACATATATCTTGTAATTCCTCCCTCAACCGGAAATTCAAATGTAATGTCCGCCTTTTGAATACCGGACTGCGGCATAGCGTCGCTTATGTTGTTTATCATAATACAAAGCGCGCGTTTATTCTCATATTTTTCATCAATCCACTCACCCGTAAAATCACTCAGAATATATCCTTCCTTGGAATAAATCTGTATATTCTCAGCATCCTCCATAGTTGTAGCCGGGCTTATGCTTATTGTTGATGCGGACGTTTCATCCTTTTCCTTGCCACATCCGGTAAATATCGTGCCAAGAAGCATCGTTCCTATTAATGCAAGTGCTATTTTATTCTTCTTCATTTTCTCTTGTATATCCTTTCGCTTCAAGAATTTCTTCCTGTTTTTTTTCCATCTGCTCCCGTTCGGCATCGTCCATGTGATCGTAGCCTGCAAGATGCAGCATACTGTGCGCCGTCAGAAAGGCAAGCTCACGTTTTCTTGTATGTCCGTAAAGCTCTGCCTGACTTCTTATACGGTCAATATTAAGCACAATATCACCAAACACAAGCTCACCGCTGTCAGGATTAAAAAACCATATGTCATCATCCGTTATAAATGAAAAGTCGCCTGGAATCTCATATTCAAGGGAAGGAAAAGACAAAACATCCGTCGGTGCGTCAATTCCACGCTGCTCCTTATTTATAGTTCTTATTCCCGCATCATCCGTAAATAATACATTTATCTCACATTCATAGGGACATTTTAAATAATTCAGTGAGGCGTTTATAATGTCTTCCACTATAAAATGATAATTCGGGGGAATCTCCATATCTCCTTCCGTATCAAAGAAAATACCCATAGCATGTCCTTTCATATATACATTAACTATGTTATTTTATCACAACAATCGTATTTAATCAAGTTTTCGATTTGCCCCGCCCGCCCTTTTGGCGCGTGGAGGACGCTGCGCTTTGCCGCGAACGCTCCATAAGCTGGTCATATTCCTCATATGCATTTACAATTTTCTGTACAAGCGGGTGTCTTACAACATCCTCGCTTGTAAACGTGTTCACTGAAATTTCATCTATTTTTCTGATAACCCGAAGGGCAACCTCAAGACCCGACTTTGCATCCTTCGGAAGATCCTTCTGGGACAAATCGCCCGTAATGATTGCCTTGGAGCCAAAGCCTATTCTTGTGAGAAACATTTTCATCTGCGCAGGCGTTGTATTTTGCGCCTCATCCAGCACGATGTAGGCATTATCCAGCGTTCTTCCACGCATATATGCAAGAGGAGCAACCTCAATAAGCCCCTTTTCCATGTTTTTTAAAAAGGATTCTGCGCCCATAATCTCGTAAAGCGCATCGTAAAGAGGACGCAGGTACGGGTCAACCTTACTCTGCATGTCGCCGGGCAGAAATCCAAGCTTTTCACCTGCCTCGATTGCCGGTCTTGTGAGAATTATCCTGTTTACCTCATTATTTTTAAATGCCGTTATAGCCTTTGCCATCGCAAGGTAGGTTTTACCCGTTCCGGCAGGGCCTACGCCGAAAACAATCATGCTCTTGTCAATGGCGTCACAGTATTTTTTCTGTCCCAATGTCTTTGGCTTTACGGGCTTGCCGTTTATTGTATGGCATATTACGTCCCTGTCAAGCTCGCTCACTGCTTCCACCTTGCCTGACATGGTAAGTGATATGGCATAATTTATGTTCTGCTCCGTAATGACGTTTCCACCCTTTGCAAGCTTTACCATCTCGCCTATGACCGAGGCTGCCCTTTTAACATCATTTTCTCCGCCTGAAAGCTTTAGGGTATCCTCCCTGAGGACAATCGTAACATTGCAGGATCGCTCAATAAGCTTTATATTCCTATCAAACTGTCCAAAAACATTCTGAATGCATTCACCCGGTATTTTTATATTTTCTGAATACAAATTCATTCTTCAGTATCTTCTCCTTGTTCAAATAAAGATATGTCGGAAGGTATTCCAACAAGCTCTCTTGTTATCAGATTACCGCCTGCATGGCACTTTCCGTTTCTGATACTTATTTTAACATTATTTTCAAGTATTTCCACTCCTTTTTTTCTTAAGTCATCTATATATACCTGAAGCTTGTTTTTTGCCTTTTCCTCCGCCTCCTCCGGTGTGTATGTGGAAAGCTTCGGCTCGTATTCTGAAACGGTAGTTTTCTGATATGCAAACGGTATGTAAAATGTATCAAATATTTTAACCTTTTTGTAGTCGGTTATAACATCATAGTTTACAAATCCCGTTTCGGACTTAAACGGTTCAAAAACAGTTTCCCTTATAAAAAATGAATAGTATGTTTTTTTGTTTTCCGTATAATTTTTTATATAATGATTCATGTCAAATTCATCCTCATAGCTTCTTTTTATCTGTCCGTAAACAAAACCCGATGCAGGGACATAATTTGTTTCAATCAGCTCATCATATTCGTTGTAAATATTTACAACTCCGGTTATGAGTATATCTCCCTTTTTAACCTCATCCCCTGCCTCCACAACCGCCACGCCGTTTTTTACAAGAATTTCCGTAACGATGCAGTCCTCCGATGCCACAATATTACACGGAACATTCCTCGCAGGTATCGTATCGTCCCTTATTGTTTCGGTAAGGGTGACGTTAAGCTGCGTTCCCTTCAGCTCGCAGCTGATCCATGATATTTCAGGGTAATCCTCACGAAGTGTATCCTCCAGCCATTTACAGTTAATTCCACTTATTTTACTGCCGATAGGCACATAATTTTCCTTTATTCTTTTTTCTATCTCCTCAAAGGAATAATATCCCTCGCCCTCTATATTTATATCCCAGACGAAGGTAGTATATTTCCACACCAAAAAAATAAATATGAGAAATCCAATAAAAAAGCATTTTCTTTTTCGGTATTTATGTAATAGAAACGGTATGCCCTTTTCAAGCATAATATCAATATCCGTCTCCGTTTTTTCGGCAAATCCGAGTATCCTTTTATAATCCTTCCTGTATGCGCGCAGGATAAGGGCGTCTTCATTTTTGGTAATGCTCCAAATTTTTATTTTATTTTTATTACATATATTTATTAATCGGTCAGCGCCTGCGCCCTTAAGTATTAATATGTAATATCCCAATATATATTTTACAAGCTTTTTTAACATAACATCACCCTGAATTTTTACAAATAAGGTTTACTATTTACTCCATGAAATATCGTGAAATTTTCCCTCTACAGCCATTTCAATACCTGTAAATGAAGCTATCCTGAGTTTTTCACCCTGTATGATAAGCACTCTGTCATGACAGAGTATTCTTATTTCGTTATCCTCGATTGAAATTATGCTTTTATATCCGTCTACATATGCTTTTTTATTATCAATCAATGTCAGTCTTGTCATAAAAAAACCATTTTGTTTTAAATATATTCCGGGCAATAAAAAAAGATGCTACCCTGTAAGGTAACATCTTTTGACAGACTTATTTATACTTGCGCTTTCTAGCAGCCTCTGACTTCTTCTTACGCTTTACGCTTGGCTTTTCGTAATGCTCTCTCTTACGAATTTCCTGCTGGATGCCTGCCTTAGCACAGTTTCTCTTGAATCTGCGAAGTGCGCTGTCCAAAGTCTCATTCTCTTTAACGATTACGTTTGACATATTACTCTCACCCTCCCTCCAGTTGCAAAATCAAATCTTTCGTGCTAAATAACAACTGTTTGGGTATTCTCCAAAATTGCACAACGTTAATTATAACACAATATATTTTTTCGTCAACTAAAAAATGTATTTTTTGGCAAATTTTTGCTGTATTTTTTATAACTGAGCCTTAACCTTTTCAACTCCTGTCGAAAGCGCCTCATCTATTCCCGCAGGATTTTTTCCTCCTGCCTGCGCCATGTTAGGGCGTCCGCCTCCGCCTCCGCCTACCAGAGGGGCTATTTCCTTTATTATATTTCCTGCATGGGCTCCCTTTGCAACCGCATCATCCGTAGCCATAACGATAAGGTTTACCTTGTCTCCCATATCGGATGCCAGTATTATGACAGAGCTTCCAAGCTTGGCTTTAAAGTCATCGCCCAAGGTTCTGAGCGCGTTCATGTCAACATCCTTTACCTTGACAGGAAGTATTTTTATTCCCGAAGCCTCTACCGCATCCGCCATTGCGTCACCCACGGAGGATTTCGCCATCTTATCCTTAAGCTTCTGGTTTTCAGACTGAAGGCTCTTAATCTCTGCAAGCATGGCGGTAATTTTTTCCGCAAGCTTTGCAGGCTCCGTCTTAGCTGCATTTGCAGCCGCATTAAGCTCCTCCTCAAGCCTGTTATAATAATCGATTGCTCCCTTTGACGTAAGCGCCTCAATACGCCTTACGCCTGCCGCAACGCCCTGCTCCGACACAATCTTAAAGCTTCCTATAACATTTGTGTTGGCGACGTGAGTACCGCCGCAAAGCTCCTTTGAAAACTCTCCCATGGTTACTACTCTTACGGTATCGCCGTACTTTTCACCAAAGAGCGCCATTGCGCCTGTTTTCTTTGCCTCGTCAAGGGTCATGACGTCTGTTCTGACCTGCAAATCCTTTTCGATTTCTTCGTTTACGATTGCCTCGACCCTTGCAATTTCTTCCTTTGTCATCGCCTTGATATGGGTAAAGTCAAATCTTAACCTGTCGCAGTCCACATAGGAGCCTGCCTGCTCAACATGTCCTCCAAGCACGATTTTAAGCGCCTTCTGTAAGAGGTGTGTTGCAGAGTGGTTTTTGCATGTAAGTCCCCTTCTGTCATTGTCTACGCTTAAGACAACCTTTTCATTTACGGAAAAATCTCCCGACTCAACATACCCGATATGGGCTGTCCTTCCGCCGACAACCTTAACCGTATCCTTTACAACAAAGGTTGCATTTGGCGTGGAAATGATGCCCGTGTCGCCGCACTGACCGCCCATTGTTGCATAAAACGGCGTCTCGGCAACAAGTATGGAACCTGCTTCACCCTCAGAAAGCTTATCTGTTACCGCATTTTCATTTGTGATTGCAACGACAGGAGACTCATGGCTTAATCTGTCATAGCCCACAAATTCCGTCTCAACCGATACCGGTATCTGCTCGTAAACGGTAGCGTCAGCTCCCATGTAGTTTGTGGTTTTGCGCGCCTTTCTTGCCGTTTCCCTCTGTATCTGCATACAGGAATTAAAGCCCTCCTCGTCAACCGTCATGCCCTCCTCCTCTAATATTTCCTTTGTAAGGTCAAGAGGGAAGCCGTAGGTATCATAAAGCTTAAATGCATTTTCACCGCTTAGCTTACTTTCGCCGGATTTCTTTATATCATCCACAAAGCTGCCTAAAATGGAAAGCCCCTGGTCGATTGTCCTGTTAAAGTTTTCTTCCTCTTTATTTAAGGTGGCAAATATATGCTCCTGCTTGTCTGCAAGCTCCGGATATGCATCCTTTGACACCTCAATAACGGTTTTGGAAAGCTCCGCAAGAAAGCTGCCCTCTATGCCGAGAAGCCTTCCGTGTCTTGCAGCGCGGCGGAGAAGTCTTCTTAAAACATATCCCCTGCCCTCATTGGAAGGAAGTATGCCGTCCGACGTCATAAACGTAACCGAGCGGATATGGTCTGTTATGAGACGTATGGATACGTCCTTTTTTTCACTCTCCTTATATGTAACACCTGCCATGTCACATATTTTGTCCCGCAGCGCCTTTATTGTATCAACATCAAATATGGAATCAACATCCTGCACTACAACCGCAAGACGTTCCAGTCCCATGCCGGTGTCTATATTTTTGTGCTCAAGCTCCTCATAGTTTCCTTTACCATCATTGTCAAACTGAGTAAATACGTTGTTCCAGACCTCCATGTATCTGTCACAGTCGCAGCCTACCGTACAGTCAGGCTTGCCGCAGCCGTACTTTTCTCCCCTGTCATAGTAAACCTCAGAGCAGGGTCCGCATGGACCTGCGCCATGCTCCCAGAAATTATCCTCCTTGCCAAACTTAAAAATGCGCTCAGGCGCTATACCGATTTCCTTATTCCATATATCAAACGCCTCATCATCCTCAAGATAAACAGACGGATAGAGCCTGTCTGCATCAAGCCCCACAACATCTGTGAGAAACTCCCATGTCCATGCAATCGCCTCATGCTTGAAATAATCTCCAAAGGAAAAGTTTCCAAGCATCTCAAAAAACGTACCGTGTCTTGCAGTTTTTCCTACATTTTCAATATCTCCGGTACGAATGCATTTCTGACAGGTTGTCACTCGTGTCCTTGGCGGAAGTTCCTGTCCCGTAAAATATGGCTTAAGCGGCGCCATGCCTGAATTGATAAGCAGCAGGCTGTTGTCATTATGGGGAATAAGAGAAAAGCTGTTCATCTTAAGATGTCCCTTGCTCTCAAAAAACTCCAAAAACATTTTTCTAAGTTCATTTACGCCGTAGTTCTTCAATTTGCTGTCCTCCCTCTTTCAATGCCGCCGCTGTTACTCGTCAGCATTTTCAGCAGCCATCTTCTCATTTTTTCTTTTGCGAAGTACCTTTCCCACACAAATGCCAAGTCCTGCGCACACAAGCATAACTGCAAATTTAATTAAGTATGTTGCTAATTCTCCAAAAACTGCTCCCATTTTATATATCCTCCTAAATTTTTATTCCTGTGAACAACGAGCCATGCGGACATGCCTGCATGTCCATTTTACTTTATCGTCTGTCTGCAAATTCCTTTATAACGTCCTCCCATGAAACGCCGCATTCTACCATAAGCACCATCATGTGGTAAAGAAAATCCGATATTTCATATTTCAGCTCCTCACGGTCAGGGTTTTTGGCGGCTATGACAATCTCCGTCGCCTCCTCACCCACCTTTTTCAGTATTTTGTCAATACCCTTATCAAAGAGATAATTTGTGTAGGAGCCCTCCTTCGGATGTTTCCTTCTGTCGCTTATTATGTCGTACTCCTCCATAAATACCTTTAACGGATTTGTATCGTTGTATTCCTTCCTGACAAGGTCGGTAAAAAAGCAGGTCGGACTTCCCGTGTGACAGGCGGCGCCTATCTGCGATACCTTTGCAAGTATTGTATCTTTATCACAGTCAAGGGTAAGGGATTTTACAAACTGAAAATGTCCGCTTGTCTCCCCCTTTGTCCAGAGCTCCTTTCTGCTTCTGCTGTAGTAGGTCATCCTGCCCGTATGTATTGTCTTTTCAAACGCCTCCTTGTTCATATAGGCAAGCATGAGAACTTCATCTGTTTTGTAATGCTGCGCAATGACAGGTATAAGACCTTCGGAATTAAGCTTAAAGTCATCAAAGCTGATTGCGCTTTCATACAAATTTACAGGTATGCCACAGACCTTGCACTGCTGTTTTATCTCCATAATATCATGCTTACATATATTGTAAAGGCTTATAATCTCCGCACCGGTATCCTGAAGAAGCGCTGATATATCCTCCGGGCTGTCCGAATATGACTGAGCCATAATCGGAAGCCCCACTTCCCTTCTGATATTTTTGACAACATCTGTATAATTATTCAGTTTATTCTGATGGATGAGCAAAAGCTCCCCTGCACCATGCTTCTTTAGCTGCTTTCCGTACTCCACGGGATTATCGCAGTCAGTCAGGTCAATGGTGACGATAATCCGTTCGGAACCAAACCGCTCCGCCGCCTCCTGAACGATATTTATATCAATGAGAGGCGCACTTTTCATGCATACCTTTGACGCCCCTGCATAAAGAAGCTTTTTGATATCCTCAAGACGTCTCACACCGCCGCAGGCTATGAGAGGCACGTCTATCTGCCTTGTAATTTCCTTAATGATGGAAATATTTTTATCAATATCCTCCCTTTCGCATGAGCTGTCAAAAAAGGCAATCTCATCCGCTCCCGCATCATTAAAAAACAATGCATCCTCTATAGGTGTTTCCAAAGAAATACAGGGTACTATCTTTTTGTAATCCATAGTTTATCCTCCTATAAACTTCCCTTGGTAGAAAGTATTTTTCCTTCCAGTCTCTTATCATATGCGCATGCCATGTCAAGGGCTCTGGCAAACGCCTTGAAGGACGCTTCTATAATATGGTGGTTATTTTCTCCCGAAATCTGTTTTATGTGAAGGTTCATTGCCCCGCTATAGGAAACGGCGTAAAAAAATTCCTTTACCATTTCCGTGTCCATATATCCAACCTGAGGAACGCTAAGCTTCAGGTCATAGGAAAGATATGGTCTGCCTGACAGGTCAACCGCTGACAGAACCAGGGTTTCATCCATAGGGAGCATGAAATTTCCAAATCTGTTTATTCCCTTTTTGTCCCCCAGCGCTTTAAGAATTGCCTGTCCCAGAACAATTCCCGTGTCCTCAATGGTATGATGGCAGTCAACAAACAAATCTCCCTTGACCGTAAGGTCAAGGTCAAAAAAGCCATGCCTTGCAAAGCTTATGAGCATATGGTCGAAAAATCCGATGCCCGTATCAACCCTTGCAAGACCTGTTCCGTCAAGGTTAAGGGTAAGGTCTATGTCTGTTTCATTTGTTTTTCTTGTAATTGTTGCCACTCTGTCAGCCAAAAAATCAACTCCCTTACTCTGCTCATAACATTCCTGCAAATTATATCACATTATTTTTTTTAATTCAATCTTATTCAAACCTTACCTTAATTGAATTGGCATGTGCCGTAAGCTGCTCCGCAGTTGCAAAATCAATAATATCCTGTGAAACCGGTGCAAGCGCCTCCTTTGAGAAGTAAATAATGCTTGACTTCTTAATAAAATCATCAACGGAAAGAGGCGAGAAAAACTTTGCCGTTCCGTTTGTCGGAAGCACATGGTTTGGACCTGCAAAATAATCGCCAAGAGGCTCCGAGGAGTAATCCCCGATAAAGATTGCCCCCGCATTTTTAATTTTCGTCATGGTGTCAAACGGGTTTGCCGTCATTATCTCAAGATGCTCACTTGCAATTTCATTTGCGGTATCAACTGCCTCCTGCATGTTTTTTGCAAGCAGAATATATCCGTATGTATCAACGGACTTACGCATGATGTCTTTTCTTGAAAGCTCGCTTATAAATTGCTCCACCTCATCCGATACCCTTTCGGCAAGCTCCCTTGATGTGGTAATAAGGATTGCCGATGCCATCTCATCATGCTCTGCCTGTGACAAAAGGTCCGCAGCCACGTATCTTGCATTTGCCGTCTCATCTGCAAGAACTAATATCTCACTTGGACCTGCAACGGAATCAATGCTTACATGTCCGAATACGCACCTTTTTGCAAGCGCCACAAATATGTTGCCCGGTCCTACAATCTTGTCCACCTTAGGTATGCTTTCCGTACCGTATGCAAGGGCGGCAATCGCCTGCGCGCCTCCCGCCTTGTAAATCACGTCAACCCCTGCCTCGTTTGCTGCTACAAGCGTTGTAGGATATACCTTTCCCTCAGCGTTACAAGGCGTGGTCATAATAATGCTTCCAACGCCTGCAACCCTTGCAGGAATAACATTCATAAGGACAGAGGACGGATAGACAGCCTTTCCTCCCGGAACATATACGCCCACCTTGTCAATCGGCGTTACCTTTTGTCCAAGCATGCTTCCGTTATCCTTTGAGTCAAACCAGCTATAGCATTTTTGCTTTTCATGGTATTCCTTTATATTTGCCTTCGCCCTGCGGATAATTTCAACCAGCGACGGCTCAACCTGACTGTAAGCCTCGTCAATTTCCTCCTTCGTCACCCTTACATTATCCTTATTTATGGCTGCTTTATCAAATTTTTCCGTATATTGAAACAGGGCGGCGTCCCCGTTCTTATGTACATCCTCGACGATTTCCTTAACAGTCGCCTCGTATGAACCGTAATTGTCGGGACTTCTCTTAAGAAGATTGTTCAGTATATCCTTTTTTGTTTCCTCGTTTAATTCTATAATCCGCATAATAATTCTCCTTTTTTCATAACTGATTACTCCCTGTTACATAACTTTTAGATTTCTTTTCTTTGTTATACCATAAAATACATGTATTTTCCTACTCTTTTATTAATTCATTTAAATCGTTCAGCAGCTTCCTGATACGCTCATGCTCCATTTTAAGGCTTACCTGATTGACGACTACCCTTGCTGAAAGAGGACAAATCTCCTCCAGCACCTGAAGTCCGTTTTCGCGGAGCGTTGAGCCTGTCTCCACAATATCCACGATAACCTCAGCCAGATCCACTATGGGAGCAAGCTCCACGGAACCGTTCAGCTTAATAATCTCCACCGTCTGATTTTTTTTATTCTGAAAATAATCCTGCGCAATGTTTGGGTATTTGCTTGCCACTCTTATTATCTCATTTTTTGCAAGAAGCTCCTTTGCAGATGCAGGTCCGCAGACGCACATTTTGCATTTTCCAAAGCCCAGATCCATAACCTCGTAGAGATTTCTGCCCTCCTCAAGTATGGTGTCCTTTCCAACAACGCCTATGTCCGCCGCTCCGTATTCCACATAGGTAGGAACATCTGATGCCTTTGCAAGGAAAAATTTTATTTTATGCTCCTCATTTGTAAATATAAGCTTCCGCGTATCAGGGTCAAGGGCTTCCCCGCAGGATATTCCCATCTTCTCAAAAAGCGACAGCGTTTTTTTTGCAAGCCTGCCCTTTGCAAGGGCAAATGTTAAATATCTCATGTTTTTTCCTCTTTTTTGTTATTGTGATAGGCAATTGCAAAACTCCATAATGTTCAAAACATAGCTGTGCAATAGCCTTGTTATTATGCTATAAATTTGTTTAATGCCACACTTGGTCCATCAGTGTAAAATGTCACCAAGCTTTATTAAATCGGTTGTTTTGTTAATAACCGATATAACCTCTATATCCTCCTCGGATTTAAAATGATACACGCCCGAAAGATGCATATTTCCTGCGTATGCAATATAATCCTCCACCGTGCGCTTTGACGACTTTCTGATAAGCTCAATTTTCTGACCTTTATTTCTCAGGCTTGTTGTCAGCTTTATTGCATTTGCCTGATACTCTATATCGTACAGGACAAGAATATTTGAATAATCGACCTCAACCTCCACCCTGTTTCTGGAAACAGCCATCATAAGCTCGTCCACATATATTGCAAAACCAACGGAGGCGGCGTTTTTTCCAAACTGAGCCAGAAGATTATTGTATCTTCCGCCCTTTACAATAGCATCTCCCGTTCCATATGTATATCCGCGGAATACAATTCCCGTATAGTAATTATATCTGTTCAGCATGCCAAGGTCAAAGCCCACATATTTCTCGTACCCGTAATTTGCAAGGGCATGATATACCTTTTCCATGCGCTCGATTGCCAGAAGCGACGCGCTGTTTGAAACAAGCCCTCTTGCGCGCTCCAGCATGTCAAGACCGCCGAACAATGTCTCGAAGGACGTAAACGCAAGTTTCATCTCATCACTTATATCAAGCGTCTCAACAAACTCACTTAAACCGAAGAAATTCTTTATATGAATGTAATCCCTTATTTTATTTTCCGTGTCAATGTCAAGTCCCGCCTCAGAAATAAGCCCCTTGAAAAATTCTATTTCGCCAATCTCTATCTGAAATTCCGTAAGTCCGGACGCCATAAGACAGCTTATGACGCATGCGATTGCCTCCGCGTCGGCAGCAGAGCTGTCGTCATTGATAAGCTCTCCGCCTATCTGTGTGCATTCATTGAGCTTTCCCTGATGCAGGGGCGCATTTGTAAATGTATTTCCCTTATAACACAGCCTTATCGGAAGCTCCTCGCCCGCATAGTATTTTGCAGCGCATCTGGCAACGCTGGGGGTAAGGTCCGGTCTTAGCACAAGCGTATTATTATTTCTGTCAAAAAATTTATACATTTCATTTGACGGTGCAGAGCCTTTATCCATATTGAATATATCAAAATATTCAAAGGACGGCGTCTCTATATCCTGATAGGAAAAAAGCTCAAGAACATGATGTATTTTATCAACAATTTTAAGCTTTTTCTTACATTCAATCCCATATATATCCCTGACCCCGTCAGGCGTGCGCAATAATTTATCGTTCATTTTATCTCCCTTCTGATTTGCATATTTTCACGTGTTTGCGAAACTTTTGAAAATAAGGAATTTCCCATTATGTATTTTTATTATTTACTTTATTACTTTAAAGTGATAATTCACTACTTGGTTACCAAATTAAAACATGGTAAATTATAATAACATATAATAATAATGTCAAGCTATTTGTGCAGCCTTTCATTTATTCTGATTTTTTCCGTAAAATGCTGCCGTAACTGCAATTGTATCACAACTTCTCCTGTTTTGCATCTCTTTATATTTCCTTAAAAACAAGCATTTCTACACTTTACACAAAATACACTTTTTGCTAAAATTGCATTAATACTATATGTATAAAATATTTACTAAGGAGGACAAAAATATGGAATCAAAACATATGACTGCATTGGACGACTACATAAACAAAGTATATACTATCGTATTACTTGCTGTTCCCGGCGCATGTCAGGCTGCCGGCATTTTGTATACTTTAGAAAAAGTAATTGGATTACTCCCAACCGTGAACTGGCTGTTACTGATTATATTTGACTGTACCTGCTTATTATATCTTGCCATCGGCATCTATTTTATTAAAACAGGATTTGAAAATCACTTTGTGCTCCGGCGAAAATTATCTCAAGGCAAATTATTTCTCATCATTATTATGTTCACACAATTCAATTTTATTTTGTACATGATTCCATCTTCTGATTTCTGGGCGTTTGCATTTTTATTTACAATTGCAACTGCTCTTTTTCTGGATAGTAAAATGGTAATAATCACAAGCATCGAAATTACATTATCATTAATTGTGTCATGGATTCTTCGAAGCAGTGTATTATTACCTGAAAGCAATGAATATTTCATGCCCAATATGATAAACCGATGCGTATGTATTATATTATCATTGGCTTTTATCTGGCTGCTCACCTGGCTTGTGGAGCATTTTTTAGTGAACGCCAAAAAGGATGAAATGGAACAAAATAATGAACGTATCCAGAATATGCTGATTTCCGTTTCAAAATTATCTGAACAGCTAGGCGGTGCAGGCGCCGTACTGTCCAATATTTCAGAAAGTGAAAGCGCTTCTGCTGAAGAACTTGCAGCAACCAGTGAAAACCTGTTGTCAAACAATACGGAGCTCAGTAAAAAAAGTGATGACAGCCTTGAAAATCTGGCAGAATTGCAAAAATGGGAAGCCGTTGTCAGTGAATATGTTGAGCAGGTAGAAAATAGCTCCAAGGATTTATTGGAGCGTTCCCATGATAACGAAAAACGTCTGTCAGCGCTGAAAGAAATTAATTTGTCTGTTGCAGATTCCATGGAAATGACCAATCAGGTGGCTGCAAAATTATCGGAGGCTGTTGAGGAAATCGGTATAACGCTGAATATAATCAGTGAAATTTCTTCTTCCACCAATTTACTGGCACTGAATGCATCCATTGAAGCGGCAAGAGCAGGCGAAGCCGGAAAAGGCTTTGCTGTTGTTGCAGCCTCTGTGGGTTCTCTGGCAAACGATACAAAAAATTCTCTGGAACAGGTAACTGCAGTTATTACAAAAGTCCAGCAAAATGTTGCTGACATGTCAAGATATGTTGAACAGAATATGGAACATCTGCAACAGCAGGATAAACACTTTCATGCTGTTTTTACCGGTATTCAGGAAATGATTCATATACTTTACGCTTCCATGGAGCTCATAAATACAATGGGTGAAGCCCATGATAAACAGGCGGAAGTAATTAAACGAACTGTAGCAATCAATGAGCATATTGCTGATAATATCAAGCAGGAAAATATTGAATTTTCCAATATTAATGATATGGTTGAAAATAATACTAAGGATCTGGCACAGATGACGGAACAGATTACAGTGCTTAATCAGATGGTAGAGCAAATCAATCAAATGTTACAATAAAAACTGCTTGACTGCTTTAATTGAGGCAGTCGCCAAATGCCTGCAAGCAATCACATGGCTCGTTGCCCGCAGAAATAAAATCAAAAAAATCAGAACATTCGTTTGCATTTCAGACAAATGTGTGTTATTATATGTTTTAGCAAATGAATCATTTTGTTTTTTTGAAAGGGGTTTTTACATGAGTAAAGATACATTGTCTCCGAAACAGGAGCAGATTTTGGAATATCTTAAGGATTGTATACTTAAGAAGGGGTATCCGCCTGCTGTAAGGGAGATATGTGAGGCTGTTCATCTTAAATCAACCTCATCCGTACATGCGCATCTTGCAACACTTGAAGAAAGAGGCTACATCAGAAAGGATCCGACCAAGCCGAGAGCCATTGAGATTCTTGATGACACATTTAACTTAAGCAGGCGTGAGCTTGTCAATATACCTATTGTGGGAACCGTAACCTGCGGAGAACCTATACTTGCTGTTGAAAATATAGACGGCTATTTTCCTGTTCCTCCCGAATATCTGCATACTACCAAAAATACATTTATGCTTAAGGTTAAGGGCGACAGCATGATTAACGCCGGTATATTCGATGGTGACCTTGTTATGGTTGAGGAGACAAACACTGCAAGAAATTCCGAGATTGTGGTGGCGCTTATAGACGATTCTGCCACTGTCAAGACATTTTACAGGGAAAATGGTCATATCCGCCTTCAGCCTGAAAATGACACGATGGACCCTATTATTATAAATGATGAAATGTCCATCTTAGGCAGGGTAATCGGATTGTTCCGGACATTTTAGATAGCAAGGATTCATAATAATACCGGATAGCATGATTTTCCTATTCAATAAAAAAGGCTTGTCACAGGTAAGTACATATACCTTAAATACTTACTGTGACAGCCTTTTTTATACCGCTACAAAACATACTGTAACCTTTTTATATTACTACAGCACATATTGAAGTCTGTTTATGTATCTCCTTGCTTCCTCCACGTCATTGACGTTTGAATTAAGTGTTACGTCAAGCCGCTTTATTTGTTTTTTTCTTGTATACAAGGCTATGGTTACCATTATTCTTGCACGCACAATTTCGGCTATCTGCTCCGTGGTTCTATCCTTGTATTCCTCATAATTGATGGGTGGGAGAAAAAACACCTTTGTCCTTACGGGAGAAGGCGCCATACTTTCAAATACCTTATAGGAATCTATGATTGCCACAGGAACAATGGGACATTTCGACCTTACTGCGCATTTAAAGGAACCGGAATGAAAATCCTGTACATTGTTACGATTGTTATCGTATCCGCCCTCAGGGAATATTATGTATTTTCTGCCCTCTTTTACCTCATCAACAATTTTCCGGATTGTCATTACCTGACTTTTAATATCTTCCTTTTTAAGACGGCTGCCTTTTATCAAATCCATAAAAGGATTTACGATTGGCAGTCTTGAACGCTTTTCATCCATTAAAATTGTGCATGGCGTAGGATGACCGTACATTATGCCAAGTGCATCATATTTCCCCTGATGATTTGAATACATAATATATCCTCCTGATTTCGGAAGATTTTCCCTGCCATACACCTTTGTTATGACGCCGCCATTGTATCTCAGTATTCGAATGACCTTTTTAGCAATCTTATATCTTGCCATTTCGTCATACCTGTCCGCATGTCTTTCAACATATCTGCCCACACCCACATAGTATATTATAAATGGCATTGAAATAATAATTACGAAAAAAAATCTAAACATTCCTTAATCTCCACATTATTAAACAGAGCAGGAAATACCCTGCCCTGTTTGTTTATTATCTTGTAAAATTCATTGTGTACTCTGTATATTCAGAAAAATCATCAGAGCTTGCAAAGTCAATAGTTATTGTGTCATCTGTGTAATAAATTGCATATTCTTCCACACTGTTCCACATTTTGCCTGTACCGCCGGAACCTGTATAATTATATGGCACATCATATCCATCAGCCGTCTGCTTGAAATAAATATAATCAGTCTCAACGCGTAAAGTCATTTCACCATATCCCTCAGAATCAAGGAAGCTTTGGTCAAATGTCTCTCCCTCCAGTCGCATAGAAGAAATGCTGTAGGTTCCCAACGCTATATCTGAACCTGCCTCAGATGTACCAATATCATCCTCCGGCAACGGATCATTTTGTACATCCTGTACCGTCTGTGTACCTGCTGAATCTTTTTTGCCCGTGTCATCTGTATCATCTTTTTTAAATACAAAGAAAATCAGAAAAATGACGATTGCAGCAATAAGTACGACTGCGCCAATAATAACTCCTATTATTAATCCTGTATTCTGCTTGGGCGGCTGACTGTATGCTCCGCCCGCCTGCTGATTATACATAGGCTGCTGATATCCTCCGCCTGACTGTTGATTATACACAGGCTGCCGATACCCTCCGCCTGACTGCGGATTATATACAGACTGTCCGTACCCGCTGTTTGGCGGCTGCTGGTTATTCATAGCTGCCTGACCGTTCATATTTGGTTGTTCAGAAGCCAGCTTAAATTTTGACTGCGGAGTGCTGTTTAGCTCATATCCGCACACAGGACAAAA
>DKZK01000006.1:96747-97489 GCA_002493625.1 Lachnospiraceae bacterium UBA7076 | reverse complement strand
CAATACATTGTAAATATCCTCCTTAATCTAATCGTTTATAATTTTATCAGACCTTTTATTTTGTAAAAGTCATTGTGTACTCTGTATATTCAGAAAAATCATCAGAGCTTGTAAAATCGATAGTTATGGAATCATCTGTGTAATAGATTGTGAATTCTCCTCCTCCCGTATTGTTCCAGATTTTGCCTGTACCGTCAGAACCCGTATAAAAATATGGTACATCATTTCCATCAGCCGTTTCTCTGAAATAAATATAATCATACTCAACACGCAAGGTCGCTTCACCATATCCTATAGCATCGATGTCGCTGTAGTCATAATCCACTCCCTCCAGTCGCATGGAAGAAATACTATAGGAACCTAATGCTATGTTATCTGAAGCATCTTCTATCGTCTGATTACCTGTTGTTTCTTTATTACCTGTATCATCTTTTTTAAATACAAAGAAAATCAGAAAAATGACAATTGCAGCAATAAGTACGACTACGCCAATAATAACTCCTATTATTAATCCTGTATTCTGCTTGGGCGGCTGACTGTATGCTCCGCCCACCTGCTGATTATACATAGGCTGCTGATATCCTCCACCTGCCTGTGGGTTATATACAGACTGTCCGTACCCGCTGTTTGGCGGCTGCTGGTTATTCATAGCTGGCTGACTGTTCATATTTGGCTGTTCAGAATCCAGCGTAAATTGGGGCTGAGGAGCACTGTTTAACTCATATCCGCACACAGGACAAAA
>DKZK01000006.1:0-96435 GCA_002493625.1 Lachnospiraceae bacterium UBA7076 | reverse complement strand
CAATACATTGTAAATATCCTCCTTTATCTAATCGTTTACAATTTTACAAACGCTTGTTTTTGTCTTTTGTTTACATAATATATTTATTGTTACTTAAAACAATAATTGATACTAAAAAGAGTATTCACAATATATTATTAATAGTTTACGATTTTACCAAAGTCTGCTTTCAGTGAAGCTCCTCCAACAAGACCGCCGTCAATGTCAGGCTGTGCAAAAAGCTCAGCAGCATTTCCTGCATTTACGGAACCGCCATACTGAATACGAACAGCCTCAGCAGTTGCAGCATCATAAATTTCAGTGATACAGTCACGTATTCCCTTACAAACCTCCTGCGCCTGCTCAGTAGTTGCAGTCTTTCCTGTTCCAATTGCCCAGATTGGCTCGTAAGCAATTATAAGGTTCTTGACATCATCTGCCGCTACTCCGTCAAGGTCGGATTTAATCTGGAGCCTTATCCAGTCCATTGTAACGCCCATTTCTCTCTGCTCAAGTGACTCGCCGCAGCAAAGAATTGGAGTAAGTCCTGCTTCAATTGCCTTTTTAACCTTCTTGTTAAGCACACAATCGCACTCCTTGAAATAATCACGTCTCTCTGAGTGTCCGATTATAACGTATTTAACACCTGCATCTACAAGCATCTCTGCTGAAATTTCTCCGGTATAAGCGCCCTTATCCTCAAAGTACATATTCTCGGCGCCCACCTGTACATTTGAGCCCTTTACAGCCTCAACAACAGGTACAATATCAATTGCCGGTACACAGTAGACAACATCTACAGCATCATTTTTTACCAGTGGCTCAAGCTCAGCAACAAGCGCAGTTGCCTGAGAAGGCGTCATGTTCATCTTCCAGTTTCCTGCTATAATTTTCTTTCTTGCCATTTTATTTTCTCCTTATTACTTCATTATCCATTTTTACAGCTATGCACATTCATTCCTATTTATCGTTTGCTGCTGCAACACCCGGAAGCTCCTTACCCTCAAGGAATTCGAGTGATGCACCGCCGCCTGTTGATATATGGCTCATCTTGTCGCCAAAACCAAGCTGATTAACGGCTGCTGCGGAATCACCACCGCCGATGATTGTAGTTGCATCTGTCTCGGCAAGGGCTGCTGCCACTGCCTTTGTACCTGCTGCAAGTATAGGGTTCTCGAATACGCCCATAGGTCCGTTCCAGACAACGGTTTTGGCATTCTTTACAGCATCCGAGTAAAGCTCTATCGTCTTTGGTCCGATATCGCATGCTTCCTTGTCTGCAAACATTTTGTCAGCATCACATAAAACAGTTTCTACAGGAGCGTCAATCGGATTAGGGAACTCATCTATCATTACGGAATCTACAGGTAAAAGAAGCTTTTTGCCAAGCTTCTCAGCCTTGTCCATCATTTCCTTACAGTAGTCAATCTTCGTCTCATCAACAAGTGACTTTCCAATCTCATAGCCCTTAGCCTTAAGGAATGTATAAGCCATACCACCGCCAATGATAAGGGTATCACATTTTTCAAGAAGGTTTGAAATAACATTGAGCTTGTCAGCAACCTTAGCTCCGCCAAGAATTGCAACAAAAGGTCTCACCGGATTTTCCACTGCATTTCCGAGGAAGTCAATTTCCTTCTGCATCAAATATCCGACAACAGCCGTATCAACTAAGCCTGCAACACCTACATTGGAACAGTGCGCTCTATGTGCAGTACCAAATGCGTCATTTACAAATACATCACATATACTTGCTAAATCCTTTGAGAATGAATCTCCATTTTTCGTTTCCTCTGGTCTGAAACGAGTGTTCTCAAGAAGAATAACATCTCCATCCTTCATTGCCTCTACAGCAGCTTTTGCATTTGGGCCTACAACTTCAGCATCAGCTGCAAATTTAACTTCCTGACCAAGAAGCTCTGAAAGACGGGCAGCCACAGGAGCAAGAGTCTTTGTCACCTTATCCTCCTCTGTCTTAACCTTTCCCAGGTGAGAACAAAGGATAACCTTTCCACCGTCAGCAATAAGCTTCTTTATTGTAGGGAGTGCTGCAACCAGTCTGTTCTCGTCAGTAATCTTTCCCTCCTTAAGCGGTACATTGAAGTCGCATCTGCAAAGAACACGAAGTCCTTTAACATTGATATCGTCTACTGATTTCTTGTTTAATGACATTTTAAATAATCCTCCTGTATTTAAATATATTTATTCCCGCAAGCAACGAGCCAAGCGACTGCTTGCGACGGGGTCTTTGAGTTTCTTCAAAAAGAAATAAAAGGTCCGGTCCTAATGACCGGACCTTTTTAGGTCTACCTATTCCGCATATTATGAAGCCATAATGCGCGTAACTTATATGATTAGCCTAACTCTGCGAAGTACTTGATTGTTCTGACCATCTGGCTTGTGTATGAATTTTCGTTATCATACCATGAAACAACCTGAACCTCATAAAGATCATCAGCAATAGGAGCTACCATAGTCTGAGTTGCATCAAAGAGTGAGCCATATCTCATTCCGATAACGTCAGATGAAACAATCTGATCCTCGTTATATCCATAAGACTCTGATGCAGCAGCCTTCATAGCAGCATTGATGCCTTCCTTTGTAACATCCTTACCCTTAACTACAGCAGTTAAGATTGTAGTTGAGCCTGTTGGTACAGGAACTCTCTGTGCAGAACCGATTAACTTTCCGTTTAACTCAGGGATAACTAAGCCGATTGCCTTAGCAGCGCCTGTTGAGTTTGGAACAATGTTTACAGCAGCAGCACGTGCTCTCCTTAAATCACCCTTCCTGTGTGGTCCGTCAAGAACCATCTGGTCGCCGGTATATGCATGGATTGTTGACATGATACCTGACTGGATTGGAGCATAGTCGTTAAGTGCCTTAGCCATAGGAGCTAAGCAGTTTGTAGTACATGATGCAGCAGAAATAATTGTATCATCCTTTGTAAGAGTGTTCTCATTAACGCTGAACACGATAGTAGGAAGGTCATTTCCTGCCGGAGCTGAAATAACAACCTTCTTTGCGCCTGCATCAATATGAGCCTGTGACTTAGCCTTTGATACATAGAAGCCTGTACACTCAAGAACAACATCTACATCAAGCTGTCCCCAAGGAAGGTTCTTAGCATCTGCTTCTGCGTAAATCTTTAAAGTCTTACCACATACTGTAATTGTACCTGCCTCATCATCTGCTGTAACCTGATCAGCATTAGCGTACTTACCCTGTGATGAATCATACTTTAATAAGTGTGCAAGCATGGAAGGCTTTGTCAAATCGTTGATTGCTACAACCTCATAACCCTCTGCATCAAACATCTGTCTGAATGCAAGACGACCGATACGTCCAAAACCGTTAATTGCTACTTTTACTGCCATTTTTTATTCCTCCTAAGTTTTGAAATAAATTTATAAGTACTGCTTGGCAAGCAGTAAATTATCTTTTGCCATCTGTTTTATACGGATGACCTGTCCCAACAAAAGCTGGTAACTTATACTAATTTTTCACAAAACAATAATAACTTTTTTTAGTACAAAATTCAAGTGTTAAATTGTCAATTTTTTCTTCTTTTTTCGATTAAAAACAACTCATAATGATTATACACCTTTATGCGTGTATTTATTTAGAATTAAATATAAAAAATTGAAATTGCTTTTGAAAAAATATACAATTATCATGTAATGTGGGGTTGCCGCACTAAGGTTATATACGGTATAATATTAAAAGCTTCTCAGAGCGACAGCTCCGGAATGGCTCATGTTCAGATTAAGGAGGCTCAGACCATGATTTTTCCCGATTATCACATACATACATCATTTTCTTCCGATTGCCGGAGTAATATACATGATATTATAAAAAATGCAAAAGAAAACGGTCTTACTTCAATGTGCGTGACAGACCATTACGATATAGATTTCCCCATACAAAAAGCAGACCCCACAATGGACTTTTATTTAGATACGGATAAATATTATGAATTTATGTCAGATGTTAAACATTTGGCATTACCGGATTTTGACCTTCGGATAGGCGTTGAACTTGGCGTTATGCCGGATGTTACAGATAAGGCTGCGGAATATGTAAGGAAACATCCGGAGCTTGATTTTGTTATATGCAGCACACATCTTGTGGATAAGCTTGACCCTTATTATCCTGAGTATTTTGAGGATAAGACAGACATGGAGGCTTACAGAAGATATTTTGAAGAAATATTAAATACAGTTAAGGGCTTCCACACATTTAACGTGTACGGACATCTCGATTACATTGTAAGATACGGACGAAAGCACTATGAAAGCTTTAAATATTCCGACCACATGGATATTTTAAGGGAAATAATTAAAATTATCGTGGAAAATGGCTGCGGCATTGAAATAAACACATGCAGTCTTTATAAGGGACTTCCGTATCCTCATCCGCACAAAGATATCCTCCGTCTTTATAAGGACGCAGGCGGTGAGATAATTACAATCGGCAGCGACACCCACGACACGGTTCATGTGGGATATGGCTTTGACAGAGCACGTCAGCTTCTGCTTGACAACGGCTTTCAGTATTACTGCACCTTTGATAAACAGAAGCCGGCCTTTGTAAAAATATAAATCCTTATTGCGACAACTCCGGCGCAAAAATCATGATTTACCCATGTAACAGAAAATCCTCATATTGCGGCGACATACTCCTGAGCTTTTTTATAATTTCTGCAAGTCTGCTACATACAATATCCACTTCCCTCTTTGTCGTTTCGTGACTGATTGTAAGCCGCAGTGAACCGCTTGCAATGTCCTCCGGCAATCCGATTGCCGTAAGCACATGGGAAGGATTCTTGGATGAAGATGTACAGGCGGAGCCTGTTGATGCACATATACCGTTCATGTCAAGCATGATAAGAAGCGATTCCCCCTCCACAAACTGAAAGCTGAAGTTTGTGTTATTGGGCAGTCTGTTTGTCATGTGCCCATTTACTCTTGCATATGGTATTGTATTCATAATTTTGTTAATCATATAATCTCTTAAATTTCTCTCATATGCCGCTCTTTCCCGCATTGTTTTTCCGGCAATTTCCACTGCCTTGCCAAGTCCTGCTATGCCCGGAACATTTTCCGTTCCTGCACGCATGCCTCTCTCCTGAGCTCCCCCATGTATAAAGCTACCAATGTTCATTTTCTCACTTACATACAAAAAGCCTATACCCTTAGGTCCGTTCAGCTTATGCCCGCTTGCGGACAGCATATCAATTTTTAATTCTTTTACATCTATGGGAAGATGACCGTACGCCTGCACTGCATCCGTATGGAACCATATTCCCCTGCTATGTGCTATTTCTCCTATTTCCTTTATAGGCTGTATACTTCCGATTTCATTGTTTGCAAACATTACGGATATTAAAATTGTATCGGGTCTGATTGCCCTTACAAGCTCATCAAGCTTTATAATTCCGTTTTCATCCACATTTACATATGTCACCTCAAATCCACATTTTTTAAGCGCTTCACATGTATGAATTATGGCGTGATGCTCTATTTTTGACGTTATGATGTGTCTTCCTCTGCCCGAATAGGCTTTTGCCGTCTCCATAAGCGCCCAGTTGTCGGCCTCCGAGCCTCCTGCCGTAAAATATATGCTTTCCGGCTCTGTATTAAGGGATAATGCAATTTTTTTTCTCGCACTTTCCATAACCGCCCTGCTGCCTTCGGAAAATCCGTATATGCTGGAAGGATTGCCATACAATCTGGAAAAATATGGTATCATTTCCGCCAGAACCTCCGGATGCGTCCTTGTTGTAGCTGCATTATCCATATAAATTATATTATCCATTACTTTGTTTACTCCTCTTTTATTTTATACATTGTGACAATCAAACAGCCATTTTCCTGTAATATTAATGCCGCTTTCTTAATATATTTTAAATCAAGAGCAGCTTTAGGATGTCAGCTTGTCAAAAAAAACAATTATTAAAGGCACCTTAATATTAACCATCGCAGGTATAGCCACAAAATTTTTAGGATTCTATAATAGAATATTCTTAACACGGACAATAGGTGTAAAGGAAATCGGAATTTATCAGCTTGTTTTTCCGCTTTACGTTCTCGCCTTTTCCATATCCTGTTCCGGTCTTGCCACAGCGCTTACAAAGCACATATCTTATTTTCTCGGACAGAATAAGCATCGTTCCATGAAACGCATATGCGGATTGTGTTTTTTGCTGTCCATAGGCGCAGGTCTTATCGTATGCTCATTTTTATACCTTTTTTCCGGATTTTTATGTACAAACATTTTAAAAAACAGCGACTGCATACCGCTGCTCAGAACTATAATAATCGCAATTCCCTTTATCGCACTGAAGGCAGGAATCAACGCTTTTTTTGTTGGTGTGGATAAACCCGGATTTCAGGGTATCACAAACCTGTTCGAACAGATAGTCCGGATAGGCACGGGAATGTTTCTTGCCTATATGTGGACATCAGGCAGACCGGATGCAAGACTTGCCGTTATAGCCGTTGTTGCAGGAGAAATTGCCGCTACATTTATGTCAGTGTGCTTCTTTCTTGTCAATAAAAATAAATATATGCCTGTGGTTAAAGACACGGAAAAATCCGGCGAAGCGCAAAAAAATAAGTCCTCCGGATATTCAGAGGACAACGCTTCCGGAATATTAAAGCCCTATATTATGGACGCAATACCTATCACCACAAATAATCTTATGCTTACACTTTTTTCAAGCCTTGAGACTATCCTTATTCCTGCCATGCTTTTTTACTATTACATGAACAGCGATAAATCAATGGAAATATATGGAATTATAACAGGAATCGTTATTCCTTTCCTGCTGTTTCCTGCAACCATAACCACATCGCTCTCAACCATGCTCCTCCCTGCCGTGTCATATGCAAGGGCAAAAAGCAACCGCCCTCTTATTGTTGAGGCAATTAAAAAAAGCCTCATGTTCTGCTTCGCTTTGGGAATTTTAGCATGGGGCTTTTATATGGTTTTCGGAAAAGTCTTATGTATTTTTACATTCAAAAATGAATATGCCGGCGTGCTTTTACAGAAAATAAGCTTTCTTTGTCCGTTTATATACATGTCGGGAAATATGTCCGCCATACTGAACGGAATGGGAAAAGCCTTTGGCAATCTTATGATAAATGTTGCGGGACTTGTAGTTCGTATTATCATAACCGTTACCCTCGTTCCCACATATGGAATAACCGCATATTTTCTCGGCATGACCTTGAGCTACCTGCTCCTTGACATAAGCATGCTTGCCGTCGCCGTACATTTTTGCCGGAAGAAGGACACTTTAGCAGAAGAATGATTACATTTCCTCATTTGTCATTTCCTCTAAAAATTCATCTTCATTTAATTATTTTTCAATCAAGAAAACAAATTTATTATTGCTCCAAACATTGTCTGTAAAGTGAATTTCTACATTTTTATAATCCTTTGGAACTTCCCAACCAATCCATCCTTTTAGTTTTTTTCCTGCGGCAACCGTTCCGTCAAGCTGGTTTCCTTCCTTTTCCACCAGTGCGGAAAGAGAATAATTTAATGCATAATCATCGGCGTATGCGTCAAAACTCATCATACTGCTGATTGACAACTCCTTGTCTGTATTGTTCGCAATCTCAAATTCTACCATGAGAAATATATTGCCTTCTGTCGGTTTGTTCCATTCACTTCCAGAACTTTCTTTGTAATCCAGCAATGTTACCTGTACACCGTTTAATTCTGCAATCTCTCCCTTTCTGAACACTGTTTCCTTTTGATCTTCTTTGGGGTCGGGTTGCGTTTCAATAGAGCCACTTGTCGCATCCGCACTTGTGTCTCCGACTTTTGACGGCTCATTGCTGTCATTACCACCTTTTGCCGCCGCTCCGATAATGCAGATGAGAACAATCGCAATAATAACCCATTTCATCACACCCCCCTGTTTCTTCCTGCAATTCGGACATACCCTTGCTCCATATGGGATTTCTGTCTTGCAGTGCCTGCAAAATTTTGTCTCTGGCTTTTCTTTTGGCATTTCAAAATCCTCCTGTATATTTTCAAGAATTATGTTATAAAAACAACATGTTACCGTCACATGTACTACGTATATTATCGCAACAAAGAAATCGCAGTAGCAAATATAGAACTGACATGTTTTTTGTTTTTTTCATGTTCAATTACTCTGTAAACTCAGAAACATCAACATTAAACAATTTCGCAATCTTAAGCAATTTTTCAAGTTTAGGTCTACTTTTCCCATTCTTCCAATCATACAATGACATAATAGGAATATTCAAAATTTTAGCCACTTCAGGTATATTCATTTTGTTTTCCTTTAATAATTCCTCAAATTTTATGTACGAATTATTTTCTTTATTTCTCACAAAACCACTCCTTTCCGTAAAATACTTGACCAATTACGGAAAACCGTTATAATAATAATTGTCATATTACTTATAATAAAAAAGCAAAATAAATCTTAGTTTTTATTTGTTTTCTCGGTTTTCCGTAATAAATATATTTTATATTAATATGGTTTTCCGAAATTGTCAACTCAATTTTTCTATTTTCCGAGATTTATTTGCAGAAAGGGAAGATTATGTATGCAATTTTTCAGGAATTACTTAAAAAAAATGGATTAAAACCATTTGATGTTTCTAAGGCTACCGGTATATCCTCCTCAACACTTACTGATTGGAAAATGGGCAGAAGTACCCCAAAACAAGATAAAATGCAAAAAATAGCTGATTATTTTGGTGTAACACTTGACTACCTTATGACCGGAAAAGAATCCAAAAGCAAATTATCGGAATATAATGAACAAGAAAAATTGCTTATAACATTAAAACATGATAAAAAATTGCTCGATTCCGTAGAAAAATTTTACAAATTATCGAATGATAAAAAACAACATGTAATTGAATTAATTGATTTATTAAATGAGTCATCAAAATAAGGGGCTGTCGCAATAAGGAATTGTTTTCTTAGCAGCTATGCATTTTAAACAAAGAAAGCGGAAGTTAAGTAACACGTTGAAGCGTTCTTTGTTAAACATGCATCATAAAAGAGAATTAAAATCCTTATTGCGACAGCTCCTTATTCTCACCATTTTCATTGGTGAAGATTTTTTTAACACCAATCATAAGGCGTCTGCTGATATACATAATAATTGAGCCAGTTTGTATAGAGCGTATTTGCGTGGCATCTCCATGATTTAATCGGTTTATTTTCCGGATTGTCGTCAGGGTAATAATTAACCGGAATGTCAGGGTTGATACCCTTTGCCAAATCTCTTTTATACTCCTGGTCAAGGGTCATGGTATCATATTCCGGATGTCCCGTCACAAATATGTTCTTACCCGCCTCCGCAATGATAAGGTATGGTCCCGTTATCTTTGATTCCGAAACAATCTCAAGGAGCGGATTGTTTACGATTGCTTCCTTGTCCACGCCCGTGTACCTTGACTGGGGAACAAGAAAGGAATCGTCAAAGCCCCGCACAAGCGGCGTTCTCTTATGAAATGTATAATGCTTGTATACTCCTGAAAATTTCTTTTCCAGCCTTATCTTTTTAACCCCGTATCTGTAATAAAGCCCTGCCTGCGCGCCCCAGCATATATGAAGCGTTGAGGTGACGTTGTCCTTTGACCAGTCCATGATTTTTGTAAGCTCGTCCCAGTATTCAACCTCCTCAAATTCCATAGTCTCCACAGGCGCTCCCGTAATAATAAGACCGTCCCACTTTCTGTCCTTTATGCTGTTAAAATCCGTGTAAAACCTTTCAAGGTGCGACTGGGATGCATTTTTTGCTTCATGTGATACGGTTCTTATAAATGAAATATTTACCTGTAAGGGCGTGTTTGACAGACTTCTTAAAAGCTGAAGCTCCGCATCCTCCTTTAAGGGCATCAGATTTAAAATGAGAATGTCAAGTGGACGAATATCCTGACTTAAGGCGCGGTTTTCGTCCATCACAAATATATTTTCCTGTTCAAGTATTTTCTTTACCGGTAAATCGTTGTCAATTCTTATAGGCATAGCTGCTGACCTCCCTAAATATATAATAGACATAAGCAAACGCAATATTGTACAACGGATGTTTGCAAAAAGCAGAATTTTGCTTATGTCTATTATATATCACTTTTTTACTATAACTTCAAGAAATCATCTTCCGAAATTATCGGAACACCAAGTGATTTTGCTTTTTTGTTTTTTGAGGAATTGGATGTCACGTCATTGTTGATTAAATAACTTGTCTTTGCGGAAACGCTTCCTGCAACCCTTCCGCCCCTGTCCTCAATCAGCTTCTTTAATTCATCCCTGTTGGCAAAGGCATTGAGGGAGCCGGTTATAACGAAGGTTTTGCCCTCCAGATCCTGAGGGGTATTGTTTTCCTCCTCCACAATGTTAAGCTCACCCAAAAGCTCCCTGAGGCGGCTTACGTTAGCTTCATCTGCAAAATATGCAACAATTCCCTCTGCAATAACTTCGCCTATGTCCTTTATCTCCGTAAGCTCCTCCACATCCGCGTTTATTATATCCTCTATATTGTTTTTGAAATGTCTGCAAATAAGCTTTGCCGTTGCATTTCCAACATTTATTATTCCAATTCCGTAAAGGACGCGGTTGAAGGTTGTATTTCTTGAAGCATCAATTGAGCTTATAATATTTTCATAGGATTTTTCGCCAAAGCCCTCCAAGGTTACTATCTCCTCACAGAAGCGCTCCAGTCTGTATATGTCGCTGAAATCCTCTATAAAGCCCTTTTCAATAAATTTTTCAAGTGTCTGCTCGGAAAGTCCCTCAATATTCATTGCATTTCTTGACACAAAATGCGTAAAAAGCTTTATCTGCTTTGCAGGACATGAAGCATTGGGACAATAAAGCGTTTCCACCTGATTTTCATTTTTTACGACCGCCTCTTTTCCACAGGCAGGACAGACGTCCGGTATTACAAGCTTTCCGCTTCTCGTAAGATTTTCGCTTATCTGCGGAATAATCATATTTGCCTTGTATACCTTTATCGTGTCTCCTATCCCAAGGGCAAGCTGCTTTACAATGCTTACGTTGTGTATGCTTGCGCGGCTTACGGAGGTTCCCTCCAGAAATACCGGCTTAAATATGGCTACGGGATTGATAAGCCCCGTTCTTGACGGGCTCCACTCAACCTCAAGAAGCTCTGTCTCCGCCTCCTCGTCCGCCCATTTAAAGGCGATGGAGTCTCTTGGAAATTTTGAGGTTACGCCAAGACTTCTTCCGTAGGCAACATCATCATAGGAAAGCACAAGTCCGTCTGAGGGTACATCATTTTCGGCAATTTTATCCGCAAAGATTTTTACGGCGTCCTGCATGCTGTCCTTCGTGATCTTCATATGCCACACAACGTCAAAGCCAAGCCCCTCAAGAAAATCAAATCTGCTGGTCATTGAGGCATTAATATTTTCATCCGCTATATCCAGCATGTTAAAGGCATAAAACCTTACATTTCGTTTTGCCGTTATCTCGTTGTTAAGCTGCCTGACGCTTCCGCTGCATAAATTTCTGGGATTTTTGTATTTTGCGTCCGCATCCTCTATCGTGGCGTTTATTTTGTTAAATTCCGAGTAGGTTATAACGGCCTCGCCCCTTATTACAAGCGTGTCCGTATATGGAATACGCGAGGGAATATTGACAAATACTCTTGCATTGTTTGTTATGACCTCTCCTACCTCTCCGTTTCCTCTTGTAACCGCCTTTACAAGCTCTCCGTTTTCATAGGTAAGCACAACCGTAAGCCCGTCAAGCTTCCACGATAACACTCCCTCTTTATCGCCAAGCCACTCTCCCAGATTCTCCACGCTCTTTGTCTTGTCAAGGGAAAGCATCGGCGCCGCATGCGCCTCCTTTGGAAGCTCACTCAATATCTCGTAACCTACCCTTGCAGTAGGGCTTCCCGAAAGTCTTATGCCCGTTTCTTCTTCAAGCGCCGCAAGCTCATCATAAAGCCTGTCGTACTCGAAATTGCTCATAATCTCCCTGTCCTGCTGATAGTAGGCCTTTGACGCCTCATTTAAAATATTCACAAGCTCTTTTATTCTATCCGTCTTATTCATAACATACCCCTCACATCCTAATCCTTCTCTACAGCCTTGCGCAGTCTCATTTCCTCATCGCCCTTGACCGGTCTGTACTCACCGGGCTTCATATTGCCAAGCACCACATTCATTACCCTGACCCGCTTAAGGTGAACAACCCTGTATTCAAGCGCCTCGCACATTCGTCTTATCTGGCGGTTTAAGCCCTGTGTTAATATAATTTTAAATGTCCGGCTGCCCGTTTTTATCACACGGCATTTTTTTGTAACAGTGTCAAGAATTGGCACGCCGCCTGACATTTTTTCTATAAATTCCTCCGTCAGATCCCTGTTTACACGGACATAATATTCCTTTTCGTGATTGTTGACGGATTTTTGTATTTTATTTGCAAGCTCTCCATCGTTTGTAAGGAGCAACAGCCCGCTGGAATCCTTGTCCAGCCTTCCCACATAATTTACCTTTTCAGGAAATTCAATGTGGTTAAATATGCTGTCCTTATCCGCCTCCTTTGAGGTACACACAAGTCCAAGCGGCTTGTTGTATGCATATATGACCCTTTTCTTAAGCGGTCGCACAGGCTTTCCCTTGTAGTATACCCTGCTTTCCGAATATACCCTGCTTCCCAGTGTGGCAGCTTCCCCGTCAATGGTAACCTCTCCACGCTCTATGATAGTATCTGCCTGCCGTCTCGAACAAATACCTGCCTCGCTTAAATATTTATTTAATCTGATACCCTGCTCATCACTCATGTTTTGTTGTCCTCTTATCTGTTATTTATAATACCGCCTGAAATATTTCGGGCATGCTGCTGTATGTTGAAACGGGGTTGCCGCAATAAGGATTTGTTTTCTTAGTAACTATGCATTTTAAGCAAAGAAAAGCGAAAGCTAAGTAACACGTTGGAGCGTTCTTTGTTTAAAATGCATATTAAAAGAAAATTAAAATCCTTATTGCGGCAGCCCCTGTTTTTTCACACGACAGCCCGGTTACTGCCCGCTTTCCTGTATTTTACTGTAAAATTTTGCAAATTGTTCATCCTTTTGCACGCAAGCCTCTATATCATCGTTGACGCTTTTATATAATTCCTGTATGTGTGAATTTTTGTATGCCTCATCAATGCATGCCTTAACGTCAGCGTCAGCCGCATTATTATCTATCAGATAACCTTTGTCCGTCCTTCTGACATAATAACAGTTGACATTCAAAGGACTGCATTTTATTCCGCTTGCTTCCGTCATTTTCATGTTGGCAACTGCATATGCAATTTTATCCTCACTGCCTTTTATCTGAAGCGTATAGCATATTATATTTTCATATCCTGCAATCAGCTTTGCCTTTGCAGTATATTTTTCCATATCGGAAAATTCTTCAGGCTTAGTGACAAGCGTAACAAGCGCTTCCTTATCACATGCCGCCTCCGCCTCAAGATACGCCGTAATCAGCTCATTTATATCAGGGTAGGCATTTACCTCATACATGCCCTCCGAAACATTTGAAGCATCTGATGAAGCCTTATTGTTTTTCCATTTTTTCACAAATGAAGCAAATCCATCGCTGAAATAAAAATAAAAAACAAGCGCAAGCAGTACAAAAACAAGCCAGCCAAGAAATAATGCCATACCGGCAATTCCTTTATCCTTTTTCTTTTGTCTGCTCATTCATTGTCCCCTTTCATAAACGGGTTATGATGTGGCTGTCGCAGTAAGAATATTTATATCATAATATAAAAAATCGTTTGGAGACGTCGGTACTTAGGTGACGTATTTTGGCGCCTTAGTACCGTTACGTCGGAGACGAGCGAAAGCGTATTTTTTGTTATTATGATATAAATATTTCAAGCTGCGACAGACACATATTAACTGCACCAGAGAGGAATCGAACCTCCGCACATGGCTCCGGAGGCCATTGCTCTATCCACTGAGCTACTGATGCATAGCTTTTTGTTTATCTAGTTCAAGCTGAGTTTTAAGCTCATTTATGCTGTTGAATTTTATCTCGCCGCGCAGAAAGCTTTTAATGCTTACTGTTAAATCCCTCCCATATAAATCTCCGGAATAATCTATTATATGGGTTTCCACACGCGTAACCTTGTCCGTGTCCGTTGTGGGATTTGAGCCTATGTTTGTTATGGACCTGTATACAACATTATCAATGCATACGCTGGAGCGATATACCCCGTCAGCAGGAAGCAGCTTATCCTTATCAGGTATGATATTCGCTGTGGGAAACCCGATTTCCCTTCCCAGCCTTTTGCCGCGGATTACCTCGCCCGATATGGAATAATCCCGTCCCATATACAGGGAAACCCGTTCCATATCTCCTTTTTCAATAAATTTTTTTATGAGGGTGGAGCTTACGGTCATATTGTCTATCATAAGCTTTTTTAATGCAATTACACAAAATCCAAGCTTTTCTCCAAGCTCTATCAATGTATTTACATCGCCGCTTCTTTTACAGCCAAACCTGAAATCCTCACCCACAACCACATATTTTGCTCCAAGCCTGTCCACAAGAATGCTTTTTACAAAATCCTCCGGTGATATTTTTGCAAACTCCGGAGAAAACTCACACTCGGCAGCGACCTGTATGCCTGCGCCTTCAAGTATGGAAAAACGCTCCTTCGGCATATTTATAACTTTATCAGATGGAACATTCACAGTCAAGACCACACTTGTAAATTTATTTTTCTCTGAAAGCTCTGCAATTTTATCAAGCAAAAGCATATGTCCCTTATGCAGTCCCTCAAATTTGCCAAGTGCAACTGCCGAATTTTCCAATTTTAATTTATCGTAGGCTGTTATCTTCAAGCGTATTTACCTCTTGTTTCCCATGCATCACGGCATAAGTAAACCAAGTCCTTACAAAAACATTTTCACAGGCTTAAACAGGCCTGTCTTTTTTTCATATTGATACAATCCGCAGAGATCTCCGTCATAATATACCCTGACGGCGTTTTCCCTGTCTGTACCGGGCTTTTCAAAATATGTGTCTGGAAGCTTATTGCCATTTAAAAGGCTGTTTTTAAATTCTTCCCTTATATCAGCCCTTTCATATTCCTTAAGCAGAGAATCAAGCGGCATAATACATCCCTCAAGCTCTCCCTTATCATAAAGCGCCTGAATCTCGTCAAGCTTAATTGCATCCTCTATTTTGTTCCCATGCGCCTCTTTTCTCTTAAGCGCCATAAGCGTGCCAAAGGTTCCAAGTTTTTTTCCGATGTCCCTGCAAAGGCTTCTTATGTATGTGCCCTTTGAGCAGTGCACCATCATGGAGATGCATTTGTATGCTCCTCCATCCGGGATAACAAATTCACTGCCGAGACCTGCCTCGGAAACGTCAAGCTCATACACGTTTATATCATTTATGGAATATATTTCCACGTGTCTGGGCGTTCGCTCCACGCTTTCGCCTGCCCTTGCATATTCATAAAGCTTTTTGCCCCCGATCTTTATGGCTGAATACATGGGCGGAAGCTGCTCATATTCTCCCACAAAGCTCTCTATGACATTTTTTATATCTTCGTCGGAAATGTCAGAAGCGCCTGCGGATAAAACTTTGCCCGTCACATCCTCCGTGTCCGTGTCATATCCGAGAAGCATAACCGCCTCGTACTGCTTATCGCTCTCTGTAAGCATGCCCGAAAGCTTTGTGGCTTTTCCTAAGCATACAGGCAGAACGCCCTCCGCCATAGGGTCAAGCGTTCCCGTATGACCTATTTTTTTCTGCTTTAATATGCCTCTTAATTTTGCTACAACATCAAAGGAGGTATAACCCTGCTCCTTATATACGTTTAAAATTCCATCAATCATAACTGCATTGCCACCATGTCAATGATACGGCTTAAAACCTCCTTATAAGGACCTGCCGCCTCAAAGCCTGCCGCCCTGATATGGCCGCCTCCGCCATAGGAAACGGCAATTTTGCTCACGTCAACATAGGATACGGAGCGGAGGCTGTATTTGAAAACCTCCTCCGACAGCTCATATGCAAATATGGCAACCTCAACGCCCTCCGTAACACGAAGCTTGTCAATGATACCGTCCGTATCGTCCTTTGTTGCCCCGTACCTGTCAAATACATCCTTTGTCAGGCACGTAAATATAACCTTACCGTCAAGCGCCCTGTCACAGCCAAGCAGCGCTTCACCAGTAATCTTATTTTGTACATATGTAACCTTATAAAAGGTTTCATCTATAATATACTGGGAACGGGCTCCCTTTGAAATAAGCGTTCCCGCAATCTCCATTGTCTCGCTGCTTGTCGATGCATATTTGAATACGCCTGTATCGTGGACAATTCCAAGATATAAGCATTCCGCGCACTCCCTTGATATAAGCGCCCCGTCCATATGCCTGTATAAAATTTCGCATGTGGACGATGCGTCAGGGTCACAGTAAAAATAATCTCCAAAGCCCTGATTGCTCCTGTGGTGGTCTAAACAAACCGTGTCCTTTGCATTTTGAAATATGGGCGCAAAAGCTCCATGCCTGTCAGTGTCCCCGCAGTCGAGAGATACGGCAAGGTCATATACCTTATCGCAGGCCTTGTGCGCGATACGGTCAGCGCCGCTTAAAAACCTGAACTTCGGCGCTATTTCCTCCAGATATACCACAATGGTTTTATGGGGATATTTTTCAGTTATATAATTGTAAAATCCAAGGCATGAGCCGACACAGTCGCCGTCAGGTCTGATATGACCGATAACCGCAATTGTATCAGAGGCCTCAATCTTTTTCGTAAATAATTCCTTATTCATAAATAACCTGCGTCCTTTTATCAACTCACGTACGGTAACCTACGCTTCCTCGTCCTTTGCAATAACCTCGTCAATTTTCTTTGACATTTCTATTCCGTATTCAATGGAATTATCCGCAACAAACGTAAGCTCCGGAGTATTTCTCAAATTGAGGCTTCCCGCCAGTTCTCTCCTTATATAGCCCGCTGCGCTCTTAAGTCCCTGAATGGTATTTGAAACAGCTTCCTCATCTCCCAGAACGCTTACAAACACCTTGCAGTATTTTAAGTCCTTTGTTACGTTTACGCCCGTAATCACAGTCATGGAACTGATGCGCGGATCCTTTATCTCCATGCTGATAATCCGGCTGAGCTCTCTCTGGACCTCAACATTTACTCTTTCATTTTTATGACTTGTCTTTTTCATAGCTGCTCCTAATGAATTTAACTATTGTCGTGGAACCTCCTGCATGATGTAAGCCTCTATAACGTCTTCTTCCTTTATGTCATTGTAATTTTCTATCACAATACCACATTCAAAGCCGCTCTTGACCTCCTTGACGTCATCCTTAAATCTCTTAAGGGACGCAAGGGAGCCCTCAAATATCTGCTCACCCTCACGGGAAACTCTCACTGTACAGTTTCTTGAAATATATCCGTCGAGCACATATGAGCCTGCAATCGTGCCTACGCCTGAAGCCTTGTAGGTCTGTCTTACCTCCGCATGACCAATAATCTTCTCCTCGAAAATAGGGTCAAGCATACCCTTCATTGCGGATTCAATATCCTCTATGGCATTATAAATAACTCTGTAAAGTCTTATGTCAACCTTTTCCCTGTCTGCAACATCCTTTGCCTGATTGTCAGGTCTTATATTAAATCCGATAATGATTGCATTTGAAGCTGAGGCAAGGATAACGTCAGACTCATTTATTGCGCCAACGCCTGAGTGGATGCACTTAACGGCAACCTCCTCATTTGAAAGCTTCAGGAGACTTGCCTTTACCGCCTCAACAGAGCCCTGCACGTCCGCCTTAATAATAAGATTAAGGTCCTTTACATTGCCCTCCTGAATCTTATTGTAAAGGTCGTCAAGTGACATTCTTGACTTGGTATCTGCAATCAGTCTTTCCTTGCTTCTGTTTATAAATGCATCGGATATCTGTCTTGCTTCCTTCTCGGTATTTACAGCCATAAATATTTCACCTGACTGCGGCACGCCATTCAGACCAAGTATCTCAACAGGCGTGGAAGGATAAGCCTCCTTAACGCGTCTGTGCTTATCATCAAACATGGCTCTTACCTTGCCGTGAACGTCACCCATTGCAACGCAGTCTCCTACACGAAGTGTACCCTTTTGTACGAGAACCGTGGCAACAGAGCCCCGTCCCTTGTCAAGCTGCGCCTCAATGACAATTCCTCTCGCCTTGCGCTTTTTATTTGCCTTGAGCTCAAGTATTTCCGCGGTAAGAATAATCATCTCCAGAAGATTGTCAATACCCTCCTTTGTATGGGCCGACACAGGGCAAAATATGGTTGAGCCGCCCCAGTCTTCAGGGATAAGCTCATATTCCATAAGCTCCTGCTTTACTCTCTCGATATTAGCGCTTTCCTTATCAATTTTATTTATGGCAACAATAATTTCTATTCCTGCTGCCTTTGCATGGTTGATTGCCTCAACCGTCTGTGGCATAACGCCGTCGTCAGCAGCTACAACAAGTATTGCAATATCCGTTGACTGGGCGCCCCTCATTCTCATCGCCGTAAACGCTTCATGTCCCGGCGTATCAAGAAATGTAATCTTCTGCTTGTTTATGGAAACAACAGATGCTCCGATATGCTGTGTAATTCCGCCTGCCTCATCCTCTATGACCGCCGAATTTCTTATTGCATCAAGAAGGGAGGTTTTACCATGGTCTACATGACCCATGACGCAGACTACCGGCGGACGCGGCGTCATAAGAGCTTCGTCCTCCTCGTCCTCCTTGAGAAGCTCCTCGATAACGTCAACCTGCTCCTCAAGCTCTGCGATGTAATTATATTCAAGGGCAATATCCCCCGCCGCATCAAAATCAAGCTCTGAATTTACGTTTAACATTTTTCCTGCCATAAACAGCTTTTTAATAAGCTGCGCAACAGGCACCTTTATCTTGTCTGCAAGCTCACCCACCGTAAGCACCTCAGGCAGAATAACGGTTTTTATAACCGGCTCAACAGGTGTCTGCTTCTTAGGGCGCGGAGCCTCCTGCTGATTTTTAGGCTGAAGCTTATTTCCGTTTTGCGGCTTTCCCTGCTGTGGTCTGCCCTGCTGAGGCTTAGCCCCATTTTGCGGCTGTCTCTGCTGTGGTCTGCCCTGCTGCTGTTTTCCCTGCTGTTGTTTTCCCTGCGGTCTGCCCTGCTGTGACTGACCTTGATGCGACTTACTCTGCTGCACATTACTCTGCTGTGGTTTTTCAGTCTTATCATTGGAAATTTCCTGTTTTTTTTCAGGCTTTGCCCCTTTGACACTTTCTTTTTTCTCAGCAGCCTCAGGCTTCTTTTCTTCCTCCTTCTTTGTAGCAGGAGCTTTTTTTGTCTTAGCTTCTGTCTTTGAAGCTGTCTTTGCTTTCGCTTTTGCCGCCGGCTTTTGTTCCGGCTTTATCTCTGCCCCCGGCTCTGCCTTTTTTACAGCTTTACTGCCTGTATCTTTTATATAAATATCCCTTATATATTGTATCAGGTCGTCGCTTATACTGCTCTGCGGCTTAAGACCTTCCTTTTTCTTTGCCAATTTTACAAGAAGCTCGCTGCTTGCAATTGGCTTTCCTAATTCACCTGATAACTGTTTCGCTAATTCGTGTACTCTCATAGATTACACCTCCATATCTTCATTACTGCAAAGCCTGCTGGTTATTTGTTTTGCAAGACCCCGGTCAGTCACGGCAGCCATAGTTCTTGGCTGCTTACCGATATGTCTTCCAAGTGTGTCACTATCTACAAATACTTTACAAGGCACATTATAGTAATGACATTTATTCGTAAATTTCTTTTGGGTATTTTTTGAAGCATCTGAGGCTATTATGACAAAATATGCGCTCCCATTCATAATGGAGTTTTCCGTCATAAATCCCCCGCTCACAACCTTACCCGCCTTTGCTGCGAGTGAAAGAAGTGATAACGCTTTTTTTTCCTCATTGTTCAATTTATATCAACTCCCTGCCTATGCTAAGGTATATATCCTCCGGAACATCCATTTTCAATGCCCTGTCAACAGCCTTTGATTTTACAGCCTTGTCAAAGCAGGCCTTTTCACGGCATATATATGCCCCCCGCCCATTCATTTTACCTGTAACATCAAGTCGTATTTCGTCAAGAGGCGTTCTGATTATTCTCACAAGCTCGTTCTTTGGCTTCATCTGCCTGCATCCCAAGCACTGCCTCTGGGGTATTTTTTTAGCCATATAGCCTACTCCTCATAATCACCATCATATTCGCCATCATCATAATCACCGTCACTATAATTGCCGTCATCATAATCACCGTCATAATCTTCATTATAAGTATCTGTTTCGTCGTCATAATCAAATTCCATGCCAAGCTCCTTTGCCTGACTTACACTCTTAATGTCTATCTTGTAGCCTGTAAGTCTTGCGGCAAGACATGCATTCTGTCCCTTTTTGCCAATAGCAAGTGAAAGCTGGTAGTCAGGTACGATGACACTTGCGCTTTTCTTATCAACATCAACCTTTACGGATACAACCTTTGATGGACTGAGCGCATTTTCAATAAATACGGCAGGATCCTCATCCCATGTTATAATGTCAATCTTTTCGCCCTTAAGGTCATCCACAATGTTGTTTACCCTTGTGCCGTTCAGTCCCACGCAGGCGCCTACAGGGTCAACATTTTCATCATTCGACCACACTGCAATTTTCGAACGTGAGCCTGCCTCTCTTGCAATACTCTTTATCTCTACGGTTCCGTCGGCAACCTCACTTACCTCTTTTTCAAAAAGTCTCTTTACAAGCTCAGGATGGGTTCTTGAAACAAGAATCCGAAAGCCCTTGTTTGTCTTTTTAACCTCAACAACGTAAAGCTTAATCCTCTCCCCGATTCTGTATGTCTCTCCTGCAACCTGCTCATTTTCATTTAAGACCGTATCGGTTCTTTCATCAAGACTTATGCTGAGATTATTGCCTACATATCTTTGTACTACACCTGTTATGATGTCTTTTTCCTTACATGCAAACTGTTCAAACACAGCGTCTCTTTCGCCTTCCTTTATTGCCTGGACAATAATGCTTCTTGCCTTCTGGGCTGCAATTCTTCCAAATTCCTTTGAGCGGACCTCAATGGAAATTTCATCCCCCGGCTTTGCATTTTTATCCATTGCAAGAGCCTTTGTAAGGGATATCTCCGCCGCATCGTTTTCAACCTCGGAAACAACAAGCTTCTTTTGAAATACGGAAATGTCGCCGGTTATTCTGTCCATGGATACATCAATGACGGCATCCTTTCCAAAATCCTTTTCACATGCTGAAACAAGAGATTTTTCAATTGCATCCATTATAACCTCTTTGCTTATGTTTTTTTCCTTTTCCAATTGATTTAAAGCGTCAATAATTTCTGACATTTTTTATCCTCCTAATTTAACTTGTTATACAAATGCTAATCTTATCATGGAAATGTCTTTCCTGTTTATTGTAAGCTCCTCATGGGCATCTCCGTCGTCAAGCATAAGCTGCACTTCTTCTTCATTGTAAGCCATGAGTACCCCTGTAAGCTCCTTACTGTTATTTACCTGCCTGTAAAGCTTAACATCCACAAGCTTCCCGATGCTTCTTGCAAAATCCTTTTCCTTTTTCAATGGTCTTGTAAGTCCCGGTGAGCTTACCTCCAATATGTAAGCAACCTTTATCCTGTCCTCAGCATCAAGCCTTTCCTCAAGGGCACGGCTTATTAAAACGCAGTCATCGATTGTTATTCCTCCCGGCTTGTCTGCATAAACCCTTAAGTAAAAGTCAGCTCCCTCTTTCACATATTCAACATCAACAAGCTCAAAATCACCGGCTTTTATTATGGGTGTTACAAGCTCCGTGCAGTACTGTTCGATTTCCGTTTTTTTCATGCAAAACCACCTTTCCGTAAATATCTCAAAAAGAACAAAGAGCGGGTTCGTCAAAACCCACTCTGTAGTGTCAATATCTAAGTCTGTTTCATTATAACACTAAAACCAAATTTTGCAAGTGTTTTTTACATTATTTTAACAGAACTTCATTCAGCCTTCCCACAGACCTTGCAATCCCGCACTTAATATACAAATTGAAATTATAAAGCTCCGCGCCCGCAATATCCTCCTCAAGCCACGCATACCGGAACATTGCAAAGCCCTCATAGCCCATGTTACAGGCAATACCATACTGGGTTGCAATATTGTTATCATACATTCCCCAGCCCATATCCGTATCCGACTGTTCTCCGGCCCTGTAAAGCGCAAGCCCCACATAAAACGTCACGTCCGCCTTATTATATTCCATCCATTCCCTGCACCGTTCGGAAAACATTTTATACTCGCCCTCATCCGTATTATAATTGTCCGTCCAATATATTTGCGGCATAATATAATCAATATATCCGGCATTTGAAAGCCATGTCTCAATATCCGTCCCCTGGGACATTGTATAGGAAATGTTTCCGGCAGGACTTATGCCGAAGGTACAGTCCTTATCCAGACATTTTATATTGTAGTAGGTTGCGTAAACAAGCTTATTGACGTTTGACATTTTATCTTCCAGCGTCAAGCCGTCCGCCATCCCCGGCACATAAAAATAATCATCGAAATGGATACCGTCCACATCATAATTGTCTACAACCTCACAGACACCGCATAAAATAAGCTGTCTTGCCTCCTCCTTTGACGGGTCAAGTGCAAGACAGGTCTGCTCTGCGGAATTTGTATATTCAATTGTGTAACGCTTAAACAGCTCGTAATACTTTGTAGCCTTAAAGCTGTCTGTGGTCGTGTCATTATGGGAAAGCCGGTACGGATTAATCCACGCTTCGAACCTGAGACCCTTTTCGTGTGCCAGTTCTATCATAAGCTTAAGCGGGTCATACGCCGGCGCACTTCTATTACTTGAAATATATGTAGACCATGGAAAATAATCGGAAGGGTACATTGCGTCCCCCATGGCTCTTACATGAACAATAACCGTGTTCATGTTATTGTCAATCACATTGTCATACATGTTATTAAGACGATTTACAAAATCCTCCTCATTTAAATCCCTTAAATAGGTCTCAATATCAATATAAGAAATCCAGCAGGCTCTCATCTCAAAAGAAGTTTCCTTTGCACATGCCGTTGGACAGTATAAGCTGATTAACATGCATATGACTATCGCAAATGAAACAAATGATTTAAAATTTATACCACCATTCATACAAATCACATACCTTTATTACTTGATTATTTCAAAGCAAATCCCCACAATACATAATATGCAATTAATTTCAAAATACAACCTTATCCCTGCCGTCCTCCTTTCCTTTATACAGGAGCTTGTCGGCAGTAGATATTGTAAGATCAATTTTCTGAGGTGATATGTACTCGGTAACACCAAATGTCATAGTAATACTTACAATTTTGTCCTCATAATTTATTCTGATATTTCTTATTTCATCCGCAATTTTATTTATGTCCGCAATTGCTTCCCGAACAGGCTTTTTAAGTACAATAATAAATTCCTCTCCGCCCCATCTTGCAGCGAAACCATCCTGTTCATTAACCTGAAGAAGTACGTCTGCAACAGCCTTGAGCACCAAATCCCCACAGCTATGTCCATATGTATCATTTACATATTTAAAATGATCAATATCACATATTGCAAATGTAAATGTCTCATTATTTTCTCCGTTTGCCCAGACAACACATTTATTAAGCTTTTTCATTGCGACCCGCCTGTTGTAAAGCCCCGTAAGCATATCATTTTCCACGGAAATCCGCAGTGAATCGTTAAGCTCAACAAGCTGCCTTCCAATACGTCCAAATTCATCATTTCTGTTTACGATATGATCCGGCAGCTCATGCCGGAAATTCTCATTATTAATATCGGATAGATATCCCAGAACACTATTTAGAATTCTGAGAACCTTATTTGTCTGAAATACTGCAATCACAACCACAACAAAACACAAAAATGCACAAATCATAACTGCGCTCTGATTCATCTTGTGAATTGTATTATGTACAGTTGCGCTTGGCAATCCGGCAAAAAGCATTCCTACAGCCATTCCTTCATCGCTCACAATCGGCACATAATATCCGAAATACTCCTCATCATTTATGATAACCTCAGTATCAAAATAACTTTCACCCTTTATACAGTAATTGTTCCAGACCTCATCGGCAGTTGTCCTTGTAAATCGGCTTCCATCTTCCCTCTTAATAGTGGTCGCAATTCTCTTATTCTCATAAAATAATGACACCTCTGCTCCCGTAAAGTCCTTGGACATATCTACAATCTCATATTCATCGGAAACCTTTTCTCCTCTAAAATAAACAATCCCGTTTTCATCCTCATAAAATTCACTATCACTAAAAGACGAAAAATCATAGTTAAATTCCAAAGCAGCAATTGAGCTCTTTAAAAAATCCTTTGTATCATCCAGTTTTACATTATATACAACCCTTGTAGACATATATGTAATTGCAATTCCAATCACAATTGCAGGAATGATAGCCATGACAAGCAGTTGTCTGCCTATATAACTTTTGTATATCTTCATTGATAATGCCTTTCAATATAAGTTAAATTTATAGCGCTTTTGTAATTCTATATCATTCCTTCCATTAAGTTCAAGCCATTTGCGAAAAGTTTACAAAAAGTTTAAATTTATAAAATTTTATTAAGAAACGTCTCTATAAAATGAATGGCACATGCTCCGTCTGAAACAGCTGTTACAACCTGACGTACCTCCTTCGTCCTCACGTCTCCTGCAACAAATATGCCGTCGCAGCTTGTCAGGCAGTTTTCACCTGCAATAATATAGCCTTTTTCGTCCATATCTACCAATCCCCTTACAAAGTCTGTTTCCGGCTCCATCCCTACAGCAACAAACACACCGGATACAGGCAGGGTCTGTTCCTCATTCGTCTTATTATTTTTTATTACCACCTCTGTCAAAGCATCACTGCCGCAAATTTCAGCAACCTCATAATACGGCATAAATATAATATTCTCTTTTGCCTTAACCTTATCCTGAACATCCATAGAAGCCCGAAGCTCCTCTCTCCTGTGGATAAGATAAACCTTATCACACAGATTGGAAAGATAAAGAGCATCCTCCAATGCCACGTTTCCGCCACCGATACACACTACCGTTTTCCCCCTGTAAAATGCACCGTCACAGGTTGCGCAATATGACACTCCCATGCCCTTGAATTTTTCTTCCCCCGGAGCGCCAAGCATTTTGTGTTTTGCTCCTGTGGCAATCAGCACTGCCCTTGTATCTAATTTTCTGTCATCTGACAGGCATACAACTTTATGCGTGCCTGCATCCTCAATTCCATTCACATCCCCTGCCATAAACTGCACCCCAAGGGAATTTGCATGTCCCCGGAAGGCATTGGCAAGATCAAAGCCGCTTGTACCGTACATTCCAAGATAATTGTCAACCCTTTCAGTATTTACAATCTGTCCGCCGCTGTATGCTTCCTTTTCTATTATTAATACATTGAGCATTGCTCTCATTGCATAAACAGCAGCAGAAAGCCCTGCCGGTCCGCTGCCAATTATTATTAAATCGTACATTTAAAGTCACCTCACATCAATTTTAAAATCAGCTTTACCTGCATAAATCACGGACAACCTCAGCTGCCATCAGAAGCCCCGCCACGGAAGGAACAAAGATAACGCTTCCCGGTATCTGTCTTTTAAAAGCATATCCATCGGGCCTGTCTTTATGACTGTCGTCATGCTTTATTGGTTTTTCAGTAGAATAAACACATTTAAGCTTTTTTATTCCCCGTTTCCTCAGCTCATGTCTCATAACCCTTGCAAGGGGACATTCGGAAGTATTATATATATCCGCAATCTGAAGCAGGGAGGGGTCAAGCTTATTTCCCGTACCCATGCTGCTTATTACAGGCACATTGTACTTTGCTGCCTTCATTACAATTTCTATCTTTGCGCTTACGGTATCTACAGCGTCAACAATATAGGAATAACCTGAAAAATCTATTTCTTCTGAATTTTCAGGGAGAAAAAAACACTTTGACACTGCAACATCAGCGTGAGGATTTATGTCTAAAATCCGTTCCCTCATAACATCAGCCTTATATTTTCCCACCGTCTGATGCAGCGCTATAATCTGCCTGTTTATATTTGACATTGAAATCACGTCGTTATCAACAAGCAAAAAAGAACCTACACCGCTTCGCGCAAGCGCCTCCGCCGCATATCCGCCCACACCGCCTAATCCAAACAGGGCAACCTTAGAGCCTTTCAGCTTTTCTAAATTATCATCACCCAATAAAAGTCTGTTTCTTGAAAAAATATCTGACATATTGCTTCTCCATTTTCTATTTAGGCAATTGCAAAACTGAGGTTTTTACCAACGTCCGTTGTTCAATATAGACAAATCAACGCATGGCACGCTCTTGCTGCTTGTCGCACGTAGCAGTGCTAAGCTCGAAAATACCTCGCTAAGCACTGATGGCTCCAAAGCACCATGCTTATGATTTTGTCTATATTTCACAACTAGATTTCGAAAAAATAGAGTTTCGCAATTGCCTACCACTTTCTATAAAATAAAAGGAGCTGCCACAAGAAAGACAACAGTTATCTCGTATTCATATACCATTATCCTTACTGTGACAGCTCATAAATTATTCACTGAAAAAAATACCGTTTTTTTCTTTATTTTTCATCTGGTACATGGCTCGGTCAGCCCTGTCAAAGCAGTTTCTTATATTTTCACCTGCCTTGCAGCGGACAACGCCTGCACAAAACTGTGAACCAAGCTTCAAGGCTTCAAGACCGTTTAACACCTCAAAGCTTGTTAATGCCTTTGAGAGTAAAATAAACTCATCACCGCCAAATCTTCCGATAATACTGTTTTCTCCAAAAACACGTATCAGATTGGAAGCCATTTTCTTTAAAACCGTATCTCCATACTGATGTCCGTATTTGTCATTAATTTCCTTAAAATCATCCAGATCAAGAATTGTAAAATAAAATTCTCCTGACGGTGCCTCGTCCATATATTCCTGCATTTTGTCAAAGGCAACCTCCTTGCGGTAAAGATTGGTAAGTCCATCCATATCCGCTTTATAATTAAGCATTTCCTGTTTCATTTTTTCATCATGGATGTCCATAATTCTTCCTATTACACTGGAAACCTTTCCATCCATATCTAAAATACTTTTATAAAATGTTCTGTGCCATCTGTATCCGCCGCCTGATATGGAAGAAAGATACTCAAGACTGTCATCAACCTCTTCGGTACATGCATTCATCAGTGCTTCCCGGAAAACATCAATAAAGCTGCTATGCACGATAGGGGAATGTTTACTGTATTCGCTGTAATTTTCTATCTCTCTCCTTTTTTTATTATTGGGGAAATTATACGAAAATACCATTGTATCTTTCTTGGGATAATACTCAAATAAAAGCCCCTGCGCAGTTCCCTCAAGTATTTTGTATCGTTCTTCAAGCAGCTTTACCTGCTCGTTTGCCGCTTTCAACTCAATAATTTTATTTTCATTATCCTTCTTGTCTGAAATATCCGAAATAGCGGTAAGATAGATAGGACTTTCTCCTATTTTATTTTCCAGCATTACCCCACTTACGTTAAACCATCCCATGCTTCCGTCTTTTCTGTAGCCTCTCACTACATAATCTATATTTTCACCCTTGACTGACTGAAGCATAATGCAATCCCTGAAGCCCAACACATCTTCCGGCACAAGCGTGGAAAAAATATCGGATATATGTTCCATGTATTCTTCTTCCGTATATCCTATGCATGCAAAAAAGGCTTCATTGAGATACAATGCCTTAATCATCTCGCCAACCTCAAACAAACCGACGCCTACATGTATGTTTTTTAGTAGAATATACAAAATATCATCAACATTATCACCCAGATACTGTAAACGGTGATAATCTGAAATCCCATAATTTTCCCAAAGCTCCTCCGCCTTCATCCTATATATAAACCCCTTTTCATTTCCGTATATTACCATATTATTATGACATATTTACTTCTTAATTTCAAGAATTAATGTGGCTGTCGCAATAAGATTAACGTACTACTCCTCCATGGAAGAAGCTTTTTTAACAAGCGCATCAATCTCAGCTCCCGACGGCATTACCCGGAGAGCGCCTTTCCTTGTTGTTATTATGGAAGCTCCCGCATTTGCAAGCGTAAGCATCCGGGTAAGCTCATCCTCGCTGTAATCCCGAAGTCCATGCTCCAAGACATAGTGCAGCACAAGGGCGCAAAATGTATCGCCTGCTCCCGTTGTCTCGATGGTATCCGGCCGGATAAACGGAGCAACCCGCACATGACTGCTCTTACTGAAGGCAAGGCTTCCTTCTTTTCCAAGCGATACTAAAATAAGCGGTATATCAAAGCGTTCTCTGATGTATGCAACACCTTTGTTATAGTCCTCCTCGCCTGTGAGCCACTGGATTTCATTATCTGATATTTTCAAAATATCACAGTGAGCCAGCCCATATTCAATTTGTTTTTTTGCCTCATCAAGACTATCCCAGAGCGGTTCCCGCAAATTCGGGTCAAAGGAACGGATTACGCCCGCTTCCTCTGCCAGAGCTATGGCATGCTGTGTGGCGCGTCTGCATCTGTCGTGGGTCATGGAAAGGGAGCCGAAATGGAAAATCCTGCTTCCCTGTATCATATCCCTGCACTGCTCCGCCTCTGTCTCATCAAGCATCATATCCGCTCCCGGATTCCGGTAAAAAGAAAAATCCCTGTCACCGTCAGGCATCGTCTCAACAAATGCCAGCGTCGTGTGAACCTCCTCATCCATCATCAGCCCTCCGGTGTCTATGCCGACCTCCTCCAATGCGCCCCGGAGCTGTTTTCCAAACAGGTCATGCCCCACCTTTCCAATAAATGCCACGGAATATGAAAGCTTGGCAAGCATTGCAAGCACATTACATACCGCGCCGCCCGGATTTGCTTCAAAAACCGGATTTCCCTGTCCGCTGGCGCCATTTTCCGTAAAATCTATAAGCAGCTCTCCCAGTGACACCACATCATATTTCTTCTCCATATTATTCCTCCACACTTATATAAAACGCTGTTGAATCATAATTTTTCTCAGGTATGGGCAGCAACAGACCACCATTCATCAATGCGGCGCCTGTACGAGGCTCAACAGCATTTCCATCCTGAACGATTTTATACACCGCCTCCGGTATCAGTCCCTGAAAACGTACCAGCTTTGGCAAAGGATTTCCATGCACATCCGTAAACACAACAGCCAGATATGCCTCCCGTCCGTTTTTATCCGCATATTCCCATGCAGTAAAATCCGGATTGTCAAATGGTGATGTAATTCTGTAATAATCTCCAAACTGGAACAGCCTGTAATGTTTTTTAAAGGTCTTAACCTGCTCCCTCGCAAGCATTTTATCCTCGTCGCTCATCCGGCTCAGATCCAGTTCAAATCCAAATGTACCCTGCATGGCGCATATGCCTCTTGTCTTAAACGGTGTTGTGCGTCCGTTTTGATGGTTCGGACACACGGAAACATGCGCTGATACTGATGACATTGGATATGCAAAGGACGTTCCGTACTGTATCCGCAACCGCTCAATTGCATCTGTATTGTCGCTGCACCAGATCTGCGGGGTATAATAGAGCATGCCCATATCAAAGCGGCCTCCTCCTCCGCTGCAGCCTTCAATCAGAAGATCCGGATACCTTGTGTGCAAATCCTCCAGTACACGATACAGACCAAGCACAAACCGGTGCCGGACCTCTCCCTGACGTTCCCGCTCCAGTCCCGCACTGTAAGCTGCCGCCAAAGAGCGGTTCATATCCCATTTGATATATTGTATATTTGCACTATCCAGAAGCGCAAACAAACGCCCTTCAATATACGAAATCACATCATCTCTCGTCATATCAAGCACAAGCTGGGACCTTCCTCTTACAGGCTCTCTGCCCGGAACTGCAAGCGCCCAATCAGGATGCGCCCTGTACAAATCACTGTCCTCCGATATCATCTCCGGCTCCACCCATATACCAAAGGAAAGTCCCATGTTATTTACATTGTCTACCAGTTCCTTAAGCGAACAGCCAAGCTTTTCTTCGTTTACATTCCAATCGCCTAAGCCGGAATAATCATCATCCCGTTTCCCGAACCAGCCGTCATCAAGCACAAGCATATCAAGCCCAAGCTCCGCACCCTGCTTTGCTATTTCAAGGAGCTTTTCCCCATTAAAATTAAAATAGGTTGCCTCCCAGTTATTGACAAGCACCGGACGCTGTCTGTCCTTCCATGCGCTGCGTATCAGATGGCGGAAAACGGTATTGTGATATTTATGTGACAAGCTGCCAAATCCATTTTTACTGTACCCAAGCATTACCTCCGGCGCAGTAAATATATCTCCGTCGGCAAGCCTCCAGTCCAGCTCTGAGTCGTCTATTCCGATTACAAGTCTTGCATGCTCAAGCTGGTCCACCTCTGTCTGTATATGAAAACCGCCGCTATACAATAGTGCCGCGCCATAGCATTCTCCCATTTCCTCATTTGTATTTTTATCTGCAAGAATTACAAAGGGATTATGCTGATGGCTGGATGTTCCTCTGGTACTTCTTTGCTCAAAAATACCGTGAAACAGCGGCACTCTCTCCATGTTTCTTTCATTGGCATGTCTTCCATGAAAATGAATCATGTCATAATCTCCACGCGCAAAATCCAAACAAAGCGACATCACTCTTGATAAGCGGACTTCTTTTCCGCTTTTATTTTCAATAAAAGCAGCGCGGGTTATGATATCCGTTTCAAAAAACACCCCATAGAGAAGATGCACATATATCTCCTCTTTATCTTCCTTCATTACGATTTCCAGAGTTTCAACATTGTCATTTTCTCCTGCAAATAATGCAGGGAGACCGGAGAGGGAATACTTTCCTGAATATGTCCTGTATGAATCATAAAACAGCATGCAATCCTTAACGCCATGTCCCAGATCCATTTCCAGACAATTCACACGATAATCGCCGCTTCCCAAAACCGGATATTCCTGCGGAAAATAATCCATGGAATACGTCCTGTCATCCGTTACCGCAATGTTTCCGGAAAAGCCTACGTCCGCCGGCATTATCCGATAGGAATAATCCGTCTCATCCGTACGCGCTCCATAATAAGTATGCAGCAGCACGCCTTTATCATCAACCTTGAGCTGATACGTGCTGTTTTTTGTGTGAATTGTAAAAACCTTATCCCTGATTACGATTCCCATTGTTTTCTCCCTTCCTAAACGCTATACCAGCCATAAAAATTCATATGGTCCCAGCAAAATCGTATTCTGATATGACCTTATCTGCCTTCCCGTTATAAGATCATGCATTTCTCCCGGCAGTCCAAACCAGTCAAAGCTGCAGGAATCCACCCACTGTTCATGCTCTGAAAAGTTGGCAAGCACCAGCATTTTATCCGCCTTATGAAAACAAAACACGGCAGGGTTTAATGTTTCCACAGGAATTGCGCGATAATCCGAGCTGAAATAAACACAGCTTTTCCGGATTTCAATCATCTGCTTTAGCTTCTGGAAAATCTGCCCCTCCACAAGACTAAGGTCATGTCTGTTTTCGGCAAGCTCCCAGTTCATTTTTCCTCGATGCAGCCATCTGGAATCATTTGCATGCTCCGGCACCTGCTTATAGCTCCAATCGTTCAGCTGACCGATTTCGTCGCCGCTGTAAAGCAGCGGAATGCCGGTATAGGAAATAATCATTGCATGCACCAGCAGGATGCGCTTGACTGCAAGCTCCAGCTTATATCTGTGCTTTTCATTTTCCGCCTGCTCCAGTCCGCACATGGAAGCAAGGGTGCCGCTGTTTCTTGCATCCCCCGTCACCGGATTATATTCATACAGCTCGCCAACGGAAAAGCTGTCCGGATATTTTCCTTCCATGTAGCGAATCATAAACTGCTTATGCTGCTCCGGATCAAGCCCGAGGCTTCTTAAAATATCCGTCTCAAAGCCCCAGCCTATATCATCATGGCAGCGGACATAATTAATCCATATGCCATCATCCGGAATCCCGTAATCCTTCGCCAGAGAGCGCTCCATAAGCCGCACATCACGGGTTGCAAGAGAATTCCACAGCAGTACCATAAAGGATGCATTGTACATGACATTACATTCCTTATCCACGCCGTTTCCAAAATATCTGACAATCTCAAAAGGCTGTACAATTGCCTCCCCGAGAAATATGACACTCGGACATACCTGTCTTGTAATCTCATACATCATGGCAATCAGCTTGTGCACATTCGGATGATTCATGCAGACGGTGCCCGGTTCCTTCCACATATATGGAATTGCATCCAGACGGAATATATCGACCCCCTTGTTTGCAAGTGTGAGCAATACCTCAACGATTTTATTGAACACCTGCGGATTCCTATAATTCAAATCCCATTGAAATTCATAAAAACGGGTCATAATATATTTTCCGTACTCCGGATAATATGTGAAATTCCCCGGCGCAACACCCGGAAATATCTGCGTAAGCGTTTTCTCATACTCCTTCGGCATGGTGTCGTCGTCAAACATAATGTACATATCCCTGTAGTCTTCCTCACCCTCCAGACACTTTTTTGCCCAGATATGTTCCTTGGACGTATGATTTAAGACAAAATCTATGCAGGTACGGATTCCCTTTTTTCTCATAATGCCAATAATTTTTGTCAATGTTTCCATATTTCCGAACCGTTCATCAACTGTCAGGTAATCCGATACCGCATAACCGCCATCATTATTTCCCTCTCTGGATTTTAAGATTGGCATAAAATGAACATAGGTCACTCCAAGCTCCGCCAGATAATCAATTTTTTTCTCAAAGCCCGCAAGATTGCCGCTAAACCGGTCCACATACAGCATCATACCCACCATTTTTTCCGAATGATACCATACGTTACCCTCTTTATCATATTTTTTAAGCGCAGACGGTCTTTCTTTTTCAGCACGCTCCATAATATCCATAAGCTGCCCATAACGGAATTTCGTTATATCATTATCACCGTAAAGCTCATAATAACTTTGTTCTAAATTCATACTGTTTTTTCCTCTATACTACTATTTAACCGCACCATTTACCACGCCGCCGATAATCTGCTTCTGGCATATAATATAGAATATCAGGATTGGCAGCAACGCAAGCAGATAGGATGCAAATGCAAGGTTATAATTTGTTCCGAACTGTGACTGGAAATTAAGCTGTGCCAACGGAAGCGTATTCTGCTCCGTGCCTGACATAATAACAAGCGGCGTCATTACATCATTCCATGTACTCATGGCAGTCAGAACTGCAACCGTCGCATGCATCGGCTTCATATTCGGAAAGATAATTTTCCAGTATGTCTGCCATGCAGTGGCGCCATCCACACAGGCGGCTTCCTCAAGGGCAAGCGGAATATTTTTCAGATATCCCGTATACAGCATCATGTTCATCGGCATAAAGAATACCACATATAAAACAATAACGCCAATCCGGTTTGCAATTCCCATCTGGGCTGTCTGCTTTACAAGAGGCATCATCAACACTGCAAATGGCACAAACATACCGCTTACGATATAAAAATATGCTGCTTTAAATGTTTTCAGCCTCGCCATCTTTCTGCCGATAACATATCCCGCCAGCGAGTGAAGCAGAATACAGATAATAACCGTCACACCGGTCAGAAGTAAGCTGTTACCCAGGGAATGCCAGAAATCCGTCACGCGCATCGCCTCTGCAAAATTGTCCAGATTCCATTTTTCCGGAAATGCCAGTGCCCCCGCTACATCATTTGTCATCTCAGATGGTTTCTTAAATGCAATAATCACGGTCATATATAACGGGAAAAATACGGTAAGACAGCCGATAACCAACAAAATATTAATGATTATATTTACTGTTTTTCCGCCCACAGCCCCCTTGGACTTTTTCATCTTCGGCGGTTTTTTCTCAGTTTCAGATGTTTTTTCAATCTTTTTCTCAGGCGCCTTCGGCGTAACGCTCTTTGCAGTTACATCTTCCTGAACTTCATTATTTTCACGTTCCTTATTTTCCATTATAACTGCTCCTCCTTTCCACCTAAGAATTTCATCTGTAAAAATGAAATAACAACAATTACAACAAAGAATACAAATGCATTTGCGCTCTGGAAACCAAATTGTCCGCCACTCATACCATTATTATAAATCAGATATGAGATAGACTCCGTACTCTGTGAAGGTCCGCCTTTTGTCAGGGACATAATCTGGTCAAACACCATCAACGCATTTTTCATACAGAGTACAAGGTTGATTGTTACAAAAGGCATAATGAGCGGAAGCGTAATCTTGGAAAACTTTTTCCATCCTGCAGCTCCGTCCAGCATACAGGCCTCATATACCTCCTCGGGTACGGTCTGAAGACCGGATATATAAATAATCGTATTCATTGCAATACCCTGCCATGCTCCTACAATCACAATGGCAATCCACGCTGTTTTGGTACTTGCAAGAAAACTGTTCTGAAGAAATCCAATACCGGTTGCCTCTCCTACCGCCGGTAAAATATACGTAAATATAAAGCTGAAAATATAACCGACAACCAGTCCGCCGAGTATATTCGGCACGAAATAAATACCCCTGAGAGCATTCTTTCCTTTTATCTCCCTGTTCATTCCCAACGCAAGAACAAGACTCAGGAAATTGACTAAAAGCGTCATAATCAGCGCATATTTAAAAGTGAACAGATAGGACTTTCCTACTCTTGCATCGGAGAACAAATCCTTAAAGTTACGCAATCCTACAAAATCATAATTTCCATAACCCCTGAAATTCGTAAGCCCGTAATAAAAGCCCTTAAGCAAAGGAAGCGTATTAAATAAGAAAAACAAAACCAATACAGGTATCAGGATTCCAAGAAAGATTTTGTCGTTTTTACTCCATGTCTTCGCTTTTTTCACTTTCTTTTCTGTCTTTGCATCTTCATTTCCCATCTTCTACTCCCCTTTCTCCTTATATTTTTCTACCTTCGCTATAATATCCTTATTGTAACGCACCCATTCCTTGTCAAATCTTGCCATAAAGGTATCCAGCGCATCACTTCCGTTATCCAGAAGGTAGGTCTGAATCATGGCGTCCACTGCCATCTCGCTTGGATAATGGTGATCCTGATAATCCGCCACAATACCGTTGTCAATATATTCCCGCATGCTGTCAAGCTCGGATGCGAGTTCAAAATCTCCCTTCTTACAAGGCACTGCGCTCTGTGCTTCCAGATAAAGCTCAATATTTTCGTCCTCAAGCAGGAAACGCAAAACTTCATATGCCGCCTCCTTGTTCTCACAGTCCTCCATAACGCAGAACATCAGGTCATTACCGGAATTTAATACATTTTTCGACGCATCACTGCTGGCAGGGAATACAAAAGAATCAATATTGATATCCGGATTAACGGACTTAATCTGCGGAATAGCGTAGCTTCCTATGACATACATTGCAGATTCCCCTCTGGCAAAAGCGGTACAGGCATCATTGTAGCTATATGCAACCGGATTCGGCTGTGCCCATTTAAGAAGCTCACGCTCCTTTACAGCAACTTCAGCATAATGCTCTGAAAATTTTGCATTTCCGCTGTTTACCTGATAAGCCAGGTCAGACGGGCATAAATTTACTGCAATTGCATTCCATGGCGCAAGACAGGTCCATATATCCTTGTAGCCAAAATAAAGCGGATACATCCCCTCCTTCGCAATGGTATCACACAGCGCCGTAAATTCCTCCCATGTCTCCGGAACCTCCCAGCCATGTTCTTCAAACATATCCCGATTGTAGAGCACGCCTGCGGCATTTGCCATGTAAGGCACCGCATATACCCCATCCTTTGGAACATACTCTAAATCCTTGTTGATGCTCAGATAGTTTTCCTTGATGTCGGAAAGTCCATCAAAATCTGATACATCCATGATCATCTCGGCATCTAAGAAATTGGAGTAATTGATATCACCACCGATTCCAATAATGTCCGGATTATCTTCCCTGATAAATCTTGTCTTTAAAATTGTCATTGCATCGTTCGGGGAGTCGATTACCAATTCAATGTCATCATGTGTGGCATTGAATCTGTCTTCAAGCTCCTCAAATACGTCTACAGCCTCCGGCTTATACTGCACAAGCTCAATTCTGACTTTCCCGTCATCATCCTTACTCATGCCGCATCCACCTGCCAGAAGCGAAATAGCCATTGCAGTTGCAGCAAAAAGCGCACACTTTTTGTTTTTCATCTTTTACCTCCTTCTTCCTTTAATAATATATATATTCAACGTGTTACCACATATAATTATGTTATTTTGTTATATTATGTTTTTCAATATGTTATGCACAACACCAACAAAATGCACAAAAATATATAATATATTAACAATTTACCAATATCTGTTTTAGCATTTTGCACAATTACAAAAAATATACAAAAAAGGAGCTGTCGCAATAAGGATTTTAGTTCTAAGAAAAAAATCCTTATTGCGACAGCCCCATTTAAGTGCCGGCGTCTTCAAATAATAATTCTATTCATGGTACGACATCCCCCTGCTTATGTACGATATATATGATGTGTATGTTATGTATTCGGCAGCGTTATATTTTTTACGCTGTCTCTCACAATCAGCTCCACAGGAAGCCGGAATGAGTTGACAAGAACCTCCTCGCCATATATTCTCTGCATCAGCAGAGTAACAGCCTGTTCTCCTTTTTCAGCAATCGACTGCCGGATTGTTGTGAGCTTCGGTATACTGAGAGTTGCGTAGAGGTTGTCATCAAAACCAGTCACAGATATATCGTCAGGCACGCAAAGTCCCACCGCATCAAATACGCGAATCGTCTCGTTTGCAAGATAATCCGACACAACAAAAACCGCCGTATAACCTCTCTGTTTTGCCCTGATTGCAAAATCCCTCAGCGTCTCCCGCATCATATTTCTGTCATCAGGAAGATACAGATAATCTTCATTGCTGTATGAAATTCCATACTCTGAGAGAGCTGCGCAATACCCCTGAAACCGTTCCAGCGTACTTGACACGGGAACCTTCCTGTCACAGAAAAATGCAATTTTTCTATGTCCCTGATTAAGCATAAATTTTGTTATCTGCTTTCCTCCCTCATAATCCTCTATTCCTACGTTGTCATAATTTCCCACGCCGCAATCAATAAAAACCACAGGCTTTCCTACCTTATTTGAAAACGCCTCACATTCCCAAGGCTTAAAGCCGACCACAATTCCACCTTCAATATTTCTTGCCTGAAGCTTTTTATATGCTTCCTCCGTATCCTTTATGCTGCCACACACAGGATATCTGCCATACTCCTGCAGCTTGACACAAATCGAGTCAAGCAGCTCTGAGCAGAAAGGGTCTATAAAAACCCGCTTTCTGAACCTTAAATTAAAATCTACAGATATAAGCTTCAGTTCTCCCGGCTGCTCATTTGAGCGATATATTTTGCGAAAATTATACTGAATCAATGCACGCTCAATTTTACGTCTTGTTTCCTCCGACATTTTTTCAGTATGTCCATTCACCACATTCGATACCGTTGTTGGACTAACATTCAAAATTCCTGCCAGTTCCTTGATTGTCATATATTGTCCCCCTGTCTTGGAACGTCAGTCCATTAAAATTTGCTTTCAGCAAAGGACTGACGCTGCATGTCAAGTTTTCATAGAAAACTTGACACATCCTTTCTCCTCTGTTTCTATATTGCTTACATTCGCCATATACCGTCTCTATGAAATCCCCATATATTTCATATAAACGATTTACAATTAACATAACCACATTTGTAATTCTGTTTTTAATCAGAGCATACATTATATAGTTTTGTTTACATATTCAATCAACCGTATAAATACCTCCTGTCTGACTTATCCATTCCATATTTCCTTCATTTGTTATATCATACTTATCTCGTAAGCTGTCAACCCATTTTGCATATTTTCTATACGGACATACTATGCAGATCATTTTCAAGAATTAATACCGTTTTTTAATCCGGATAAACCAGACAATAAACTGAATGAATCCTAATATCAGAGTGCCCGCAATAATTTCGCAAATATAAAAAAACTGTGCCAAATCCCAAAGTCCCGTACGTTCTCCCACAATACCGCCTGCATTTAGAAGAAGCTCTGCAACAGTTCCAATTGCAAAGTGGAAATACACATCCCATCTGACTTTGTCTTTTAAATTTATTATTGTCCAGACAACTATGAGTATAATATTTGAGATGCCGGAGCTTATTAACAATGCATCCCCATAGTGGCGGACAAGCATAACTGTCATAATAATCCATATAAGATGGTAAAGATATACAAATATAATCTGTGAGGTTGATTTTTTCATCATATTCTATCACTTAAACGCATTCTCGCTTCTGACACACTGATTGTCGGCTGTCCATCTATTCGTTCCTGCTCCACCTGAAGTACTCTTGCTCTTAACTGCAGCATCTGTTCCCGCTTTTCAAAGGCATCTATACTCATTAATACTAAGTCACCTTCCCCATTCTTGGTAATATATATGGGTTCTTTTGTTTCCTTTGCCAATGCGGATAAAGCTGCATAATTATTTCTCAGTGCTGCTGATGCTTTTATAAGCATAATCCTCTTTCCCTTCAGTTTTATTACACATATTCTTCATGTACCATTTTTGACAATATTTTTTTGCATCAAATTTTAACAAAATTATACCATTATTTTTTTATAATTTAAACTGATATTTTATGATTTATAATTCCATACGCATTGTTCTTCTTGAATGTATTTGAACTCCCTGCTCATAGCATTTACAAGCGTGATTTTCATACCGGACAGCTCAATATTCTCCAAAATCAAGTCTACGCCCTTGTCATGGTGTAAAATTCCCTCGCCCACTTCAAACGACTCATCACGGATAATCTTTTTCATCTGTGTTGAGAGCGTGACAGGAAGGCTGTCCTGATCCGCTCAACCCAAAGAGATTGTCAAATCCCCCTACGGATCGGCATCCACAAGCAACACTTTCTTTCCCTCGTTTGCAAGCCCTATCCCTAAATTTACGGCAGTTGTGGTCTTGCCCGTCCCGCCTTTCTGGTTTGCAAGGGCGATTACCTTACATTTAGACATCACATCACGGTTTACCTCCTTTCCTGAAAAATTTAATAGCCACCCTGCATAAGACAGAATGGCTATGTATGGGTTTTGAGCAATAAAAGACCAACTGATTCTCGTTTAAAAATCAATCAGTTATACATAACTATTATATTTTTATTTTAATTAATATCACTAAGGAGCGGTAAAATTGTTGCAATCTTTTCTGCGGATAATCGTAAAGCATTTATTGCTGACTCACAAGTTTTTTCTCCATCGGAATATATTTGTTCAACAGAATTTATAATTTCCTCAATATCCTTATTTAAAACAGCTGCGGCGATTTTTGCTCTATTAATAAAACCATCAAAAGCACCCTGATATCTATTATGAAAATCTGATACCTTAAAATTCTTATTATCTGACCAAATAATCTCTGTCAGCATTAGAATATGCCCTAAACATCGTCCTAACTGAAAAGAAGCATTTTCTCTATTTTTCAGTTTTTTCATCAATGATATTTCAACATTATCAAGAATTTTTCGACTTTCTTCAATATCCTTAGTACTTAATGAATGAACTCCCTTATGTCCCGTTTTAATCTTGCTAGAAAAAATTAAATTCAAATCTCTATCATTTAATAACTCAAATCTATTAGCCAACTGCACTATTTTATCAATACGCTCTTGAAAAATAGATATTGCTTCTTGATTTACGGGCAATTCAAGAAGAAATCGACGTATAAACCATCCACACTCCATAATTTCTGTCAAACTCATATCTTGTTCAATTACATGTTGAGAAAAAATTGCTTCTTTCTCAATTAATTTAGACATCAAATCTAATATATGCCTATTTAATTTTTGTCTAAAATCATCCAATGTATTATATTCAGCAAAAAGTCCTGAATATCTCTTTTTAAATTCTATAACACGTACATATTGTTGATAATCAATTTTATCTGGGTTAATTGACTTATTAGAGAAATATAACATTACATTCTTTCCTTGTAAAATAGATTTTTCAATTTCTTCTTCTGTGCCAGAACCATACTCTTCGGTTGGAGTTCCAAATTTAGTCCAGAATAACGCTATAACACCATCTGCTTTACTCAATAATTGCTTATTAATTATATTTTGTCCATTCTCACCAGAGCCAGGTCTTGCGTTATTTTTCCAATAAAGACACTTTATATTAATTCCATTATCCTCTCCAACTGTCATATTAATTTCGTCTATGACATTAAGAACAATTTCTAATTCTTCCTGCACATCCGATGGACATGATATTAAATAATAAAAATGAGTAAATCCTCTTTTCATAATGTATCAAATTCCTTTCTCCCTCAATTATTTTTCACCTGACCAATCTTCTCTTTTTATCAAGTCAGCTTCGCCCTGTATTCATACTAATTCATTGCTCTGATACCACCGATTAATTCTCTGAATTATCTTGTCTAAAGAAGTGTCTGTAACCTCAACTCCTATGTCATATAATAGTGTCAATCTGAATAGCATCCTTAATTTTTCATCTGCCAATTTTATCTCATCATGTGTAAAACGCTTAGATTGCTCCGTCAAGTGTGATAGCCAATTTCTATGCCCTGTTGCTTTCTGGATAAATATATCAATTATATACATCTGCTCATTTACCTCCGTTTCTCTCTCATACCGGAAAAGCATTTTCGTAGAAGCACATCTTACAATTGCATATTGCAATATATCCCGCAAACTGTATTCATTTATATGACCAAACATTCTGGCAAAAGTTTCTCTTATATTTTCATATTCAATACCATTTTTTTCACAAATCCCTTTCAAGTTATCTGAAGAATTCAATACTTTTAATACTTCCTTTTTAATCTGATTTTTGGCTTCTTTTGAAAATCTAAGCATTTCCTCCGTATGATGAATACGAAAGTATCCTTCTAAACATTGGATACAAGTTGCTATCGGAACTTCCATCACAGGTGAACTATCAGTAGTCATATACGAAAAGAGATTAAATGTAACTACTTCTTTCTCTCTTAACCTCCACCAATTATCATAAACCATTGAGAAATCAAAATTCCTTTTTGTATATAAAACATAATCTAATTTGATATTTCTCTTTGTCGTTTTTCCATAAGCCACAAAATCTTCCATAAAATAAAATGTTTTGTTCTCTTCTGTTACCAATTTACGCTTTTCAACTTTTGGGAAAAAACCTATCTGCAGAAAAAAGATTTCCAACATTCTTAATACAATTTTTTCCACTTCACTAATCAATAATCCTTCCTTTAGCGAAAATATAGAAATAGCAACTCCTTCAAATTTAGAATTTTTCTGATTCCGATCTGTAACAATGCTTACTTTACCATTCAACACTTCAAACTTATTTTTTCCAACAAACATATGAAATGGGTATTTTTTTTCATCTGTTTGCACAACATATTTTGCAAAAATTATCCTTTCATCTTGATAATTTTTAATATGATATCCCCAAAGACATCTCCTCCATATGATTTTCATTTGTTTAACAGGAATCTGCATTGGCTTTATATAACACTCATAAATCGTAAAGGCTTTACCATTTTCGTCATAACATAATAAATAATGCTCATATATCGACTCATTGCTACACAGTAATTCAAAAGCCTTTTCTATTGGATACTCATCAATATCAATTATGAAATTATGACTGTCATCACTAAGATAAAAATCACAACAATGCTGTTTGATTTCTTTATCTCCAAATGGAAATCCCAGTATTATTTTACCATGTACTTGCATCTTTTTCCTCTTTTCAAAAACGTCTTTTGTGCTTTAAATGTGGTAAATTAATTATCTTACTACACCATAAAAATAATACAACCACATTTACTAAGCATAGACAAATCGTGCTTACATTTCAGAAAACATGACCTATTCTTTTATTTTCGGATTAACCATTCTATACACATCATTATTCTTATAAAGAATAATATAATCATTATAATTCAATCCTGCCTCTCCATCAACCAGCAATTTCCAGCATCCCCTCTAATACCCTTCTGATAAGATACGACAACTTATAATCTCCAACATCATTTGGAGGAGAACTGCGAGAACTCCCGATTAGAAACACGACGCAAACTTTTCCCCGTTTCCCAAAAAGAATAGGTAAACTTTCACATACCATTTGGGGGATACCCCTTCCCCCAAGAATCCCCCAAATTGGCACTCAAAATACGGTAATTTACGATAATTTATGAACCTCTCCTTAGAACGCAAAAAGCCCCTGAAAATGCCCATTCTATGGGATTTTCAGGGGTTCGTGAATCAATTTCATTCAGAAGTTTACTGATTCATCTGAGCTGCAACCTCTGCTGCAAAATCCTCATTCTTTTTCTCAAGACCTTCACCGGTCTCAAAACGAACAAACTTCTTAACTGCAAGCTTACAGCCCTGTGCCTTGGCAACAGAAGCTACATATGCTGCAACATTTTCCTTATTCTCAGCCTTAACATACTCCTGCTCAAGAAGACAAACCTCCTTAAGCTCCTTGTTAAGGCGTCCCTGTACCATCTTCTCAATGATATTGTCAGGCTTGCTTGCATTCTTAGGGTCATTCTTAGCCTGAGCTACAAGAATTTCAAGCTCATGTGCCTTGTACTCCTCAGAAACCTCATCCGTTGAAACATACTTCGGATTCATAGCTGCAACCTGCATTGCAACATTCTTGAGGCACTCCTCAATTTCAGCGCCTTGTCCGTCTGTATCTGCCTCAACAAGAACACCAATCTTGCCGCCTGCATGAATATAAGAGACAATCATGCCGTCAGTGGTAATTCTCTCAAATCTTCTGATATTCATGTTTTCACCAATCTTGGCAATCATTGCAGCATGCTTTTCCTCAACGGTCATGGAAGGATCAACAGCCCACTTCTCTGCCTTGAAAGCGTCAACATCTGCTGCGCTGCTTGTAACAAGCTGGTCAACAACCTCTTTTACATATCCCTGAAATACATCATTTTTAGCTACAAAGTCAGTCTCAGCATTAACCTCAACGATTGCTGCTGTTTTACCGCCATCAATAACAGTTGTTGCAACAATACCCTCTGCTGCAATTCTTCCTGCCTTCTTCTGTGCAGTTGCAAGTCCCTTTTCTCTAAGAAACTCCAATGCTTTGTCAAAATCGCCGTCAGTCTCTGTAAGAGCCTTCTTACAATCCATCATTCCGGCACCTGACATTTCTCTTAACTCTTTAACCATACTAGCTGAAATAGCCGCCATCTATATGTCCTCCTAACACTAAATTTATTTTTAATTATGCTTCCTCAGCAGCTTCCTCCTCGGCATCAGCCTCCATGGACTCTGCCTCCTCAGGCGTCATTGCATCCGCGCCCTGATTAGCCTCGATAACGGCGTCAGCCATCTTGGAAACAATAAGCTTAACAGCCCTTATTGCATCATCATTTCCAGGAATTACATAATCAAGCTCCTCAGGATCACAGTTGGTATCCGCAATACCAACAAGAGGAATACCAAGTGCATGAGCCTCCTGTACGCAGTTTTTCTCCTTACGGGGGTCAACCACGAATATCATGTCAGGAATAACCTTCATATCCTTGATACCGCCAAGGTTTTTCTCAAGCTTATCCATCTCTTTTTTAATCTCAATAACTTCCTTCTTAGGAAGCACGTCAAATGTACCGTCAGCCTCCATAGCCTCGTACTTTCTTAAGGTTTCGATTCTCGTCTGAATCGTCTTAAAGTTTGTGAGCATTCCACCTAACCATCTTTGGTTTACATAATACATACCACATCTCTCTGCCTCAGACTTTACGGAATCCTGCGCCTGCTTCTTTGTACCTACAAAAAGCACCTTGCCACCGTCAGCAACACAGTCAAGCACAGCCTTGTAAGCCTCGTCAACCTTTACCACTGACTTCTGTAAGTCAATGATATAAATTCCGTTACGCTCAGTATAAATATACTCAGCCATCTTAGGATTCCATCTTCTTGTCTGATGTCCGAAATGAACACCTGCCTCTAATAATTGTTTCATTGAAATAACGCTCATAATATACCTCCTTGGTTTTAACTTCTGTGAGCTTCAAAATTAACTCTCTGTCAGCTTTACCCGAAAAGGAGCAACTCGTAGAAACCACCGGCGTTTCAGTGGCACCCTTCTACTTATCCGCCCACATGTTTTTTCACACGAAGTCGATTATAGCATAAAAAAAAAGTGCCCGCAAGCACTTTTTTTAACCTGTTATTCCTCTTTTATAAGGAGCTTTGCAATCTCCTCATATGACATATTGCTGTTAAACTCCTGACTCTTAATGCGTATCTGTGTTGCATATCCGTTTCTGATAAGATATGAATCAAAATCCGATGCGTTATCTATGATGCCTGCGTCCTTAAGCAGCACTGCAACCTCATATGAGCCCATGCCGGAACGTACCGTTATGGTCGCCTTTGTATACTCTGTATCTATGCCGCCCTGCTCTGTCGTATTCTGCGTGGCAGCTTCCGTTGTGGGAGCCTCTGTTGATGCAGGTTCCTCCGTGTCCTCGGTTGAGGATTTTTCCGTCGTAGGCTCCTCTGTATCAGTGTTCTCCGTTGAAGGCTCCTCCGTTGGATTTTCGGAGCCTGTATCACTTACTATGGGAACCTCCTCCGTTGTTACCATACCAAGAGCCTCAGCCTTCTTAATAATCTCCTTATCGCTCAATTTATATGAGCCATTTGTCATATATGCCGCCAGCATTATAATTGCCGTAAATACAATTCCGGCTCCCAGTCCTCTTAAAAAATATTTAAAATTCATTACTCATGCTCTCCTTGGTATAAATCTACAACAAGCTTAACCTCACCGACTCCAAGTCCCAAATGCTTGGCAATTTCAAGAATGCTAAGACCCGATTTATGCATTTCAAGTATTATATCCTTACTGCTATCAGACACATTTGCAGCTTCCTCCAAATTCTCCTCCTGAAGAAGGCTGTCATCAATCTCCTTTATTTCCTCCTCAAGCTGCTGGGTTTCCCGGTTTGGCGTAACAGTCAGGTTATTTCTTTCCACGAAAGTCTCGACTTCTTTTCTGTATTCGTCAACCATATTTGCAGTTGTCATTATTTCCTTCTGCTTATCTGAAAGCATACTGTACAAAAATACAACCTCATTATGATTTTTTGAAATTTCATCATTTACTGTTACGGCATAATCTCCAAGCGCCAGAGTTTTCTCATTAACAATTTCTGCAAACTGATATTCCACCTCGTCAAGCCTGCTGTCAACAGTCTGATACATAAAGTCATTAATAAGCTTTGAAATTTTTTCCTTCTGTTCCTCTGTAAGCTCGTCAGGAATCTGTACAGGTCCTTCATCCTTCACAACCTGCTTCTCAAATTTACTGGCAAATGCATAGCTTACAAATATAAAAGCCAGCCCAATTATAATTAGTACAATAACAACCGATGACATTTTTTTCTCCTATCGTATCTTAATTTATATTTTTATATCAAAATTAATTCTTGTAACTGCCTGTTCCGCCTTTTCTTCCTTTTCACCATCATTCTTTTTCTTTTTGTTGGTGTAAAGGTTGACATATTTATTGCGCCCTTCTTCTCTTGCGTCATGATGCTGTTCATAAAAAACGGCCTCATCTTTTTTTACTACGGTTTCATAGCTCTGCCTCTCCTCCTCCTTAACCTGGACCTGGGCATTTGCAGTCTGAAGGGTGCTTTGCGCTTCATTATTTTGCTGTATTGAGGCAATGGGCATAGAATTTTGCGTTGCGATTATCGGCGATATCATATAAACCATCCCTTTCTATACTATAACACACCAGGTTTAATATCTCCATCCACTATTTTATATGTGCAATGTGCATCTCTGTCCTTCACATTATAAACCTGACTTGATATATATATGCATGCGCCACGGAAAGCATATCCATATACTTTCACGGTGCCTTTCCGTCCAAATTCAAGCTGGTTTCTCAATTTGCTCAAATTTTCATCGTTTTCCGCCTTCTCGGCAACAAGCGACTTGAGCTGTTCACTGAAGGACTTAATCTGCTTTAATTTCTCAGGTGATAAGGTTGCTCCGCTTTTAACCTTGCGCTTATATACATCCAGATATGTTTTTATCTCATCAATCTGCTGGCTCAGATCATCACCGGCAATTACCTTAGCCTTTATCTGATCCAACAGCCCCGGATTTACGCCTACCTTTATGATTGTCTGCGTCTCCATCTTATTACCGATGGTATTTACCTCAAGTGCAGATACACACTTAACCTCGCCACCGACAATAAAGCCCTTTCTTCCGCTTACGGTTATCTTGCCGCCTGCATCTATGGTGCTGTGCAGGATGGAACCGGAAATAACATTTCCCTCTGCCTTTACCTTAGTGCTTTCAAAAAACTGCGCGCATATATCTCCGCCTGCCTTCAGGATACCCTTTCCCATTCCCTGAACGCCTCTTTTTATGACAATATTTCCTCCTGCACAAACCTCAGCCGCCTCAACAACGCCATTTATCTGTACATTTCCCTTTGCCTTTACTGAAAAGCCTGACTTTACGGTTCCGTTTACAAGGACATTTCCATCATATTCTATATTTCCGGTTGAAACATCCACATCTGCCGCAACCGTGTATGTATCCTCAACAAATACCGTATCGTCAGTAAGGACAACGTCACCGTCAACATCACTTACAATCTCCGTCTTATCTTCATTTATGGATATGTTTCTTCCATACTTTAAAAACAAAACCTTTGGCTTGTTTGATGCCACATCGACACCATAAACATCCTTTCCCTTTATACCATCTGCATGAGGCGTAAGCCTTGCAAGTAAGTCTCCCTGCTTAACCTTTGTAAAAATATTCAGATTGTGGAAATCAACGCTTCCATCCTCTAAAACCTTCGGCTTTGCAAGAGGTCTCGTATTGAAAAAATACTCAATTTTTGAATCCTTTGCAGGCGTAGGCTTTGTACCCTTTGCAATCGGAATATCAAGACAGTACTGACGCGCGGCAACAAATATATCCAAAACCTTTGTCACAATTCCGTGTTTTATATTGTTGCGCTCCAATTCTTCGAGAAAATCCCTCTTATCCATAAGTTTTCCATCTGTTGACGGCGGATAAAAGCGGATATATGCCGTCATTCTGTCCTCTGAAACCGTAACCCTTGCGCTCTCATCAAAAGAATCAATTTTATTGTCGGACACCTTCATCATTGACGGTTTTTCCTTTGTAGTATCAATCATTTCACGTATTTTTTTAATTTCAAAGCCATAACAGCCCCTGCTGTCAAGAAAATCCGTAATTTCTTTTGTTTCCAAAGCTTTTCCGTCACTTACCGGCGGATATATAACCAGATAAGTTCCATCCTCTTTAATTTCAATTTTAAAAAAAGAATTCTTATACTTCAAATATATTCTCCTAACCCATTAATACGGCAAAATTATCGCCTAAAAATGTTTTCATTTTCTTCAGTGCCTTTGAGTGAAGCTGCGAAACTCTCGATTCGGATACGGACATTGCCTTACTGATCTCCTTTAATGTAAGCTCCTCATAATAATATAGTAAAACAACGGTCTTTTCCTTTTCTGTAAGGGCTTCAAGAGCCTCTGCAAGTGACTTTTTAATTTCCTTTTCCATCACTACGTTTTCAGGTTCTATTCTCATGTATGCCGGATTTCCCGAAGATTTTACCTCATTGCCCTGCTCCAGAAAATCCTCCAATGAAGATACGTTTGATATGTTTGTCTGTCCAAGCCATGAGGAATATTCCTCATCTGTTATGCCAAGCTCTCTTGCAATATCTTCATCTGTATAATTAGAGCCCTTGTCTGTTTCCAGTTTTTTCATGGCGGCATCTATCGCCTTCTGCTTCTGTCTTACGGACCTCGGTATCCAGTCCAGCTTTCTTATCTGGTCAAGAATTGCTCCCCTTATCCTGAGACTTGCATAGGTTTCAAATTTTATGCCCTTGCCATAATCAAATTTATCAATTGCATCAATAAGGCCAAAAATACCATAACTGACCAAATCCTCGTATTCAACATTTGAGCCGAGGTAAATACTTAATCTCCCTGCTACGACCTTAACAAGCGGAACATATTCAATTATAATCTGCTCCCGTATAACACCGGATTTGGAATGACTGTACTCAATCCATAACCTTTCCTTATTATCCAATACGGCCATGTTACACCCCTTTTACTAATTATCTTCCGCAGCATCTTCTACAGGCTCCTCGTCCCCGGAAGCCTCCTGTTCCTCAACTATTACCTTTTTTGCACTCATATTTGCAATCTTGTCTATCAGGTAAACAGCAGAGGAGGAAATTACATAAAAAATAACAATAACTGCAAGCAATATGAGCAATGACTGCATCAAATCCCGTTTATACTTCATATTTAATATCATTGTTATAAGCGCAGCCAAAAGAACAACAAATGCTCTTGCATATTTATATTTTTCTTTATTATCCAATTTAAGACAACCTCTGTTCTTATATAATTTTAGTATTATTCCTTCCCACATTCGTTATGGTAAGCTCGCAGGTTTCCGGATTAAACACGATTGTTCTTCCGTAATTAAGACCCACGTCCTCCGCCATAATTGCAATGCCAAGGGATTTCAATTTATTTTTAACTGCTATTATATTTTTATCACCTATGGAACCAATGTCTGATGTTCCTGTGTTAAACTCAAACATTTTAGCTCCGCCTGCTATTTTTGCTTTTAATGAAAATCTGCTGATTCCCATAGATTGAAGCTTTTGAACAAGCGCGTCTATTCCCGTGTCAGCAAATTTCAACTTGTTTTGGTTTTGTTTTATTTTTGTACTGTCAGGAAGCATGATGTGAACTAATCCCGCAACTTTAGCAGCTCTGTCATATAAAACGATTCCGATACAGGAACCTAAACCAAGAGTTGTTATTGTATCTGGTGCTTTACAAATCTTCATATCAGCTATCCCGACTATTATCGAGCTAGCCATTTGAACCAACACCTCCTATTCCCAAATTATTTAAAAATGTATCATATGAATTCGTTTCTGATACCATCATAATATAACCGTTTATCTCATATTGTCCAACCTTGAAATGCGAATTAATAAGCAGAGCCTTATCCGCCACCTTTGCAAATTGTATACAAGGTACGCTTAAAATTGAACCTGCCATATCCACACAGAGAGACGGCTGCCCATATCTTATCTTCATGCCTGAAAGCATCTCAAGGGAGCCGGAATAAGACCCTATCAGTATATTTGCTATTTCAGTAATTGAGGATAAGCCCATTTCGGAGCGCCAGTCAAGCTCCTCACCCATAAGGGATTTTACAAGCCGTTTTGCGTCCTCCATCTCCATAACGAATAATATCATGGCCTGCATATCGCCCTCAACCATACTGAGTACGCCCACCACAACAGCTTCCGGTCCGCCTAAAATGTTCTCCAGCTCATTGAAATCATATATGTCAACCTGAGGAGGAGACATTGTAAGCTCTGCTGAAAGCATGGTAGACAGTGACGTCGCGGCATTCCCGGCTCCAATATTTCCAATTTCTGCAAGCGCATTTTTTACAATGTCAGACATTCCTTCCTTTGCATGATCCATTTAACCACCACCTTATCATTCATTGTCAATATCAGCAACCAGACCACTTATATTAATAAGCGAAATAAGTGTGTCATTGTACTTACCTACACCGGTAAGATATGCTCTTGAATCATCCGCAGTAATCTTTTCAATATCCTCCTCGTCAAGAGTAACAACCTCCCGTACCTCGTCAACTAAAATGCCTATCTTGGCATTTTCAGCCTTTATGATAAGTATACGTGTTTTACCCGTGTTTTCAGCATCATCAAGCTCAAATTTTCTTCTCATGCTCATAACAGGTATAATCTCACCGCGAAGATTTATAACTCCGAGGAAATACGGCTGTGAGTGCGGTACCCTTGTAATAGGCTGCAATCTCACAATATTGTCTATGTAAGAAATATCTATGCCGTATTGCTCACTGTCAAATCTTAAAATAATATACTGCTTTCTGTTTGCATTCACCTGATTGTTATCCATACGGCACCTCCTAAACTAAAGTATTTGAATCAATTATAAGGGCTACATCGCCATTTCCGAGAATGGTTGCGCCGCTTATAAGCTTTGGAACATGTATAAACTTGCCAAGAGGCTTTATAACAATCTCCTGCTGTCCGATAAGCTTACTGATAACAAGACCAGCCTGCTTATCACCCTTCTTTACAATTACAACAACAAGTCCCTCGTCATCCGGATTTGTTTCCTCATCGTCGTCACTGGAAACATCAAGAACCTCATTTAACCTTACAAGAGGAATCACCGTTCCACGAAGATTTATTACCTCCTTTGTATGTACATACTTTATATCCTCAGGAAGTATCTCCTCAAGAGTTACAATTGAATTTAGCGGCAAAGCATATTTTTCTCCGCACACGTCAACCATAAGCGCCTGAATAATTGCAAGTGTAAGAGGAAGCCTTACAATGAATGTCGTTCCTTCACCAAGCTTTGATGCTACCTCAACATCTCCGCCAAGTCCCTCTATCTTATTTTTTACAACGTCAAGTCCTACTCCACGTCCTGAAACATCCGATATCTTCTCTGCAGTGGAAAATGCCGGCTGGAACAGAAGGTCAACCGCCTCCTTCTCAGACATATATTCGGCCTGCTCCTCGGTTATAGCTCCCTTGTCAATGGCTTTTTGTTTTATTTTCTCAACATCTATTCCTGATCCGTCATCCGAAACCTCAATTGTAACATTGTTTCCATCCTGATATGCATCAAGACGTATTGTTCCAACCTGCGGCTTGCCAATTCTTAACCGGTCTATCGTAGACTCAAGTCCATGGTCTGCCGCATTTCTAAGCATATGCATCAGAGGGTCGCCAATCTCATCTATAACGGTCCTATCCAGCTCCGTATCCTCACCTGTCATAATAAGCTCCATCTCCTTGTTAAGCTTTTTAGACAAATCCCTTATCATTCTCGGGAAACGGTTTACAACACTCTCAATCGGAACCATTCGGGTTTTCATGACAGACTCGTGAAGATTAGTAGTGATACGCTCCAGATATTCTATCTGTTCATTAAACTTCTGGTCATTTGCAGCCGCAACTCCTGAAACCGAAACAAGTCCGTTTTTTGCAATAATAAGCTCCGACACGAGATTCATCAAATCGTCAAGCTTCTCAATATCAACTCTTACCGAGCGATTTACTACAGGCTTTCCGGCAGCCTTTGCAGGAGCCTTCTTTTCCTCCTTCTTCTCGCTTACCACAGGCTTCGGAGCTTCCTCCGTCTTATTATTTTTCGGCTCCTCGTTCTTAGGAACAGTCTCCGTGGCAGTATCTGGAATTTCGTATTCCTCAATAACTGCCTCCTCAATCTCAGACACATTTTCAATTGTCGTTTTTATTTCATCCAGGGATTTTTCAGATACAATAAACATGGAAAAATCCAGCTCAAATTTCTCATCCTCAATATCCTGAGCGCTTGGATAAGATTTAATAACCTCACCCTTATCCTCAACGCCCTTAAACACCAAAAATGCCCTTGCTGCCTTCAAAAGACATGACTCCTGAATATATACGGTAGCTGCATAGACATGCATTCCCTTTCCCTTCGCCTCAAGCATGGCATTTTTCTCAAAGTCTGCTATCGGAACACTCCGGAATTTGCATCTGTCTTCACCATCTGCTTTTTCAGACGATGACTTTTCAGTTTCCTGCTCCTTCTTTTTTTCTTCAGCAGGCGCCGCATCTGTGCTTTCTGAAAGAGCGTCATTAAGAAGCCCTATAAGCTCCTCATTATCCTCCGTTCCCTCATCAGCAGATTCAATTATGTTTGTAAGATATCCCTCAATTGCATCAAGACACTTGAATACAATATCAACCATATCAGCATTTACATTAAGCTTTCCATTTCTGATTTCAGAAAAAACATTTTCCATATCATGGGTTAATCTCTGCATTCTCTTAAAGCCCATTGTACCTGCCATACCCTTCAGGGAATGCGCCGCCCTGAATATTTCATTTACGGTATCAATGTTTTCAGGCTCTGCTTCAAGAATAAGCACCTGATCATTCAATGTCTGTAAATGTTCTTTTGTTTCGTCAATAAAAATCTCAAGATATTGACTTAAATCCATTACCGTACACCTACTTTCTTCGTAATAGTATCTGCAACCTCATTTAAATCGCACACACAATCAGCCAAACCTTCCTCATGTATAGCCCGGGGCATCCCATACACCGTACTTGACTCCTCATCCTGCGCTATAACATAAATCTTTTTATTTTTAGATAATTTCGCAATGCCCTTTGTGCCGTCCGCACCCATTCCCGTCAGCACTACACAAATTATCTCGTCATATCCGGTATCGCATAAGCTGTAATACATAATATTGCCAAATGGTTTTAAACCTCCGACAGGAGGCGCATCATCAAATAAAACCTTATGATTCTTTCCCTCACGTACGACCGTGAGATGCTTGCCGCCTCTGGCTATATAGCATATACCTTTTTGAAGGACATCCCCCTCCTCCGCCTCCTTAACCTTTATAAGGCTTAAATCATCAAGCCTTGCGGCAAGAGAGCCGGTAAAGCCTGCCGGCATATGCTGGACAAGCACGATGGGAGCATTGATATTTGCAGGAAGCTTTGGAAGAACGCTCTGCAGGGCTTTCGGCCCTCCTGTGGAACAGACGATTGCCACAAGCTTATTGCTCTTTTTAGCATCATTGGTTAAGCTTTTTATCTTTTCCTTTAGCCTGAATTTCTTTTCAGGAGCTTTTTCAGGAACGGATGCTTTTTTCTTATCCTCCCGATACCTGCCTTTTTTCTCCTTCAGGCTTATTGCCATATCAAGCGCCTTGTATAACCTGTCCTCAATCCAGTTGTCATCCTTACTGCCTGACGGTTTTTTAATAAACTCAATGGCTCCAAGCTCAAGCGCCGTTATAGTATTTTTTGAATCCTCGCTTGAGGTGAATATGATAACAGGAATATCAATATGCCTCTCATGTAAAACCTTTAAAAATTCAAGGCCGGTCATTTTCGGCATATTAAGGTCACATAATATAACATCCAAATCCTGATTTTTAGCTATAAAATCAAGACCCTCAAGGGCATTACACGCCGCATATGACACACTGTATTTATTTGTCCTGCTAATTATATCAGAAACTGCCCTTCTCATAAGTGCAGAGTCATCAATTATCAAAACTTTTTTCATATTACATCCGTCTCGATTCTTTTGCCCTGTTAATTCTCTCATTTTCAAAAATATATCTTATTATCTTATCTCTGTCATCCTGTGTGATTTTCATAAATTCAAGTCTCTGCTCATAAAGGCCGGTCTGATTATTCATGATTGTGCTGCTTAAAATTCTTGCAAACAGATTAAACTTCATAATCTCCCCAACCATGCCCATCTCAAATTTAATTTTTATAAGCTCATTTTTTTCAAGATGTGTTTTCTGTATCAGTCTTACTCCACCGCCGCTTATATCAAGTATTTTGACCTGCTGCCACTCAAGCTCATCTTCTGAAACGTCTATATCCTCGTAAACGCCCGTCTCATATTCCATATCCGACACTACCCGGAGCGAAGCAGGCAATGCGCACTTATATCTGTAAAATTCCCTTCTCTGTACCTTTGCCGGCTCCTCAAGCATATATATCTCAAGGAAAAAAAGGTTGCCGCTTTTATATCTTGAGGTAATTAAAACATTACACTGCAAAAGTCCCTTTGTCGTATAAAAGCATGCCGAATATTTCTCATCAACGGGCAGTGGAACAATTTTACCTTCATAAATAGGCATTGCTATCTGAAGCGTATCCTCAGAAAGAATATCGTATATCTTACTGACATATACCTTTTTATTTTTATCATTTTTTATTACCTGCTCCAACTGCACCAATTCAATTTTGTTTCCAACAGCAATATTCATACACTTCTACCCTCACACTCTTATTATATTTTTTTTCTTTTCGACTTAATAAAATTAAGGAAAACTCTTGCAATCCCTTCTTTTTTTTCATATTCGTCCCTGCCATCATCAAACAGCTTACCGGCGATCTCAGCGATTGCCTTTGACGCAGGCGACATGGGATATGCCGAAACAACAGGCTTTTGCTCTATTACGGCATATGATGCATTTTTATCCTGAGGTACAAATCCCATGTATTTTAAATCAATATTTAAAAACTTGGATGAAACCGTATTTATCTTATTATATACCTCAATACCTTCCTCCTCACTGGAAGCCCTGTTTACAACAACATTTATAGTCTTGAACAGCGGGTCAAATTTGTCCTTTCTTCTGAGAACCTTAAGCAGTGAATAGGAATCTGTTATGGATGTAGGCTCCGGAGTAACAACAAGAACAATCTCGGGAGCAACAAGAACAAATTCCATAACGGAATCCGTAATTCCTGCGCCTGTATCAATAATAACAATATCATACATTTTATCTAATTGTACCAGCTTTGATATTAACAATTTAATACTGTCGTTGTCAAGTGCTGCCAGCTCAGAAACGCCGGAGCCTCCGGAAATAAATCCTATATTTTCAGGTCCCTGCGTTATGATGTCCTCCATGGACATATTATTATGTATTAAATCAAGCAGATTGTATTTTGGTCTTATACCTAACATGACCTCCACATTGGCAAGCCCGAAATCAGCATCAAATACAACCACTTTTTTCCCTTTTCTTGCAAACTCCATCGCCGCATTAACGGAAAAGCTTGTTTTTCCTACTCCGCCTTTGCCGCTTGTCACAACGATTACCTTTGCACTTGAATTGCCGTATTCAATATCCGTAAGCTGTCTGTTATCCTCGTTACCCATAAGCTGTCTGAGTTTTGATGCCTGATCCATTTACTCCGCACCTCCCAACAGTTTTTTTGCAATAACCTGTGGATTTAACGCTCCAATGTCCTCGGGCACATTCTGTCCCCATGTTACATAGGACAAGCTCTTATCCGTATCAAGCTTAAGATTCAGTATGTTGCCTAAGCCCCTTGTTTCATCAAGCTTTGTAAATACAAGCTTATAATCAAACAAATCACTGTATACATCGGCAATGCTTTTTAAATCGCTGTATTTTGTTGTTGCGCTCACTACTAATAATATTTCACATTCGTATTCCTTAACACTGCTTATTATAGAATCCAAATCATTTTTCTGTTCGGTGTTTTTGTGCGACCTGCCCGCCGTATCCACAAATATCAAATCACAGTCCTTGTATTTTTCTACAAGCTTTCTCATTTCCTCAGGCGTGTACACAACCTCCATAGGAGTATTTAAAATGTTAGCATAGGTTTTTATCTGCTCTATGGCGGCAATTCTGTAGGTATCAAGTGAGAACATGGCAATCTCAAGCTTCTGCTCCAGCTTAAATTTTGAGGCAAGCTTTGCCATTGTGGTTGTCTTTCCCACACCGGTATTTCCTACAAAGAATACAATTTTCGGTTTATTTTCAGAGCATTTGACAATCGAAACCTCTCCAAGCTTTAAAACAATCTTCTGATAAATGTATGCAAGCAGATTGTCAATCGGCTGGTTTTCACTCTGATTTTCAAGCTCATTAATGATTGCATCCGCATATTTTTCCATCACCTCATTTTCAATGAGCTGATTTCTTATAAGATCTAAAACCTTTGGCTTCTGTTCCTCCTCCGGAACCTCCTCCGGCTTCTTAGTTTCCGCTTCTTCCTCCTTCGGAGCTTTCTTTTCCGGCTCAGCCTTAGGTGCTGCAAGCTGCTGCTCCAAAAGCTTTGCAATATTATTTATCTTTTCTTCTATGGCGCTTTGCGTTTCAACAACATACTCATTATCGGACGAGGCAAACACATCATCACCAAATTTGTAAGGAGTCTCCTCCACCGCCTTCGCAAACTGCTTTTTTGCAGCCTCCTTTTTCTCTGCCGCATTTTCGTCAATTGCGGCAGTAAGCTCCACTCTCGGTTTTTTAAACAGGCTGAAAATCCCCTTTGGCTTTATGGTCTTTATGTTCATCACAATAGCGTCAGAACCAAGCTCCTCCTTTGCCATAAGCGTTGCTTCTTTTTCAGTTTGCGCCTGAAATTTCTTAATTATCATCTATCGTCACCACTCCCACGGATTTAAGCTCTATGTCTGAATCAATCTCATTATATGAAACAACTATTAAATCCTTAAAATAATCATTTGTAAGCTTTTTAAAATACATCCTTACAATTGGAGACGTAATTATAATCGGTGATTGTCCCTTATTCTCCAGCTTTTGTATCTCTGTCTCCGTTGCGGTAAGTATCTGTTTCGTAACTGCAGGGTCAAGAGATATGTATGCCCCCTGCTCCGTCTGCTTAATGGAGCTCATAATCATCTGTTCAACCTTAGGGTCAAGGGTTACAACTGTTGTTGTCTCACTGTCGCCAAAATATTTGTTTGATATAGCTCTCTTTAATGACTGACGCACATACTCGGTAAGTATGTCAGTATCACGGCTCGTTGCCGCATAATCTGCAAGTGTTTCAAATATCGTTACAAGGTCTCTGATTGAGATGCCTTCTTTTAAAAGATTCTGCAAAACCTTCTGAATATCGCCTACGCCTAAAAGCTTCGGCACAAGCTCATCAACAAGAGTCTTATTCGTCTCTTTGATGTTGTCAATAAGATTCTGTACATCCTGTCTGTTGAGCAGCTCATCAAGATGCTCTTTTATAATCTCCGTAAGGTGCGTAGCAATAATGGATGGCGGGTCAACTACGGTATAACCGAGTGACTCGGCGCGCTCTCTCTGTGATTCCGTAATCCACATTGCCTCAAGGTGGAATGCCGGTTCAAAGGTAGGAATACCCGTTATCTCATCCTCAACATAGCCCGGATTCATTGCCATATAATGGTCAAACAGTATTTCTCCCTCACTGACCTGTATGCCTTTTATCTTTATTATGTATTGGTTCGGGTTAAGCTGTATGTTATCCCTGAGCCTTATAATCGGAACGACAGCGCCAAGCTCAAGGGCTATCTGCCTTCTTATCATGACAACTCTGTCAAGCAAATCTCCTCCCTGATTTACGTCAGCTAACGGTATTATACCATAACCAAACTCAAGTTCAATAGGGTCAACCTGAAGCAGTGAATTAACATTTTCATGTCTTCTGACTTCATCCGCCTGGATTTCCTCCTCCTCAACCTCCTCCTTTATGGCTGCCTCCTCCTGGCTTCCGCGTATGGCAAAGGAAAGAATAATGAAAAACAGACCATAAGCGCCGCAGAAGAAAAAGTTAAGAGGCGTCATGGCGCCGAGAATTATCATGGCAATTCCAACCATAAGGAGAACCTTCGGAATGGAAAAAAGCTGTCCGATAAGGATATCTCCTATATTTTCCTCCTTTGACGCCTTCGTGACAAGTATACCTGTGGAAAGGGATATAAGCATGGAAGGTATCTGTGAAACAAGTCCGTCACCGATTGTAAGGATAACAAACTTATTAAGCGCTTCACTCATGGAAAGACCCATGGAGGTCATTCCGATTGCAAGACCGCCCACAATATTTATAATCGTAATGATAAGACCTGCAGCAGCGTCTCCCTTAACGTATTTTGAGGCACCGTCCATGGCTCCGAAAAATGCTGATTCTGCCTGTATCTTTTCTCTCCTTACGATAGCCTCCTGATCGGTTATCGCCCCTGTGTTAAGGTCCGCGTCAATCGCCATCTGTTTACCCGGCATGGCGTCAAGTGTAAATCTCGCCGTTACCTCTGATACTCTCTCGGAACCCTTATTTATAACAAGCATCTGTACGATGATAAGCACAATGAAAATGATGGCACCGATTACAAGATTTCCTCCTCCTACGAAGGAGCCGAAAACCTGTACCACCTGTCCCGGATTTCCCGTAGTGAGAATCAGTCTTGTGGAAGATACATTTAAGGAAATCCTAAATACGGTTGTAAACAAAAGCAACGTCGGAAATCCTGACATATTAAGTGTCTCTGACGTAAAAAGACAGTTAAATACTATAACCAGTGACATTGAAACATTAAAAAGTATAAGCACATCAAGAAGCTGCGAAGGCATAGGAATAATAAAGAATATAACTGCAGCTAACAGATATACCCCAAGAAATAAATCATTCCGTCTCATATTCCCTTGTACCTCCTTTCAATGTAAATGATTATATATTTCCACACGTTTCATGTATAAGCTATGTCCTAAGGACTTAGCCTGCTTTATTTTTTATTCCATAAACGTATGCAAGAATTTCTGCCACTGACTGATAAAGCTCCGGCGGTATTTCCCTTCCAATATCAACATTGGAATACAGCATCCTTGCAAGAGGCTTATTTTCCACAATTTCCACGCCGTTTTCCCTTGCTATGTCTCTTATCTTAAAGGCGAGATAGTCTGCACCCTTTGCCGTAACGACAGGGGCTTCGCTCACCGTATTGTCATATTTAAGCGCAACTGCAAAATGTGTAGGGTTTGTTATTACAACATCTGCCTCAGGAATACTCTGCATCATACGCCTTCTTGATGCCTGCTGCATTCTCTGTCTCTGCTGGCTCTTTACCTTCGGGTCACCTTCCTGATTTTTATATTCATCCTTGACCTCCTGCTTTGTCATTTTTATATCCTGCTTGTGCTTCCATCTCTGAAATACGTAATCTGCTAAACTCAGCACAATATAAACTAAAGATATTTTAATTCCAAGCTCCATTACAAGGTCAAACAAAATACCAAGACAATCCCTTATCGTCAGGGTATACAATGATAAAATCATGCCTATATTGTCCTTCACAACTGAATAGGCTATGGCGGCAAACACTACCAGTTTAAAAATGGACAAAATCAACTCAAACAATACCTGCTTTGAAAACATACGCTTAAATCCGTTTATAGGGTTAAGCTTATTCATTTTCGGCTTAAGCGGCTTTGCGGTCACCATCCATTTAATCTGAATCTTCTGGGACATGAAAGAAACTATAAAAGCCACCGCCAAAAAAGGAAGACATGTGATAAGCAGATATATTATAGCGTCAAGCAATATCTGCCATGCAGTTACAGAGTTAAAATCATCCTGCGGATAGATTGACATTTCCTTCCAAAAGGAAAAAAAAACCCCCTGCATTCTCTCGCCCAGAAAACCTATAAATATTCTGAGACACAGAAAAAGTGCCAAAAGTGAAAACGCAGATGAAATCTCTTTACTTTTAGCTACCTGTCCTTCCTTACGTGTATCCTCAATTTTTTTTGCCGTTGGTTCTTCCGTCTTTTCACCGCCCTGTCCTTCCTTGGCAAAAAACTGAAGATTATATTTTATTCCGGAGCTGTATAACTCCATATTAAAAGCCTCCAATCAGGGAATTAATCATGGCCTGCATTTTGTCCATAAGAATATTTGTGATTCCCGGAACAAAAACGATCACTATCGTAAGCGCCAGCATTCCAATGATAACCTTCATCTGCATTCCTATTGCAAACATATTCATCTGAGGCGAGCTCTTTGTCAAAACTCCCAAAATTACGTTTAACATTGTCATGGAAATAAAAATCGGCATGGCAATCATAAACCCTATATTATAATACTGTATTATGAAATCAAGCACCGTTATATACAATTTTTCAAAGCTTGCATTTACCTGACCTACCGGAATTATGTCAAAGGTCTGGGCAATAGCTCTTATAATATAATGATGCATTCCCGTAATCAGGATTATGACATATATAAGCTTATCATAAAGCTCTGCCGTAATCGTAACCATTGCTCCTGTGCTTGGATCAAAGTTCGTGGACATGGTAAAGCCTATTTCCCTGTCTATAAATTCGCCTGCAAGAATAAGCGTGGACATGACAAGCCTTGCAACAAACCCAAGCGATAACCCGACTGCCGCTTCCTTAAGTACAAGCATTGAATATCCCAATACCGAAGAATATACAGGAAGGGCTATGGTCTTTGCAGAAAAAACGGTCAGGGAAATACATGCGGCAATCAGCACCCGAAGTCTTGCATTCACGCTTCTGTGTCCAAAAAGCGGAGCAACCGCAGTAAATGTGCCGGTTCTCACAACCACAAGCAGAAATGATTCTAATGTTAAGGTTGATATCGTCAAATCCACAACATGCTACCTCACAAATTCCCCAAATCTGCCATACAAATCCTGAATAAATGAAAGAATATTCGTTAATATCCAGTCACCGCATATAATCAACGTCAAAAAAATGGAAAGCATTTTCGGCACAAAGGTCAGCGTCTGCTCCTGTATGGATGTAACAGTCTGAAAAATACTTATTACAAGTCCAACAATAAGAGACACAAGCAGCATAGGCGCGCTGCATTTTAAAACAAGCCATATAGCCTGAACTGCTACCTCCATAACGTCACCTGTAGTCACAATTTATCACCTCATAATCCAAGGATATATCCTTCCCTAAAAATGTCAGAAATTAAAGGATGAAACGAGCTGTCCTATCACTAAATTCCATCCATCGGCAAGGATAAACAAAAGTATCTTAAAAGGCATGGATATTGTCGTAGGCGGCAGCATCATCATACCCATCGCCATAAGCACCGACGCCACAACCATATCTATAACAATAAACGGTATATATATCAGAAAGCCGATTATAAATGCGGCTCTGAGCTCGCTTATAATGAATGCCGGAATGACGACGGTAATCGGAATATCCTGCACACTCTCAACCGTTCCCATATTGGCTATATCCATAAACAGTCTGAGGTCTTCCGGTCTTACCTGACTTATCATAAATTCCCTTACAGGCTGTATACATCTGTCTATAGCTTCCTCCTGACTGATTTCATCTGCCGTAAGCGGGTCAATCGCCTCCGTCTTTACCTGGGAAAAAACCGGCCCCATAATAAAAAATGTCAAAAATAATGAGAGCCCTATCAATACATTATTTGGCGGCGATGATTGGGTTCCTATTGCAGTTCTTAAGAAATGAAGAACAACAATAATTCTCGTAAATGACGTCACCATAACTAATATTGACGGAGCTATTGAAATTATTGTTATAACCAATAAAAGCTGCAAGGTGCCTGAAAGAGTTGTCGAATCAGAGTTGGTATTAAGCGTAAGTCCTACTGAAACACCATCATCATCGTCAAACTGTCCATCCACGCCCTCCTCAGCATCGGTTTCCGGGGTAATACCCGTAGCATATGAAGTTGTACCAGAAAATATAACAACTATAGCAATAAAAAGAAGTATTACATATTTGCAAAGTTTTTTATACTTCATCCTAAAAACCCACTTTATTTGTCTTATTTCGTATCCTGATTTTTATTATCAGCTTCTGATTTTGTCTTAAACTGTGCCAGAACATCCTTAAAGCCTTTTTTAGGATTATCTACATCATGAAAGCCATCCGCATCCCGGGGAGTATAATCGGACAGTTTATCAATAAGCGTGACATTATCCTTTCCTACTCCCAGTGCATAATAAGAGCCATTAATCTCCACAACGAGTAAAAATTTGTTATTACCGAGACTCATGGACTCTACTATTTTTAAGTTTGTTCTCCCACTCAAGGAATTTTTGTGAAATCCGGCAACAAGCTTTGTGGCATAATATGTCAACACAAGTATAATAATAAATATAAGAATAAGCTTTATTGTCTGCCAGACAACACTAAATCCTGTACTATTGGTAAGAAAAATAAGCATTACTAACCAACTACCTTTTTGACGGCTTCAATAACTCTGTCAGGCTGGAAAGGCTTAACGATAAAGTCTTTTGCTCCTGACTGTATGGCTTCAATAACCATGGCCTGCTGTCCCATTGCAGAACACATTACAACGCTTGCATTCGGATCATTCGCCTTAATCTGCTTAAGCGCCTGTATACCATCCATCTCAGGCATAGTGATATCCATAAGTACAAGATCCGGCTTTGTCTCAGCATATTTTTCCACAGCCTTTGCGCCATTTTCTGCCTCTCCTGCGATATTGTAACCATTTTTTACTAAGATATCCTTAATCATCATCCTCATAAAAGCAGCATCATCACATATAAGTACACTTTTTGCCATAATTTATTCTCCTTTTACATTTTTTCCTTAATAATTTCCGTGATCCTGATACCGAAGCTCTCCTCGATAACAACTACCTCACCCTTTGCGACAAGCTTCTGGTTTACCATTACGTCTATGGCTTCACCTGCAAGCTTATCTAATTCAATGATTGTACCCGGAGAAAATTCAAGAATTTCTTTTATTGACTTTCTTGTTCTTCCTAATACAACGGAAACCTCCAAAGGTACATCCATTATTAAATCTATGTTTTCCTGCTGCAGGGCAGGATTAACAATCGGATTAAATGCTTGGAACTGAACGCTTTGTACATTCACATCCTGTTGCGGCATCATCGGAACTCCCATCATAGGCGCTCCCGACATAGGGGCTCCCATCATAGGCATCCCCATCATAGGCTGCTGAGCCATTGCCTGTTGTGGCATTCCCTGCATCTGCATCTGCGGCTGAGCCGGTGCTGGCTGTGGCGGTGGTGTAGGGGCAGATGACGGTGGTGCTGCCGGCTGCGGAGCTTCTGTCTTTGCTCCATCACTTCCATCTCCACTGAATATCTGATATAACTCCTTGGCAAAATCAATCGGATAGAGCTGCATTATCGTACTGTCAACCAATTCGCCTATGGTCATTCTAAACGTAACCTGAACGAAATCACTGGCAAGAAATGCGTCCACCTTCGATGTATCAATGTCTCCCGCCATGTCAACCAGATCTGCCTCAGGAGGACTGATATCTATTTTTCGATTTAACATTGATGAAAGGGAGGTTGCAGCTGAGCCCATCATCTGGTTCATGGCTTCACATATTGCACTGAAGTGAAGCTCGGAAAGCTCGGCAGACGGGTTTAACCCATCCCCACCCATCATCAAATCCGTTATTATCTTAACATCATCTTCCTTAAGTATCAATACGTTGTTTCCATCAATACCCTCACGATAGAAAATATTTATGAAAACACAAGGCTTCTCATAATTTGAAGTTAAATTTTCCCAATTGTTTATTTTGACAACAGGGGTTGTTATAACTACCTTTTGGTTTACTAAGGAATAAAGAGTTGTTGCCGCCGTACCCATACATATGTTGGATATTTCACCGATGGCATCTTTTTCTTCATCTTCAAGTGTTATGCTGTTACTGTCAGTTGAGGTATCATCAGACACTCCGCCAAGTAATGCATTAATCTCCTCCTGAGATAACATTCCGTCCATCTCTTTTATTCCTCCTCTCTGATTATTTCTGTAACTTTAACTGCATATTTTTTCTCAGACGAACCCGGTAACGCTTTAAATTTTACAATATTACCTACGTAAACATCAAGCTCATCTTCAATTTTTTTGTCTAATTTTATAATATCACCAACCTGAAGGTTGATAAAATCCATAACCATTATGGTGCTCGTTCCAAGCTCCGCTGAAATCGGTATAAGCGCCTTGTTAATCACGGTTTCAATAAACTCAGAATAACTTTGCTCATCTCTTGCCTGCATTGTTGAGAACCAATATTTGGTGTTCAGCTTATCCATGATATCTTCAAGTGTTATATAGGGGAGACAAACATTCATAAGTCCCTCAACACCGCCTATATTTATGTTGATTGTCACAATGGCAATCATCTCGGAAGGCGATATAATCTGCGCAAACTGTGAATTCGTCTCTATCCTTTCAAGATACGGTGCAATTTCAATAACATTCTTCCATGGTTCTCTGAGCAAGTCAATAATAATATTAAAAATCCTTTCAAGAACGGAAAGCTCTATCTCTGAAAAATCTCTCATTTTGTCAAGAGGCTCTCCAAACCCGCCAAGCATCCTGTCAATAATTGCATAACCTATATTTGTCGCAATCTCCATAATAATGTTGCCCTTAAGCGGCGACATATTGACAACTCCAAGAAGCACCGGATTTGAAAGGGCATTTGAAAACTCAGAGTATGTTACCGCCTCCGAGTTCATAACCTCAACCTGTACATTCTTTCTAAAATATGCAGGAAGGTTGCTGCTTAGAAGTCGTCCGAAATGCTCGAATATAATCTCCAAAGTTCTAAGGTGCTCTTTCGAAAACTTAGCCGGTCTTGAAAAGTCGTATTCCTTGACCTTTATAGTCGGTGTCTCTTCAATATCTCCAACATCCAGTTCACCAGAGCTTAATTGCTTTAACAGGTTGTCAATTTCATTTTGTGAGAGTACGTCTGCCACACATCTCACCTCCTAAGCTCATAGTGTCTACTGCGCAACCCAATCATAAAACTCCACGGAATAAATACATTCCGTATTAAAATATTCCTTAAATTCTGCAAGCAGCTTTTCCTTTATCTCTCTTTGTACATTTACGTCAATAACCTGAGCATATGTATATTGTCCAACAACATCTCTTGTCATGTCATATATGGAGGACGTAGACGAAGAAAGTGTGGTATTTATCTGTTCATAGTCCTTTGCTGTCTTATTCATTTTTATTGTAAGACCATACTTAAGTGCATGCAGCTCATTGGAACCATCCGATGCAAGATTAATCGGGCTTCCTTCCTCAAGCTTAAACTCCACAAGATTATTCACATCCACCTGTCCTGCTGAAGCAGCGTCCTGTGATGCAAGCTCCAGGTCGAGCACCTCGGATATATCTCCGATAAGCTTGTTTGTCTTAGCTGCCGACGGCATAAAGACAAAGAATAAAATAATGTTAAACACAAGGTTTATAATACTTATTGCTAAAATAAGTACGGTTATAAGATTTTTTTTCATTAGGTAACTCCCTTCGGCTTTAATCTATTGAGAATTTTGGCTGTTGTATATCTTTATGGATACCCGTCTGTTCTTAGCCCTGCCCTCCTCCGTTGCATTGGAGGCTATAGGCTTGCTTTCACCATATCCGGCAATCTTCATGTTGGAATCAATAAAATTCTCCTGAGTTATAATATATTCGTATACATTTCTTGCTCTCTCGGCAGATAGCTGTCGGTTATTTTCAAAAGCAGATGAAGATACAGGTACATTATCCGTATGTCCCTCAATCTCAATTATACAATACTTATACTTGGTAAGTATACTGGCAATTTTCTGTAAAAACATTCTTGAATCATCCTTTATTTCGGCGCTGCCCGACTCAAAAAGCAATGATCCCTCCAAATCCAGTTCAACATACTGCTCATTGTAATCAATATTTATCATATTATCAATTCTGTAAGCTTCAGCAAGCTGTACTACTTCCTCGTACATTTCCTCAGACTGCGCTTCTCCCCGCGCATCGAGTTCCTCCTTCAGCTCCTCGTCAGAAAGCTTCTCGGCATCAGAAGCAGATGAAACGCTTTCTTCACCTGTCGTTCCCTCAATGTTTTTACCCGCCTCAGACATGATGCTGTAAACATCAGGAAGCTGCGTTACTCCTCCTGACATCATATCTCCGTTTACAAGAGATACGTTTCCGTCCTCCATGACATTAAAGGAAATATTGTCAAAGGATGCGGCAATTTTTTGTATTTTGCCCTCGTCCATAGTGGAACTGGCAAACAAAAGCACAAAGAAGCAGAGCAACAGGTTCATAAGATCACTGAATGTCGCCATCCATGCTGGTGCGCCTTCATCAGCCGGCGGGTCTTTTCTTTTAGCCATTAGCCGGTTCCTCCTCACTCATTGCCTTTCTCTCTCCCGGTGAAAGGAAAGATTTAAGTTTTTCTTCTATAACTCTCGGGTTTTCACCTGCCTGTATGGATAAAATACCCTCTATCATTACCTCTTTCAGTTTTATCTCAGTGTCATTCAATGTTCCAAGCTTAGTCGCAACCGGAGTACATATCCAGTTTGCAAGCACGGAACCGTAAAGTGTCGTAACAAGCGCAACTGCCATGTTAGGTCCTATGGAATCCGGGTCTGACAAATCCTTAAGCATGTTGATAAGACCGATAAGCGTACCAATCATACCCCACGCAGGTCCCATGGCGCCAAGTCCCTTCCAGAACTGTATGTTAGCCTGATGACGTGCATCTACATTTACAAGCTCCGCCTCAAGTATACTTCTTACAAGTTCCGGGTCAGTACCATCCACGATAAGCATAACACCCTTCTGCATAAATTCATCTTCAAGATTGTTTGCAGATTCCTCAAGCGCTAAAAGTCCTTCTCGTCTTGCAAGATTTGACAATTCAATAATAGACTTAATTGTATCGCCCTCGCTCTGCTTAGGCATCTTAAATATAAGTAAAAATGATTTTAATCCTGCCAGAAAGCTCTTGATATGGCTGGCAGCAAACATTGCACCGAACGATCCACCGAATGTAATAAGTGCAGACGGAGGATCAAGGAAAGAACCAAGGGCACCCATGCCTTTCTCATTTGTTATACCGAAAATCATAAGTGCAAATGCTGCAATAAGACCTATTATGGAAGCTAAATCCACGATATTTCACCTCTATCCAACCGCATTTATCATATGCGTTTTCTTTTTGTATTCTATTACCAGCTTTGTAACGTCTTCCGCTTTTTCCGTCACAATAAATTTTTTACCGCTCACCAATGTGATTACGGTATCCGGCGTCTCGTCAACAGTTTCTATGTGTTCAGCATTAATAGTAATTTTTGTTCCGTTCAGCCTTGTAACCTCAATCATACTAACACCTGTCCTTCCATATAAAGCCAACAAAAAACGCCATAATATTTATGTATAAATTTGCAACAAAAAGATTATAGCATATTTGTTATTTTATGTCTAGAAGAAAAAGGAGACTGCCGCAATATTTTTACTGCGGCAGTCACTTACAGCTATTTAAAATTGTGTATAATCAGCCTATCTCTTAAGGTTTACAAGCTCCTCAAGCATTGTGTCTGAGGTTGTGATAATACGTGAATTTGCCTGGAAACCTCTCTGGGTTGTAATCATATCCGTAAACTCTCTTGACAAATCGGTATTTGACATTTCAAGAACTCCCTGCGCCATGGAACCGCCATCCTCATCAACGGCAGAACCGATTCCGTCAAACTCGCCTGAGTTTTGTGTTGCAACATACATGCTGTTACCGATAGCTTCAAGCGCCATTGGATTTACGAAGTTTGCAACTGCAATCTGTCCCATAAGTCTTGTCTCGCCGTTGCTGTATACTCCGAAAATCTTTCCTGATGTATCAATATTTACATCCTCAAGCTTACCCATTTCACGTCCGCCGCCCTCTGATTCCGTCGAGCCTCTTACAGCCTTAGCCGTACATGTTCCCTCTGATTCAAACATTGTCAGTCCGTGGAAATCAATGTTTATGCCCTGCACAGGCTCACCGTTAATGACTGACTGGAATACATTTCCCTTGTCAGCCTGAAGTGGAGTTATCTGTAAAAGCGCACTGTCCTGTCCCGCTGCTCCTACATACTCAAATTTACCTCCGTCAGGATTAAACTTAATCTGAATGGAATTGCCTCCACCTATTGTAGCTGAATATCCACCTTCCACAACGTCAGGAGTGGAAGCATCATCTCCACCGAGTATCTCCACATTATTACAATCCTTTATTGACATAAGCTCAAGGTTGTAAAGGGAATTATCAGCCTGATTCTCATCCATGGTAAGCTTGAATTTAACCGTATAATTAAATCCAAGGTTATCATATATGTTAAGCGACATTACATGACCGTCAACGGATGTGAGGTTTACATCCTTATAATCAATATTTCCCTTCATGTGCGCCTCTGATGTCATCTCCGGAGAAGATGTCTTATTATCCATTGATTCAGGATAAAGCGCAGAAACCGTGTCCTTCTTAATGTTATTCGGGTCTTCCGGGTCAACCTGCCAGCCCATAACCTGATATCCGTTGCTTGTAACAAGACAGCCTGCGCCGTCAACCGTAAAGTTACCAACCTTTGTAAAGCAGTTTGTTCCTCCACGGGACACGATGAAAAAGCTGGCTCCGTTCAGCATAAGGTCATACGGATTGTTTGTGCTCTGTGCAGAGCCATTGTCCGTCATGGACGTCTGGATTGAAGAAACCTTTGTACCAAGACCTATCTGATTTGGGTTTACACCACCTGTTGAAGCCGTTGCGCCTGTTGCATTTGAAGTTGTCTGATATAGAACATCCCTGAAAAGTGTTGTGGATGATTTAAATCCTACAGTGTTTACGTTTGCGATATTGTTACCTATTACATCCATCTTCGTCTGGTGTGTCCTGAGACCTGCTACACCAGAGTAAAGTGATCTCATCATAATTGTTGACCTCCATTCATGTTATATCCCTTCAGTCAATCCGGGATTTTAAGCCTCCTCGCTTTCGCTTTGGTCCGGCTTTAAACTATAACTGCTCCATCAATATTTGTAAAAACATTACTGTCCTCGGTCTGCTCAAGCGCCGTGACAACCGTATTGTTTTTTACGTTTACAATAAATGCAAGATTATCCATCATAACAAGAGATTCGTTTATGCTCTTTTCTCTCGCCTGTCCCACGCCTTGATTCAGCCTGTTAAGCTGCGTGTCGGACAATGTTATGTTCCTGCTCTCCAAACGCTTATTGGCATGCTTTGAAAATTTGACTTCGCCGCTGTCAAGAGTTTTTCTCTCAAGCACCTCCCTGAAGCTTAAGCCCTCGTCTGTTTTATCCTCGTGGGTATGGGCTTCATTTTGAAGGTATATGCCTGCCGCCTGTTCGATTGAAAGGAGTCTGGTATTTAATTTATTCATACAAATCTCCTTTCCCGAAGCTACTCTGTAGTGCCATTCGTTTTGTCGTCTCCGTCTGTTTCTGTCTTATCCTTGTCGCTTCCGTCTGTCTCCGTCTTATCCTTATTCGCTTCATCCTGCGCCTTATTAGCCTGATCCTTAAGAAACAGATAATAGTCATAATCAACTACTGAATCCAAAGCATCGGCCGGATAATAAGTGTCATTGATTGATAAAAGAACCTCTCCGTTTTTCACTGTTGCGTATTCAACAAGACCGCTTATCTGTGAAGGCTCTCCCTTGGAATCGGTTGTGTTCATGATAACGTATTCGCCTACAAGATTAAGCGCATTACCCTTCTCCAGCGTTTCGCTTATGTTCATAGTTGCCTCAAGCGATGAATACTGCGCAAGCTGCGCCATATACTCGGTGCTGTCTCCCGGATTGAGAGGATCCTGATACTGCATCTGTGTTACAAGAAGCTGTAAAAATGCGTCTTTATCAAGGTCTGATCCGGATTTTTCCTTCGTGTTGGCGGCTTTTATGTACTCATTTGAGTTTTTAATTATGCCGCCTACTGCTGCGTCTGCCATTTTGTGTCCTCCTTTTTAAATATAATTTATGTTAAGCCATGTAGCTTACCGTATTACCCTGAGCCTGCATCATTTCCTGTTCAAGCTGCTCCCCGTCTTCGATATTCTCATCCGTAAAACCGCCTGATGTTTTGCCTGCTCTGTCTGCATTTCGTCCCTTAGGACTTCCCTGCTGCTCTTTTCCGTTTCCGAAAAATTCATATGTGGCAACCATTACCTCAACAGCCTCCACCTTAAGTCCCTGATTATCAAAGGTTTCCCTGAGGGATGCCATGCTTGCTTCAACTGCATGTCTTGCAGCTTCATTTTCGGTTACGATCTGCGCCTGCATAATTCCGTTTCTTGTGGATACGCTTATCTGTACCTTTCCAAGATGCTCCGGATTAAGCTGAAGCTCAAGTGAGGTTGTTTCCCTTGACATATTTACCTTTATCTCGTCTATAATCTGTCTGACGATATCCGCCTCTGAAATGCTGTTTGTAAAGCTTTCTAATGGATTTACCATATCCGCATCAGCGATATTGCCGATAGCCTGATTCAGATTATTTATTATGTCCGCTTTTGCATCCTGTCTGTCTGAGCGGCCTTCACTGCCTGCCCCGTTGCTCTGTGATGCTTCCGTTACAGTACTTCGTACAGTCTCATCACTCTCGGTATGTATGGCAACCCTTGTCTCCTCCACATCCTCATGTGTACTTACGGCAACTCTTGCCTCACCTGCCGTATCATCCGCCTTAATGCCTTCACTTTCCGTTGCCGGAATATCCTCCTGCACAAAAGCCCTTGTTTCTCCTTCTGAATCTGCAAGCACTGCATCTGCCTCAGCTACAATTGCTTCCACGTCCACACTTGATATATCGAACTTTTCTATTAAATTATCAAGCAGCTCCGACGCAGTTTTTAACAAATTATTCAAATCCTCGTTAATAAGGGCATCTACGCTCGTGGCATCACTGGCCTGCAAAATGAAATCAGTCAGATTTGACTTTAACATTAAATCCTGGATATTATATCCTGTTTCGGCAAGCAGCTTATTAAGCTCCTCGTCATCAATGTCAAGCAAATCCTTAATCATGTCGGTAAGCTCGGATATTACATCCTTAACAAGCTCCTCATCGGCAGCCACATCCACGTCCGCATCTGTCTCGCCTGTCTTATCTGTCCCGGTTGCTTTTACGCCTTTTGCTTCCTCAGAAGCCGCAGCTTTTGTGTTGGCAGATTCCCCTGCAACATCCGTACCGGCATTATCCTTTACAGGCTCCTTTTCAGTTGTTTTTTCAGGCTCGTTTTTTGCTCCTGCATTGCTTCTTACATCTGTTTTATTGATGTCTGCAACTCCTGACACATCCGCTTTTCCGTCACCGGATTTCACTGTATTATTCTTGTCAGCGCTGTTCATGGAAGCTGCATTCATAAGCGATGAAAACGCATCTGCCGCAGTCTCATCCTTTTCCTTAGCCTTTGCCTTGGAACCCTGCCTTGTGCCAAAAGGACAGATTCCCGTTGTCGTAATAGCCATTTTTTGTCTCCTTTCATACATTTTTAGCAGTATAAATCTCCTTAAGGAAGAAGCTTTTTCGTAACAATAGCTGCAAACTCAGGATCCATCTCAGCAAGTATCTTACCTCTTGCCTCTGAGCTCATATTATTCATAATAAGAGCAACCGTATCAAGATCATTCTTCATGCTTTCAAGAATCTTAGCCGCATCTTTGGCGTCCATACTCTCATATGCGCTCGCCAGATCAAGAATTTCCTGATCTGCCTGATCTGCCTCTATAATCTCCCTATAAACCTTTTCTGCATATTCTGCATCCAGAGAATTATACCACTCTTTATATGTATCGGTATCCGGAGCCGATTCTCCATAGACCACTTCGTCATAAAATTCTTTTTTTTGCTGTTCAAATTCTGTCTGATTGTTCTCAAATTCCGCAAGGCGTGCACATTCAGCCTCCAATTCCTGAACTCTGTCATTCAGGGAAACAATTTCCGCATCCTTACTTCCGATTGCAGCATCAAGCACACTGATTTGATTTAACGCCTTTTCCAGCGTATCATATGGATAGTCGCTCTCAATGGCAACCTCCTCGTCCGATGGCGGTGGCAGAATTTCCTTTATAACAGGCACATCCTTGAACACGGGTCTCAGAACATTACTTCCAAAGCCTCCCACATCACATTTTATAAGCAGCGCCATCACAGAAAAAAATGTTGTAAGTGCCAGAATAAGTATAATTACTCCTGCAACCTTAGAGCCTCCGCCCTCACCGTCTCTGTTTCTGTCCTTTTTAGCCATTTATCATTCCTCCATTTGTCCCTTACTGTTAAACTGGTAGCTTACCACCTCGTCGGTCTCCTTGCCCTCCTGCGCAGAAAGCTCCACAAGAAACTCCTCAAATTTTTTTTCCTTTAGCTTTTCATGCATTTTTCTTTCTTTCATAAGCTCATTCAGCTTCTGCCTTGCCTTTTCAAGCTCCTTGCTTTTCATTCGCACAATCTCAAGCTGCGCTGCAATCATGTCATCCATTACGTCTATGGCATTGCCGCACTCGTCAATCCTTAAAAAATCCAGTTTCCCGGAAATAGCCTCCGAATATTCAAGCATGTACCTTCTTTTTCTGTCCCTCAGGGCTTTAAGCTTTTGCTCCTCAGCATTAAGAGCGGCCTGCGCGTTGGCATATTCCTGCTTTGCGACATCCTCAAGCTGCAATTTTATATCAAGTATGTTTTGCATCCGATAAAAAAATTTAGCCATAAAATCACCTTAGTTATTCAAAAATTTCTTTCAGCATAACAAGCTCATCATCCAATAGAAATTTGCTGTCAACATCCTGCATCAGATATTCATTTACTTTTCCGATTTTTGAAATAGCGTAATCTATATCAGGGTTTGAGCCTGACTTATATGCGCCTATATTTATCAAATCCTCTGCATCACTGTAGGTTGCAAGCACATTTTTAAGCTTTCCGGCAACTGCTTTATGATCCTTGTCCGCAATGGAACTCATACACCTTGATATGCTTTGAAGAATATCAATTGCAGGATAATGGTTTTTATGTCCAAGCTTTCTTGATAAAATTATATGTCCATCCAATATTCCTCTTGCGGTATCTGTAATCGGCTCATTGAAATCATCACCGTCAACAAGAACGGTATACAGCCCCGTTATGGAACCCTTATATGTATTTCCTGCCCTCTCTAAAACCTTTGGCAGCTCAGCATATACGGATGGCGGATATCCTCTCGTTACGGGAGGCTCACCGGATGCAAGTCCGATTTCCCTCTGCGCCATGGAAAAACGTGTCAGGGAATCCATCATAAGAAGCACATCCTTGCCCTGATCCCTGAAATATTCTGCTATTGCCGTAGCTGTTTTTGCAGCTTTATTTCTTATGAGAGCAGGCTTATCCGAAGTAGCTACAACAAGCACAGACCTTGCAAGTCCTTCCTCCCCCAGGTCTCTCTCTATAAATTCTCCAACCTCACGTCCACGCTCCCCGATAAGTGCGATAACATTTATGTCTGCCTTTGTATTTCTCGCAAACATACCAAGCAGCGTGCTTTTTCCAACACCGCTTCCCGCAAATATTCCTATTCTCTGACCCTTTCCTATCGTAAGAAGCCCATCTACCGCTTTTACGCCAAGAGGGAGAACCTCAGATATAAGTTTTCTTTTTAAAGGGTCAGGCGGGGGCGCATCAATCGGATAAGCATTGTCACATTTGATTTCGGAATTATCCATAGGCCTTCCGATTCCGTCCAGAACCTTTCCAAGAAGATTTTCTCCTACGGGAACCTTTAAAACCTCTCCCGTATTTTTTACCGTGGCTCCAAGACCGATTCCATCCACAACATCAAAGGGCATAAGGAGAACCTTACTGTCCTTAAAGCCTACAACCTCGGCTCTTACCTTTTCTTTTCCATCCCTTGACCTTATCTCACAAAGATCCCCCAGCTTACATGCAGGTCCCATTGATTCTATCGTAAGCCCTACAACCTTTGTAACCTTTCCGTAATGCAATGCAAAATCCCTGTCAAAAAGATATGTATATTTTTGAATGTCAAAGCATTTATCCATCACAAACCTCTTAATAATAAACATAGGGCTGTTATACAAAAAGCAAAAATGCAGTATAGCAGACCCTCCTATTTTATGACAATAGCTTTATTGCCGTTATCAGATTATTTACTTGTATATCCATGGACAAATCAATAATTCCATTGTCTGTCTCTATCATGCACTGCCTGTTTTTTAATTTGGCGTCCGCAAAAATCTCAATGTTTATTGCCGGATTTGCAGAAAGCGATATCCGGTCCTTGTTGTCATATATATAAGCGTAGCTTTCCTCCGGTATTTTTATTATTATGTTTTTTCCGGTCTCTTCACCGGAAAGCGCCTCATTAATCATATGTATCATAACAGGCTTATAATCATCAACAAGTATTCCCGTTAGCTTTTTAATCATGTTGCAGGAAAAATCAATAAGCTGTCTCTCTGCATCCTCACAGTATTCCTCAAGCTTCTGCTCCGTGCGCGCAAGGAGCTGCTCCTGATCCTTTTTAAGATTCGCAAGATATTCTTCATTTCTTGCCGCAGCTTCCTCCTGTCCTTCCTTAAGTCCCTGCCCGAACCCTTCCGTTCTTGCATCCTCATATATTTTTTCTGCTTCGGCATGAGCCTCCTCTATAACAAGAGCAGCCTGCTCTCTTGCTTCCTCTCTGATTGCCTTTACCATGTCTGCCGTTTCATTCAGTATTTTCTCATCATCGCTTTCTGTTTCCCAATTCTCATTTTCATCCTCAAGTTCAGAAACAGGTCTGATAATTTTATTGTTTTCACTTAATTTAACGGCAATACGGCTGTTTACATCAATAACGAAGGGATCACCTGCTATTTTACCCAAACCTGCAAAATTCGGCTTATAAATATTAGACAACTAGTTCGTCACCTCCGCCACGTGAAATAACAATTTCACCTGAATCCTCAAGCTTTCTTATAATATTAACAATCTTCTGCTGCGCATCCTCAACATCCTTAAGCTTGACAGGACCCATGAATTCCATATCCTCTTTAATCATCGTTGAAAGACGGCTTGAAAGGTTATCAAATATAATCTGCTTCACATCTTCATTTGCATTCTTAAGCGCAACAGCAAGCTCATTATTGTCAACTTCACGAAGAACGGTCTGTATGGCTCTGTTGTCAAGCAGCAAAATATCCTCGAATACAAACATCTTTCTTCTGATGTCGTCTGCAAGCTCCGGTTCTTCCACCTCCAGAGACTCCATGATGTGTTTTTCTGTACTTCTGTCAACCGTATTCAGTATGCTGACGATAGAGTCAATACCACCGACAATTGTATAATCCTGATTGACAAGGGAAGCAAGTTTCTTCTCCAGAACCTTCTCAACCTGCTTTATTACGTCAGGACTTGTTCTGTCCATCATGGCAATTCTCTTTGCAACATCCGCCTGCTTTTCAGGCGCAAGGGCACTCACGACTGCGGCAGCCTGCTGTGACGGAAGGTATGCAAGAATAAGGGCTATTGTCTGCGGATGCTCATCCTGTATAAAGTTAAGCAACTGGCTTGCATCCGACTTTCTTACAAATTCGAACGGTCTTACCTGCAGTGATGCGGTAAGCTTTCCTATAACATCCCTTGCACGGTCCTCACCAAGCGCCTTATCAAGGAGCTCCTTGGCATAACCGATACCGCCTTCCGCAATGTATTTCTGTGCAAGACAAACCTCGTAAAATTCATCTAAAATGGCGTCCTTTACATCCGGGCTTACACTTTTTGTATTTGCAATCTCAAGGGTAAGCTGTTCAATTTCATCCTCCTTAAGATGCTTAAATATAGAAGCGGAACGCTCCGGTCCCAAAGCGATAAGAAGTATTGCCGCCTTTTGTACGCCTGATATATCCTCCAATTGAGATGCCATTTAAAATCACTCCCATTCCTCATTAAGCCAGTTTCTAAGCAACGTCGCAACCGCAGCAGGGTTTTCATCAACAAACTTATCAATCATAACCTTTGTAGCGGAATTATCACTAAATTCTATATCATCAATAGACTGATTTTCCTTGGTTGTAGCAAGAAGCGCCTCAACAGAAAGCTCCGGCTCCATCTCGATAACCTCCTCAGTCTTCATTCCCTTGAATACCACAAACAGTAACAGTAATCCGATAAGAACCGCAAGTATAATGGATATTATACTCTGCATTGGAACGCCTGCATCCTCCTTCGGATAAAACACAGGGACGATTCTCTCAACCACATATATGTTTGCCTCTCTTATTCCTGTTGCCTTTGACATAAGCGCAACCATATCAGGGTCATTAATGGTTTCCGTAGCCTCCTGATTAGCTGCCTTAAACTCAGCAAAGGTTGTTCCTTCAAGGAGACCGTTTTCCTCCATAACTTCTTCTTCATAGATATCATATTTTGTAAGATACATAGCCATACTGGAATTGGTAAGGTCAACATTTCCTACCGGTTCCTTTGTAACGGTTTCCGTATAGCTTGTATTGTATGTTTCCTTTATAAGGTTAAGAGAAGACTCGCCGTTGGCATTATCCAGAAGATTGTAGTCGGTAATTTCCTCGCCGTTGGCATCCGTGCCTACAACACCGCCGGTTCCGTCTGTATTTTCTGCAAGGTAGTAATAATATGTAGCCTTCGGACCCGTATCGTCCACGTCATTGGAATAATATTCAAGATTCCGCATCTCCTTCTCGGATATGTTTACGTCAAGATTTGCAGAAACGGAAACCTCGTTGTATACGCCCGAATTAACCATAAGATTCCAAAGCTTGCTGTTGTAGTATTCCTCAACCTGCTGTTCAACCATAATGGCGGGATTGGCTGCCGCAACGCTGTTTGAGCCTGAGAAAAGAAGCTTACCCTGATTATCCATTATCGTTATATCGTCCGTATCGGCATCACCCACGCAGGTTCTCGCATATTCGGCAATAGCCTGTACGCTGTTGCTGTCAAAATTACTTCCCGTCGTTAAAAATATACTTACGGAGGTTTTTGCCCGCTCCTCGGTAAGTGTATTTACATTTTCAGGAATATGTATGGTTACTGTAGCCTTTGTAACGCCTTCAATATTGCTGATATCAGCAGCCATATTCGACTGCAGATTAATTTTAGCTTTCATACGCTTTTCCGAATCAGTCGTATTGAACCCATTATCAAAAAGCCAGTCGTAATCCGTATTATTTACGCTTGTGCTTATTCCGTTTTCACCAAGCAGAAGTCTTGCCTGTGAAAGTTGCTGTTCATCAACCTCTATGGTAAGGGCATCCTTGCTTACCTTGTGTTTTATCTGATTCTCCTCCAAAAGACTTACTGCTCTTGCCGTTGCCGCAGTATCCTCAAAGGAAGTAAGTGTAACGTATGTAGTTTTATTAAGTAGCAAAACAAGAGCAACCAGTGTAATAATTACCGCTGCCGCTACAGAGAAAAACAAAGTTTTTTGTTTTGCCGTATACTTTTTCCAAAATTCGACTATCTTGGATGGTAGCTGCTTAAACCATTCTCCCATTAGTAAAATCCGCCTATCTGATTACTATAATTGCATATTCATTAATTCTTTGTATGCAGACACGACTGCATTCGTCACCCTTACCGTATACTGAAGGGAGATATTTGCCTTTTGCTGTGCAAGCGCAAGGTCATGTATGCTGTCTGTATATCCAAGCGCAAAGCTCATCTCCGTTTCCTGAGCCTTTTTCTGAAGCATATCCGCTTCCTTATACATATCAACAGCAGCAGAAAGTATGCTGTCAAAGGAAGTTGATTTCTCTGCTTTTGCAAGCCCGCTTGGTCTTACCTGTCCTATATCAGAAAAATCATCACTTGAAAGTGTAACCGGTGTAATTGACATTTATAAATTCACTCCTAACTTGAAAATAGTTCAAGACCTTTGGAAGCTATACCCTTCGCCGCATTAAAAGCAGTTGCGGAAGCCTCGTACGACCTGCTTGAATCAATAAGGTTTGTCATCTCAGTGACAGTATCTACATTGGGATACTCCACATAACCGTCCTCATTTGCATCCGGATTATCCGGCTCATATACAAGGCGTAAATCAGACGGATCCTCAACAATCTGTGTAACCTTAACGCCGTTTGGTCTGTAATAATCCATATATCCGTTCAGTATATTGTCAAAGGAGGTAGAATCCTTCTCCATAAAAACAGGTATTTTTCTTCTGTACGCCTCGCCATCCTGCGTTCTTGTGGTCATGGCATTGGCAATATTTTCTGATATGGTATCCATTCTGAGCTGCTGCGCAGTCATGCCTGTTGCAGCAACATTCATAGCCGTGAAAACTCCCATAATATCCTCCTTGTTTTGTTACTTCCTATCGGCATGATTCAACGAAACCTGTTAAGATGAACTAAGTACAGTTTTATATCTCGCAAACTCCTGATTCATCAAATCAATAAGCGCCTGATATTTTATCTGATTTTCTGCAAGGTAAGCCTCCTCACTGTGAATATCAACATTGTTTCCGTCAAGCTTGTAGGACAGGGACGAATTATCCGTAAAGACCTGCGGATCCAAGGTGGACAAATCACTGTTTGCAGCTTTTACGCTCTTATCCAGAGAAGGTCCGCCTGCAAGCTCTGCCTGCAATATGGATTCAAAATTAATATCCTTGCGCTTGTAATGCGGAGTGCTGACATTTGCAATATTATTGTTGATAAGCTCGTTTCTGACAACAGCCGCATCGGCTGCCTTATCAAGAATATTGACATAATTGTAAATATTGGATGTTATCATATAAGCCTCCTGTATAATTACTTACTAAAAACATTACTTGTAATTTGTATCGACAAAAAACTCATCAAACTATTCTACCATATTTATTTTTTATCATCAAGGGAAAATTAAAATACGCCAAAATAAACCAGATTATTTTTCAGTTTTTTCCTTTTCCTTACTGCACGAATACCCGCATTCTTCCCCTGAACACATAAGCTTTGCGCCCTTTTCAACCATGTAGGCTTGGCACATCGGACATTTTTTTTCTGTCGGTTTTGCCCATGACATAAAATCACATTCCGGATTATTTATACAGCCATAATATTTTCTGCCTTTCTTCGTTTTCTTCAGTACAATTTCTTCCCCGCATTTCGGACAGGCAACACCGATTTTTTCATAGTGCGGCTTTGTGTTTCTGCACTCAGGAAAGCCCGGACATGCAAGAAATTTACCGTATGGTCCGTATTTTATAACCATCATTCTTCCGCACTGCTCACACGGAACATCTGAAACCTCATCCTCGATTTTTACTGTTTCAAGCTCCTCCTTTGCAGCCTTAACCGACTCATCCAGATCCGGATAAAAATTTCTTATTACGACCTTCCAGTCTATGACTCCCTCCTCGATTTTATCAAGAAGCGTCTCTATATTTGCCGTAAAGCTCGTGTCAACTATGGCAGGAAACGCTTTTTCCATAGCCAGATTTACCGCTTCACCAAGCTCTGTCATGTAAAGATTTTTATTTTCCTTCACAATATATCTTCTGTTTATAATGGTTGATATTGTAGGCGCATAGGTTGATGGTCTTCCGATTCCAAGCTCCTCCATTGTCTTTACAAGAAGCGCCTCGGTAAAATGCGCAGGTGGCTGTGTAAAATGCTGTTTTGATTCCATATTTTCCGCGCTTAGTACATCACCCTCATGTATTCCGCCTGATTTTATGTTTTCTTCCTTTTCCTCATCCTGCTGATAGCATGTCATAAAGCCGTCAAAAACCCTCTTTGACGATGTGCTTTTAAATTTGTACTCACCTGCCATTGCATATAATGTTTTTGTTTCATATAAAGCCTCGCTCATACGGCTTGCAAGAAATCTGTTGTATATAAGCTGGTAAAGTCTGTATTGCTCCCTTGACAAATCATTTTTCAGCATTGCAGGCGTAAGCTCTACATTTGTCGGTCTTATCGCCTCATGGGCGTCCTGTATTTTTTTGCCTGTTGCCTTTACTATGGTATCGCCAACATATTTTTCACCATAGTTTTCTTTTATATATTCCCTTGCGGCTTTGTCCGCCTCATCCGAAATTCTGATTGAATCTGTTCTTAAATATGTTATAAGACCTACGGTTCCATGCCCCTTTATGTCCACGCCCTCGTAAAGCTGCTGTGCGACCCTCATTGTCTTGCTTGTTGCAAAGTTTAAAGCTTTTCCCGCCTCCTGCTGCAACGTGCTTGTGGTAAACGGAACAGGCGGTCTTTTTATTTTTTCGGATAGTTTTATTTTGTCAATGGTAAATTGCCTGTCTTTGACGCCTGCAAGTATTTCATCCAATTCCTGCTTCGTAAGCCTGTCCTTCGAATAGTGAAAGACAACCGGTTTTAAATCACTTAACGGCTTAAGCATAACGTCTAAGCTCCAATATTCTTCCGGTATGAACATATTAATCTCATTTTCCCTGTCAGAAATAAGCTTAAGCGCTGCTGACTGCACTCTTCCTGCACTTAAGCCTCTTTTTATTTTCTCCCAAAGCACGGGACTTATTGTGTAACCTACCATTCTGTCAAGAACACGTCTTGCCTGCTGCGCATCCACAAGGCTCATGTCTATTTCCCTTGCATTTTTTATGGAGGATTTAACCGCATTTTTTGTTATCTCATTAAAGGTTATTCTCTTATATTTTTTATCCTCAAGCTTAAGCGCAATGGAAAGATGATAGGATATCGCCTCCCCCTCACGGTCAGGGTCAGTTGCAAGATATATTTTATCCGCCTTTTTTACTTCCTTTCGCAAGGCTGCAAGAAGGTCGCCCTTTCCGCGTATTGTAATATATTTCGGCTCATAGTCATTTTCAATGTCAATACCCATGGTGCTTTTCGGCAAGTCCCTGACATGTCCGTTTGACGCCATAACCTCATATCCCGTTCCGAGAAACTTTTTTATTGTTTTTGCCTTTGCAGGCGACTCAACAATAACAAGATTTTTTGCCATTTTACTATCCACCTTTATAAAAAATATCAGATAAATTTTTTCCATCAAGCCTTGACAACTATACACCATTTTTTTTTCAGAGGCAAGAAAAAATTATCAACAAATTTTTCTAATATAATATCCGTCCGCAGGCTGCTTTATAAATCCTTTATCCAAAAGCCAGTATAAAATGCTTATGGTCTTAACGATTTCACATTCTGATTTTGCTATAATTTCGTCTATGAATACAGGTTCAAGCCCAATATGGGAATATATATTTTTTTCTTCCTCCGTAAGGTTTATTTCCTCATTTTCAAATATATTATTTTCTTCCTCCCTTCCATACATATCAAAAATGATATCGGAGGGATTTGTGACGCACATGGCTCCCTGCTTTATTAAATTATTTGTGCCCTCAGCACATAAATCAAATATTCTTCCGGGCAGTGCATACACCTGTCTTCCCTGCTCAAGGGCATAGTCGGCGGTTATAAGGGAACCGCTTTTTTTCCTTGCCTCCACAACAAGCACGCCGTCAGAAATTCCGCTTATAATACGGTTTCTCATTGGAAACTGCCCCGGAAGCGGCTTCACGTCAAAGCCGTATTCTGATACGATGGCGCCGTTTTTTTCTATTTCGGCATAAAGCTCTGCGTTTTCTGCCGGATATGTAACATTGATGCCGCAACCAAGCACCGCAACTGTTTTTCCCCCTCCGTCAATTGCCCCTTTATGCGCTGCGCTGTCAATTCCCCTTGCAAGACCGCTGATTGTACATATATCCTCCCCTGCAAGACAGGACGCAAAATACGCCGCCGTTTCACTGCCGTATACGGTGGGATTTCTTGAACCTACAACAGCAATGCCTGCCATTTTAATGCACTCCGGATTCCCTTTTACAAATAATAGTTCCGGATAGTCATATATATGTAACAGCTTCTCAGGATAATACTCATGTCCGGGATAAATTATTTTTATGTTTCTTTCAGCATATCTCTCATATAGCTCCTCTGCCACTGTAAGCGATTTATTTGCTGCAATTTTTTCCGCTTTTTCAGATGAAACAACCCTTGCAAGCTCATTATATGACGCATCATATACACCGGATGCATCATCAAAAAATGAAAGCAGCTTTTTTTGTGTTTTTATGCCTATTCCCTGTATACCGGTAAGCCATAATCTCAAGATTACATTTTCCTGCTCAGTCACTTGCTGCCACCCCCATATCCTGCATGCCTGCATTTTTAAAAAACAGCGCCTCCATAATATGCTCCCGCTTTATTTTCGTACTGCCAAAGCTGTCGGCGATTGTTCTGGAAAGCTTTAATATTCTGTTTAAACCCCTTGCGCTCATACCCCGTTCAATAAAATGTTTTTTTATAAGTGCCTCCTCTTGTTCCCCAAGGCTTATATATTTTCTTACCATGGCTCCCTCAAGCTGTGAATTAAACAATATTCCTTCTGCCTCATAGCGTTTTGCCTGCATGGCCCTTGCCCTCTCAACACGCTCCCTTATTTTTTCTGAACACTCCTCCTGCCTGTCATGAAAAAGATTTTCGTACTCTACTGCCTTTACATCAATACATATGTCGATTCTGTCCATGAGAGGCCCGCTTATTTTCGCCTGATATTTTTTTCTCATAATTTCCGTACATGTGCATCTTCTGTCAGGATAAAAGCCGCATGGACACGGATTCATTGCTGCAACAAGCATAAAATCCGAGGGAAAGACATAGGCTGCATTTACTCTTGATATTAAAACCCGTCTGTCCTCCATGGGCTGCCTTAACACCTCTATCACATTTTTGTTAAACTCAGGAAGCTCATCAAGAAACAAAATTCCCTTATGGGCAAGACTTACCTCTCCGGGCTTCGGATACATGCCTCCGCCTGTCAGTCCCTTTGCGGTAATTGTATGGTGGGGTGAACGGAAGGGCCTTTTTGTCACAAGCACATCGCTGTCACCCGTCATGCCGCTTATGCTGTATATTTTTGTAAGCTCCACGCTCTCACCAAATGTAAGCGACGGCATAATTGTAGGAAGCCGTTTCGCTATCATGGATTTTCCTGCCCCTGCCGCGCCTCTCATAAGCACGTTGTGAAAACCTGAAACGGCAATCTCCATGCCCCGTTTCAATACTTCCTGCCCCTTCACGTCTGCAAAATCAAGCTGTCCGGAATAAACAGTCTCTTTTCTAAACTTATTTTCGTCAAAGAAAACAGGCTGTATATTCTCTGTACCCTGAATGTACTTTACCGCCTGAGCAAGTGATTTTACGCCTATAACCCTCATGTCTTTTACAAGGGACGCTTCATTTACATTTTCATAAGGCACAATACATGTATCACAGCCCTGAAGCTTACCTCCATGTATCATGGACAGTATTCCCGGCACAGGCTTTATAATTCCGTCCAGTCCCATTTCACCTGCTATCATAAGCCTGTCCATATTGATATGCGGGGTTATTCCCATACAAAGAAGTATGGCAACCGCAATCGGAAGGTCAAAGCCGGTTCCGTCCTTTCTTATGTTTGCAGGGGAAATATTGATTGTCACCCTTTTGGGCGGCATGTGATAGCCCGAATTTTTGAGGGCGGTTCTTACCCTTTCGCCGGCTTCCCTGACAGATGAGGAAAGATAACCGACCATAACGAACATGGGAAGCCCGTCGCTTACGTCTGCTTCCACATTTACAACAGCACCGTCAATGCCTGTGACGGTGCCGCCTGTTACACAACTATACATAAAAGCTCCTTTTCCGCCAATCCAAGGAGCAAACCATATTGAAATAATTATAAAAGCATGGCTTTACATTGTCAATAGTTACGATTTCTTCACGCTGAAGCCGAATTTGCCTACGTTTTCACCGAGCGTATAATACTGTCCGTGGGAATACGTTATTAAATCAGCGGCATTAAGGTCAAATTTTCCGTTTTCATCCATGTATTTATCTTCAACCACAACAGCCGTAACCTCAGCCAGAAACATGTCGTGTGAGCCAAGCTCCATAACCTGCTTCACCTTACATTCAAGACTTACGGGACTTTCCTTTATAAGGGGAACATTTATTGTGGTCGCCTTTTGTCTTGTAAGCTTCATAACCTGAAATTTATCCATGTCACGGCCTGATTTAACCCCGCAGAAATCCATAGCATATGCAAGCTCTCTCGTAACAAGATTGATTGCAAACTCGCCGTTTTTTGTGAGAAGCTCATGAGAATATCTGGACTTCCTCACCGATATTGAAACCATTGCCGGATCAGAGTTCACCGTGCCCGTCCACGCAATCGTAATTATGTTGTCATTTCCTGCTCCGTCTGAAACTGTAACCATAACGACAGGCAGCGGATAGAGCATATTGCCCGGCTTCCAGACTTCCTTTGCCATTTTCACTCCTCCAGCATATTTCGTATTTCCTGCATTTTGTAATCCATTGCAGTAATGGTGTCCGCGCATTTTTTAAGCTCCTGCGCGATTATTTCAGGATGCTTTAAATTATCCTTTTTATATTTTAGTTTGTGGTCAAGGCTTGCCCAGAAATCCATTGCAATTGTCCGAAACTGCACCTCAACCTTCATATATCTCTTTTCGTCAGAAAGAAAGATCGGAACCTCCACTATAAGATGAAGGCTTCTGTAGCCGTTGGGCTTTGGATTTCGTATGTAATCCTTTACGCAGACAACATTTATGTCGTCCTGCTTGGAAAGAAGCTCCGACAGAATGTATATGTCCTCAGGAAAGGAACATATAACCCTTATGCCTGCTATGTCCGTCAGATTATTTTCTATATTGTCTATGGTCATATCCAGCTTCTTTTTTCTCATTTTTTCAACAATGCTTATGGGCTTTTTCAGTCTGCACTTTATTGATTCAAAGGGATTCCTGTTATTCCTGAGCGCAAACTCCGTATTTAAAACCTTAAGCTTCGTCTCTATCTCCATCAATGCACATTCATAGTACATCATCAAATTAATAAACGGCTGCATATTTCTTAAAACCTCCTCCGGGTTTTCAGAATTCATAAGCAGCTCAACACTGATATCTGTTGCTGTATCCAATGTAACCACCTCATGTTTCGTTTTTTATAATCCAAGCTTTTCAATATAATCCGTAAAAAGTCTTTTTATCTCTCCGTAATAACCTGTTCCCATTTTTGCCAAAACGGTGTTTTCAACAAAGCCTCCTGCCATTGCCGCATGTCCGCCGCCGCTTCCGATACCCTCTAAGGCATGGTATATAAGCCTGCCTGCATCCACATCCTCACGCTCGCTTCTCACTGAAAATTTAATTCCGGTTTGATTTACGGAATAAACAACCGCAACATCAACAACATCAAGCGAAAGCACAAAATCAGAAATTATGGCCACAAGGGCGTTTGGGCACTCAAATGGTATATATGTAAAGCCCACAAAATCATATACCTCTATGTTTTCTATAGCGGAGCCATATGCACTTAAGTCCTGAAACTCAATGGTGGACGTATACATTTCATTAAGCTTTGACCAGTCGGCAAACCGGAACAGAAATGAAATCATATCCATATCAAGCAGAGTCGTTCCCCTTATCAGGTCATCCGTATCCATTTTTATGCCATATGCCAGCGCCGTTGCCGCATCAGATGATATAGGCGTATCCGTAACATAGTAATACCATGCAATTATTGTTGCGCATGCTCCCACGATTCTTATGTCCTGATACTCATAGCTTTCCGTCTCCTTAAATATAGGATGATGGTCAACACATGCTATCTCATTGCCGGGAAGGTCTGTCGTGTTGGCATTCGGCTTCTGACAGTCAATATTTACAATGTAATCCTCACTTGTCATATCATGGATATCATCATAGGAATATATTTCAATTCCAAAAGCATCCATCATTTTACGTGTGTTGAATCTGTCAATACTTCCCACATAGCATATGGTTGATTTTACACCATAAAATTCCAGAAATTCCTGTAATCCAAATGCGCTTGCAATTGCATCCGGGTCAGGAAAATTATGAGTCTGTAAAAAGACCCTGTGTCCCTTGAGAAGCTCAACAAGCTCGCTCGGTTTGTTCTTTAACATTTTATCCCCTCATTTATGCTTCGGTCAGCACCTGCACAAAAGCACATATGCTCCCAAAAGCAAAACTATTATAAGCAAAAACTCTCCAAATCCGCTTACAAAGTATGATACAAGCATACCTAAAGCCATAAACAGCATACCATAGCCAAATAAAGCCTTCATAAACACCACCCGATACACACGCTATACTTCAATTATATGCATCAGGTGCGTTCTTATATGATAACCGGTTCCCTCCCCTGCAAGAGGGTCTATCCTAAGGCATCCTCCCAGCGTCGCCGGGCCCCTCCTGCAAGAGGGTCTATCCTAAGGCATCCTCCCAGCGTCGCTGGGTCCCTCCTTAGGATATATACTCATCATTTGCAATATCGCTAATTGCTTCCTCTATGGCTGCCTCCTGATCGTCTATCTCTCCCTTTTTCACAAGAGATGTGATTTTATCCATAATCTCAGGAATCATATCCATAATCTTTGATACCGTGTCGGTGCTTTTTACGCTTATCATCTTAGCGCGTCCGTTTTGTATGACAAGAACGGCTGACGGCGACATTTTTCCACCCATACCGCCTCCTGCTGAGTTTTTGTTTCCCTCCTTTGTAAATGCCCCTGCTGCAACACCAAAATTTACATCCACAAGGGGAAGTATAATCGTATCCCCGATTTTTGTAGGCTCACCCACAACAGTTTTTGTACTTAAAAATGTATCCATTCCCTTAAACAATGAACCCACCGTCTGATTAAAATCTGCCATTTTTTATTCCTCCTGTTATTATATTTTTCTTGCCATTTTAATTGTCTTCCACAAATGAAGCTTAAACGCAGGTCTTATAATATACCCGAGCTGCAATCTGCCCCTTATGCTGATTTCCCCTTCCAGAACCTTATTGTAAAAATCCGGCTCCGGAAAGAAATTTTTCTGATACATAAACGGAAGCAGGCTCAAATAACCTGTTACCTGTCCTGTTGTTGCAGGTTCGTCAAAGCCGTATCTCACATGTCCCTTTATTTTTCTCGGTCCTATGTGCCTGATAAGACCCGGAAAATATTTCTTCAGGTATTTGCGGGTTTTCAATGTGCATCCCATCTTCCAGAATTTCATAAATCTTGCATATTTCGTTTTAACTGCCTCTATTTTGGCATTTAACACATCTGATTTATTTTTCCCTGAATTTAAATTGTTAGACGATTTTATCTTTTTTTCACGTTTTTTATTTTTCTTTTGCTTTTTCTTCGTTTCCTTCCGCTTAATATCAGGCTCGTTATAATGATTGTCATCGAACTTTTCATCGAAGCTGTCATTAAAATCATGATCCGCTTCCGTGTCTGATACGATGTTCTTCATGCCCTCCTGTACGGTTTTCGTCATTTCAACGATACCGTCAGCAGCCGTGTCGTTTTGCGCTTCCGGTACATTTTCTGCCGCAGCTTTTACATCCTCTGCTGCCGTCTCATCCTGTTTTTGCCTCTCTGTTTTTTTATTTTTAATTTCTTTATTTTTGGTTTTTTTTACTTTTACTTTTTCCGTATCCCTTCCGCCCAGTTTTATGCCTAATATCTTAATTGCAGTATCAAGCTTTTTTGTTCCCTTGTCAAACTTTACCTTAACCGAGACAATAAGAAATCTTACCTTTGCGGCAACCGTGGTACAGTCATCATGTATGACAGCGTCTGCGCTGTAGTGCACCGGAGCCAGAAGCACAAGCAGCAAAAGGAGGATTATAAGCGCAAGCAGCCCCAGAACAATCCACAATATAATTTGTAAAATAAGCAACAAAATATGCATACGTTCTCCCTACATTCCAAAAAAGCCTTTTATGTCAAAATCCATATCCATATCATAAATATCCTGTACAATATTTACCACAAGCTCCATGGCCCCCTCCTTGTCCGAGGCAATCCCCAAAACTACTATGTCATTCCAGAATGAGCTGTAGCATGAGGAAAGAAGATGCTCATAGCTGTAAATCTCCATAAGCCCGTCCCCTAAAAAAGGATAAACGATAAGATGGGTGCCCTTCTGCTTTTTATTTATCTTAATCTTCCCTTTAATCTTATTCAGCTTTTTATCTTTATACCCGTATGTATAAGGAGCGCTAACCAGCTTCATCTAATCACTCTTTCTCCATTAATTCACACAAAAGCTTATTACATGCCGTAAGCTCGCTTTTATCACTGCATCCACAAAGTACATAGTCCAGATAATCCTTTATCTCCTGCTGGGTATTGAAAAAAATAGGCATTGCGGAAAAAAGCTTGCTCATAATACTCCGGTTTACAGGCATCTGATTTTGGGAAAAGCATGCGGCAAATTCCCCAATAAGGCTTTTTCTTATGGAGGCTATATCCTCTGTATCCGCATCTCCCGGTTCAGCTTCCTCATCAAGGCTTGCAAATAAGCTTGTGGAAACGAGCTTTTGCAAAATCCTTATTTTATCTGACTGTTCCTTAAGTCCCAATTCGTCTATTTTTTCGGCTTTACCGGTGAGTATATCCTCAGATGCAGCTTCATAGAGCATCAGATTTTCGTAAATATCCTCCTGAACGCCCTCAATACTTACAAAATAATCCATAGCCCTCTCTGCAAGGCTGCCAGTCTCACTGTCATCAATACAGACGGATATGATATTTATCCCCGCCTTATATGCAGGTTTTTCAAGGTTTTTATCCCTCATGTCATCCGTGAGCAGGACAGCATAAATATCATTTACAATTTCCTGAAGAAGAATATATATGGTTGATTCATCCTCAATAAATTCCGCCGCCGAAAAAAGCCTGTCCGTAAGAATATCATATTGAGCGGCTGTCATATTTTTATAATCCGCACCTCTTAACTGCTCATACGTTTCAAAGAGGTGGGGATAAATGTCGCAAAAGCCTGACGGCTTATCAAGAAGCGCCGCTTTTCTAAGCATATCCACAAAATCATTAAGCGCCTTTTTATTACCGCCCTTATATAATTCAAGGGTGTTTGTCACAATATCATAAAATTTGTTTTTTGTCATGCGGACCGGAAGCTGCGACATTACAAGCTGCAGCTTACTGTTTACTACCACGGCGTCATTTTCCGAAAAAATATAGTTAAATGTCTTTGCGGAAAGCTGCTCCGGCGAAAGCCCCTCATTTATTGTTCCTTTTACGCCCGCCTCAAGCCTGTTTAAAATGTATTCGTATATCTCGTATCCGTCGGTAAAGGACGTAAGCACCTGCATCCTGCGCTCTATATCCTTCCTGATGTTACTGACATCAGCAAGCATTTCATCCGATGCCTTATGGCTTTCAATGAAGCATTTGCCAAGAATACTGTTTAACTCCATAAAATATTCCTTTGCCGCTTCACTGGTTTTGCCGCCTTCATCCATCATCTCTCTTATTGTATAATAATTCATGGAAAGCTTTACTGCCGAATAATAGTTATACTGCTGTTCCATATTATCCATAAACAGAGGAAGATTTTTGTCCAAATCCTTATCCCTTTGTATATCTCCCGCAAGCTTTTTTATATCACCCATATCATACTCCTATCCTATGTTATTTTACATGCTCATGGGTAAATAAATGCTCGCTGCAATACTCATAATTACCCTTACATTTTGAGCAGAATCTGAATTCAAGCATATCGTCGTCCTTTTCCGTCCTTCCGCAAATGGCGCATTTATGTCTTGTCACACCCTCCGGTATCGTAATTTTTTCAACTGTAGCTTTGCCTGTTCTCTCTCTTTCCCTGCTCCTGTTCCTGTCTCCGGATTTTCTTTTTATATAGGCAGACATCGGTCGTCTCCTGCTTGAATACCGCTTTGAAATATAATAAAAAACAGCGGCATTTAACACGCTTGCAACAATGGCAACCCTGCATATAATGTTATCTAATTGTACAAAATAGTACATAAGCCATATGACATCTGCAAATGCAAGCCATGTTGTTTTAACCGGAATCAGGAAGTAAAGCATGACAAAGGAATCCGAATGTACAAGCGCAAAGCCTAAAAATATGCTTATGGTCATGAAATAGGTCAGATAAAACCCTGCAATTTCCCCGCCCATAAACGAAATATAGCCCGATACATCATTAACCATAAAATAACATATGGCGCTTGTTACGGTTATTCCTACGGTAGTAAAAAGCATTCCGCCAAAAATATATAAGTTGTACATAAAGGTTCCGATGGACATCTCAATAGATGTTCCGATGGAATAATAGAAAAACAGCATGACAAGGGTAAACATATCAAACTCGCCCGGCATGGTAAAAATCCATGTGAAGATTCTCCAGAACTCATGCTCGACAAATATTTTATATGGAGAAAAAATGAGCGTCATATATACATCCGGCAGTAAAAAAGCAAATACATATGATAACGCAAATACGACAACAATCCATAATGATAAATTCTTTATTGCGTATTTGCCGTATTTTGATTCAAGCTTGTACAAAAATTTCAATGGTCTCATTCCTCTTACTTAAAAATTGTGACATAGTGATTCCTATGCCACTATGTCACATTATATAATATATAGCGGTAAAAAACAAGAACAATCCGCTGTTTGTGTACTGTAATGCAAATTAAAACTAATTGCCGGGTATCCTTATAATTGTTCCAAGCGGTACGCTTATCTCATAAAGCTCCCTGTTATATCTCATAAGATCCTCAATATCCGTATCAAGCTCCTCTATAAGAGAACCTAACGTCTCACCAACCCTTGCAGTGTAATACCTTCTGTTTTCCTCGGCAGCATTTGTAGGCACACATATTTCATCCCCCACCTGAAGGTTATATACATTCACATATGGGTTTTCCTTGAGTACATCAATAAGCCTCACACCATAATACTTCGAAATCTTATACAGAGTATCGCCTGCAACAACCTGATGCACAATACCCTTGCAGCCATCTTCCATATTTTTCCCCTTTTTGATTATAATATTCAGCAAAACAAATGTCGTGTACACCAACTTTTAACTGTTGTATTTTATTTTTCTTTCCTATATAATGTCTTTGTCGAAATGTGAGTAATTTAAAATTTATTTGTTTTATAATTTTTAAGGAGGTCGGCTTAAGCCGAAATATAATATGAAACGATTAGGAATTGACATTGGCTCCACAACAGTAAAGGTAGCCGTTATAGACGAGGAACACAATATTCTGTTTTCAGAATATAAAAGACATTTTGCAAATATAAAGGAAACGCTGAAGGAGCTTGTTGACAATGCAGCAAAGGAGCTTGGAAATACAGAGGTTGCTCCTACCATAACAGGCTCAGGCGGTCTTGCCCTTGCAGAGGTAATCGGGATTCCCTTTGAGCAGGAGGTTATATGCGTCTCCGAGGCGCTTACGGACTATGCGCCCCAGACGGATGTTGCCATAGAGCTTGGCGGTGAGGACGCAAAAATCATATATTTTACAAACGGCGTTGAACAGCGTATGAACGGCGTATGCGCAGGAGGCACAGGCTCATTTATCGATCAGATGGCAACGCTGCTTCAGACGGACGCCTCCGGACTGAACACCTACGCAAAGGATTACGACACAATATATCCCATTGCCGCAAGATGCGGCGTTTTTGCCAAAACCGACATTCAGCCTCTTATAAATGAGGGCGCAACAAAGCCAAACCTTGCCGCCTCCATTTTTCAGGCTGTTGTAAATCAGACAATAAGCGGTCTTGCCTGCGGCAAGCCAATCAAGGGCAATGTTGCCTTTTTGGGAGGTCCCCTGCACTTCCTTGACCAGCTTAAGGAAGCATTTATAAGAACACTCAGCCTGACTGACGAGCATATCATAGCGCCTTCACACTCACACCTTTTTGCGGCTGTAGGCGCTGCTCTTAATGCTAAAGAGGAGGTAACATATACCCTTGCTGATATAAGCGAAAAGCTTTCGGGGGATTTGAAGATTTCCGTCGACGTGGACAGACTTGACCCTCTTTTTAAATCACAGAAGGATTACGACAAATTTCTGGAAAAACAGAGTAAATATAAGGTTACAAGAGGCGACCTTGCCTCCTATAAGGGAAAATGCTATCTTGGCGTAGATGCAGGCTCAACAACCACAAAGGCTGCCCTCGTTGCTGAGGACGGTTCCCTTTTATACGATTTTTACAGCAGCAACAACGGAAGCCCTCTGAAAACCACAATAAGGGCGCTGAAGGAGATATATTCCCTTCTTCCGGAAGGGGTTACCATTGCGGCAGGCTGCTCCACAGGCTACGGAGAAGCCCTTATCAAGTCTGCCCTTATGTTGGAGTACGGCGAGGTTGAAACCATCGCCCACTACACTGCCGCCGCTTTCTTTAACCCTGACGTTGACTGCATCCTTGACATAGGCGGTCAGGACATGAAATGTATAAAGATAAAAAATGAGGTCGTTGACAATGTCATGCTCAACGAGGCATGCTCCTCAGGCTGCGGCTCATTTATTGAGACCTTTGCAAAGTCCTTAAATTACGATATTAAGGATTTCGCAAAAATAGCTCTTTTTGCGGAAAGTCCTATTGACCTCGGCTCAAGATGTACGGTTTTCATGAATTCAAAGGTTAAGCAGGCGCAAAAGGAGGGCGCGTCCGTTGCGGATATATCGGCGGGACTTGCATACTCCGTTATTAAAAATGCGCTTTTAAAGGTTATAAAGCTTACGGACCCGAAATCCTTAGGCGAAAATATAGTTGTTCAGGGCGGTACATTTTACAATGACGCCGTACTTAGAAGCTTTGAGCTTATATCGGGACGTGAGGCAATAAGACCGGACATTGCGGGTATTATGGGTGCCTTTGGCGCAGCGTTAATTGCAAGAAACAACTGTGAGGAGGGTCACGAGACCACAATGCTTGGCAAGGAGCAGCTTGAGGCGCTTACCTACGAAACCCGTATGTCACGCTGCAAGGGCTGTACAAACAACTGCCTGCTCACAATAAACAAATTCTCAGGCGGCAGACAGTTTATATCCGGAAACCGCTGTGAGCGCGGACTTGGTCTTAAGAAAAATGAACATGGCGTTCCAAATTTATTTGAATATAAATTTAACAGACTGTTTGATTATGAGCCTCTATCGGAGGGCGAGGCAGTGAGAGGCGTTATCGGCGTGCCAAGAGTTCTCAACATGTACGAGAACTATCCGTTCTGGTTTACATTTTTAACAAACCTTAAATACAGGGTGCTTATCTCCCCGAAATCCTCCAGGGATATTTACACGCTTGGAATTGAATCCATACCGAGTGAATCCGAATGTTATCCGGCAAAAATATCTCACGGACATGTTATGTGGCTCCTGAAGCAGGGAATCAAGACAATATTCTATCCTTGTATTCCTTATGAGCAAAACGAGTCTCCCGATGCAAATAACCACTACAACTGCCCGATTGTAACCTCCTACGCGGAGAATATTAAAAACAACATGGAGGAGATTTCCGCTCCTGACATAACCTACATAAGACCGTTCCTTGCCCTTGACAACAAAGAGGCGTTAAAGGAACGTCTTCACAGGGAATTTAAAAAATACACGGACGTAACCCCCGAAGAAATTTCGGAGGCTGTTGACGCCGCATATTTTGAGGATGCAAAGGTCAAGCATGACATACAGCAAAAGGGTGAGGAAACAATCAAATACCTTGTGTCAAATGATAAGCTTGGTATCGTGCTTGCAGGCAGACCATATCATCTGGACCCTGAAATTAACCACGGACTTCCTGAGCTTATAAATTCCTTTGACATTGCCGTGCTTACAGAGGATTCCATTGCGCATCTTGCCAAGGTGGAACGCCCTCTTATCGTTTCCGACCAGTGGATGTACCATTCAAGGCTTTACAGGGCTGCAAATTATGTAAAAAGAAGCCGTGTGCTTGAGCTTATACAGTTAAATTCCTTCGGCTGCGGTCTTGATGCGGTAACGACGGACTGCGTAAACGATATACTTACAAATTCAGGCAAAATATATACCGTCCTTAAAATTGATGAGGTCAGCAATCTCGGAGCTGCAAGAATACGAATCCGCTCCCTTATAAGCGCCGTCAATGTAAGACGGAAGCAGCATTTTACTCCTTGTCCTGCGCCAAGCTCAATCGAGAGAGTTGAATTTACCGAGGATATGAAGGATTACACGGTTTTAATTCCGCAGCTCTCCCCGATTCACTTTGATTTGCTGAAGCCGGCATTTAACAGCATGGGACTTAATATCGTAATGCTTCCTGACGCCACAAAGGAGGTTATAGACACAGGACTTAAATATGTAAATAACGATGCATGTTATCCGTCCCTTATCGTTGTGGGACAGCTTATGCATGCCATAAATTCCGGAAATTATGATTTGAACAAGCTGGCTGTCATTATGACTCAGACGGGCGGAGGCTGCCGCGCCACAAACTATGTGGGCTTTATAAGACGCGCCCTTGCAAAGGCGGGCTATCCTCAGATACCGGTTATTGCCTTATCCGTTCAGGGCATTGAAAAAAATTCAGGCTTTAAATTTACGCCAAAGGTTGTCATAGCAGCCATGCGAGCGCTTATATTCGGTGATTTATTCATGCGTGTTTTATATAAGACGAGACCTTATGAAAAGGTGAAGGGCTCTGCCAATAAGCTTCACCGGAAATGGAAAAAGGTATGTATCAAATGTCTGGAAAATAACGGACGAGGCTTTACAAAGGTTGTAAACGGAATTGTAAATGATTTTGATAATCTTCCTCTCAATGAGGACGTTGTAAAACCGAGAGTCGGTATTGTAGGCGAGATACTCGTAAAATTCCTTCCTTCTGCAAACAATCATCTTGTGGATTTGCTTGAAGCCGAAGGCGCCGAAGCAGTCATGCCCGATTTGCTTGACTTCTTCATGTACTGCTTCTACAACAACAATTATAAATATGAATTTTTAGGCAAATCGAAGAAATCCGCCCGCAATTCGAACCTTGGAATCTGGGCGCTTGAAATGCTCAGAAAGCCTATGGTTAAGGCTCTTAAAAAGAGCAAACGGTTTGAGCCGCCTGTACATATCTCCCACCTTGCGGAATATGCAAAACCGATTGTGTCCATCGGCAATCAGACAGGCGAGGGCTGGTTCCTGACAGGCGAGATGGTTGAACTTATAAAGAGCGGCGCCGGCAATATCGTATGCGCACAGCCATTTGCCTGCCTGCCAAACCACATAGTGGGCAAGGGTGTTATAAAGGAGCTCAGAAAGGCTTACCCTGATGCAAACATAGTCCCAATCGACTATGACCCGGGAGCCTCCGAGGTGAATCAGGTAAACCGAATCAAGCTTATGCTTGCAACCGCAAGAAAGAACATGGACAGGTAACGAGTAGTGCGCAAGCCGGACGGAAATGACTGCGGGGGAGCTTGCTCACAAGCAGTCATTTTTCGGACGGCTTGCATAATCCGACAGGATTCACCGAGCCGTCAGGCGAGGTGGCACTACGAGATGACGCTCCGAGCCGTCAGGCGAGGTGGCACTACGAAGTGACGCTTCAAGCCGTCAGGCGAGGTATTCCATTATGTACCATTTTATAGCTTCCCACGTGACGGCTATCATTCTGTTTTTGAATACATCGAAGGATTCTACAATTCCCAGAGACCTCATGGCTCTCTTGGTTATCTAACACCAAATGAAATGGGATACGTTTATTGGACACATGCTTAATTCTGTCCTCAGTAAAATATTTCTTAAAAATGTGTCTACTCTATTGACTATACTTCAAAATCCTTCCTATGGTCCCACCTTCAAAATCTTTCATATATCTTATATCAGCTTCTGTCATTTTTCCAAGCAGTGAGTATTTTCCGTCGATAACATTTGAAGCATCTATATCTTTTTAGAAATCGTAATAAGCACATTTTCCATTAACATATTTAAAAATCTTTCCTCACGAGATTCATTTGTTAATTCATGAAAATATACCCCTCTTCTGGTTTTCAAATAGGCTCTAACATTTGAGCTTTCATAATATGAATAGTCATCCACTAATTGCATACTCTTTAAAACTTGCGAAGAACTAATAAACAAAGATTGCATGGCCTTCATTATATCTCTATTTTTTTCTAATCCAACAATAGCATCACCATTTCCTAGATATATGTGGACATTTAATCCAAAAACTAATGCCAGCGTTTTTGTATGCCCATATAAAATACCACTTTCCGTCGGAATATCAAAAACAGCAATATAAACCTGCTCATCATTTTCTAATTCCAAATTCATATCAATATTAGTATAATTTAGTACATTTTCTCTATATTCCAAATATTTACTTGCAACATTTTTCTCATTCATTCAATAACTCCTTATGCCTTTCTCGTTGCTCTTGTATGTCAGCTTGTAACTCGTCTATGTTTTTGACCCTTTTTATTCCATCGGCATTTTTCTTGTAGTACTTGCCGTCTTTATGAAAGTACATATTAAATTCATTTTTTAACAAGACAGCCTTTAGCAATTTGATTGACTCCTCAATCCATTCTTCATTCAGCTCACTTTTAAATTTACAAATTCGATACAAAGAATTAGATGCTTGTTCAGCGTCAAAAATTTCTATATTAAATGTTTTTAGTTCATTTTCTACCACAATTCTATAATTATGAGGATAATATTTGTATTCTAATCTAAAAAAACCTCTGTTTTCAAACTTGCATACAGCTTCTATTTTTTTGATATCTGTACCAAACATTTTATCCATACATGCGTCAAATATGTCAATATATTTATTATAAAAACAATCTCTATCAATTGCATGCCAAATCCCCCCTTCATCAACAAACTGATAGCCATTATCTTTCAGATATTGGAGTTCTCTAGAATAAAATCCCGTTTTACCTATATACTCTTCCGGATTATGTGATAAGTATATTTCTCGCCCTGAACTTGTTTGGATATCTAGAAACCTTTCATTAATCTTCCAAATCTCATCCTCCGAATAGCGAACTATAAGCTCATCCCAATTATCAAGTTGAAAATATTGAGCATCCTACATCCACTTCCCAACCACTGCATTCTAGTTATCGCATTAAGGGTT
>DKZK01000042.1:31285-33962 GCA_002493625.1 Lachnospiraceae bacterium UBA7076 | reverse complement strand
TAAGATTTATGTAATAAATCGATGACCGTTCGTTGTACCAATTTATGTAGTAAATCGGCATCTGTTTTTTACTGTGCAACATATATCTTTTTGCGACAGCTAGACTAATATAACACTTCCTTTCGACAAAGTCAATAAGTTTTTTATAAAAAATAAAACAAATTTTTATCGCGATTATTTCCACAGATTTTTTCCACAATTATTTTTCACAAATAAATAAACACATTTAAAAATTTAGTGTTATAATGAACAAAAAACATAATAAATACACGATTCCCTAAAAGGAGCTTAACATGATAAAGGAAGAAGTACTTGCAATTTTAAAGAAAAAAAATGATTATGTTTCCGGCGAAAAAATCAGTACGGAGCTTGGCGTGAGCCGTATGGCTATAAGCCATGCCGTAAAATCGCTCAGGAATGACGGATATAATATATCTTCCGTTACAAATAAGGGCTACCGCCTCCTGGAAAACCCGGATATGGATAGGCTTACGGCAGGAGAGCTTATGTCATACCTTTCCAGAGAGAGAATGAAACATGTTCTTTGTCTTGACATAGTGGACTCCACAAATACAAAGCTCAGAGAGCTTGCATTTGACGGCGCAGACTCCGGATATGTGGTTATGGCAAACCAACAGACATGCGGACGCGGCAGACTTGGAAGAAGCTTTATGTCCCCAAAGGATACGGGCATATATTTGTCGATGCTCCTTCGCCCTGATTGTCTTCCAAAGGACTGTCCTGCAATTACCGCATGGACAGGCGTTGCCGTAAGTCGCGCAATCAAAAGGGTTACCGGCATATCCCCCTCCATAAAATGGGTAAACGACCTTTATATGTCTGATAAAAAAATATGCGGCATCCTGTCAGAGCTTTCCGTAGAAAGCGAAAGCGGACATGTACAGCATATTATTGTGGGAATAGGAATAAATGTAAATGAACGCTCCAATGAATTTCCTGATGATCTGAAAAATATTGCAACCTCCATATATGCAGAAACAGGCAAAAAAACATCCAGGGCAGAGCTTGCCGCTGCACTTATTGAGGAGCTTGACATTATGTCGTCGAAATGGCCTTGTGCCAAAGAGGAATATCTTGATGAATACAGAAGGCTTACCATGACAACGGGCAGGGACATATATGTCATATCAGGCGAGAACAAAACCAAGGCAAAAGCGCTTGAAATAAATGAGGATTTTTCCCTAAAGGTCAGGTATGAAGATGAAACGATTGAAAATCTGTCCAGCGGAGAAATCAGTACAAAATTTGTCAATTAATACACGTGTGAGCCTATAGCTTTCAAACAAAATATGAAATTAAAAGAACATCTGCTTTATTACAATTATTTAAGGTATAATATACGCATACACAATGAGCCAAGCGACTGCGGAGCAGACATTTGGCTCATTGTGCGCGAACCATGATGAAACGAAGTGAAATTATGGTATAATGAACGCATAAATGCGAACGCAGGTCTGAAAACATTTGATGGCTGCTCGCAGCCAGACAAATGTTTTCGGACCTATGTGAGTGTAACGAACACCGAAAAACTGCAGGTTTTGAGGTGCGCGTTTATGCAGAATGTAATCATGGTATAATAACAAAAATCGTTTGAATACATAGGCATTTAGGTGGCATATATCCTAAGCAGCCTGCGTAGCAGGCAGAGTCCTTTGTCCACCAAAGCAGACAATTTTTTGGTGGGACATACGCTATTAGGTTCAAGTAACGGATACAATCCCGAAAATGCTGATAAATGGACGTTTCCAAAATTGCTTTATGCCTGTTGACTCTAAAATGGCTCTAATTGTTTTCGGGAGCGTTATTCTCCGAGTAATAGTGGAACGCTTTTACAATATAATCAGAAGCCCCTTTTCCATATTTGCTATCAGTTATGCTTTTTACATAATCGTTTGAATATGCGTTGATAAGCATATTCATGTAGGATTTACTACAAGATATGGATACGTTAGTGCTGTTTTGCTGTATAAACTGCCATATTTCCTGAACAATGGACTGAATTTTGGAGGAGGAAACATCTTCTGACAAATCGGCGGTTAGTTTACCATACAGTATATCAGACTGTTTTCCGATTTCTTTCACTTCCTCCGTTAATTGTGTATCCATGAGTTCAGAAAAATGCTCTAAATTATGTTTCATGGCTTCGGTGTACTTTTCAATGCTGCCGAATTGCTGAATGGCAAGCTTGGCTACCTCTGCTTCATCATCTTTGATTTTTTGAATAAACATATCAAAATTTTCAATACTTCCCCAATTTTTGATAACTTCATCAATGCTGTGATTTTTAAAATTTTCTAAAGCTGTGATGTAATCAGACAGGTCAAATTCCTTAAAACTCATACATTGTTCTCCTTTCTCCAAGCGGCTAAGAAGCTGTATAAGTCTATCCGTCCGATTGCGTTTCAGCAGAAGCAACTCTTTTTGCCTTTTGAAAGCCTTAATTCTATCAAAGTCAGGTTTTTGCAGAATTTCTTTAATCTCTTTCAGCTTAAATCCCAATTCCTTAAAAAAAAGAATTTGTTGTAGCTTTTGTAAGGCTTCATCATTATACAGGCGATAGCCGGATTCAGTCAATTCGCTTGGCTTTAACAATCCAATCTCGTCATAGTATTGTAATGTTCGTGTGCTTATTCCTGTTAATTCTGCAACTTGGCTT
>DKZK01000042.1:0-30939 GCA_002493625.1 Lachnospiraceae bacterium UBA7076 | reverse complement strand
CTGCTCCTATGAGAAAAGAATACAGTATCACGTTACGTGGAAGTCAATACTTTTGCTTAAAATTTTATCATTCATTTTCGGGGTATATTTTTACTGATATACCTCTAACGCCCTTTTTGACAATCTTGCTATCGTCAGGAATACTCTGCTTAACAGCGTCCGGATCTTTTGAGAGTGCTTCAATCGCACGTTGATGTTCTTCCTCTGTAAATATCCTTCGTGCAACAGTCTCTATTCCTTAATAATGTCCATAAAAATCAAAGCCTCTTTGCTTTCATATTCTCCACAACCCCAAACATTTTTTTTGTTGTAAGTCCCTGCACCACAATTGTAAAGAACATTGTTACATATGTCACAATAAGTACAACATTATATGCTTCCGGCAACAAAAATTCCCCACAGCTAAATGCAAGGGCAAGTGAAAGCCCGCCCTTCAGGGCGCTCCATGTCATAAGAGTAGTAAATTCATTTATGCTGTATCTGTTTGGTATTTTATTTTTACCTATGATAAGTGTCGATATAAATACCCCCGCATATCTGGCAATAAAATTACCCACAATAGCAGTTACGATTAAAAGAAACAGGCTCCTATGGTATGGCATATTTAAAAGAGCAATTCCAATAAGAATAAATAATATACTGTTAAACAACGTATCAGCTATATGCCAGAAGTCCTCGTACAAATCCTTCGGGTCAACAACCTTGCGCCATTCCTCTTTTCCCGCCATGCATTTTGAAAAGTATATACCGCACACAACGGACGCAATAACGCCGGAGCATCCCAAATGCTCACAGATTATATATGCCGCCATAACGTCAAACATACTTATAAAAATGTGCAGTATAGGATTGCGCGTGCATTTTAAAAGCGAAAACATGATAAATGAAATTATAAGTCCTATGGCGATTGCCCCTAAAAGCTCCTTTGCCATAAGCGCCGGGAAACTTAAATCTGACGTATCATTCACTATATTTTTTATACAGACAAAAACCGCAACGCCTGTTCCGTCGTTAAACAGCGATTCTCCTTCTATAACCGTCGAAACATTTTTTGAAAGTCCTGCCTTCTTCAGGATGGAGGTTGCCGCAATAGGGTCGGTAGGTGAAACGATACAGCCAAGCAAAATACACATCCATATGGAAAATCCAAGCTTTAATCCCAAATTTACAAGATAAAATAATCCTCCATATAAAAATGAGGAAATAACCGTTGTCAAAAGAGCCAAAAGGCTTATGGATTTTATGTTTTTTACAAAGCGGTTAAAATTCACTCCGCTTGCGCCTGCAAAAAGCATAAAGCAAAGTATACCATCCATTAAAAATTCCTGAAAGTTAAAGCCCTGTATTTTACCTATAATGGTATTTGAAAAGCTGAACAGCCCTGTTGCCTGCAGTACCTTTATAACTGCACTGAAAACAAAGGCAAAAAGCACTAACGCTATATCATTTGGTATTTTAATGAGCTTTTCATTTAAAATGCTTATTACGATAATCATAAAAAGCAAAAATAAAAAACCAGCAAGTATGTATTCCATTTGTATTCTCCCATCCTTTGAAAATCATCACGCGTACAGCGATATAAGCTTATGCGCAAATATCCGACAGCTCTGTAATTTTTCTGTCTGCCGATACAACAATTACCTTATCTCCCGCATTAATTACCGATGAGCCATTCGCTATTTCCGTTGAATCATTTCTTATAATAGTGGCAATAAGGACATTTTCCTTTAATTTAAAATCACTGCTCATAAGCTGCCTGCCACAGTATTTAAAGCTTTCCTTCACCTCAAATTCAACAGCCTCAACCCTGCCTTCATCAAGTGTATAAAGCCATTTAATATTTCCTGTATCCTTGTCACCCAAGCCAGCCGTTGCTCTTGCATTTCTTATCACGCCTGCCATGCTTACGTCCTGTGTGGAAAAAATATGACTGATACCACTGCTGTATATCATGTTGTTATAATTTTCATTGTCTATCTCTGCTGATATTCTTTCTATTCCAAAGGATTTTGCAAACATGGATATTATGAGATTTACATCATCGCTTCCCGTAACGGTAACACATCCGTCAACGCCTGCAAGCTCCTTTTCCAAAAGTCCTGCATCCGTTCCATCGCCACATAAAACCTCAACCTTTGGAAAGCTTTCCAGAAGCTCCCTGCATCTGTCGGGATTTTTATCTATAAGCTTAACCTTTATTCCGCTTTGAAGCATAAGCTCCGCAAGATAATATCCGATCTTGCTTCCGCCTACAATCAGAACCTTTTTAATAACCTTTCCTATTATTCCAATTTTATTCAGAAACGCATCCATAACCTCGCCCACGGCAAGAACGGTTATTTTGTCGCCTGACTTTATCTCTGTATCGCCTTTCGGGCTCACGGCTTTCCCACCTCTGTTTATGGCACAGACAAGCACATCCCCGCCTGCATTTTCCCTAAAATTAAAAAGCTTTGTTCCTACAAGCATATTTCCCTTTTTAATTGTAATGCTTGCAACGAAAACATTTCCGTCACCAAATCTTTCAATCTCAATTCCGTCAGGATACCGGAGCATTTTATGTATTTCATTTGCCGCCATTCTCTCAGGATTTACAATGGAGTCCACTCCCATTTCCTTTTTCAGGAATTTATGTTCAGACCTGTACTCCGGTTTTCTTATTGCCGCTATCGTGTGCTTAATTCCAAGCTTTTTACCTACCGAGCAGCAGAGTATGTTTGTCTCGTCGCTCTTTGTAACCGCAATAAGCATTTTTGATGAAGCAGCGCCCGCTTTGTTAAGGAGCTCAAAGGAAGCGCCATTCCCCGCATAACCATTACAGTCAAACCTGTCTGTTACCAAGTCTATTCTGTCTGCCTCACTATCTATTACAACAACATCATGTCCCTCCTGACACAAATATTTCGTTACCGCCTCGCCAACCTTACTGGCGCCTACAATCAAAACCCTCATAAAATCCTTCCTCTCCTATTGTAATTGTTCTATGTTCTTTTGCATCTGTTTCAGTGATATACATCATCCGGATAGACAATCCCTGTCATATCTCCATATGCTGTAATATTCCGCCACTTATTAAACCAACCGCAAACTATATTTAAAACACACATTACATTTTAAGTCTTTCAATATATATTGTCAATTTCTAAGAAACCGTCGATAGAGAGCAATTTTATATAATACAATCACGAACAGTTCTCCCTTTCTCAATCGCTTTGTAAAATACATCATTCTTCATTGAGTGTTCTCTCGTTGACACCGTAAAAGTTTTTCCAACTCACTGACAATTACATCAATATCCACTGGAATACATTCCGGTCTGCTAAACATATCAGAAAATAATTGTTCCAGATTTTCTCGAAAATTTTCCGGCAATTGTTTGCATTGCTTCTCGCAAAGTACAATTAAACGCTTTTCACCGGGATGTGTTAATTCATTGTATGCAAATATCACATCAAAATAGGATGCTAAAAATTCTGTAACGCGATGGTTAATACTAACCATATCATTTCGTTTTACAGCTTTGACAATCTGCACTTCATAGGCAGGCATTGCATAGCGAAGCAGCTGCATATTTCGTTGGATGATATTTCTTTTTAACTGTTTCGGATAGGGAATTTTATACTTTTCCTGCAATGATGTCAGTCTTCCATCCTCATCGTAAATAATCTTACAGGTACAAAGATTATGCCACATACATGTAGTATATCCATTATATGCCGCATGTTCATCAACCACCTCTGAAATTCCTTTTGCAAATGCGTTCAAATCACGATATAAAATGTCAATATCCACACCACTCTTTAATATGCAGTTATCCTCATATTCCCAAAAATGATTTCCAATCTCAATCCGGCTGCAATATTTTTGCAGCAAGGCATTGCGTATTTCCTCAGAAATATCTTTCTTACAGTAAACATATACATCATAATCCGATTTATCATCAAAGTCACTGCCTGCCCTCGAACCGCCTAACGCAATGGCTTCTACCTGAGACAATGCAGATAACTCCTTAAATAATTCCTCCATCCTGATAACTCCTTCCCTTTTGTATTGTATTAATCCGATTTGCGGATATATCATAAATATAAAATATACCCACTTTGTGCCATTATACAGCATAATACAGAATTTGTCCTGACATTGAGCAGCCTCAGTCTGTTTTTTACAAACAATTATATATTTGTCTATGGTAAAATATATTACAATGCTATATAATCAGTAAATAAAACCATTTATCATTTTCTATTTTTAAAGGAGAAGCAATGGACATTCGAATACACAAAACAAGAACGAGCATTTACAATGCCTTTTTTACCTTGCGTGAAAAGAAAGAATTAGAAAAAATAACAATAAAGGAGCTTACGGAAATAGCAAAAATAAGCAAGCAGACCTTTTATCTTCATTACAAGGATATATACGATTTATCAGAACAAATTGAAAAAAAGCTTATTGATGAGCTTATGGAATCCCTCACCTATAAGAGCGATATTCTGGCGCATATTAAAGAAACCACCATAGAATTATTTAATAATGCCACGTCAAAAGGAAAGCTTTTTAAGACGATTTTTTCCGGCTCAAGGGTAAATATTCTTGTATCGGCACTGGAAGCAAACATAAAACAGCTTATTTATAATGAGCATCCTGAACTGCGCACAGACTTAAAGACCAATATTTATATTACGATGCTTGTTCAGGGGTGCTACTTTGCTTACCAGCAATATTCGTCAATTGACCAGAAACGCGTAGCTCAAATACTTGGAGAAATATCCGACAGCATAACTGCATATTATACAGGAAGTTAAAACTGATATCTTTCTGCATCCTCCCTTACCGTTTCAAGCTTTAATTCCTCCACATGCTTAACGGCAGCATCAATCTGCTCCTTCATTGATTCCGTTATGTTTGTTTCCTCTCCATAATTAAGATATGCAAGAACAGTAAGCATCTCTGACTCGGTATCAGAAAAATATCCTGTGCCCGCCTGCTTCATATCTCCCAGATTTTTCACTAATTCAATCATTTTATTTGGTAAGTATCTGTAATCCCATGCACCGGTTGGTTTTTCTTGTCCTAACATAATATCTCTCCTTTTTTATTTTTTAAGCTTATCCCACATTCCCATATAATGTGAGGCAAATTCCTGTGTAATAAGCTTATTTTTTACCATTAGATTAAGGGTATCCTTAAATTCCATATAGCTTATAGTGGATTTCACCATATTTTCAAGCGTATTGGCAATACTGTCTGCATATCCGTTGGCATCTATTACACTATCCCTGAGCATAATATTTGCTTTATACGCATCCTTAAAAAAAATGTTTACCTTGCTTGATGTAGTAACCTTATCATCCACCCTGAATTCCACATTCAGAAGGTCAAATAAATTTTTCGCCGATTTGTTTGTAAAATAAATTCCTCCTGTTATTCCGTAAAGATTTTTGTAGGAATTTTTATCCGAAGCAACCGTATTATGCGTATAATCCGGAAGATACGGTCTGAATACGGTTGTAAGCAGATTATTCCTATGGAACATCGGATAATCAGTATCAACATTTGCCGACTGCTTTTTCAAATATGTAATTTCCCTTATCCGTCCGAGAGGAATTGCAAGATGCCTTGGTTCTTCCTCCAAAAGCAGCATGTTAAACTGCCTGTCTGCAACCCATATATATGCCGGGCACTGCTTTATCATGTACTTCTTGCTGATGTCCACAAGCACAAGTCTGTGATCCTTTTTAACCTTATATTTATAAAGGGTTCTCTTTATCTTTCTCTTGTCATAGGAATCTGCCGTTTCATCAGACACCTGACGAATCACAATAAGATTTTTATTTTCGTCATCCTCAACATTTTTATTTTGTTTTGGCTGTGCCGTTTTTTCTATATCGTCCCGCTTCGGTTTTTGAACCACCTCGCCATTTTGTTGTTTTGGCTTTTGAACTGCTTTGCTATTTTGTTGTCGTTTCTGCTTTGGCGATGTCTCCTCAAAAGCTGCTTCCTTTTCAGGCTTATCTTTTTTTCTGTCCTGCAAACCGAAAAATTCCCTTATGCTAAAGTGAAATTTCTTTTGTCTTTCAGGCTTTGACTTTTCATGCTTTAGCTCCCTGGGTTTATGTTCTCTTTTTACCTTAGGTTCTTTTGCCTCCTTCTGCTTCTTAACCTTTTTTTCTTTCGGAGGTATATCTCCCGGATTTATTTCATCCATGCCGTGAATACTCAATGTCTGCATAAGAAAGATAAATATAAAAGCACATACAACAAGCCCGAAAAAATATATCATCAACCTTGTACTCAATGCCAGAATGCCAAGTACAACAAATGCAATAATATCAAGCAATGCATAAATAAGTATTTTTTTCGTATATAATGATCCGTATCTGAATGTATTAATAATTTTTCTCATAACAGCCTCTCAAAGTAAAAACGACATTATTCATTAATTATACTAAAAAGACGGATATAAGTCCATAAAAAACATCATTTTCCAAACAATTTTGTAAATTATATTTTAAAAATTGTCTTATCGCTTAAATTGTCTGCCTGTATGATCCATGGTGTAGCTTTCCCTATATATAAGCTTCGACACCGGCACCATGCTGTAACCCTTATTTTCAAGCTCTGTAAGCAGACGGTCCAATGCGGCACATGTATATTTAGAACCGTTGTGAAGTAAAATAATGGATCCGTTTCCAAGATTCTTGTGATTACTTACTCTGCTTATTATATCATCTACTCCGTAGTCCTTCCAGTCAAGACTGTCAACGTCCCACTGTATCGTGTAATATTTCTTTGCATTTGCAACCATGATTACACTCTCATTGTAATCACCATAAGGAGCCCGGAACAAATCCATATCCACCCCTGTCATGGACTTTATAAGCTGATGGCAGCCTTCAATTTCCTCCTGCATTTCCTTTGCGGAAAGCTTAGTCATATGCTTGTGGTTTGCCCCATGATTGCCAAGGTCATGCCCCGACTTATGTATAAGCTGTATTGCCTCAGGGTATCTTGTTGCCCAGTCGCCGGTAACGAAAAAGGTAGCCTTGCAGTTATGCTTTTCCAGAATTGCCAGAATATCTTTTAAATCCTCATCCCCCCATGCGGCATCAAAGGTAAGGCTGACAACCTTCTCGTCAGTGTCAACACAATAAATAGGAAGTCGGTCCTCCCAGTGTTCTCCAACAACTGCAAGAACCTCCTCCCTATAATTTAAAATACACATAAAAACGGCAAGCGCCAGCATAAGCGCTATGGCTGTTTTAATCAGATTTCTATTGCTACTGTCAGTTTCAGGAAGCTTAAGCATATTATTCTCACATTTTTTTACAAATATATGCATCTACCCTGAAAATAATTCTGCAAAAACTGTTTTCATCCAACATATCTAAGGCTTAAACAAGGTTAATCTTTCTGAAATTTTTCTTTCCCCGCTGCAAAATAAACTCAGACGAAAAATCTTCACTTGTATATGAAACGGATAAATCTTCTACCTTTTCTTTGTTGACTGAAACGCCTTTCTGCTCAATGGCGCGCCTTCCCTCATTTCGTGAGCTTACAAGTCCTGATTTTACAAGAAGGGTGACAATATCTATTTTGCCCTCCTTAAAATCGTCTTCAGATATATCCGCTGAAGGAATGTTCTCGGTATTGCCTCCTGCAAAAAGTCCCTTTGCAGCCTCTAAAGCTCTTTTTGCTTCTTCCTCGCCGTGAACAAGCGCAGTAAGCTCATATGCAAGAATTTCCTTTGCTTTATTAAGCTCGCTGCCCTCATATTTTTCCATCTCGGCAATCTGTTCAAGCGGAAGGAATGTAAGCATCTTGATACATTTTATTACATCCGCATCATCAACATTTCTCCAATATTGGAAAAATTCAAACGGAGTTGTTTTTTCAGGGTCAAGCCATACCGCTCCCTTCTGTGTCTTGCCCATTTTCTTGCCCTCCGAATTGAGCAGAAGGGTAATTGTCATTGCATGGGCATCCTTTCCAAGCTTACGTCTGATAAGCTCCGTTCCTCCAAGCATATTAGACCACTGGTCGTCGCCGCCAAACTGCAAATTACAGCCGTATCTCTCGTACAATGCATAAAAATCGTAGCTCTGCATTATCATGTAATTAAACTCAAGGAAGCTCAAGCCCTTTTCAAGTCTCTGCTTATAACACTCGGCAGCAAGCATTCTGTTTACTGAAAAATGCGCTCCCACATCACGGAGAACCTCAATATAGTTAAGGTCTAAAAGCCAGTCCGCATTGTTTACCAAAAGAGCTTTGCCCTCTGAAAAATCAATAAATTTGGACATCTGCTTTTTAAAGCACTGACAATTATGCTCTATTGTTTCCTTCGTCATCATCTGCCTCATATCAGTTCTTCCTGATGGGTCGCCAATCATTCCCGTTCCGCCGCCCACAAGAGCTATCGGTCTGTTTCCCGCCATCTGAAGTCTTTTCATAAGGCATAAAGCCATAAAATGTCCCACGTGGAGACTGTCCGCAGTAGGGTCAAAGCCAATGTAAAATGTAGCCTCTCCTGCATTTATAAGTCTTCTTATTTCCTCCTCATTTGTCGTCTGCGCTATAAGTCCGCGGGCAACCAGTTCCTCGTAAATTTCCATAATAACCTCCTAGAAAATAAAAAAGCTCCATCCCGTTTAAGGACGAAGCCATAACCTCGCGTTACCACCTTAATTCACGATGACCTCACAATCACCGTCTCAGCAAGTATCAAAAACTAATACTCAGGCAAAATAACGGATGCCAGACCGTCAGCTCCTACTAAATTCAGAGTGCAGCTCCAAAATGTATTCACATGCATATCTTACCGCGCTTCTCATCAACCAGCTACTTTCTGTGGCAGCCAATACATGCTACTTGTTTTCTTCAACGCCTTTAACATGGACATTCTACAATAAAATACGGAATTTGTCCATATATAATTTATAAATCATTTATCCTACATAATTTATAAATCATTTATCCCTTATCAAAGGTAATCACCGTAATATACGTTTTCTCCCCATGCGCCAGCCTGTCATCTATTTTCCTCTTTATACTCTCCTCCTTTATCTTGCAGTCAAAGGGTATGAGCATGTCAAAAACAAGCTTTATATTATCCCCGCATGTAAATGCCCTGAAATCATGCACCGAAAGAGAGCTGTCAATGTCTCTGGCAATACTCTGTATCATCTGCCTGCACTCCTTTGTCAGCTCATCCTCAGGATCAACAGGGTCCATATGAATAGTAATATTTATTTTCAGAGTGTTATATATTTCCCTTTCCAGCTCATCGATTGCTTCATGGATATCCATAATATTTCTTCTGCAATCCACCTCAATATGAACGCTTCCCATCATATTGCCCGGTCCGTAGCTGTGTATAACAAGATCATGCATGCCGAGAGAAACATCACTCGCACTGACTATAGCTTCAAGCTTTTTCACAAGCTCCTCGTCAACAGGGCGTCCTAACAGCAAATCCACCGTTTCCTTTACAATGCCAAAGCCTGAAATAAGAATAAATGCAGATACCAGTATACCCATTACTGCATCAAGCGGAAAATCTGTCCACAGGGATCCCACAAGGGCAATGAGCGTGGCCGAGGTTGCCGCAACATCATTCATGCTGTCCTTTGATGTGGCAAGCATAATGCTGGAGTTAATCCTCCTTCCAAGCCTTTTGTTAAAGAATCCCATCCAGATTTTAACGAAAATGGAAATTATAATGACAACAAGAGCCATATAAGAAAACTCCAATTCAGTTGGGTGTATAAGCTTATCGAATGAGTTTTTAAGCAGCTCAAATCCCACAACAATAATGACCACTGCAATAACAAGCGATGTGAGATATTCCATTCTTCCATGTCCAAAAGGGTGATCCTTATCCGCAGGCTTCGCAGCCATCTTGTAGCCCAAAATAGTCACAAAGCAGCTTGCACAGTCAGAAAGATTGTTAAATCCATCCGATATAATGGAAATTGAGCCTGACATTATACCTATCAAAAGCTTCGAAACACAAAGGAAAATATTGCAGAAAATACCGACAATGGAGCTGAAAATCCCATAGCGTTCCCTCACAAGCGGATTATCAAGCTGCTCATAATTTTTCACAAAATGTCTTACAAGAAAATCAGTCATCTTATCCCCCTTTTACAATAATTTTAAGTCTTATTTACATACGCCGCATTGCCAACTCCCATTGCCATAAATACAAAGAAAAGAGGCGTAGTCATAGGCTGGTTTAAATTTATCAGGCTTTGGACAAAATATCCTGAAATAACGGATGCAGAAATATAAGTTATTATATTTCTTTTTTTATTCTTTAAAATATAAATAAATGTCGTTGCCACCATTCCCACATATGAAACAACTCCAAAAAAACCTATTGTCAGCAAATACTGCAGAAGCTCATTATGTGCATTATCATACACTCTCTCCGTAATTTCAAGCATCTCGTCATGAAAATTGGAGACAGTGAGCATTCTTACGGTTTCCTGTCCATATCCAAACAACTTGCGCATCAGCGGAGCTTCATTAAAAAGCTCCACACATTTCGTCCATATATATCCCCTGTATGTCCCCCATTTATAATTAAAATCAAACAAGGAAAGCTTAAGGACGTTTCCTGTAATCACAAATACTACAAGCCCTGCTCCCACAGCAATAAGAAATATAAGTGACGCGCGTTTTTTATTTATATGCTCCGTTCTGTTCCTCATAAAATATGCAATCAATAAGGCCAGCAAAGCAACAGCCGTCAATATGAGCGCAGTCCTCGTATTGTCAAGAAAGCGGGCTACGCCCGCACGTTTGTCATATTCCTTTACAATATACCGGTTTACAAGTGCCGAAATAAGATTGCCTGTTGCCAGACCGCTTATGCACACAAGCATTTTGAAAACATATCCGTCCCGTATGGCCAGTGCAAACAAAACAACGACAATGGCAAATATACCCATATATACGCTGTCACTGTTTGCAACCATCATTGACATTCCGCCCATAACAACAATAATACCTGCAAATATATTATATACCGTTTTTCTTGAAAAAACGAATACGGAGATTGCAACGGCAAGAGATATTACAATAAAGCTTGCATAAATATTTATATTTCCGAAGGTTGACATAAATACATGAAATTGTTTTTTTGAAATCCCGTCCCTGTAATGCATAAAATCACTCCCCATATGCTGTGCAATGGCAACAGTATATGAAAAAAATGTAGTGGCAAGAAAAAGCATATACAGCCATTCACAGGTTTTTAAGCCCTTAGACAGGAAAATAATTACAACGCATATAACAAAGGACATATAAAATCCCATATATCTTCCTTCTTCACCATAGAAGGAGCTTTTTCTCTGAGCAGAAAACAGAAAGGATATAATATTGCATATCAGAAAAAACTGCATCCACGTAACAGGCAGCTTAAAATCCGGTTTATCAATTCCTAAATTACCCATCTCAAATTTTTCATCCTTGAAAATTTTTGTAATCGCCCCAGCAGCCAGATAAAATATAATAAAAAGTATTGATACGGACACAAAAAATAAATATCTTGTTTTGGTTATATCAAAATATTTATTATGCGTAACTATCATATATACGCTGAAGATTATTGCTATATATACAAATTTTACAATATCCGTAAACCCATTTTTATCATATTCGGTTTTTTTTATAGTTCTCTTTTTTTCCATATCAAAATCCTAAAATTTAATTTGTATTTTTGTTGCTTTAAATGGCATTTTATGGTAGAATGTATATGTCATATGGAAAATAAATCATTCTTATATCAATCTTCCAGTTTTTAATTGGACAATAACCATACCATATGACCAAAAAGAGAAGCGCACCCTTGCTTCTCTTTTTTGTTTTTCAGACACACATAACACATGTACCAAAAAAGCCCTGATAAATAATCAAGGCTTTTTAATGCGGGAGAAGGGACTTGAACCCTCACGACGTTGCCATCACTAGATCCTTAGTCTAGCCTGTCTGCCAATTCCAGCACTCCCGCATTCAATATAAAAGCATTGGGCACACGCTCAACGCAAGTAGTATATTACCATTTAGAGATTGTAATGTCAACTGTTTTTTTATTTTTTATTCATATATTTTTGAGTTGAAGCGAAAATTTTATTTCCGCTTCAATATTCTTTTGAAAATAAAAAAGCCCGCCGCAGATAAATTAGTACACGCCTAACTTCTTACTGCAACAGACCCTTTTATTTTAATATTAAGCAAGCTTTGACTTTGCTACGTCAACAAGCTTTGCAAATCCTTCCGCATCACTGATTGCCATCTCTGAGAGCATCTTTCTGTTAAGCTCAACGCCTGCAAGCTTAAGACCATAAATAAATTTGCTGTATGAAAGTCCATTCATTCTTGCTGCTGCATTAATACGGGCAATCCAAAGCTGTCTGAACTGTCTCTTTCTCTGCTTTCTTCCCGCATATGAGCTTGCAAGTGCTCTCATAACTGACTGTTTTGCAACTCTATACTGCTTTGAACGGGCACCTCTGTAGCCCTTTGCAAGCTTAAGTGTTCTGTTATGTTTCTTTCTGGCATTTACGCCGCCTTTAATTCTTGCCATTCGTCTATCCTCCTAAACACTAAATATATGGTAAAATCTTCTTCATAACCTTGCTGTTTGTCTTGTCAGTCATGGTTGCTTTTCTGAGATTTCTTTTTCTCTTTGCACTTTTCTTCGTAAGAATATGGCTCTTGTAAGCTTTATTTCTCTTTAATTCACCTGTTCCTGTCTTTTTAAAACGCTTTGCAGCCGCCCTTTTCGTTTTTACCTTTGGCATATCTTTTTCCTCCTTAAATTCATCTATAATTATTATAATTTCAGCGTTTTTCAGCTAAAAACATTATCATGCTACGACCTTCAAACTTAGCAGGCTTGTCAACAACCGCAACGTCTGAAAGCAGTTCGGCAAACTCATCCAGTATAGCCTTTGAGGTATTGACATGAGCAAGCTCCCTGCCCTTAAACCGGAGAGTTACCTTAACCTTATCACCCTTTGAAATAAATTTCCTTGCCATATTCACCTTAGTGTTCAGGTCATTCTTATCAATATTAGGTGAAAGCCTTACTTCCTTAATCTCAATAACCCTCTGCTTTTTCTTGGCTTCCTTTTCCTTACGGGTCTGCTCATAGCGATATTTACCGAAGTCCATAATCTTACAAACAGGCGGCTTTGCAGTTGGAGCAATCTTTATCAAATCAACCCCTGCTTCCTCGGCAAGCTTCATGGCCTCCTTTGAAGTCATAACGCCAAGCTGCTCTCCGCTCTCGCTTATAACACGGACCTCCTTATCTCTAATTTGTTCATTAATCATTACCTCGCTAATAATATACACCTCCAAAAAAAAATGGATAGACAAACTATCCACACATACGCTAAAATAAAAGATGGCTGCACCATATGACAAATCCTATCTAAAATTCTATTAACCCAAGCCGCCTCATGCGCTAAGGTGAGAGTGGATACTCTGCTTCTTCAAAATACTTGAATAATCTACCATATAAACGCCCAAATGTCAACTGTTATTTTTTATTTCAAACTTTCCATTCCAAATTTTTTCTGTACTTTTCTAACTTTTTCTATTTTAATTTTTTACCTATTCTAATTTTTTACTAGTTTTTTGTGTGAAAAAATATTTTTTGTTAATACTTTTTATAAACTATTTTAATTATATACGGATGCAGCTGTCGCAACATCCTCATGACTATTAATCAAAAAACGGAGGCTTTTAAAATGCTCATTACAGGCGGAAAAATAATAACTATGAATGATTTAGTGCTTGAAAACGGATATATAAAAACAACCGGAAAAATGATAAGCGAAATAGGCGACATGAACGACCTGCCCGAAAATGATAACGATATAACTTTAGATGTACACGGATGCCTTGTGATGCCCGGAATTATTGACGCTCATTCTCACATAGGAATTATGGAGGAGAAAAAGGGAACAATCGGCGACGACTGCAACGAATGCACAAATCCCGTAACTCCGTCACTGCGCGCCATAGACGCAATAAATCCGATGGACGCAGCATTTCACGAGGCTGTTGCCGCAGGCATAACAGGCGTGCTTGCAGGTCCGGGCAGCGCAAATGTCATAGGCGGACAGTTTGCATTTATAAAAACGCACGGCAGATGTATTGACGATATGATTGTGAAGGCTCCTGCCGCAATGAAAGCCGCTCTTGGTGAAAATCCAAAGGTATGCTATAGCGACCAGAACAAATACCCCTCCACACGTATGGCAAATGCGGCGCTTCTCAGAGAAACCTTGCAGAAAGCAAGACTATATAAGCCCGAGGACGGCTACGATGCGGATATGGAGGCAATGCAGCCCGTACTTCAGAAAAAAATCCCCATGAAAATCCATGTCCACAGGGCTGATGATATTCTGACTGCAATCAGAATTGCAAAGGAATTTGATATAAACATAACCTTAGACCACTGCACAGAGGGACACCTTGTTGCAGAGTACGTTAAAAAATCGGGCTTCCCTGCAATCGTCGGAACCGACCTTACATCAAAAAATAAAATCGAGGTTGCAAATATGAGCTTTAAAACCTGCGGCGTTTTAAATGAAGCAGGAGTGCTTACCGCCATCACAACCGACCACCCTGTCGCCCTCATACAGTATCTTCCCCTATGCGCGGGACTTTCCGTTCGCGCAGGACTTCCCTTAGAGGAAGCCTACAAGGCAATCACAATCAATCCTGCAAAAATTTGCGGTGTTGACGCGCGCGTAGGCTCCCTTGAAATCGGAAAGGACGCCGACATTGCAATATTTGACGGCAATCCCATGAATACGTTTACAAATACGGTTTATACCATTATTGACGGAAAGGTTGTTTATTCCAAGGAGGATAAATAGGCGGTATATTATTATAGTTGCCTAACCTTTTGTCATATAAACATATTTATAATTGCTGCTGTCGCCAAGCCCACCTCTGATTCTGTTTATCATATCCGTATTATGGGTAACAAGCACGATTGTTCTTCCCTTTTTGTTTAGCTCAACAAGCAAATCCGTAATATCCTCCGCATTTTTTTCATCCAATGCTCCCGTAGGCTCATCTGCCAGAATAACCGGAACATTCATCGCGATAACTCTTGCAACTGCCACTCTCTGCTGCTGCCCGCCCGAAAGCTCGTTTGGATATTTCCGGACAGGCTCGCTTAAATGAACAAGCTCCAGGCTTTCTTTTATTATTTTTCTTCTTTCTCTTGGTGGAATTTTTCTTGCCATCAATGGCATTTCTATATTTTCATATAGATTATATTTATCCATCAGCGCATAATTTTGAAAAATATATCCGAACTTTTCCTTCCGAAGCAGTTCTATTTTCTTAATGTCAGAATAATCCACAGCATCATTTTCAAAAATGTATTCCCCGGCTGAGGGCTTATCCACACACCCGATAATATTAAGCAGCGTTGATTTTCCCGTCCCTGAAACCCCTTCAACGACCACAAAATCACCTTCGTTTATTGTCAGCGAAAAATCATTGAGGGCAACCGTTTCCATATTTCCTCTTTTATATATTTTTGAAATTTTTTTTAATTCAATCATATTACATTTCCCCGTTTATATATTTCTTTTATCCTTCTGAACAAAATGCCGCAATTAATTATATAAAATACAAACACGGTAAGACTACACAGCTTCATTAAAAGACTAACGCCCTTGTTCTGAAGCCCTGACCACGGCTTTGTTATGTAAAAATTAATCATATAAGCTGCAAGCAGACCTGCCGGATATATGATTGCATACACTATCCCAAATACCTTTTTCGCCTGTCTGTATCCCAACCCGTATATGCTCATAATGTATATGGTATTTTTCTGTAAATCAAATAATAAAAGAATCAATATGTATATACCCGTTAATGACATAATTGTAAAAATAGCTGTCTGCATATTTATTCTGTTAAGATAGGTTTTATAATAATTAATGTAATCCTCCTTCATTTTTTCAACGGAGGTTATGTATACAGGGAGGTCATACTCCTTTGCACACTCCGCCACATAATCGGCAAGCTCATCCTCGTCACGGCTGTCCGCAGCCACAAACACATGATTCATATACACAAAGCTCAGGAAAAAATTGGAGGGATTGCATACCTGTTCAGAGGCATCCGCCAATATAATGTTATTTAAATTTTTAGTTCCGCTCCCGCCTATCATGTAATCATAAAACCATTCTTCATCACATTGTATATGGTCCGTGACCTCATAATATACATCATAATAATCATCATACCATATACTTCCCAAAGGCATATGCTTTTTCAACTCACTTCCAACCGCTATCCCAACATAATTGTCCGATGCGAGGGATATACGCTTTTTTGTTACGGAGGATTTTATTGAGCATATCGGAAGCAGTGCCTCGTCCATATATAAAACTTCCGCGTATATACTGTCATTTTCCTCATTGACAAATGTACTTGCCTCGTAAAAATATCTTCCTGACACATCAAACTTTGGCGATTTCTTTAATTTACTGACAAAATTGGAAATATCCGCTGAATTTTTTCCGGACAAATTAGTTATATTCCCAAAACGCACCTTATATAGCTCCTCTGTCGGTATACTAAGAAGCTGCTTTACCTGTATCATTCCCTGATAGGAATCATAAAGGCTTCCGATACCATGCATAAATACACATAAGGAAAGACAGATAATGCCGATTTCCACAAAATGAAGCCCGCGTCTTCTGTAGAAAAGAGAAAACGCCATTTTAAAATAATCTCTGATAAACAATTTTATACTTCCTTTTTCCCAATATCATTCACAGGCATTTCCCTATTTATAAAAAGCAGCGGAATAATGATTGACACCACCGGCATCAATAAAGAAATACCTATGGACATTAAAATATTTTTTATCGAACCCTCAAGGTTAATAATTCCTTCCAGCAAAAAGCGCTGAATCAGCACTGCCAGCAAAATAGCAGCCGTCACGCCAACTATTAAAAGCAGTGAAAAATCCCAAAGCAAAAGCTTAACAAGCTGTGAAGCCTTATACCCAAAAGCCTTCCGTATTGAAAGCTCCTTTTTCCTTTCACGAAGCCAGAAATTGGACACCAGCGTCAAAATTATGAGGCTGTATGCAAAAATCCAAAAATAGCCGGTATTACTATGTATTCCTACCATAGACTCATAGTCAGTGGAGCCGTACATTTCCTCAACAAGACCGCAGCTTCGGATTTCTTCTGCAAAGGAATCACGCAGTAAATTCACGTCGTAGCTGTTGCTAAGCAGCGATACGAAAATCTGAACAGAGCCCTCCGCTGTCGCCATCTGACTTCTGACATTTTCTCCCAGCGCATCATAAAAAAGTACAACATATGAATCAAATTCAGTGCTTATGCTCCCTGACAGATAACCGCAGACATAATACTTCTGCCCGCTGATATATATGTAATCCTTTCCATTTTCAGTGATTACGTTCTTTTTACGTTTTTTTCCCAACACAGCTAATCTTTCATCCGACGACAATTGTTCCTTTGACGGCCATGCCCCTGATTCCAGAGGCATATATATTTCTTCATTTGCATACACGATAATATCGCTCAGAATAACTCCATTTGCATCATCCACCGAAACCTCAAAGTTTTTGATAATACAGTTGCCCTGACCGTAATCAGGAAAAAGCATCTGGCTTATATCGCGGAAGGACACGATGAAATCACAGCTATACGCATACTGATATCGGGAGATTTCTTCCATGGCAAGCGACAGCTCCCTTTGATTTGCAACTCCAAAATACAATGCCAGAAACGAGACAACTATGCCTGTCAAAAAGCAGGCAGAGGAAATTTTATACCGGAACATTTTTTTAATAAGGGGTGTATTTATCATTATATTTGTCATTTCTCGTTGCCCTCTCCATCCATTTTGTCCAGTTATAATACACATAGTTGATGGATATTGTGCCATAAAGGTCGGCATCCTCCGATGTAATCGTGCTTATTGCATATAATCCATCCTCCCAGCCGGCAGTATCAATCACAAAGGTCTCAGAAACGTCTGTGGTTTTTTTATAAACACAATCCAAGCCTTCTGTAGTATACGCTTCCGGTCTAAGTTCACCCGTCTCACGCATATGCGCCATTTCTTCCTGCGTTGCATAGCGGGATTTATAGATAATGTTATTCTCCGGAACATAATATATTCCTATGGTATATTCCCCGGCGGTAATATGTAAATTCACATTGATTTTCGTCTCATTTACTGCATTAACCTTAATTGTAGAAATACCCTCACCGCCTCCTGCTGCTATTCCATTTTCCCCATAATTAAAGGAACTATATGACACATTATTCCGCTCATGTCTCCTTGTCATGTAAAAAGCAAGGCTACCGAATACCGCCAATATGCATAAAATCAAAATAATTATTTTTTTGTTCATATACGCTCCTATTTACTCTTGTCTAAATACAAAGTATCTAAACACGGAATATTTGTATTTGGTTCCTTTAATGCGTGTCCGCTTTTGGCAGATTTTGCAGATGAACTGTTTTTATTTATGGACGCATATGTACAATATACCGATGTAAAACTCACCCATGTTCTTTCATGAACGGTTTTGCTGTCTGCCCAAAATGCATTCCCGCCGCAGTTTGTTTTGTCATACAAAAACATGGAAGCATAGCTGCTTGCATCCTCACAGCAGTACGTGTATGCTTTCCAGTCATTTGAGCTTAAGGTCAAATTATAAACCATCATTCTGCCATTTTTAGATTCTGAATATGCCGCTTTTGCCGTTACAGCTCCAAATGACACTATCATGCCAAGCAAAAAAGCCGTGATAAAAATTTTTTCCTTTAAATTTGTTTTTTTCATAGTAATCCCTCCCTTAATATTTTTATTATTTTTAATTTTATTATATCTTATATGTACGGTGCTTTTATCTGCATTTTTTGCGGTTTTATGTCGTTTCACATACATGTTGTTGCAAAAAGAAGCTTTTATTGAACATCTTTTTAAAAAGGGGCGTATTTGTCATTTTTTGTCACCTTCTCCATCAGTTTTGTCCAGTTATAATACACATAGTCAACCGATACTGTTCCATAAAGGTCGGCATCCTCTGACGTAATCTCGCTTATTGCATATAGTCCATCCTCCCAGCCGCCAGTATCAATCATAAATGTCTCAGAAACGTCTGTGGTTTTTTTATAAACACAATCCAAGCCTTTTGCGGTAGCCATTTTAGAATTATACTCACCGGTCTCATACATATGCGCTTTTTCAATTTCGTCTGCATAGTGAAATCTGTACATAATATGATCCTCAGGAATATAATATATCCCTATGGTATATTCCCCTGCAGTAATATGTAAATTCGCGTTGATTTTCATCTCGTTTACTGCATTAATCTTAATTGGGGAAAATGCCTCGCCTCCTGCTGCTATTCCATTTTCCCCATAGTGAAAAGTAGCACACCACGCATCTTTCATCTCATGCTTTCTGGTCATGTAAAAGGCAAGACAGCCGAATACCGTCAAAATACACAACACCAAGATAATTATCTTTTTCTTCATATAAAGTCCCCTCCTTGATTTTATTATATCTTATATGTCAGATGTTTTTATCTACATTTTTTGCGGTTTTATGTCGTTTCACATACATGTTATTGCAAAAAAACGGGGCAGTCGCACCAAGATGCATATTCCTGCATCTTAGTGCGACTGCCCCGCCTCCGGGTCTTATCTTAACGCAATAACTTTTAAACAATCACAAGCTCTCCGTTTCTTACATCAACCGTGATTGTGGCTCCCTTGGACACATTTCCCGCAAGAATACATCTTGCCACAAGTGTCTCAATGTTTTTCTGCATATATCTCTTTAAAGGTCTTGCGCCGTATACCGGGTCGTAGCCGGCGGTGATAATGAAGTTCTTTGCCGCATCCGATAGGGCTATCCTTATTTCCCTGTCAGATACACGCTTGTTAAGGTCAGCCAGCAAAAGTCCTACTATATTGCCTATTGCATTTTTATCAAGTGGCTTGAACATGATGATTTCGTCAAGTCTGTTTATAAATTCAGGTCTGAAATGCGCCTTTAAGCTGTTCATTACGGAGGCTTCCGCAGCAGGACTAATATTTCCCGATGCATCTATGCCTTCAAGGAGACTGTCTGAGCCTATGTTTGAGGTCATGATGAGAATCGTATTTTTAAAGTCTACGGTTTTTCCCTTTGCGTCTGTAATACGTCCGTCATCAAGCACCTGAAGAAGCACGTTGAACACGTCAGGATGAGCCTTTTCTATCTCGTCGAAAAGTACCACAGAATAAGGCTTTCTCCTTACTGCCTCCGTAAGCTGTCCGCCCTCGTCATAGCCTACATATCCCGGAGGCGCGCCGATAAGTCTTGCAACACTGTGCTTTTCCATATATTCGCTCATATCTATACGGACCATGCTTGCCTCATTGTCAAACAAAGCCGCCGCAAGCGTTTTTGCCAGCTCCGTCTTTCCAACGCCCGTAGGTCCAAGGAAAAGAAATGAGCCGATAGGCTTTGTCGGGTCCTTTATTCCCGCCTTTGACCTTATGATTGCTTCCGATACAAGCTCCACGGCATTATCCTGTCCGATTACCCTCTTGTGCAGCTCATCCGCAAGGTGAAGCGTCTTATTCCGCTCTGTCTCCGTAAGCTTTGATATCGGTATTCCCGTCCATTTGGATACTATCTTTGCAATCTCCTCATCCGTTACGACCTCATGGACAAGACTTCTGTCCTTTTGGGAAAGCTCAGCCTCAAGGCTCTCCAATTCCTGCTTAAGCTGCGGCAGCTTACCGTATTGAAGCTCAGCCGCCTTCTCCAAATCGTAATTTCTCTGGGCAATCTGTATACGGTCATTTAAGTCCTCTATCTCCTCCCGAAGCCTGCGGACATTTTCCACGCCTGATTTCTCATTTTCCCAGACAGCCTTCATCTGGTTTGCCTTATCCTTAAGCTCGGAAAGCTCCTTGCGCAGCGCCGTGAGCCTTTCCCTGCTTAAGCTGTCCTCCTCATTTTTAAGGGCAGCCTCCTCTATCTCAAGCTGCATTACCTTTCTTGATATTTCATCAATCTCGGCAGGCATGGATTCCAGCTCAGTCTTTATCATGGCGCACGCCTCGTCCACAAGGTCTATGGCTTTATCGGGGAGAAAACGATCCGTTATATACCGGTCGGATAAGGTTGCCGCGGAAACAAGCGCTCCGTCATTTATCTTTACGCCGTGGAAAACCTCAAAGCGGTTCTTTATTCCACGGAGGATTGATATTGTATCAATAACCGTTGGCTCGTCCACCAGAACAGGCTGGAAACGTCTTTCAAGCGCAGCGTCCTTCTCGATATATTTTCTGTACTCATCCAGTGTCGTTGCGCCGATACAGTGAAGCTCGCCTCTTGCAAGCATAGGCTTAAGCATGTTCCCCGCATCCATGGAGCCTTCCGTTTTGCCTGCTCCCACAATTGTGTGAAGCTCATCTATGAAAAGAATAATCTCTCCGTCTGACGCCTTTACATCATCAAGAACAGCCTTAAGCCGCTCCTCAAACTCGCCCCTGTATTTTGCGCCTGCGAGCATGGCTCCCATGTCGAGGGCAAATATCTCCTTATGCTTCAGGGAATCCGGCACATCGCCTCTCACAATTCTCTGTGCAAGCCCCTCTATGGCTGCGGTCTTGCCTACGCCGGGCTCACCGATTAGCACAGGATTGTTCTTGGTTTTTCTGGAAAGAATCCTTATAATGTTTCTTATCTCGTTATCGCGTCCTATAACAGGGTCAAGCTTCTGCTCCCTCGCCCGCTCCACAAGATTATAACCATATTTGTTGAGCGTATCGTATGTCGCCTCAGGGTTATCGGACTCAACGCGCTTGTTTCCTCTTACTGTGGCAAGCACCTCAAGAAATTTATTTCTCGTAATGCCGTAGCCCATAATAAGACCCTTTACCGCCTTATTCATCTTCTCAAGTATGGCAAGGAAAATATGCTCGACGGATATATATTCGTCACCCATCTGCTTTGCTTCCTTTTCAGCCTGTATAAGCACCTTTGAGAAATCCGGGCTTGTAAAAAGCTTTCCTCCCGACACCTTAGGTCTGTATGCCACAAGCTTCTCGCACTCCTTTGAAAAGCTAGCGGCATTTATCTGCATATTTTCCAGAAGCTTTAATATAAGACTGTCCTCAACGGTAAGCAGACTGTAAAGCAGATGCTCCTCGTCTATTTCCTGATTGTTGTACTCGTATGCAAGCTTCTCGCAGTTTTCTATAACCTCAAGAGATTTTCTTGTAAATTTTTCAGCATCCATAAAAACACCTCCTATTTTTTGAACATCAGCCGTTTTATATTTGCCTTCGACATGTGTTCCAACGAAACGCCTATCATCTATTATATACCTGATTGCCTCATATTAACAGACGACAAATGCCTCTTTTATGTTATGTTTGTTCTACATCAAATATAACATAAAAGAGGCATTTGTCAACATTTTTTTTTGAACTGATTGATTCTATTGTGAAAAGGATGCTTTGAAAATCCACATCATCTACTCAAGATTCAATCTCTTTTTACATACATAGCTTGTTATAAATGCATATATTGCCACTGAAATGGCGGAAACAGCAATTATAACGATAAGGAACACCATAGCGACTACATCATCATTTGTAGATTCGACAAATAACTTAATATCAAAAATATTCTTTTCCAATGTTAAATATCCTACGATATACGTTATAATCCAGTTAATGATGCCAATCACACAAAAAGCAACAACGGACATTAATCTCTTTGCATTGTTAAACGCATGCCCAATGGCATATGACGCATTAAACATCCAAAGACCGGAGAGCGCATATATAAGAATTGCCACAAATGTAAGTATAACATCTACAATTACGATTGAAGCTTCAAGACCGGAATCGCTGCGTTCCAGTGAAAACCTTATACTATCAAACAAATCACTGACGGCTGAGAAATCACGGACAGCAATACAGATAGATAACGGGATAATTATAGCGATAGCCACAAAAAGCACAAGGTCAAACACCATACGGGCTAACATTAAGGAAGATACTTTTACCTGAAGCGTATGTGTCAGATATCCCTGATCCTTGAAAAACCTTTGTCCAAAATCCTGTAATGCCCCTATCAGCAATGCTGACACAACCACAACCTCGGATATGGAAAATATTACTATAATAAGCATATATGAAAAACGGAAAAAATCATTTTTTATATATGTGTATTCATTTATTGCACCCATCAGGGCCACAACTAAGCTTAAACACAAAAATGCAATGATTATGCTCGCAGCGCGCTTTCCCCTGTTGATAAATTCATTTTTTATAAGCTTTCCTAACATCTGAACACCTCCCTGAATATTTCGTCTACAGACATCCCCTTTTCTGCCCTAAGCTCGTCTGCATCCTTATGACATACAATTTCACCGTTTTTTAAGAAAATAATTTCATCCAGTATATTTTCAATATCATATATAAGATGGGTTGACAAAATTATCGAAGCATTTGGGTCATAATTTGTAAGTATGGTATTTAAAATGTAATCCCTCGCGGCAGGGTCAACGCCTGCAATAGGCTCATCCAAAAGATACAGCTTCGCCCTTCTGCTCATAACCATAATAAGCTGCACCTTTTCCTTATTACCCTTTGAAAGTTTCTTCAGCACAATTTCAGGATCAATATTTAAAAGCGACATCATTTTATATGCTCGTTCCTCATCAAAATCAGCATAAAAATCCTTAAACATATTTACGAGATTTCTCACCTTAAGGCTCTCATTGAAATATGTTCTCTCCGGAAGGTAGGACACAACGGCTTTTGTCTCAGGTCCTATCGCCTTCCCATCTATCAGTATCGTTCCCTGAGCCGGAGAAAGCAGACCCGACAGCAGCTTTATAAGCGTTGTCTTTCCGCTTCCGTTCGGTCCAAGCAGTCCGATTATCTTACCGCTTACAATATTTAAGTTTAAATCCTGAAATATAATCTTATTCATACCATAGTGCTTAATCACATGTTCAATCTGAACTAAATCACTCATTTTTTCTCTCCTTCCCAATTTGAAACATCTCTTTTAAAAGCCGCTATATGACGGGCTCTGAAAGCTGTTCACTTTCTTCAATATACTGCTTTACAGCCTCCACAAGCTCATCATCATCATAGCCAAGCAGCCGCATTTCATCAACATAAATCTTTATATATTTTTTTCCTACGTCTCTTTTCATATCCGTATCATAAGTGGATATGTCCGAAACAAACCTGCCTGATGTTCTCTGACTGTAAAGAACTCCCTCCCGTTCCAGCTCTGATAACGCCTTTTGCATTGTGTTCGGATTTACGCCTGCAATAACGGCAAGCTCCCTGACCGATGGCACCTTATCCCCAGCCTTAAGCTTTCCTCTGGCTATTCTCAGCTTAATTTCATCCATAATCTGAATATATATGGGTGCATCACTTGTAAACTTCCATGACATTATTTTACCTCCTTTTTTTCTGCTTGCCCAATCTCAATCATGCGTTTCACAAAAGCAAAACCAATCACTAAGACTATTACAGTTAAAATCTTATTAAAACAGCCTTTTTTATCTTTTTCCATATCTCATCCTCCTTTTTGTTTGAACATCAGCCATTCCGGATTTACCTTCGGCATCTGTTCCGATTTACCTCGTAAATCGAAAACTCTATGGACTGACGCTACCGGTGCAGCCAGGCACAGAATATCATCAAACAGTGTATTATTTGCTTAGTACAATAGTATAATAATACAGTCATGAGGAAATGTCAACTTAATTTTCAAATTTTTTACAACTTAAAGACCCCGCCGCAAGCAGTCACCTGGATTGTTGCTCGCAAAAATAAAAAACAGAAGCCTGCACTTCAGTGCAACAGCTCCTGTTTTTATTTCAATCTACAGTTGTGAAAATACCTGTCCTATTTTATCTTTTATAAGTATATCCGCATGCACGTCCCTTGCCGTAGGCGCCATATTGATTACTACAAGGTATTTTCCCTTGAAATAATCGATAAGCCCCGCTGCCGGATATACCGCAAGCGATGTTCCGCCTATAATAAGCATATCTGCATGGGATATATGCTCCACGGTTCTTGCAATGGTGCTCTGGTCAAGCCCCTCCTCATAAAGAACAACGTCAGGCTTTACTATGCCGTTACATTCATCACATTTTGGCACGCCTTCAGATTTTACTATATATTCAAGGTCAAAAAATTTTCCGCATTTTGTGCAGTAATTTCTGTGTACGGAGCCGTGCAGCTCAAGCACCTCCTTACTGCCTGCCGCCTGGTGCAGCCCGTCTATATTCTGCGTAACCACAGCCTTAAGCTTTCCGTTTTTTTCAAGCTCCGCCAGCTTTAAGTGCGCCGCATTTGGCTTTGCGTCCAAAAAAAGCATTTTATCCTTGTAAAACTCGTAAAATTCTTCCGGATTCCTCATATAAAAGGAGTGACTTATAATAGTTTCAGGCGGATACTTGTACTTTTGATTATACAGACCGTCAACGCTTCTGAAATCCGGTATTCCGCTCTCAGTGGAAACCCCTGCCCCGCCGAAAAAAACTATATAGCTGCATTCTTCAACCGCACGTTTAAGCTTTTCAATCATACCATCACCTACTTTTCCTTGACTATCACTGTTATTGTTCCGCTTGTCTCATATGTAATCCCGTCAATTTCCTTAAGTACAAGCGTGACATTGTTATTTGTACCTAAGGACAGCTCAGCGCAATTTATGCCCGGCTTTACTGCCGAAATGTCAAGCCCGTCCATGGCATCCTCCAGTCCTGACGCTGTCACCTTATATCCGTCAGGAACAACAATCTCATATGTATATTTGTTATTCCTGCCCGTAAGGGTAATGTCCCTGACATTTATGTCATATGTGACACTTTCCAACTTTTCAATTGTAACGCTTACCGCAATGTCTTTATTTTCTCCGACAACAAAAACATCCTCCGGCAGATAATCATTTACATTTATCATTGTTTCAAAATTTTCCGTAAGACCACTTACCGACAGGTCATCAATCTCAATGGAAGCAATCTTATCAATTTTTTCCTTTGGACCTGCAATCTGAAGCGTCTGCGGCTGGTAAACAACCTGCGCCACATCATATCCTGTTCCGGCAGTGCCTATCGTTGAAACATGAACCGCCACATTTTTTACCGGATAAAGGCTTATATTCAGCTTAACATTATTCTGGCTTACAGAAAGCTTATCATTGTGTATGACCTCGCCGTAAGCATCATAAAGCTCAATCAAGGTTTCTCTTTCACATGAAGTACTAAATCCGGAAACATTTACGGTTGCTCTTATCTCCGTTATTTTATTAACAGCGCTTTTCGGTCCCTCAACATTGACAATATTCGGTCTTACCTCTATGTCTCCCACCGCATACCCATCGGCGGGTTCTCCAACCGTTTTTACTTTAATCGGGAACTGGGTTACAACCTTATCCTCCAGATTAAGCTTCATAGTATTGTCTACATAGCTTATTGAAATTTCATCATTCAGCGAGCTTAATTTTGGCGTCACAAAAATCTGAACCGTATTGGTTATTGACATGGACGATAAATCGGCAGTAGCGGTAAAATCATCCTTTCCAAGCTTACTTACCACCGACCTTCTGCCTCTGACAATAATATCAACCGTATCGCCGCTTGCAACATCATATACCTGATCCAATTCCTCAAGCACCTCACCGTTCAGCTGCTGAACGGGAATATCCTCTATTTTGACAGTCATTGAATAATCGGATACATTCATAACAACAAGCCAGAAAACAATGGCAAGAATAATTGAAATTATTTTTAAGCTAATATTATTTAACAGCTTTTTTTTCATTCTTCTTCCCTCCTTTTTTTCTCCTTTTCTGGCGTCTTGATTCTTTCGCCTTATTTTGGAGAGAAGTAAACTGCTTTCTAAGTGTCTCAGGATCCAAATTGCTTGTAAGCGCACCTCCCTGTGCAACCGATATTGCACCGGTCTCCTCAGATACAATAATTGTGATACTGTCGGAAACCTCACTTATACCCACCGCCGCGCGGTGTCTCGTTCCCAAGTCCTTATTTAAATCCGACCTTCCCGTAAGCGGAAGATAACATGTAGCCGCAATTATTCTGTTGTTCCGTATGATAACCGCGCCGTCATGAAGCGGAGTATTATGCTCAAATATGTTTACGATAAGCTGCTTTGAAATTGCAGCATCAATATTTATTCCCGTACTTATATACTCTCCAAGGGCAACATCCTGCTCCACAACAATAAGCGCGCCTGTCTTATTTTTACTCATCTCAATAGATGCCGCTACAAGCTCCTGAATTGCCTCGGCACTGAGCTTATCGTTCTTTACATTTTTATCGTCCCTTATAATTACGTCTGCTAATATTTTTTTTCTTCCAAGCTCCTCAAGGGCACGGCGAAGCTCCGGCTGAAACAGTATAATAACCGCTAATATTCCGACATTTATTGTATTTTTGAATATCCACATAAGTGTATTCAGCTTAAACACATATGATATGGACATGAGAATTAAAAGTACGGCAATGCCCTTAAGCAATGTCCATGCTCTTGTGTTTTTAAACCAAAGGATAATATGATATATTAAATATGAAAGTATAATAATCTCCAATATATCTGCAAAGGTTATCTTTGGCAGGAACAACCAGTCAAAATGTGAAATTATATCAGCCAATATTTTTTTCAAAAATAACACCTCAAAAACAAACTATTATGCTTAAAAGTTATTCTTTATCCGTTTCGTTTATATCGCTTCTGTTTATATTTGTCCTGCCTGATACAGTACCTGTCCTGCCCGATGCAGTACTTGTTCTGCCGGCAGATGTTCTTCCTGAGCCTGTATTCGCTCTCACCGGATTTGTTCTGTTTGCACTTGTTCTTCCTGCCTGATATGATGCAGAGCTTCTTGTCCTGTCCTCACTCTGTATTCTTTGTCTGCCTGTTCCCGTCCTTGACTCCTGATGGGAAGGTGCCCTTTTTCTTACCTCCTGTGCAACCGTTTCCTCTTTTTCCGTGATTGTCTTAACATTTTTATTTTTTGCAGGCATTCCAAGCTTTGGTATTGCCTTCACATAATAATAGTATTCATCATCCTCAAACTGAACGCTTTCCTTTTTGGAATAATCAGCAACACTTTTGCATACCTGAATTACAAGTGCAACCAAAGCGCCCACAATTGAGCCCATTACCACAGCGCCGCCTCCGACACTCACATCAAGCATTGAACCGCAAATTATAAAGAATATAATATTGCATACCGCGCCTACACCTATGGCAACATACCATGAATAATCAAATGACAGTCTATGTATTGTATTTGTAATAACAATCACGATTGCAAAAACGATTGCCGCAACAATCATTTCCTTATTCTTTGTAATTCCTTTCACAATATACGTGAATGCCTGAAATTCTTCATCAACAACAGCCGCATTCAAAATATCATAAACCTCTTTTACATATGTTGAAAAATAATACAGCAGTATGCCAAATGCTGCCGGAACCGCTCCCGTAATGCCTACAAATATTGCAACAATTAATGGTGCGGCATACTGAAGGTTTAACACATACATCACAGGGACAAGTATTAAAATCCAGCTGCATTCCGGAAACATTCTCATGTACATACAATATATCAATATAAACATAAGCAGAAACAGCACTCCCACTTCTAAAGAAACAGAAAACGCATTTACGCACATAACTGCTCCTGCAATAAGCACCACAACTATATCCGAAACTAATGCAGATATAACGGCAAGCAGAAATAAAACCATTCCTCTCTCAAACAACCCTGAATATCCATACATGGAATTAACGCAGTTAAAAACAATTAAAGCTATGACAAACCTGATTAAAGGTGTCGTTATTTCATCATATTTCCTCAAAAAATCTCTTATGGCATCCCTAACTGTCAATAAACCGGACATTTATATTTTTCCTCCTTCGCCGTCATCGGACTCATCATTAAATGTATGATTCTGTCTATTCATTTCCTGCATTCTTCGCAGTCTCTCATTTCTAAGTCTTTCCATCTGTTCTCTTTCAAGCTGCAGTCTACGTTCCCTTATACGTCTTTTGTCCTCCTCAGCCTCCCGCTGCTGCCTTGAAAGAACTTCATTTTTTGCGGCAACCCTCTCATTGCGCATACGGACATTTTGTATTATTTCCTGTTCCTTCTTTTCTTCCTCAAGCCTTTGCTGCTTACGCATAAGCTCCATCCTGTTTACCTTTAGCTTTTGATTTGCATCCGTACGCTGCGTATTCATTTCCCCGGAAACCCTTGCGTTATCATCAACCACTTTGACAATCGGCTCCTCACCGGAATCTATGGCTATAAGTCTTTTCAGATTGCCGTTATACTCAGCCAGCCCCGTCTTTGCCTTCTCATACCGATACCCGTACACAAGCGACGAAAAGACAAAATATACGGCACAAAAAAACACGTACCCTGCAAGCAGCTTATACATTATATCGAAATAATCGTATTCATTAATTTTGGCAAGCACATCCTCAAAGTGCATGTATATGTACGCTGCAAAAACCGACCAGTAAACTACGGTTGTTGCAACCCATGTTCTAAGCACGTTGCTTCTTACATAATCCCTTTTATAAAATCTGCTCATGCCAATAGCCTTGTGCATTTGCTTTTCTTCATATATCGTAAGCTTTGTCATAAGCTTAACTCTGTTTTCATCTACCACGTTTCCACCTCTTGCAAATAATTGTATATTAACAGCCTAAGCTTTATTGTTTACATAGATAATGCAATTATATAATACTCCAGCATCTTTATATGATACCATTATAGACAGCAAAACACAAGGCTTTTGTTTATGGTTTTTATATACGAAATTTATAATTTTCTGGTATAATCAAGGGATATCCAGCCTGCGCCACTCTTAAGCTTTCCCCACTTTGTTGCCCCCGGTCCGTCTGCCTCCGCAACTATAGTATATACCCCATGATCGGTTATTGATCCTGTATATTTATAATTTGTTCCTGCACCTGCACGTATATTCAGATTATTTGCAGTAATTTTTACTAAATAGCCCTCAGATACCGGGACATCCGATTTTTCAGACTCATCAGGCGTTGGCTTGGGTGCTTCACTATCAGATATTCCAAGAAATTTTAAAATTCCTTTTGCATAAGCCTCCCCAAATGCCCTGCACTCCTCATCAGTATCTGCCTGCGCCGCATCTGCTTTATTGTCAACAAATACTCCCTCGCAAATAACACTCGGACATGCTATTTGCCGGATAAAATAATAATAGTCGCCGTTGTCACCCCTGCGACTTTTAAGACCACGGCTGTTCTGACCGATTTTTATTACCTCCGCCTCAATCGCCTTTGCAAGAGGGATTCCCCTGCTGCCTGAATTTATTGAGTGATACACCTCAAAGCCATCCCCGCCGCCTGCATTATTGTGTATATCTACCGCGCAGTCAGGATTGTAGTCATTGCACATATTTGTTATCTGAGAGCTTGTGCGGTCAACATCCGCATCCCTTCCCATCAGAACATCAACGTTTCTTGCAGTAAGGTAATCATGGCACGCCTTTGCCATTTTAAGATTAACATCCTTTTCCACAAGATATTTCACTGCGCCGGAGTCGCTTCCTCCATGTCCCGCATTTAAAAAAACCTTTTTGTTCATTTTATTTCTCCATTTCTTAAACATTTAGTCTGTTATGTTAATTTATGTACAATTAACCCATTATGTGTGTACACAAAAAAAGAGCTGTCGCCCTAAGAATTTTTACGGTATAATATAAAAAAATCGTTTGAAGACGTCGGTACTTAGGTGGTGTATTTTGACACCTTAGTACCGTTACGTCATTGTCCTCAGGGCTCCGTCTGC
>DKZK01000008.1:3137-11006 GCA_002493625.1 Lachnospiraceae bacterium UBA7076 | reverse complement strand
ACTTGACTTTTAATCAAGTTGTCGGGGGTTCGATTCCCCCGTGGCTCATTTTTTATTTTGATGTAAACTACAGCGGCAAAGCCGCTTTTTCTGCGGATATGGCGGAATTGGCAGACGCGCTAGATTTAGGTTCTAGTGTCAACAGACGTGCAGGTTCAACTCCTGTTATCCGCACCAGATAATGATAATCCGAACATGGTTTCAATCGGGGACGGCTTCGGATTTTTAGTATATCTTTAGTGCGAAAAGCAAAATCGGCGGTATCGTGAATGATACCGCCGATTTTGTCATACGCCCCTTTTCTTTTCCGTTTCCTTTGCTCCTCTGTGCCGGTGTCACGTGGTAAAGGCAATTGTCAAGCTTGCGATCTATGGGCAGTAAGCCCTTGCAGATTGGATTGTGCAAGTGTATACTTTTTGACCACCTGTGCCATATGTCCTTAAAGTCGGAAATCAACCTGCAAAACTTGCTATGTTCACGCTCTCGGAATTGTGGTAGAATAAAAAAACAGTAAATCGGGAGTTACGGAGGTCATTCAAATGAATTTTTCGGAGGAATTAGCACAAGAACTATATAATGCAGTAAAAACGATTCTGACAGATTTATTCCGTAATAAAGAACATTATTATTATATTACATTGATCTCGGATGGCGGTGCCCATACTCCTTGTATCTCGGCATGGTCTTATGAAGCTCTGTGCAGGAGTAGTAATGACAAAGAAGAACAAGAAAAAATCAAGTGGTCTTATGTTGATTCGCCATATTGCTGCTGGAAACAGGAAGAATTTAACAAGGTTGAGGCGTTACTGTTATCCCAAAAGAATATATGGGACTTGGATTCGAAGGCTTTTGAAACCGAGGTTAATTCAAGGTTTGAAGCTATGGAGGCAGCTATGAAACGCTTAGACCAGGAGGGAATATTTCAGCTGAATCAAGAAAGAGACGAGGTTGTTGTATTAGTTGAAGTTATGCCTCCTGATTATACAAATACAGAACGGGCTTATAGAATGAATTATGCTAATTCCAAAATTTATTCCGAATGGTTAGAAGAAGTGGCAGAAATGTAATTGACGATTGGATTCGCATATACGGCTCCGAGAAAATAGTGAAATTTTTGGTGGTGTCATTGTGGAAATAAATGATGATAATATCAATCATTTAGATTTGCTGTTTCTCAGGGACGGTTTTCAAATTAAAGGGATGGGACAGGTAATGCGGGAAATTGTATAAAAAGATGATGGAATGTTCAAACTTAAAAAAGTAATGAACAATCTGTGATTTTTACTTATTTAAACTTTTTATTTTTTTCTTTCTGTTTTATAATAATATTTAGGTTTAATAGCTGGAAAATTCCTTACTGAATGTAAGGAATATTAATCCCCGATACATTGTGGCAGATTGAATAGGGTAGCAAACGGATCCGGAAAGCAGGTGCTTGATGAAAAATAAAATTATAAGCGTTATAATATTAATGTTTTTTATTCCTGTCGTAATATATTCCCAGACATGCAATGCAAAAGTCAACAAGACTGCGGAGGAAGGAACGGGCAGAATTTACTCGGAGCAGGAGCTTTATTTTGACGGAGACGATGCGGAGCAGGAGGAATTTCTGCATTTTCTTCTTGCAAAGCTTATCTATGATGATGTTGACGGGTTTGAGGGAAAAAGTGTACGTGATTATATTGATGCCAACGATGCTTTGTATGATAAGGAAATATGGACGGATTCAGGTATAAAATACAATAGTCTGTATAACAAATTTATCGGGGACTTTACTATTTATAAGATTTACAATTATAATTCCGAATCGGGCTTTTACGGTGCTGCATTTGTGGACGGCAGTCATGGCGTGCTTGCCTTCAGAGGGAGTGAGATGTTCACGGATTCATTTCCGTTGGATGAAAGCAATGACTGGACCGGAACGGATTTTAAGTTTGCGCTTTTAAATGAGCTGTCCTCACAGTTTGACGATTCCATAAGGGCATATTCCGATTTTGCTTCGTCGCTTGAAGCAGAGGGGAAAAAACGAGATATAACCTTTACCGGACATTCCTTAGGAGGGGCGCTTGTGACGAATGCATCAATTATAACAGGCTGTTACGGTTATTCCTTTGACGGCGCATGCGGACATGTAATTGACCTTGTATATTATTATAATTTCCTTGATATAGATAAGTTTTCGGGCGTGGAGGATATGCCTTTTTGTAATTATACAGACGATACAGGCTATCTTGTTGCGGATTTGATACAGCATACAAACGCGGACACTATGTATCAGTTAGACAGGGAGACGAATCTGGATAAAATGTCGGAAAATACTGCCATACCGAAATATTCAACGGCAGCATCCCATATTATATGGTCCACCCTTTGGCATGACGGGGGCAGGATCTTTTTCTCAGATAAATGTGTAAAGGAAGGGGAGTCGTATACTTATGCGCCTGATAAGCCGATTACGATTGATATAACAAAAAATATTATTCGGGTGGGAGTGGATAGCTTTACTGATTTTTCTCTGCCCGGATGTTTTGGAGAGGATGTAATGGCAGCCTCACTTGGAGCGCTGAAGGACGGAAGGGTTATGCTTGCATCCAAAAAGGGTTCCGTTATGAGGGCATACGATGAAATCGGTGTAAATTCGTCCTTTGCGGTATCTGCCGTAATGTATGGCGGCAGCGGCAACGATAAACTATATGGATACACCTCTGACGATGTGCTTATTGCAGGAGACGGCACAAATATACTGGATGGAGGGCTTGGAAAGGATACATATATTATTGACAAATATAAGAACTCCACAACGTATATCTATGATGGAGGTGAGGAAAGCTATATTATCTTAAGAAATTTTGGTATTGAGGATATAAGCGATATTACCCTTAAAAATGATAGTATTGACCTTGGAGACGGACAGACCTTAAAGGTTCGTATAAAGCAAAACTCAAAGGATATTCATGTATATTGCTGTGACGACGGTATAACTGAATATAAGGGAGATCTGTCACAGCTTGGCTACAAGCCTGACATTCAGGAGTCCTATAACCGCATCATTATGCTTAAGGGTAAGGGGAAGATAGAAATTACTGATGCTTCCGGCAATACGATTGTAGAGCTTAAGAACGATATTAAAGCAACAAAAACCGCAGAAACCAGATTTTGTAAGGCGTATATTTGCGGGGAGACCGGAAACGAAAGTATCGTCGTTTATATGAACGATAGCTGTGAGGCGGTCTTGTCAAGTGAGAAAAAGGCGGATGCTGCATTTGGAAGAAGGGATGACGCCTCCTCTGACCTGATATGCGGAAAGGTCTACAACACGGAATTTGAAAATTACTCTGTGGATTTTTATGATGAAAACATAATGAATTTAAAAGAAGGAGAAGTGGGAACCGGAGACGCAATTGATTCGGGAATAAATTATCTGATTAATTTACTGCTGAAGGGAAGGCTGTAAATAAGCTTCTTTTAATGAAGCTTTTTGAAATATTGAGCCATTTCCTCCGGCGTATTTTTCATGCCCCTTTTATACCACTCATCACACCAGCCGAAAATTAAATATGCTACGGTTACTTTCGAGTAGGCAATGACATCCGGGTCCTCTTTTTTATAATCGTGCACTGCTAAAATGTTGTCAATGAGCAGATATTGAAGATTTGCTTTATAGAGCAGGTCGATAATTTCTCTGTTTTCCTGAAAAAAGCTGAATATCTGATATCCGATATTTTCATTATCCTTCCAGTTTGCTTTCCACTCGTTGAATATATTTTTTAAATAATATGCTACAATTTCATTTTTGTTCTTAAAATTGCGGTAGATAGTGATGTGGGAAAATCCCGCCGCATCTGTAATGTTTTTATTTGTAATCTTATCAAAATCTTTTTTCTTCATAAGAGATATCAATGCATCTGCAATACATTTTTTTGAAAAATCGCTTTGTAATTCCATTGTTATAAACGTCTCCTCTCTCTAACATCAGCCTTATGTGCTATTGATTATTGTTATTTTTTATTATAAAATTACAACTGTTAGAAATATAACACTAATTTTAAAAAATGTCAAGAAATCCGATTATTCAATTGTATATCCTGAATGGGCGGATGTTCAAGAAAGTAAGGAGGAGAAAAACTATGATGACCGGAAAAAGATGGATTATTCTTGTGGTTGTTATAATCTGCGGATTCATTCTGGGAAGACTGGCATTTCGTGCATTTCTGAATCTGCTGATGGGAGGAACATTGTTTGGAGGTAATTTTCTATGAAAAAAGAGAAAAGGAAAGGGAGAGGAATGTTTGTATTTATTTGTATAGCAGCTTTTTTTGTTTCAGCAGGAATCGGCGTTGCCACAAAAACGCTAATTAAACCAGCATGGGCAAAGGAATATTCCGTTGAATGGAGCGATGAAATAGGAACCTTGTATAAAGATATTTCATATGGACCCGGAGAGGCAAACAAGTTTGATTTATATTTACCGAAAGATAACTCCCAAAAGTCCTACGGCTTGGTTGTTTATCTTCACGCAGGAGGCTTTACACAGGGAGATAAATCAGGGGATGTGGAGATGCTGTCGTGGTTGTGCAGCAAAGGCTACGTAGCGGTTGGTATTAATTACACACTCCGGAATGAAACAAATGAAAAGAGCGTTTTGTCACAGTCAAATGAAATAAAGGAAGCCATACCAAAGGTGATTGAGGAAGCGGAAAAGTACGGATACCATATTGATGAAATGGCAATTGGCGGAGGCTCTGCAGGTCATGCCCTTGCCATGATTTATGCATATAGAGATGCAAAGGAAGCTCCGGTTCCGGTAAAATTATTATTTGGAGCAGTGGGACCATCCAGCTTTTATGCGGAGGATTGGGATGTATACAGCTTTGATCAGGATACGGACGAGGCAAGAGAAGGAGCGGCAGGATTGTTCGGTGTCATGGGCGGCGTGGAATTAACGCCGGAGGAGATAAAAGACGGCTCCTATATTGAAAAATTAAAACCTATATCGGCGGTTATGTGGGTGGATCAAAACACAGTGCCAAGCGTAGTGGCTTATGGAAAATATGATAAAGTACAGCCATTTAAAGGGTCACAGCGTCTGTTGGAGGCATATAAAAAATATAATGTGGATTACAGATATTTTGAATGTTCCCATTCCGGTCACGGACTGCAAAATGATAATAAGGTTTATAAAGAATGGATGGAAGCGGTAGAGGAATATCTTGATAAATATATGCCGGCAGGAAAATAAAAAATTAAGGAAGAAAAATAATATGAAGTTATTTAAGATATTATTGAAATTTTTAAAATGGATTTTAATTGTTATCTTAGGTTTGGCAGTAATTCTGGTAATCATATATTTATATGCTGATAATAAGCCTGTATTATTCGACGGATTTGCTGAAAAAATTGAAACCGGCGGAGAATTGGAAAAGAAATACATACAAAATGGAGATTATGAAATTTCCTGTAAAAAAGTGAAGGCTGATAAACCGATTAAAAAATATACCATTTATTACCCTGCTGAAATGGAAAAAGAAAATAAAAAATATCCAATGGTTTTATTAGTAAACGGTACAGGCGGAAAGGCATCAAAGTACGAGCCTTTACTTGAGCAATTGGCATCTTGGGGGTTTATAGTTGTAGGGACACAGGATAAAGGAACAGGAACAGGAGCAACGACCATTAAAGCACTTAATTACATGCTTTCTGAAAATGAAAATAGAGATAGTATTTTTTATGGAAAGATTGATGTAGATAATATAGGAATCACAGGACATTCTCAGGGCGGGGCGGCAACTATGAATGCCATCACAAAATATGAAGAAAGCAAATACTTTAAGACAGCAGTACCGTTATCTCCGGTAAGTGAAAAACCGCAGAACAGACTACAAATTATCCCTATGATTCATCAAAGGTTAATATTCCAATATTAATACTTGCCGGTACAAGTGGAGATTTTGAAACAGAGGTAGTTATACCTTTTTCAGAAATGCGAAAAATGTATGATAAAATCACTTCTCCAAAGATAATGGCAAGAAGAACCGGAATGACACATGATGATATGCTTTATAAGGCTGAGGGATATGTTACCGCATGGTTTATGTGGCAATTGCAGGGGGACGCAGAAGCTGCAAAAGCATTTACGGGAGATAATCCTGAAATTATGCAAAATAACCTTTATCAGGACCAGAAGATTGATATAATTTTTTAATAAAAGGCAGGAGGAAAGAGGCTGTCGCAATAAGGATTTTAATTCTCTTTTGCTATGCATTTTAAACAAAGAATGCTTCAACGTGTTACTTAATTTCCGCTTTTCTTTGTTTAAAATGTATAGTTACTAAGAAAACAACTCCTTATTGCGACAGCCCCTTTTAAAAGAAGATGACACGTTTCATCCTATATTTGCTTCAAAAAATAATGTTTCATATTAATACTCATGGGCATTTTCCTTTGTCTTATGAACGGTTCCAAACGGATGCTGTGGTGGCGCATAAATTGAAAATAATTTTAACGGGCTGTTTCCTGTATTAATAATATTGTGCCATGTTCCGGCAGGAATAATTATTCCATAATTTTTCTCTATTTTTTCCTCAATGTTTAAATGACATTGATTTTTTCCCATCATGGCCAGTCCATATCCGTTTTCAACATAGATAAATTGATCAATGTTGGGATGCATCTCAAATCCGATTTCGTCGCAGACAGGGATGCTCATCAGTGTTACCTGAAGATGTTCGCCCGTCCAGAATGCAGTTCTGTAGTTTGTGTTCATATTGGCAAAACAACTCATATTGACAGCCAAAGGGGAAGCGCCATAATCCGTAATTGAACAAGTGTAATTACTGCAATTTTTTCTGTTCATATGTTTACCTCTGATAATAAGTTTTCTTTAATATCCTATGCAGAATCAATCAATACAGTGTCACGTGATTTATTGAATAAAGACAGGCATCTTATATGTTGCATATGAAGATTTAATTTTTCTGTTTTTACTTGTTTATTTTTCGTATATGCTTATAATAATTTAATAGGATAAGTGTTATTGAAAGGAACTAAAACGGCAATGAAGACCATATTAATCATCGAGGATGACAAAAATATAAGTGATATGCTGAAAAAGCTGCTTGGAAATAATAATTATAATACGCGGCAGGCATTTTCAGGGACAGAGGGACTGCTGGTGCATGATGAGACGGTAGATTTAATTCTTATGGATTTAATGCTGCCCGGAAAAAACGGTGAAGAAATAATAAGGGATTTAAAAGCTAAAAATAATGTTCCTGTTATTGTTATGAGTGCCATAAGCGACGTGGATAAAAAGGTTGACTTGTTCAGTCTGGGGGCAGTTGACTATGTGACGAAGCCTTTTCACAATGCTGAGCTGCTGGCAAGAATCAAGGTACATCTTAAGGGCAGGGATGAAAGCAATGCGGTTATGTTATCCTACAAGGATATAGAAATTAATACGAAGGATTTTACTGCTATCTGTAATGGACAGGAGCTTGTGCTTACAAAAAATGAATTTGAACTTTTAAGAGCGCTTATGGAGCGTCCCACACAGGTATTTACAAGAAGCATGCTGTTTGATCTTGTGTGGGGTGATGAAGATTCTGCAGATGACAATACATTAAATGTCCATATCAGCAAAATAAGAAATAAACTGAAGCAGTGCAATCCACAGGAGGAGTACATAGAAACCGTGTGGAGTATCGGCTACCGGATGACAAAATGAAAATTAATATAAATTTAAGAATTGTGTTAAGGGTTTCTTAACACTCTTTTTTTATTATATAGGAAACTGCATAGGGCTGTCGCAATAAGGATTTGTTTTCTTAGTAGCTATGCATTTTTAATAAAGAAAAGCGGAAGTTAAGTAAC
>DKZK01000008.1:0-2838 GCA_002493625.1 Lachnospiraceae bacterium UBA7076 | reverse complement strand
TTGGAGCGTTCTTTGTTGAAAATGCATAATAAAAAAGAATTAAAATCCTTATTGCGACAGCCCCATGTATGAATAATATTGAATAAGTCAGAGGAGGAGACTATGAGAGAAATCGTTTTAAAGACAAATGGTCTGACAAAGATGTATAAGGACTTTGTCGCATTGGATCATGCAGATATTACAATTGAAAAAGGAGATATTTATGGGCTTATCGGAAGAAACGGAGCAGGTAAAACAACCATTATGAAAATTATTACAACGCTGGCAAATAAATCGGACGGAGAGTTTGAATTATTTAATGAATCGGACAGCAATCTTACGGAGACAAAAAGAAGAATCGGATGTCTGATTGAAAATCCAGCTTTCTTCCCCAATATGAGCGCCTATAATAACTTGAAATATTATGCAATTCAAAAAGGAATTGTGAATATGAAGCAAATTGATGAGGCGCTTTCGCTTGTGGATTTGGCAGACAGCAGGAATAAAAAATTCAAAAATTTCTCACTTGGAATGAAGCAGAGGCTTGGAATTGCGCTTGCTCTAATGGATAATCCGGATTTTATAGTTTTGGATGAACCTATTAATGGGTTGGATCCAATCGGAATCAGTCAGTTGCGGGATACGTTTAAAATGCTGAATGAGAAGAAGGGAATTACGATTCTGATTTCCAGCCATATTTTGTCCGAGCTTTATAATGTTGCAACTAAATTTTGTATTTTAGAAAAGGGAAGGGTTGTAAAGGAGCTGACAAAGGAGGAACTTGATTTAGAATGCAGCAGATGTATTGCCATTAAAACAGATGATGTAAAAAGCGCATCTGTGGTTTTGGAAAAAGAGCTGAATACTACAAATTATACGATAGTCGATAATCGGGAAATCAGGCTTTATGATTATTTGGAACATGCTGACAAAGTGAACAAAGCATTGGCAAAAAATGACATAAATGTAATGAGCCTTACGGAGACCGGAATTTCTCTTGAGGATTATTTTAAAAATGTAATATAGAGGAGGAAAAAAGATATGTTTAATATTATAAAGTCAGATTTGTATCGGTTGTTTAAAGGAAAGGCAATCTATATAACAGTTTTCATAATGGCAGTAATGCTTGGGCTTAGCATTTATGAATTGCAGCCGGGCTATATAGGCGTTACCAGCGGAGGTCTGGAACAAATGTATGAGGAGGATCCGGAGGAAATAACGGATATGCGGGATATGAATGCACAGTCCCTGGCAGAGGCAAGAAAAATGTTCAAGCAGTATCCATATGAGCTTGACAAAGCAATTCTTGGAACAAATGCAAATTTGTACTATTTGTTTGTCATTATAATTGCAGTCATTATATCTGTTGATTTTTCAAAAAGAACGGTAAAGAATACCATATCATCAGCCGTAAGCAGAAGAAAATATTATTTTTCCAAGCTGATATGCTGTCTTCTTACCTGCACGATACTTGTACTGTTAAATAATTATGGAATGTATATTATCAACCGGCTGGTAAATGGTGAAGGATTCAGTTCCGGTCTGGAAACGATAACCAGAGTGACATTATATCAGCTTCCCATTATGTATGGCATAATCAGCTTGTTAGTGTGTATCAGTGTTGTGGTGAAGAAGGGGTCAGCATTTAATGCAATATCCATTCCGCTGCTTATTGTTGCCCAGATTCTTCTTTCGTTGTTTGTTAAGATATTTAAAATTAAAAGTGGGATATTCAATTATGAGTACCAGACAGTGCTTGGGAAGCTTGCGGGAAGTCCGGAGAATAATTATATTATAAAATGTGTAATGCTTGGAATCATTTACATTGTCATATTTAACGTAATCGGGTATTATTCATTTAAGAAGGCTGAGATAAAGTAGGAAAAGAAGGGATAGATATGGAGATTGCTGTGCTTTTTTTAAGTATTGTTGTTATTATACTTTTGGGATACATTTTCTTTATGAAAAGGGAGCTTGGACGGGTGGAAAAAAGTATAAGACATATAAAGGACAGCGACAGCAATCGCCTTGTTCATTCGGAAATTGCAATAAAAGAGCTTGACCGGTTAATCGGAGAAATTAATAATGTTATCAGTGAGGCAAAGGAAGCAAAGGTTGATTATAAGAACAAAAGTGAGCAATTGAAAAAAATGATAACGAATATTTCCCACGACCTTAGGACGCCTCTTACATCAGCGCTGGGATATATTGATATTATGTTAACTTCTTATGGAATAACTGACCTTCAAAGACAAGGGAAAAATTATGAATTAAAAGATTTGAAAATCGTTAAGGAAAGACTGGAAAGACTGGAGGAGCTTATAAATTCTTTTTTTGAATTCACAAAGGATGAATTTGTAAATGCATCCATAACAGTTGAGGATGTAAATGTTATCCGTGTATTGGAGGAAAGTATTGCTCATTATTTTGATGACTTTAATAATAAAAACAGGAGAATTATTTTTAATGACTATCCAATAAGGCTGGTACTGAAATCCAACAGGGAAATATTGCTTCGGATTTTTGATAACATTATCGGAAATGCATACAAACACAGTGAATATGATTTGCACATAACAGTGAAGCAGGAAGAAAAAATAAGGCTTATATTTACAAATAAGCTAATGTATGCAAACCTTGACGTTGACCATATTTTTGATGAATTTTATACATATGATATTTCAAGACAAAAGGGAAATACAGGTCTTGGACTTGCTATTGTAAAACAATTGGTTCAGCGTCTTGACGGAGTTGTATATGCAAAAGCAGAAGATAACAATTTGAGTATTGTTGTTGAGTTTGCAGATTAGCGCCATCTGCCAATTCAGTATTTTCATGTTTCTGGAATTATGGTATAAT
>DKZK01000013.1:222120-248709 GCA_002493625.1 Lachnospiraceae bacterium UBA7076 | reverse complement strand
CGGTCAGGATTTTCGTAGCTTTCAATTCCTATAAGATAACCACCGCCCTCACCGGTATACGGCATCTGACATATTCCTTTTATGGCAGGATGGCATCCATAGGTTGTTGCGCATTGGACTACAGTAGAATTATCCCCTGCTTTTCTTGCTTTTCCGACAATTATATAGTCCCCGTATTGATTAGTGGAAGCTATAATACCGTCTGCTCCCCTTTTCCAATCAGAGAGCATCTCCCATGTTTTTCCATCATCCCTGCTTGCATACCAGCTATATTCTATGCTTTCCGTATCAATGGCATTAGTCTGTAAAGACATTATAAAGCCATATCTCGAATCACTTTCCGTAACAGTTATATCGTGAGCCTTAAGCTCATAATTTTCAGCATCAATCACAACATCTATCGTGACATTTTTATTTTCAGGAATACTGAATTCCGTAGCATCATCATAACCAAAAAGCTGTACCCAGTAATATACTCCATTATGATAAAAGCATCCTATTCCTATTGCTTCATATCCGGACCTCATAATATTACTTCTATGTCCCGGCGAATTCATCCATCCATGCATAACAGCGGCAGATGATTGATATCCATATGCTATATTTTCACCATATGCTTTGGGGCAAACAGAAAAGCAATCTAATCCACATGGTCTCGTATGACTAAAATTAACAGCAATCTCTGCCGCCCTTGTCATAGCTGCATCGGTCAATTGTCTGTCCATCACAAGAGGCTGCAGATTCTCCTCACGTCTTCTTTGATTTACGATATCAAGCACCTCATATGCCTGCGCATAATCCTGTGTTCCCGATACAGCCTGTGTCCCTACGCCTGCAAGCTCTGTTTCATCAATAAAAAATTCTGAATTTTCTTCGTATTCCCTGTCTGCCGTCTCACAAATACTTTGCCCGTCGGAGGCCTTACTCTTAGTAGCTGCAACATCCCATTCTTCTGTTTCCGTACTGCACTGTTCTGCTGCCTTTATGCCAGCTTCAGAAGAAAACGGATTAAAAAGTCCCAATCCAAGCATTACCCCTGCAGCAAGCACACATACCCTCTTTTTTAATTTTTTTCTCATCCAATACCACCCCTTCATACTTTTTTGAAATCAAATAGATACTAATTTTCACGTTCCGTAAGCATTTTCATAATTTTATCATGACAATGGTACAAAAGCCACGTTGCCACTGACACAACAACGCATACCCACATAAACAAAAGATAGCTTTGCGTCACTGTTATATCATTCAAATTAACCCTTGCAACAACCTTGTATATAACAAAGTGATGAATGATAAAACATGCATATGAATACTTACCAATTTTTCTGCATATATTTTTTATCCACGTCCATTTTACAAAATACGAAATCCACACCAAAACAATAAAAGAGCATATTCCTATATAGGTTGTCTGGACAATATCATTAAAGCCCGGTTTAATTACCGTATTAAGCACAATAATTACAACCGAGGGAATTACCCATTTCCAATTAATCCTTTTAATATATTTTACAAAGTACATTCCGAACAAAAATTCCGGAAGCCTTGCAAAAAGCACAACAGTTGAATTTACCTTCCATACAGACAGGACATACATTGCAATTATAACTATACCCAATATTACAGGATGCTTATTTACAAGCCACCTGAGTATCGGAAACACTATATATATAATAATAATTAACCCTAAAAACCATTCCGCCACAATTCCAAATGTAGGCACAGAAAAATTCATAAGCCACATATCAATTCCCAATATTGAAAAAATCATGTTCTTTTTCGGAACGCCTGCCGGAAGACCGACTCCGGTATAAAAATTATACAGAAAACATATACCGTAAGCAAGCCAGAACATTGGAAAAATATTTAAAAACCTTTTTTTATAAAATTTTTTAAGCTCAATTTTTTCCTCATAAACATACATTAAGGATGCCCCTGAAATAATTAAAAAGAGAGAGACACCAAATCCTCCTATATAGATATTGGCTACCCTCGCCGTAATTACTACCTTTTCGGGCGCCTGAGGGTACACATTATAAAAAAACAAGGCATTATAATGTGTAAGTACTATTGCCACCGTAGCAATAGCCCTGATAAAATCTAAATAAAAAAGTCTCTCTTTTTTCATATTTCCACCCTATAATTTATAAAAATATTGCTATTATTATATATTTTTTTACTATTTATGTAAATAGATAAATAGGGACTCCCTGAACTATAAAACTGCATTTTTATATGTTCAAAGAGCCCTCTTTTTATATAAAACTAATACGCATTCACAAATCCATAGCATTCTTCATCTAACAAATTTCCATCTTTATCATAAATACGGAATAAGGTCCAATAATATCCATACTTAGGCTGCCAGACTGCCCAAAAGGCATTCTCCGGTACAGTATGCTGTCCGGTAGACCATATCCATGCATCCTTGCCCTGCGCAAGTAAAGTACAGTCTAATATAAGCAATTCGTACCTGTATGACTGATTTGGATTGACATAGGTTTCCACGCCGATAAGATAACCGCCGCCCTCGCCTGTATATGGCATTTGGCATTTTCCCTTGATAATGTGATGCTGTATACCAACGCTGGACTCCACCATTGATGCCTCGTCTCCAACCTGTCTGACCTGGCATACAAGAATTATATTTCCATACATATCCGGTGACCAGTCAAGCCATTCATTACCCTGTGTCCATCCCGATACTTCAAACCACTTTTCATCCTCCTGTTTACAGGCAATCCACCTGTATTCCAGACCTGACTTGTCCGTGTAGTTTGTGGTCATACCTGCTAAAATTCTTGTCGGAGAATTTTCAGCAACATAAATCCCTCTGGAAATAACAGGCACTGTACCTATCCCACTTGTATCATCAACATAGTAATTTGTATCAATGTATTGATCTGATTCGCCTACGTGTCTGCAATAAAGAGCAGCAGATGCGGCAACAAGCGTTGCATTATAGTCTATTGCAACCTCATTACATTGATAATCACTTGCCGAATCGGTATACTCACCGCCCTGCTTCGGTCCTCCCACCAATGCGCCAAGCAAAACATTTGCCTGTGCGTTGGTTCCCTGAGGCCCTCCTGTATATCCTGAAGCTGCTCTGTGATGCGGATATTTTGCACTATATTGATTGTATCCTACAACATAACATTGATTTTTTGAGTTATTTCCAAGCAGATACTGCATCTGATTTTCTGCCCACGCAAGATTTGTATTTGTTCCCGTCATACGGTCATACAAAAGACCTGTATACTGCATAGACGTGTTATATCTTGCCGACCCCCAGCTGTCAATACAACAGAAGCCATCGCTATTTGTTCTTCCACTATACTGATTCATCAGCGTTGAAAGTGCATTTGAGTTGCCATTATAATATGCAACAGCCGGTCCTACATTATCCCATCCCAAAGGCCAATAAGGCTTCTGCGCATTACCGCTGCCTGAATAATTGTTAAATTCAGAAAGATATTGCGAGTCTGACGTTACCTGATAAAGCAAAATAGCAGCCAGACAATAATCATCCTCCCAACCTGTAGAGTTGTAAAATCCATTTGCAGTTGTATTAACCGCCTTGTTATTTCTTCTCGCATATTCAAAGAGTTTTTTTGCGGTGTCAAGGTACTTTTCCCCGCCGAAATTTTTGTACTGCATAACTAAGGCCGCCGCGCTTAAGCAGACTATATCCGTAGAAGGAGCTGACGCGCTTGTAAAATAAATCTGTCTATTTGCGTTTGTCTGATTTTCAGGCGCTCCCCAATAGCCGTGGTCATTTCCTCCGCCGCCTTGTCCCACCTGGCAGCAAAAAGCTTCAACGTAACTTCCGTCACTGCTCAGCACAGTGCAATTCACAAAATAATCTGCAAAATAGGTAGTAATAGTCCGAAGATGACCAACCTGTCCTGCATATTCATATGCTTCCCTGTCTGTATCATAGCTCATCCCAAGCACAAATGCAGCATACGCTTCAGGCAGTCCGAATTTCACATGGTCTCCGGCATCATGAAAGCCACCTGCCAGATCAACCGTAACCGTGCTTCCATCACTTCTGGTATATGTAGTTTTGTCAAAGGTATGACAATCACCTCTCCAAGGCAGCATACTATGTTCATCCACTCCATCGCCACACATATTCGCATCATAAAAATATAATGAATACTGTAGCAATTTGGCGTAATTTGCTTCTATATAAGCCGCCTTAACATCATAAACATTAATTGACATAAGTGTCATAATTGCCATAAGACAAAACGCTATTTTTCTTTTCATATAACCCCTCCCTGAGCTTTTATAAAAATATTGCAATTATTATATATTTTTTATATATAATTAATACGCATTCACAAATCCATAGCATTCTTCATCTAACATATTTCCGTCTTTATCATAAATACGGAATAAGGTCCAATAGTATCCATACTTAGGCTGCCATACTGTCCATAATGCGTTTCCGCTTTCAACAGAGCACTTTCCTGTTGTATAAATCCATGCATCCTTCCCCTCAGCAAGCAAAGTACAGTCAAGAACCAACATTTCATATTGATACGACTGTTTCGGATTTTCATAGCTCTCCACACCTATAAGATAGCCGCCGCCTTCACCGGTATACGGCATCTGGCATTTCCCTTTTATTTGAGGATGATAGCTTATATTTATGTAACCGGTGTCAATTGTACTGTCATCCCCTTTTACTCTTACCTTGCCAACAATAATATAATCTCCGTACGCTTCAGGCGTCCAGTTAATCCACTCGTAACCTTCCTTCCACCCCTGTATCTGAAACCATTTTCCTGTCGAACCCTTGCACGCATACCAGCTATACTCGTACCACGATTTATCATTCTGGAGGGTTACAAGTCCTGCCGTGATGCCTGTTCTGTCCATCTTTGCTACATATACGCCATTTGCCGTCGGTAACTGCGACGTACCTTCAGAAAGCAATTGATCACAAACACTGCATCTCACCTGCCACCTTTGTTTTCCAACAGAGATACGCTTACCTTTATGCTCCTTTGTCGTTCCGTATGTATAGTATTCGTTTCCGGATATACCGCATTCACTGCATATTTTTCGATATTTAGCCGGGCTGGTACAAGTTGCCTCAGAGACAAGATTCTTTTTCGATGGCTTTTTTTCTTCCACAAAATTGTGCAATGACCGTTGGCAATTGACACTTAACTGAAATGGTGTTCCGGGTTTTTCCGTTCCATCATAAATCAGACCGTCTGCCGGATACATATCAGCTTTTCCGCCAATCTCTCCACTGGCAACCATCTGATTAACCTCATCACGTGTAAGAATCATGTAATCCGGCAATACCAAATTTGAATTAATCCAATTGCGTCCTAAAAAAGAATATGGTGCCTTCCAAGTATCCGTAGTACTGTCATAATCATAGTAAACATCTCTTGTAACCGTTTTTCCCGAACGCTCCACAAACGTCATATTTCTTATAACTATGTCGCTTTTTGAAGTATCTATAATTCCATCTTTTCCATATTCATATGTGTCACCAAATTTAAACTCATTTGTATAGCAATTATATATACTTACATATCTTCCATCCACCCATGCATCTGAAACACTAAAGCTGTCGCAATCAGGTCCATAGGAGGTTACATACGAATAAGCCCTCCCATACCCAAAAAAGCCCTCAGCCCCAACACGAAGCCAGCTTCCGCCATTTGTTTTGGAATTATATTCATCACCCTCAATCTGGGAAACATATTTTGACATAGCCGCACTTGTAGCTGCCTGATATTCACCATATTTTTTATTTATTTTTTCGATGGACCCATTATAAGCAAAATCGTCAGCGGATCCGTCAAATGTGTACAGTTTTTCTACATAACTGCTGTATATATCGTCCGTTGAGCCTTTTCCCGCTCCACCATAACTATGCTTTTCGCCGTTATACTCAACTGTTATAACATAATGTACGGATCCCGAATCAACTGTACAATCCGGCTCAAGCTTCTCGGCAACCTCTGCCATCATTCCCGGAAATGACAGGGAATGAAGCACATATGGATGAACAGCCAGTGCCAACAAAGAATCACCGGATTCATACATATCATAATGTGCATTCAGGGAAAGCTCCCAATACGGCGAAACGGCAAGCAGCGGATATGGTCTAAATTCATTGGGCTTTGAAGTATCCAGCACACCCTTGGGATATAATGACATCCCGCTTAATACTTTTTGCACATTGCTCAGATTGGTAAACAAATCATCATCCTCGGATGTATAATTATCAATCAAATACTGACTTGGGGATTTTACCGCCGGACATTTTACCGTAACATTAGTATCTGTATATAAGGGCTCAATCTCAGTATAACCATAGGATGTCTTTTCGCGATAATATGGTCTGTCTCCCTGCTGCAATACAAGACTGCCTCCGTCCATATTGTCTCCATAATGTCTTACAAATATATAACCACCCTTTACCCTGCCGGTTTCATAATCTTCATATACAACATCCGAAAAACGTATTCCGGAAGGTCTTATTGCACAAGGTCCATCCTTTCTGTTATAATCTTCCTCCGTATAATAAACACTTTGCTTGTCTACAAATCTGACATATCTCGGATCAGGATTATCCGTTTTTACATAAAAATAGTCATTATAAGGAGGCAGAAGCGGAATTATCTCATAGGTATAATTCTCCACATGCACAATATCACTTTTTCCGGATGCCCCGACTGTCAGTTCATCCTCCGAAAGCTCGTTATTTTCCGTTAATGCAGCTTCTGCATATTCAACATAATATCCTGCAAGAATTTCTCCGTCCAAGTCCCCTTCATATGCAGCCGTGATTTCATCCTTCCGATCGTCAGCGTATATAACAGACGCTTCTTCATTATCTGCATCCGCATTTACATTAACATCTTCCGTAATATATGCATCTGTATTTGTAGCCGCCGTTTCTGTTTCCGTCAGCAGCTGTTCCCCTGTATGCTCCTCAGCTCTTACGCTGCATGGCGCAAGTCCGAGAACCATCGCTGTAATCACAATTGTTGATATTATTTTTTTCATGTTTCCCCCTATCCCATAAGCTTACACTTATTGCTAATAAGACAATAACCTTTCCATATAATCCGACCTGAGCGAATAACCATATCTCCGTGCACTTGCCCAGCCCTTTCCGTACGGATTTTCCTGAATACCCAGCCACTCAACATACTCTGCCGTTCCTCTTGTCACCAGTGAAAATCTCGGGTCAACACAAGGATTCTTCAGCCCGCTTGTGGCAGCATATGCTTTCAGATGCTGTACCTGCGCCCTGACTCCCTCACGGACCGATCCGAAGGTTGCCGGCGTTCCGCCATCGTCGGTAGCTCCGATTCCGGCAAAATTGAACTGCTCTATTTTTACTGCGCCTCCATATCTCAAAAAGCCCGTTTCCTTCATCGACTGACAGAACGCCACCTCAGCCTTTATGCCCTCCGCCGCGCATTCTTCCAGATATATCCGACAAAAGTCCTCTATCGTCGGAGCATCCGTAGCAGCGTAAAACGTCGGATATGTTGCGTTACTGTTATAATATTTTACCATCTGTTCAACAGAGGTTCCATTACTCCCCGTAATTTTATAAAGCTTTTCCACCGGCTGTTTAAAGGTGTAGCATTTGCTGGCTGCAATATTTTCCACGCCATTCTTTGCTTTTATGTACGCCTGAATTGCATATGTGGCATAATTATTTTCATGATTATTTATGTCCACATGCACTACATAGCTTCCATCGCTTTCTTTTATTGCATCATACCAATAAATATCACTTAAATCAGCCGCTGACCAAACAGGCACCCGTATGCTTTCTATACCGGAAGCACAATTTACCCCCTCTATTTTTACGTCAAAGGTTCCCCCGATATTATCTGCATTATCAACATACATTTTATCTACTGTAGGTGAACTGACCTTAAATGACGTACCACCTAGTTTCACGGTGCTGCCATCCTTGAAGGTCACATATGCATCTCCATAATATGTACCGCTCTTGGCGTATTCGGATACGCCAACCACAGCAAGCCACCTGCCAAATTCATCTTTACCTGCCTGATACCATTTTAAATCACTTAAGCCTTGATTCCATACTCCAAATCTGACACCGGCAACTGAATCTCCTTTGGGAATTTCTTCTGCAATAAGTATGTAATTAAACTCATTATCACACTTAAATGTTGAAACCTTTGGAGTTGGCTTTACAAAATCATGACATTTGCTTGCTGCAATTGTCTCAACACCATTTTTTTCCCTTATGTACGCCTGCATTGCATAAACACCATAATTATATTTATGATTTTTAATATTTGCATGCGCAACATATGTTCCGTCTTTTTGTCTTTCAGCATTATACCAGTATAAATCGCTTAAATCCTGCTCAGACCATACAGGTATTCTGACACTTGAAACACCCGATGCTGTTTTTATTCCCGAAACAACAATATCAAAGGTTCCGCTGTTCTTATTTTCGTTGGTAACACCTATGGCTGTTATCGTCGGTGCGCTTACATTGAATGAGCTGCTTCCAATTTTAACAAGCTGTCCGTCTGTCAAAGTCACATAAGCATCTGTGTAGTAACGTCCGCTTTTGCCATAGTCAGATACAGGCATAAGCGCCAGCCATCTGCCATATGAGTCCAGGCTTCCCTCGTACCATTTTAAATCACTTAAGCCCTGATTCCACACTCCAAATTTAACATTTTTAACATCATAGCATAGAGGAATATTTTCCGCAATAAGTATATATGTATTTTGATCCCCAGGATCAAACGCAGATACCTTTGCTTTCGGCATACTCATATTTTGTTTTTTTGTATCCGTATTTATTCTTATTCCCTTTGTATCCGTAACAAATGCCTGAACAGTATAGCTTCCGTAATGGTTTTTATGATTTTTTAAATTCACCTGAACTGCGTAAGTGCCGTCTGCCCGTTTTTCTGCATCATAAAGGCATTTATCATTCATATCACTGTCTGACCATGCCAGAACCTGAACCTTGGATATTCCGTTAGGGCTTTCTATATCCGATATAATAACATCAAAGGTTCCTTTTGAATTATCAGCATTTTTTATTGTAATGTTACCCTTGTCAGCACAGACTGCTTCAATTTCAGTTTCTCCAACCTTGTACCTTGTTCCATTTTCCCTTACAACGTACGCCTCAAATAAATAGGAACCAAAAGCTTCAAATTCATTTATATCGAACCTTGCATACCAATTACCACCTTGTCCGATTGTCTCGTAATTTTTTATCTGACCGGTTCTTTTACTTGTAACCTGAATTGCAACTTTACGCGCTGCATTTACTCCTGAAACAACAACCGTATAGGAACCATCGGGATTATTCTGTGTAACCATTATCGTTGCTGCATCTTCTTCATATTCGTTTTCCTGTGTAAGTCCAAAATATTCTACAAGCGCAGCGGCATCTGCCTGTCCAAGTTTTTTTAAGCTTTCTTCTGAGCCCAGAAAATTTTCGGCATCTGACTGATTCGTCAAAAAGGCATGCTCTATTATGATTCCCGGAAAGCCACACAATTTGGACTGTCTTATTACTCCATAATAATCCCCCAATGATCCGTCCGGATAATATTGAACATTTCCGGAATCGTCCCTGATTTTAGCGCCTCGATTCGTAAGCCCGCATTCTGTTAGCTTGCTTAAAATTTTATCGCTGAGCTCCTTCGCATCCTTGCTCATTTCCGGATTATAATTGGCATTCGGATAGTAAACCTCCGAACCGTTTGCAGTTGCCACAGTTGCAGAATTATTATGTATACTGACAAATATATCAGCATCCAAATCAGCAGCGAACTTGACAAGCGGTCCTACTGTTTCCCCCTTAGGTGGACTTAAGGTAAGTCCATTATTATTTGTGGTTCTTGTCATATAAACCTTAACACCATTATATTTTTCAAGATCTTCCTTACAATATTGGGCAATTTTCAGATTAAGGTCTCTCTCAATATATGTAACACCGTTCCATTCATATTTGGCGCCCTCATCTCCGTTAGGTGTTCCGTGTCCCGGATCCAATACTATGATAATATCTTCTTTATTTTTTGCCATTACCGTACCGTCAGATGCTGCCATAACCGCCCCTTCAAGTTCCTGCGCGGTAACAGCCCCGTCATCACTGACAATTACGGCATCTGAAACCGTTTCATCTATGACATTTTCTGCATCTTCCACATAAGCATCTGCTTCTGTTTCTATAATGCTGTCAACACCAAATGATGCATTAATGCCTGCATCATGCAGATATATAGTATGCGACGCTCCTTCTGCCGTATATTCGACAGCCGTAATAGTATATTTACCAGGTGTATAGCTTTTATCAATCAGCATCTCGAAAAGCGCAGACTCACTGTCAATGCTTTTTGCATAGCTGCTATACTCTGTACCATTTTCCTCATTCTCGTAGTAAAGTACTGCATTATCAAAAACAATAGTTCCATCTCCCAGCCCGACAAGAACCGTTTGAGTATCAGGAGTAGTAATGCTCGGCTTGTCTACAACAAGATATTTTAAAAGCAGACTACTTTCACTATCAGACACCCCGTCACTTTCCGTGGCGCATTCCGCATCACTTTCCGTAGCGCATTCCGAATCACTTTCTACAACCGAGTCCTCATAGAATTCATTATTATATTCCTTATGTACCCTTTCCGCTGCCAAGCTTTCCGTCCATCCGTTTGAAAGGAATACGAAAACGCTCAGTATTATCGCAAATATTCTCTTTATTTTTCTCAAAATAAAAGCACCTCTCTTTTGTCAATTTTATAAACTAAATTTTATCACAACTAATCTTTTATAACAATAAACTTACCTTTAATGGTAAAAATTACTTGACTAATATGCATTCACAAAACCATAGCACGCCTCATCAATCAGCGTCCCATTTTCATCATAAATCCTGAAAAGCGTCCAATAATATCCATATTGTGGCTGCCAAATTGTCCAAAGCGCATTTCCTTCATTCACTTTTGTTTTATTAGTTGTGTATATCCATGCAGGCTTATTCTGTGCAAGCAGCGTACAGTCTAATATCAGCATCTCATATTGATACGCCTGATTCGGATTATCAAAGGATTCAACACCGATAAGATATCCTCCACCCTCACCGATATACGGCATCTGACATTTACCCTTTATCTGCTTATGATGTTCTATTTCTATGCGGGCTTCGGCAACGCTGTCCTCATTTCCTATTACTCTTGCCTGTCCCAACAGAATATATTGTCCTGACACATCAGGTGTCCAGTCAAGCCATTCATTGTTCGCTACCCAGTCCCGTATTTCGCTCCACACTCCTGTATTCGTGTTGTATACAAGCCATCTGTATTCCAAATCCGCCGGATTTGTAACTGCCGTAACCATACCAACCAAAATGTGTCTGTTGTTATGCTCCTGAACATACAATCCGCTTGAGGATACCTCTGCATCTACTGCTTTTGTCCGGATAGACGTTCCGTTGCTTTTATCGCTTTCCATATAAAAACCTGAGCCGGCCTTTTTTGCATAAAAGATATATTCCTTATTCGGTTTAAGGTTATTAAATGTAGCACTTCTTTGCCAGTTTATTCCGTCAATAGAATACACACATCCGGCAATTTCATTGAGCGTTATGCTTGTATTGGATTTACTTTTTTCTACGGGAGCCTGCGGTCTGTCATATACCGCATATACCTTGACCCTGCAGCTTGCTACATACAATCCGTCTGTAGTCATAGCCATTATATCTGTTTCCCCCGGTCCCACTGCCGTGACAACTCCATCCTGATTCACAGAAGCCACCTTGGTATCAGTTGACTGCCACCAAACGGTTTTATCCGTCGCATCCACAGGACTTATCTGAACAGTCAGATTTAATGCTGCACCGGTACCCATAATAAGATTGCATGAGGTCTTATCAATTACAATTCCTGTTACGGGAACTATCTTTTCCGGCTTCACTGTATAATCCTCATATGCAGGAGGAGCAATTCCATCATATATACTGAAAGGCACATGACCTGTTCGTATATTGGCGTCAGATTTGTTAAAATATCTATCACCGCTTATATTTCCTAAATCATCCCATGTAGAATCAACATTGTACCACTTCCCATATAAGCGAACCTTATTCCATGCATGCCCCGATCCGGTTATTCCAACAGTGTCAATCCCCGAAGCATTCATAATTATTCCAAACATTTTTGTGTAGCCGGCGCAAACAGACTCTCCCTCCATAACAGCACTGTATGCGGACTGGTCGTATTCTCCTGTTTTGTATACTACATTTTTGCATACAATATCATATGCTTTTTTTTCTTTATCATAGTCATTTTGCTCTGCACTTACCTCCGCAGACCATGCATCAATTTTGCTAAAAAAATCCTCGGTTGTCCTTTTTCTTGTCTCGCCGTCTGCAAAGGCGTCATAACATTTCATCCATATTTTTTTCTGACTTGGGTTGTAAAGCAATCCTGACGACAGGAAATAATACTGTGGATTCTGATATGTATATAAAAAAGCTATATCCTTTGCCCTCTCATATTCAAGTCCATCGTACGAAACCCCTTCAAGATAATATTTTTGAAACTTTTCCCTGTATTCAGCATTAATATCTGTATTTATATATTTATAGCACACACTGTCAAGAGCATCATAAAATTTCTTTTCCTCCGCCGTCAATCTTTCCCTGCAATAATCATTTCCATATATGCTCCAGTTTCTTCCTGCTGTATAAAACGACTGTTCCTGAACATCAAATTTCTCAGAAAATAAATATGCTTCTTCATCAGATATTTCTATACATTCAAATTCCACACAGCCGGTTTCTTCTTCAACCGTCATATCTGTGTTTTGTTCCGCTAACGTTATAACAGGGTATTGAAGAAAACAAAAGGTCAGAATTACAACCATTAAAAGAAATGTTGGCGTTTTAAACCAATATTTTTTCACATAATCCCTTCTTTCTTGTTAAGCCTTACATCTATAATCTTATCCTGTCCGTCCGGTAACAACGGCTCATTTTTTTACCTTATGCCACACTTTAGCCATGGGGGTCCTGATTGAATCAGGTAAAAAACCTAATTTTCTGTTGGCAGGGACGTAGCTTCCCTGTCTCACGCCATTAACCACATCATAAGCCCTTGACAGGTTCATCCGCGTTTCATGGTACGTGCCTGCATCCTGTCCTTTAAAAAATATAATATTGTTAAGTTCCTTTAACATATGGTTTAAATTAGTAATCTCCAAAGCAGCCCCTGTATCAGAAAGAACCCAGCCTGAATAAAAGCCCATGCTCTGTACTGCAAAAGGATATATTCTCTCTATTGCATGCATAATGGTTCCGTCATCATCAACCGGTTCCGGCGGAAAATCCTCATAGCTCCATTCTTTGTCAAATATCGGCTTAAGAGCTTCACCCCTCACCCAAAAATATGAACCAAGACCTGCTATCGGTTCCTTGTCCGGAGACATGGATACGTTTATTCCAAGTTCTTTGGCAAGCTTAGCCGTATTCTCGTAATTATTTCCCCATTCAAGTCCTAATGTTATATAATAATCTGCATGATTCGGCGGCGGCGGCACGAGCATTCCCAATCTTTTGTTCTGTTCAAATGTTGATATAATATTCTCAACATATTTCTTTGAAGCAAGAACATTTTCAAAGCATTTATATGCAAAAGCCGTCCCGATTGTACCGGGCTTTGTCTGCCCTGCCTTTTTATCGTGAACATGGCACACATAATCATACTGTGCCAGATATTTTCTAAAGCTAACCAAAAAAGGGGCAACGTCCCTTCCCTTATTGGGAACAACAGTGACGTTAAGCATGTTGAATCTTAATTTTGAAAATTCTTCTTCAATTTTACGTTTTTTGTTTTCTGTATCTGTGGTGATATATAAATCAGCGGTATCAGGCATTGCTGATGCATATACGGCACATTCATTAATAAGCTCCTCAAAATAAATATGCATAACCAATGCTATTTTTTTCCCTTCCATAGCGTTGGAGTTTTCACTGATTTTACTTGAAAGCACGTAATTCCACTGAAAATTTTTTTTCAAATCGGCAAGATTTTCAACACGCAGAAGATTGTCCATTATCAAATCTGCATTATAATCCGTTTTTTCCTCTAAATATTTATAGAGCAGCATTGCTTCCTGACCGCATGATTCATTAAGTACAACATTATAATTCTGCATAAATGAGCGTCTTTTAAATATAGGACATTTTTTTTCTTCCAAAACCTTTGTTGCCATCCCTATTATAGGCTGATGGGATAAATCTCTGTACTCCTTTGCATCAACATATACCTCCCACTTAAATCCTGCCCCCTCAAAAAATTTTGTAAATCTCGCTTCATGCCGTGTCACAGAATCAAGATACCCGGTTATCATAGGCATTTCATCCCAATAATTATGAAACGTCACTGAATTTAACATATTTTTTCTTACCGCTATAAAGTGGGACTGTATATGGTCGGGAATAAATCCATCGGGCATTGTCCCAAACGGATCATCCTCTGTTTTGTAAAATTGTGTAATTCCCCAAAAATCAATATCCTTACCATTCATTGAATGAAACATGTCCTCAAAAGGATATACGGGTCCTGCAATTGTGTAATTCATCAGTATAATTTCATCATAATTTCCAAGTCTCTCCCAGCCAAGCTTTTCCATGGCCTCCTTATATGCCCATACATCAAAGCCTTTATTTTCACGCACTAAAATATCATCCGTAAACCTTTTAAATTTTGCTTTCCCCTCATCTGTAAGCGCTCCGTTACACACCACAAATATATCCGATACATTTTTTTGCATATCAGTCAGCATATACGGGATATAATCATCCACAATTCCATTTTTATCGTAGAAAAAATATATTAGCAGCCTGCTTGTATTATTGTCTAAAATCATGATTATCTCCTTTTTTTGTTATGCTTCTCAAAGGTTTGGTTATTTTATAGCTCCTTGAATTTTTTATTGTGTCAAGCTCCTGCCGGAGTACTTTCATATTTTCCGACTGCTCCGCAATTAATGAATCTTTCATCAAATTACTATGTCTTATATCATTGAAATCAACAATCATCTTACATATGTGAGCGCCGTTTTCTTCATTTATATAATTTATATGAAATTCAAAATATATCTGTTTTATACCCGAATGAAAATCATCAAACAAAAACCTCGGATCGTCATGGTTAAAGCATATAGTTTTATTGTCCGTGGATTCTCCGTTATTTCCATATAATATTTCATATTCATCATCTGCAATTCCCAAAGCCTTATCAACATGTACAATGCAGCCGCAGCTTGCAGGATCTATTGCAAGGGTTTTAACATTTTCATCCACATCTATATAAACAGCTATCCTTCCTTCCGCATCAGGAAGCATATCAACACATTCTGATACATAATGGTCAGTATAAAATTTAACAAATTCAATTTTATGCTTCTCTAATTCAGTTTTGCGTTTTTCAACCTCCATCTGCATGCCTTCAGAAAAATAGACTTTTTTGCCGAATTTTCCATAAAGCTCCCACAAGGGTATATTTTCATGAAAAACATATTTTTGAAATTCATCATCCATAGCTTTATAAACATCATATAGCTTCTCATCAATTTCCAGCAATTCATAAAGATTAATCCCGGCAAGCATTTTTGCCCTGTTCGGAAAATCATAATAATAAATTGCCCTGAACAGCACAAAATCAACAGGCACAGGGAAATTAAATACCCATTCGCAATCAATAACCGTCCATTTTCCGTTCGCATCGATAATATTAGGAAAAATCATATCAATATCACAAGGAGACATTGCCCCGCAATTTGCCGTATCAACCGCAGCCTTACCGAATATCCTGTAATATTCTTCACAGGGAACAAATTTGCTCACGGCATTTTTTCTCATCTCATATGCATATTTTTTTATCAGAGCCGTAAATGCATCGTAATTCCCTGATGCCAGATATCCATCTAACATGTCTTCCAGCGTTTCTCCTTCCACATACTCAAGCAAAAGGCTGTCATCTTCCATTTCACCTTTATTTATTTCAAATATTGAATCGGAAAACATATCCTGAAGCCTATGGGATTTTTCATATATATTTCTGATATGCTTTTTCCCGCCATCGGAGGCACCAGTCTTATAAACATATCTGCTTCCTTTCTCATCCTCCATTATACTTGTTTTGATATTATAATCAGCGTTTCTGTCGTTAGAATATTTCGTAAAAATAACCTTTTTCATATTGCACCTCTTATTTGAATGTGACTGCATTTTACCCTAAAGTCCTGCAATTACCATAAAGGAATTCGAAAAAAAATCAAACATTCCGTCAGCAATCAGGTTATCATACACCTTCAGTTCATCAAACAGCATAAGCCTGTCACTGTCAAAATTATTCATATTATTTGATAAGCTTCCTGTTTTAGGCAGATAACTGTCAGAATATATTGTAATGGGAAATTTATAATCGGGATAAGGATAATAAAACGTAACGTCATTCAATCCACAGTTAACAAATATTTTTTGCAGTTCTTTTTTAGAGAAGGTCCTTACATCATAAGTATCAACGTATCCTTCTATTCCTGAAAAGAAGGTACCCAGATGATCTTCCCGACAGCCCGCCCAATATTTAAGTCCGTATTTATTCTCAATGGCTAAAACTATTTTACCGTTTTCATTCAGATGCTTTTTAAGCATTATTATGAAATCCTCATACGGGTTGTCTGAAGCTATATATTTACCTGCATATTCCAACACGCCTATCAATGTTATATAATCATATTTTTCCGTGATTTTTCTTTCAATGTCCTGAAAGTTTCCCACTGTTATGACAATATTGTCCATGTGTTTATTTCTTTCTGCATTTACAAGACTTCTTATCCTTGACAGCTCAATACAGTCAACCTTACCTGCCCTTTTTGCAATAGTACCCGTAATCGCACCGCATCCTGCGCCAATTTCCAAAACCTTGTCATTTTTTGTAAAGGGAATACAGTCAACTATATTCCCCCTGAGATTTGATAAATGATATAATACAGGCCACTGTTTTTCCTCATCAATGACCTTATTATATTCACTGCCGTTATATCGTTTCACTATATCTAAAAGCTTTTCTTCAGAGCCGTCAACATATAAGTCCGTTCCGCCGTAAAACTCATAATCAAGCTTCACGTTCCCTACATATTCAATATTGTTTTCCAAACCATATTCCTCCACATTTTAACGAAGAACCTTTACTGATGAATTCATATCATAAAATCCTACGGTATTTTTATCAGAAATAACATTAATATTGCATGCGTCATACAGCCTGTTATATACGACAAAATCATTATTTTCATAACCTACGCATCCAAAAGATAAAAGGTAATTTTTCCCCTGCAAATTCATGTTTTGTGAAAACTCTATAACTTTTACCTCGTCACGTTTAACCAGCCCGAAATTTAAGAGCTCGTACATTGTATTGGTGCCTGTAACATCCGTTCCCTGTAAATCCTTTATTGTAAATGCAAAAATAGGTTCATCTATATCTCTGTTAAACTTAACCTTCATTCGTATTTTAAATTCCGTATTTTTCTGAATGTTGCTTGTTATTCTTCCCTTATCATCTATAATTGCGAAATCTGTAATCTGTGCATATTTGTTCCCATACTCAAGCGCATTCGGATTCAGCAGCAGACTTTCCTTCCATACGTTTCCATCCTCAGGCAGATTCTGCTCTTTGTTGATTCCGGAGCGTACTTCATCCAAATCCCTCATTTCCGCATTACTGACCAATACCTGTTTATATAAGTCTATTATCTCTTTAGGATCACCCTCTGCCAGTTTTACACCATTGTTAAGCAATATGACCCTGTCACAATATTTTGCAATGCTTCCAAGGTCATGACTTACAAACAATATGGTTTTTCCCGCATTCTTAAATTCGGTAAACTTATGATAGCATTTTGCCTGAAAGAATACATCTCCCACCGACAGTGCTTCGTCAACGATAAGAATTTCAGGGTCAATGTTGATTGCCACAGCAAAAGCAAGCCGAACAAACATACCGCTTGAATATGTTTTTACCGGCTGTTTTACAAAATCGCCTATGTCTGCAAAATCCAAAATTGTCTGCAGCTTTTCATCTACCTCCTCTTTTGAATATCCCATCATTGTGCCATTAAGATATATGTTTTCTATCCCGGTATACTCCATATTGAAGCCTGCGCCCAATTCCAGCAGGGCAGATATTCTTCCGGATATATCCACCTTCCCTAACGTGGGATTAAGTACCCCGGTAATAATTTTCAGGATAGTCGATTTCCCCGACCCGTTTGTACCTATTATTCCTACAGTCTGACCTTTTTTAACATTAAAGCTTATATCAGAAAGCGCATAATGCTCTCTGTATTTTTTTTCTTTTGTGAAGCCCAGCGTCTCCTTTAATCTGTCGGAGGGCTTGTCGTATAGCTTGTATAGCTTAGATACTTTGTCGACATTTATAGCTATATCACTCATGTTTTATCTCCCGGTTTTTATGGTTCATTTCTGTAACATGATTTTTTTTATTTTTTCTGCATCTCCCCATACAGCAGGCGAATCATATGCCCTGTCAGGAAACGCACCATATTTTAACTTTATTTTAAAGTTATTATCCTTTATAAATTCTTCAACTTTATCAGCAAGTGATACAGGCACGCCTGAGCAGCAGTTTATGATTCCCTCAATCTCGGTTTGCAGAGATACCATGGCAATCTGCTGAGCAAGTTCTTTTATGCTTATAAAATCATACTTATTTTTACCTGTTGTAAATGGAAATTCCTTTTTTCCATCTCTTTCCGCCAGAACAAGCTTGGAGAAAATAGAATTATTTTTCAGATCATCCCCCAGAATATAATATCCTCTTAACCACTGACAGCATATGTTCTTTTCTTTGGCAAGAAGAAATGTAAGCTGTCTTAAGGTGTTTTTAGCAATGGCGTAGAGAGAACTCGGATTACACGGAGTATTTTCATCAATAGCGCCTTCCCAATATCCAACCTCATGCATTGAGCTCATAACAACAATATGCCGTAATCCACCATCAATCATATTTTTTATAAATTCATAGTGCTTAGGCAAATCATTTATATGACTTAAATCATTATGAACAAATCCATTTCTCCACGCCAGATGAATGCACACATCCGGACAGTCAAATTTCTGATATATGTCCTTATCTCCTCCGAACAGCTCCACATTATACTTCATTGCCCTTTTGTCCACATCGTCATAGCATACATCCGATACACTGACCCGATGCCCCATATCCAATAAAGTCTCCACAACATGTCTTCCAATATATCCATTTGCTCCGGTCACTAAAACATTCATTATCAATTTCCTTTCACTAACATATTTATAAAACATCTGCAAAATGAACCTGCAATCTTTTAAATATATTTCTTCCCACTACATACAAGATAAAAACTCCGATCCAATAACCTATTGTCCAGTATGTCCTTTCCCAAAACCAGATTTTGTCTAAGAAGGTGTCTCTGAATCCATTTACAATATAATATATCGGATTAATTTTCATTACTTTATTTAATTTAGAAGATATATTTGACGCATCCCACATAATAGGCGTAGCCCATATTCCAATCTGCAATATTATAGCTATGACCTGATTTAAATCCTTAAAGAAAATTACAATAGAGCTTGTAATATATGCAAGTGCAATTAAAAGTGCAAACATACATGTAGTATAATATAATACTTGAAGGGTATATAAATCAGGGTAGAAGCCATAGAACGCATGCAGTATTATCGTAAGCACAACAAATATCAAGTGTACAAATATTGAGGACGTCACCTTTACTATTGGCAGAATGTCAACTTTAAATACAACTTTTTTTACAAGATAGCTATATTCCGTAAGAGCATTGGCCCCTGAACCAAATGCATCTGCAAAGAAAAACCAAGGCACAAGTCCGCACATCAACCACAACACAAACGGATAGTCAATCATATCCCCGGATCTCAGTCCGATATCAAGTGCAAACCAATATACAAACATCAATATAATCGGCTGCACAAATGCCCAAAATATCCCAAAATATGAGCCTGCGTATTTTGTTTTAAAATCATTTTTAGACAAATTCAATATCAGTTTTCTGTCATAAATCAGATTTTTACCTGTATCCTTTATAACCTCCATATTAAGCAGAGATTTTTTCTTGCCCATTTAAAAAATACTCACTTTCTACTTATATGTTTTGAAAACCATAGCATTGTTCATCAATTAAATTGCCATTTTCATCAAACAGCCTGAAAAGCGTCCAATAGTAACCGTACTCAGGCTGCCATATTGTCCAAAAAGCGTTTCCATCTGCTACACCACATTGCGTGGTTGTATATATCCACGCATCCTTTCCCTGCGCAAGCAACGTACAGTCAAGAATCAAAACCTCATATCTGTATTTTTGTCCGGGATTATTATATGTTTCAAAACCGATAAGAAATCCTCCGCCCTCTCCCGTATAAGGCATCTGACATTTCCCTTTGATATGAGGACTATAGCTTATATCTGTTTTTACTTCTTCTATGGTTTCATCATTACCATCTACTCTCGTTCTTCCAATCAGGGTATAATTTCCATATTTCTCAGGAACCCAATCCAGCCATTCATTCCCATATTCCCAATCAGATATACATTCCTCATTTTCTTCATATTCCCTTACAGCATACCAACTGTATTCCACTTTAGATTTTGGTGATACTTCCGTAGTTGTAATACCCGCTTGATATCCCGTATAATCATTTTTCAGAAAAAATATTCCGGTTGGCGTGGAGTATGGCAAAATAACATTAACCTCAAAGGAAGAAGTAATGCCTTTTTCCACATAAGTTGCCGTTATAACCGATTTTCCATGCCCAATAACTGTCAAAGTTCCGTCGTCTGCAATTTCAACTGCTGATGGATTACTTGACACCCACTTAATTGTAGCCTCAGAATTTGCCGGCGTAACAGTAGCGGAAAAGCAAATGTCAGCCTCCCAATCCTCATATACAAAAATTGATCTTTCATAAGAATTTTCCCACATCCAGTTACCATCCACAGGTGCGCATGTCATTGTAACTGTATCTTCAGCATATCTTGTTTCTAAATACAACTTTTCTCCTGTCTGGGCATAATATGTCTGACATTGTTCCTTCATATCTTCTTTTGAAATCACTCTGCCCCATCGTACTGTTCCACCACCTACATTTCCCTCAGCAACAACCACAAAGTCTTCATATATCTGAAGTACAATGACAGAATGATTATTATTTTCAAGCCTGAGTACATCTCCAACCCTTATATTATCAATCATTGCCCCCGTTCCGTCATCATACACCGCTCTAAAACCTGCATTTCCAAAAGCAGCATCGCTTATCATATGGGCAAAGCCCATGCAACCGCTTGCAGCCCATCCGCAGTTCCACTTGTAAGAATTGCCGTTCGTCCATGTTGTCCCTGTAGGATATTCTGCTTCCATTGCTATCATTTTTTCATAGGCCTCATCGGAAGATATTGTCGCATAATTTGCATAAACATTTAATTCGTCCTCAAACACCTCATCCGTGTTACCTTCAATGTAATTGCCCGTTTCGCTCGTAAAATCATCATCAACTGCAACGGCATCCGTATTTGTCATCAACTCCATTGCATTAACAGACCCGCCACCTAATAAACCAAATAAAAAAGCGCAAGTTATTACAGTTGTAAATAACCTCTTTCGCATAGTACTTCTCTCCTTTTTGTTTTGTACATCAAATTTATATTTATCCTACAGACTTTTTCCACATAATAATTTAACATAATTTTATTTATAATGCAATATGCAGCGTTCTCCTGAGGCAATTGTAATACCTGCTTGTTTTGTGTACATTTTATTCCCCCTAAGATTTTCAAAATGACTATTCAAGTCTTTATCACTAATTTGTAGCGTAATCTAAACATATCCTTATTAGCGGTGCAACTATCTTCCATATCTTGTCTCAATATAGGCACAGTCACTGTTTATCTTTTCCTTTGATATGGTTCTTCCCCATAAAACCTGACCGCCCCAGTTTCCCTCGGCAACAACTATGTGATCGCTGTTTTTTTCAAGGACGATTACGGAATGGCTGTTGTAATCCGTTCTTACAACATCCCCAACCTTAATTTTGTCATACATGTTTCCGCTGCCGTCATTTTCGATTGTCCGAAAGGATGCATTTCCAAATGCGGCATCGCTTATCATATGGGCGAAGCCCATGCAGCCTCCTGCGGACCATCCGCAGCTCCATGCATATGTGTTGGCGTTTGTCCATGAGGTTCCCGAAGGATATGCGTCCTCCATGGCAAGCATCCTCTCATATGCCTCCTCAGGCGATACTGTGGAAAAGCCCGACGGGTCCAAATCCTCGCCATTCACATCAAATGCGCATCCCACTGCATAAGGTCCTGCTCCCGCTATATTGTATGTGATACCGGTTACCTCTACCGTTACATCTGTTGTCACTTCGTCCGGCGTACTGCCGTACTTTGTATTTTCCTCCGCCTTTGCATCTTTTCCTACAGATAATACTCCGCCAAGCATCGTAATGCCTAAGGCTGTTATGTATGTTTGTTTTTTTAATCTTTTAAACATGCTGATTCTCCTCATCTTTCACGTGCTTTTAAACTGTCCTTAATATTTTGCACGCACACAAAATGGGATTGTAGCATAATTTTAATTTTAATGCAACAAAATTTAATACCTTTTTAATTTATTTAACACTTTTTTAACATTTTGTTTTTTAATCCATTTAAAAATCTCAAGCTGTATCAAGTACGCAGCCTGAGATTTTTACCTATATTTCTTTTATCCTCTTAATCGCCTTTACCGTATTTTCGTAGGTTCCGAATGCAGTCAGTCTGAAATATCCCTCGCCGCTTGGTCCGAAGCCTGAGCCCGGTGTTCCCACAACATTTGCCTTCTCAAGAAGCAGGTCAAAGAACTCCCATGAGGTCATATTGTCAGGCGTTTTAAGCCATATATATGGCGCATTCACTCCGCCCGAAACGGAATATCCCGCTTCCTTAAGTCCGCTGTATATGTATTTTGCATTTTTCATGTAATATGCTATCTGCTCCGCAGTCTGTTTTTTTCCTTCCTCAGAATATACCGCATCGCCTGCCTGCTGTACGATGTACGGAGCGCCGTTATATTTTGTTCCGTGTCGCCGTGCCCAGAGAGGATTCAGCGCTGTGCCGTCTGCCGCCTTAAGCTCATGGGGCACTACCGTAAAGCCAAGTCTTGTTCCCGTAAAGCCGGCATTTTTAGAAAAGCTCCTGAGCTCTATGGCGCAGGTTTTTGCCCCATCACATTCATATATGGTGTGAGGTACGTCCTCCTCACTTATGTATGCCTCATATGCAGCGTCATATATGATTACTGCGCCGACCCTGTTCGCATAGTCAACCCACATCTGAAGCTGTTCCTTTTTGATTGTCGCTCCCGTAGGATTGTTCGGGAAGCAAAGATATATGATGTCAGGCGTTTCATTTGGAAGCTCAGGAGCAAAGCCGTTTTCCTCCTTACACGGCATATATATCACATTGCTCCAAAGTCCTGTTTCACTGTCATATTCCCCTGTCCTTCCTGCCATTACGTTCGAGTCAACGTAAACAGGATATACAGGGTCGCATACTGCTATTTTATTGTCAAGGGCAAATATCTCCTGTATATTTCCCGAATCGCATTTTGCTCCGTCGCTTATAAAGATTTCATCTATAGCTATGTCAACGCCTCTTGACTTATAATCATTTTTCGATATGGAGCTTCTTAAAAACTCGTAGCCAAGGTCAGGAGCATATCCCTTGAAGGTTTCCTTTACGCCCATCTCGTCCACGGCACTATGCAATCTCTCTATAATAGCAGGCGCAAGGGGCTGGGTCACATCTCCGATTCCAAGCCTTATTATCTCCTTATCAGGATTTGCAGCCTGAAACTCCCTTACCTTTTTCCCGATTGTGGAAAATAAATAGCTTCCCGGTAATTTTAAATAGTTGTCATTTATTTTGAACATGTGTTAAACCTCCATTTATTTTATTTGTTTGTTCTGCTTTTTCTGTTTTCTTGTTTTGCCTGTTCTGTTTTGGTATTCATTTTTATGTTTTATTTTTATTTTTGCTTATGTTCTATACTTTATTTTTATTTTTGTCCTATTTCTATTTTTGCTCTGTTTTGTTTTATTATTATTCTATTATTGGATTTCTCCGTCAAACACAACCCTTGCAGGTCCTGTCATATAAACATTGTTGCTTTCCCTGTCCCATTTTATGATAAGCTCTCCCCCTAAAAGCCTTACGGTAACCTCATCCTCCGTAAGTCCGTTCAGGATTGCCGCAACAACGGATGCACAGGTTCCGGTTCCGCAGGCAAGTGTTTCGCCACTTCCTCTCTCCCACACACGCATCTTTGCATAGCTTCTGTTTACGATTTGAACAAACTCTGCGTTTACCCGGTTTGGAAATATCGGATTTGTCTCAAACTGCGGTCCGATTTCCTCCAACGGAAATGAATCCGTATCATTTATAAATGTAACACAGTGGGGATTCCCCATGGAAACACAGGTTATATTCCACTTTCTTCCCGCTATTTTTACAGGGCAGTCCTTTATCATGCCTGCTTCCCTGATGTCTGCCTCCACGTTTTTTTCAGAAAACTCATTCACGGCAGTACAGTTTTTCATTATCTCGTCCACACTTACGGGAACATCCCGGGGCGCAAGAACAGGCTCGCCCATATTTACGGTTACCATATTCACCTTTCCGTCGGCAAGCTTAAAATCAAGATATTTTATCCCCGCCAACGTCTCAACCGTTATGCTTGTTTTATCCGTAAGCCCATAATCGTACACATATTTTCCAACGCACCTTATACCGTTTCCGCACATTTCTGACTGAGAACCGTCCGCGTTGTACATTTCCATAGTAAAATCTGCTGTCTTTGACGGCTTTATCAGTATAAGTCCGTCTGAGCCTATCCCAAAATGCCTGTCACTTATTTTTTTTGCAAGCTCACTTGGATTTTCCACCTTTTCCCTGAAGCAATTTACATACACATAGTCATTGCCAAGACCTTCCATTTTCGTAAACTTCATAAGCGTTCCCCTTCTATAATATCTGCTGAAATTTCTATAACATAATACCACCAACTTAAGTTATATACCACATTTTTTTAAGAAAGAGAAATGAAGGGGCTGCCACGGGAAAACTAATTCCCTTGTGTGGCAACCCCTTCATTGCTCTTAATTAATCAACTACATATGGCATTAAGCTTATGTGTCTTGCTCTCTTGATGGCAACTGTCAAAGCTCTCTGATGCTTTGCACAGTTTCCGGTAATTCTTCTAGGAAGAATTTTACCTCTCTCAGAGATATATCTCTTAAGCTTATTTACATCTTTATAGTCAATAACAGAATTTTTCTCTGCACAGAATACGCAGACCTTTTTTCTTCTGCGGATTGGTCTCCTTTTCATAGGAGCATCTGCATGTTCGCTTTTTTCTGTCTTATTGTAAGCCATTTTTCTTACCTCCATATCTGTTTTACTTAAACGGTAAGTCGTTTTCGATTCCCTCCGGAATGCTCATAAATCCATCGGCGCTTGCGCTTGACGGTGCAGGTCTCTCACCCTGAGGCATACTGTTTGATTCGCTGGCGCTCTTGCTTTCCGCAAATTCCTGCTCATCAACGATAACCTCTGTTGTGTAAACCTTTACTCCATCCTTGTTGGTATAGCTTCCCGTCTGGATTCTTCCTGAGATTACTATCTTAATTCCCTGTCTGAAATATTTTTCTGCAAATTCCCCTGCGCGTCCAAATGCAACACACGGAATAAAATCTGCCGTCTGGTCATTGCCGCTTGCATCCCTTCTTCCGCGTCTGTCAACCGCAAGGGTATATCTTGCTATCGCTAAAGGCTCTGCCGCCTGTGAGTATCTAACCTCGGGATCTCTTGTTAAACGACCCATTAAAATAACTTTGTTCATTTGGAATTCCTCCTTATCCTACTCTGCGTCCTGTCTGACACAAAGATATCTGAGAACAGATTCCATGATACGAACATTGGCCTCAACCTGAGCCGGGCTTTCAGGACTACCATCAAAGGCTATAAAATAATAATAGCCCTCTTTCATCTTCTGAATCTCGTAAGCGAGTCTTTTCTTGCCCCACTCATCAACGTTAGTAATTGTACCGCCAGCCTTCTCAATAATAGCCTTAGCCTTATCGACAACTGCTGTTCTGGCATCTTCTTCAATCTTTGCACTAACAACCAACGCTAATTCATACTTGTTCATGTCATTGCACCTCCTTATGGTCTGATGGCTTCGGAGCCGCGTCCGAAGCAAGGAATTAAACATAAGCCCCTGACTTATGTCTGAACCTTTCCCGGTTTTTTGTCAAACCGGCTTCATAGGCAGCCATGCTCCCATGAAATAAAATATATCACAGTGTTAGATATTATCACACGAATTTTAAAATAGCAAGCCTTATTTCACTCTATTATGCATTTTAAGCAAAGAACGCTCCAA
>DKZK01000013.1:215672-221873 GCA_002493625.1 Lachnospiraceae bacterium UBA7076 | reverse complement strand
AAAGAACGCTCCAACGTGTTACTTAACTTCCGCTTTTCTTTGCTAAAAATGCATAGTTACTGCGAAAATAAATCTATTGCGACAGTCCCTATAGTAAATTCCGAAGAAATTTCCTATAAAATAAAAAAAGTATTTATTTTCTCTTTCACTTTTTGTCTTTCTGTTATACAATATAGAGAATGTAATTTTATGAGATTAATTTATGAGATGATACCGGGAGGACAAATATGGCAAAGCGAACAGACATTAATAAAATTCTTATTATCGGCTCCGGACCTATTATCATAGGTCAGGCGTGTGAGTTTGATTATTCAGGCACACAGGCATGCAAGGCTCTCCATAAGCTTGGTTATGAAATTGTACTTGTCAATTCAAACCCTGCAACCATTATGACAGACCCTGAAATGGCTGATGTTACTTATATTGAGCCACTTAACGCAAAGAGGCTTGAACAGATTATTGCAAAGGAGCGTCCTGATGCAGTGCTTCCAAATCTGGGAGGACAGTCGGGACTTAATCTTTGTTCAGAGCTTGCTTCCAAGGGCATACTGGACAAATACGGCGTTCAGGTAATCGGCGTTCAGATAGACGCTATCGAGCGCGGTGAGGACAGAATAGAATTTAAGAAATCCATGAATGCGATTGATATAGACATGGCAAGAAGCGATGTTGCCTACAGTGTGGAGGAGGCGCTTACCATTGCTGACGGTCTTGGCTATCCGGTCGTGCTCCGTCCTGCATATACAATGGGCGGCACAGGCGGCGGACTTGTATATAATAAGGAAGAACTTAAGGTTGTATGTGCAAGAGGTCTTCAGGCAAGTCCTGTCGGACAGGTGCTTGTCGAGGAATCGGTACTTGGCTGGGAGGAGCTTGAGCTTGAAGTAGTCAGGGATTCAGAGGGAAATATGATTACCGTATGCTTCATTGAAAACATTGACCCTATCGGCGTTCATACCGGCGATTCCTTCTGCTCCGCTCCTATGCTTACCATTTCCGAGGATGTTCAGAAGGAGCTTCAGAAGCAGGCGTACAGAATTGTCGATTCCGTACAGGTTGTGGGCGGTACAAATGTACAGTTTGCCCGTAACCCTGAAAACGGCAGAATTATTGTTATAGAAATTAATCCGAGAACCTCCCGCTCCTCGGCGCTTGCATCAAAGGCAACAGGCTTTCCGATTGCATTTGTTTCTGCAATGCTTGCCTGCGGTCTTACCCTTGCGGATATTCCTTGCGGAAAATACGGCAGTCTGGATAAATACGTTCCGGACGGAGATTATGTTGTTATCAAATTTGCCCGCTGGGCTTTTGAAAAGTTCAAGGGCGTTGAGGATAAGCTTGGCACTCAGATGCGCGCTGTCGGCGAGGTTATGAGTATCGGAAAGAATTATAAGGAAGCCTTCCAGAAGGCAATCAGAAGTCTTGAGACAGGACGCTACGGTCTCGGACATGCCAAAAATTTTGATACGCTCTCAAAGGAGGAGCTTTTAAAGCTTCTTATCACGCCTTCCAGCGAGCGTCATTTTGTAATGTACGAAGCGCTCCGCAAGGGTGCAACAATTGATGAGATACATGAGCTTACAAAGGTTAAGCATTATTTTATAGAGCAGATGAAGGAGCTCGTTGAGGAGGAGGAAGCATTACTCGCTTGCAAGGGCAGCCTTCCTTCCGATGAAATGCTCACAAAAGCTAAAAAGGACGGCTTTTCCGACAAATATTTAAGTCAGCTTCTTGAGATACCTGAGGATGAAATCAGATTTAAACGCAACGACCTTGGCGTTGTGGAGGCATGGGAGGGCGTGCATGTAAGCGGCACCGAAAACAGCGCTTACTACTACTCAACCTACAATGCGCCTGACAAAAATCCTGTAAATTCTGACAAGCCAAAGGTTATGATACTTGGCGGCGGTCCGAACCGTATCGGTCAGGGTATCGAATTTGATTACTGCTGCGTCCACGCTTCCCTTGCTTTAAAGAAGCTTGGATTTGAGACGATTATTGTAAACTGTAACCCTGAAACGGTCTCAACCGACTATGATACCTCCGACAAGCTCTACTTCGAGCCGCTTACGCTTGAGGATGTTTTAAGCATTTATTATAAGGAAAAGCCGGTTGGAGTTATCGCGCAGTTTGGCGGTCAGACGCCATTGAATCTTGCCTCGGAGCTTGAGAAAAACGGCGTCAAAATCCTCGGCACCTCCCCTTCCGTTATTGACCTTGCGGAGGACAGGGATTTGTTCCGGGCAATGATGGACAAGCTTGAAATACCAATGCCTGAATCAGGCATGGCGACAACCGTTGACGAGGCGCTTTCCATTGCGGCTGAAATCGGTTACCCTGTCATGGTTCGTCCTTCCTACGTTCTCGGCGGACGCGGCATGGAGGTTGTGTATGATGATGACAGCATGGCTGAATATATGAATGCGGCTGTAGGCGTTACGCCTGACAGACCGATACTGATTGACCGTTTCTTAAGTCACGCGCTTGAGTGCGAGGCGGACGCAATCAGCGACGGAACCCATGCATTTGTTCCTGCGGTCATGGAGCACATTGAGCTTGCAGGCGTGCATTCCGGCGATTCGGCATGTATTATTCCTTCCGTACACATTACGGAGGAAAATGTAAAAACAATCAAGGAATACACGAGAAAAATTGCGGAGGAAATGCATGTAAAGGGTCTTATGAACATGCAGTATGCAATTGAAAACGGAAAGGTTTACGTCCTTGAGGCAAACCCAAGAGCCTCCCGTACCGTACCGCTTGTTTCAAAGGTATGTAACGTAAGAATGGTGCCGATTGCCACGGATATTATCACCTCGGAAATTACGGGACGCCCTTCGCCTGTTCCGGAGCTTAAGGAAAAGGATATACCATATTACGGCGTAAAGGAAGCCGTATTCCCATTTAATATGTTCCCTGAGGTTGACCCGATTCTCGGACCGGAAATGCGTTCCACAGGTGAGGTTTTAGGGCTTTCAACCTATTACGGCGAAGCCTTCTACAAAGCGCAGGAGGCTGCACAGTCACCGCTTCCGCTTAGCGGAACAGCGCTTATTTCCGTAAACCGTAAGGACAAGGCTGAGATAGTGGAAATTGCAAAGTACCTCAAGGATGACGGCTTTAAAATTCTTGCCACCGGAAATACCTATGAGGTTATTACGGAGGCAGGCATAGAGGCTGAAAAGATTAAGAAGCTCTACGAGGGCAGACCGAATATATTAGATGCAATCACCAACGGACAGATTGACCTTATATTTAACTCCCCTGTAGGCAAAGACAGCGTAAATGACGACAGCTACCTCAGAAAGGCCGCCATTAAGGCAAAGGTTTCCTACATGACAACCGCCGCAGCCGCAAGAGCAACGGCAAAGGGAATCAACTATGTGAATAAAAACGGAGACGGCGCAATTGCCTCCTTGCAGGAGCATCATGCAATGATAAAGGATAAATAAAAGCGGTACTGAGAGTTTGAGGGTGCCTATAGATATATGGCATAGGAAAACCGTTTGAAGACGTCAGTACTTAAAGGGGCTGTCGCAATAAGGATTTTAATTCTTTTTTATTATGCATTTTAAACAAAGAACGCTTCAACGTGTTACTTAACTTCCGCTTTCTTTGTTTAAAATGCATAGCTGCTAAGAAAAAAATTCCTTATTGCGACAGCCTCTTTTTAGTACTGTTACGTCGGAAATGAGCGAAAGCGTGTTTTCTTATGCCATATATCTATAGGCGCACTCCAACTCAAATACCGACGTCCTCAAACGGTTTTCATTTACGATACAGTCACGTCAATCCGATACAACCGCATAACTGCTGGCATACATTGCTTTTAAATTTTCTATTTTATTGTACTGCTCTCCGATACAAAATTCCTTCGACCATGTCATATAATACGCCCACGGAATATGCGACTTTTCAAGTAATTCTATATCGGGGATATAGCCGACCTCTGCAAGGGCTGCGACCTTATTTTTTGACGTTGCGGATATAAGCTGTAAATATTCCTTTTCATAATCAGTTGCAGCATACTCTGAAAGATAAATATCCATGGAAATAACATCAACATAATCGTCTCCCGGATATCCTTCGGCCATGGGACAATTCCACACCCAGACAAGATTATCCAGCTTATGATACAGCGTATAATGCTTGAACATCAATTTATATAGCTCACATGCAACCTCAGGTCCTTTTGCCCCCCACCAGAACCATTGTCCATCCGCTTCATGAAACGGTCTCCAGAGAATCGGAATATCCTCAGCACAAAACCGTTTCAACTGCTCTGCAATCACATCCATATCATGGAAAAAAGCATTCCTTTCCGGCGTTCCCTCAATCAAAATCCTTGACGCATCAAAATCAGTATTTTTTGCATAAAAGCTTTTATCACGTCCTCCAATCGGTGAAAACCAATGAAACGTAAACGTAATAATTCCATCTGTCTCCTTCGCCCATTTCATTGCTGTTTCAAGTGTTTGTCTGTTCTCATAAATTTCCCTGAGACACGCTTCGGACGCATCACTATAATTTATATTGGGCGAATAAGCAAGAAGCTCAAAGCCTCTGAGCTTCGGCATTTTCCCTGTATTATCACGTATAAAGGAAATTTCCTCCATCGGATTTGTCTGGGTATGCTGTCCTGTAATTATTTTTTTCCCTGCAATATCCGAAATATAGTTTAAAAGCTTCACTGCATTTTCGGAAGCATTTTTATTTGCCGGTATCTGCATAATTACCACCTCCATTAAGATGCCTGCGAGAGCCGCTGAATCATTTCAATACACATTCTTCCATTATGATATGGACATTTCCATGGATGAACAAGCGCCTGTTTTGTATCAGGCTGACTGTCAGCCGGAATACTTTCTATCCACTCACCGCTACGAGAATCTATAACACTCTTTTGAATAAACTGCCATATATCCTCTGCCATCTGAAGATACTCCTTTTTCCATGGCATCTTCTGATAAGCATTATAAAATCCAACGACAGACTCTGCCTGAACCCACCATATTTTTTGCCTGTCAATATGAGTTCCCTCCCGCTCATTGTTTAAAGCCCTTTGCGATTTATCAAAGGCATTTTTGTATGTTGCATCCGCAAGTCCATTTATGACAGGCTCCATTTCATTCATGTATGCTTTATCCCCAAGCACACTGCATCCACGGTCTATCAGCCACGATGTTTCAATATCATGGCCAAATGATTCGAGGTCAATAAGGGAATGATAATCCAAATCGAAAAAAACATCACAAATCTGTTTTTCAGAATCATATATTTTCTTTTTAAACAGTTTTAAAATACCTCGTATAGAATCCCCAACCTCATAAAAGGTATCTGCCTTGTACAGCTCTGAATATGCCTCAAGAACATGCAGTACCGTATTCATTGTCCGTTCTGCAATTACTCCATTTTCAGAAAGCTTTTCATTTGATGCCGGTGAAAAATCGCGTTTAAAAGCTTCCAGATACCCATTATTGTCCCTGCATTTTTCTTCAATCGTCCGGTATAATATATACGCCATATTAAGGGCATCCTTTTTTCTGCTTGCCTGATAATATGCGGACAATGCATAAATTGCAAATGCCTGATTATAGGTATGCTTTGTATCATCGCATATGGTGCCATCATAATTTACAGACCAGTATACTCCACCGTACCGGCTGTCATAACAAAAATCTGTGAGGAAATTATAAGCATGCTCCGCCATTATTAACAGCTCTTTTTTATGAAGTAATTGGTATGCGGATGAAAAAAACCATAAAATTCTGCTGTTAAGAATAACACCTTTTGTACTTTTAATATCAGGCTTTCCCTCAAAGTCCGCATATCCATAAAAACCGCCATTTTCCTCGTCCTTCATTTTGCTCCAGAAGGGAATTAAATTTTTCTCCAGATGCTCCTGAAATACTTTTGCTTCCATAATTACACAACCCTTTCTTTCATATTTTTGTACCGCCGGTCTCTGCGTCAAACATCATGTTTGTTTTGATGCTTTTACAATACAACGCTTTTAAATACCTTGCTATGAAAAACAAAAGAAAAAATTGTATAAATCTATTATTTATGTTGAAATATACCTATTTTAAGACGTATAATATGTCAGAGAAGGCTGTGCAATAAGGATTTGTTTTCTTAGTAAATATACATTTTTAACAAAGAAAAGCGGAAGTTAAGTAACACGTTGGAGCGTTCTTTGTT
>DKZK01000013.1:107854-215397 GCA_002493625.1 Lachnospiraceae bacterium UBA7076 | reverse complement strand
GAGCGTTCTTTGTTGAAAATGTATTATAAAAGAGAATTAAAATCCTTATTGCGACAGCCCCGGCTACAATAGTTCATTGGGAGGTAGCTATATGCAGTTATTCGAATATATTGATACAATGAAACAGCCCTATGATATTTTTTATACAAATTCAATCAACTCACCGCTTCACTGGCATTATTACAGTGAAATTATATATATGACAAAAGGGTCTGTTACAATAACCTGCAATAATAAAAAGACTGTTTTAAACGAAGGTGACCTTTGTTATATTTATCCCTTGCAGCTCCATGCATTTTCGGAAGCGGAGCATGCGGATGTGCAGTATGCGGTGCTTAAATTTGATATTCATACAATTAATATTCCACAGGCCCATATTTCAAAAATGTATGAATTTTTTATAAGGCGGACAAGCGAAACAGACTTCTGTATAACGATACCTGCCGGAAATCTGAATAAAATGCATATTGATTCTCTGATTCATCACACAATTAAAGAATATACTGAAAAAAAAGAGTTTTACTCTTTACAGGTGCAGGCTGACATCTACACACTTTTAATAGAATTGGCGCGAAAAGCAGACAAGAATATTATACCCATACAGGAACCCCATTCAGATACGGAATTTTCCTTTTATCATATTCTGGAATATATTGATACACATTCCGGCGAGCCGCTTGAAATTAAAGAGCTTGCCGAAATGTGCCATATGAGCTATTCCCATTTTGCAAAGCTTTTCAGAGAAAATTATGGTCGTTCCTGCAAAGAATATATAACCTACATACGGCTTAACAAGGCACAGGACCTTCTGTTTCATACGGAATATGACCTTGTTTACATAGCCCATGAAACCGGTTTTTTTGATTGCAGTCATTTTATCCGCACTTATAAGAAGTGGAAAGGCATAACACCTAAGCAGGAACGCTTAAAGGGCATATGAGCTTCATGTACCTGACCGGTCACTTTGGTCAAGCCCATTGTCAGGCAGGGAACATCGTGTATTTATCTCTGGGCAGCATACTCTTTTTTGTTTGTGCAATACCTGAGTGCTGTATCCTCGGAAATACGTCCTTCTCTTACCAGCCGCCTTAAGTCAGCATTCAACGTATGCATGCCAAGTTGTGCGCTGCTGTGAATGGTTGAGTTAATCTGATGGGTCTTATTTTCACGAATCTGGTTTGCAACCGCCTCGTTATTAATTAAAATCTCTGTGGCAATTGTTCTTCCATCTTCATGCGCAAGTGGTACAAGAATCTGTGTTACTATTCCACGCAGCACTCCGGTCAGCTGAACTCTCGCCTGAGCCTGTGCATGAGGCGGATAAACATCAATAATGCGTTCAATCGTCTGAGCAGCGCTTGATGTGTGCAGTGTAGATAAAACCAGATGTCCGGTCTCTGCTGCCGTCATTGCAGCGCTTATTGTCTCAAAATCTCTCATTTCACCCACAAGAATAATATCCGGGTCCTCCCGAAGGGATGAATGTAATGCTTTTGCAAAGGATGGAACATCTTTTCCAACCTCGCGCTGATGAATCATTGACTTTGCATGATAATAAACATATTCGATAGGATCCTCAATCGTCAATACATGCTTTGCCTGTTTCTTGTTTACATAATCTATCATTGACGCCAATGTAGTTGTTTTGCCGCTTCCTGTAGGTCCTGTAATCAGCACCAGACCTCTTGGCTCATTAATCAGCTTTCTTGCCGCATCCGGAACTCCTAATTCATCAAATGTAGGTATCTTATCATTTAAAATACGGTATGTTGCCGCAAGATTGTTTCTCTGATGATAAATGTTGGCGCGCACCCTGCCACCATCCGGCAAAATCAGCGCAAAATCCAAATCCTCCCCTGACAACACCTTATTTTTTTGCTCCTCCGTCAGTCCCTCCAGAATCATAGCCTCCGACTCCTCCGGCGCAGGCACCGGCTCAAGCATTTTTAACACGCCGAATTTCCGGACTGCCAAATCTGTTCCAACCGTAATATGTACATCGGAACAGCCATCCATTTTCGCCTGATTAATTAACTCATTCAATCGCATAAAATAATCCTCCTTTTTACCTTATAACTGCTCCCGGCTTTTTCTTTCTCTTTTTATCCTCATACATCAGCTTATCTGCCTGCTCCAACAGCTCTGACAGTCGGTACTCCTTACTTCCATGCGCCAAGCCTACAGCCATCACACAGTTGACCCCGTCGGCAAGGGAATTTAACCTTTCCAGCTCCTGCTCCCACCGCTCCTTTAAACGGTCAGCCTCCTCATACGACACGTCACAGGCAACCATGAGAAATTCATCCCCACCCATACGGTAACCATGAATTTTGTTGGTCAGCACCTTGCGGATACTGTTTGCCGCCTTTATAATCAGCTTATCTCCTGCCTCATGTCCATAGGTATCATTCATCGTTTTTAAGTCGTTTACATCAAAGTTTAAAATAGCGATGGAGTTCAGATTCGGGTACTCTGACTCCAGCATGGCAAGATATTTGCCCTTGTTATACAAGCCGGTCAAATGGTCGTGTTCGCTAGCATAAATCAGCTTTTCACGCATAAGTCCATTTTCCAGATACAGCCGGATTACACTGAGCAGAACCTGCTCTTTCATGGACGCATAATCCATATTCGGCCAGACGGACAAATATACCCCATACTTCTGTCCTGAAACCTCGCCGCCGCAGAGCATGCGGAACTTACTGCCCTCCTTGCTTCCGCTTAAGGCAAATACCTCCTTAAGCTCACCTGCCAAATCCGTAAATTCTATATCTGTATCCTGCTTCATTGCAAATATTCCGCTTATATCTGTATTCATGGAAATTCTGTCGTTGCTGTATGTATTGCCCATTTTACTGTAGGAGATAATGTCAACGGCTTCCTCTCTCTGCATGACGAAATAAACCATATTCGTCATAAAATAATCTGCAAGCATAGGCAGCAGCTCATAATAGGTACTGGAAAGCTTTTCAAGCACTGCTGTCTGGAAGCCGGACAATCGTTTGAAAAATGACATGTACTTTGTGATGTCTCTATTCAAGCCCATATATTCCGTAATATCTGTCAGATAATGAAGCTCATATTTTTTATCTTCCCTCGTAAACAGAGTGGAATTAATTTTGTAGTATTTCCTGTTATCCGTATCAATCCATTCCCACTCAATACCACATCCATCCTCCGGAATATCGGGGCAGTCCCCAAGCCACAGGTATACATCATCGCCAAACATTCCGATTACATTATCGCCATACTTTTCTTGGAAAAGCTTATCTGCATAGACTATTTTTTTTGACTGCCGCTCCATGATGGTAATGCCGCCAAGCCCATCGGAAATAAAATCTGCTATTTCATTTTTAAATTCCATGTATAACCTCCTACTCAAATGTTAATATGTCAGAAAAACCTGTCATATCAAATACTTCCATCACATCTCCGATTACATTTTTAACAATCATGGTGCCCTGCAGAGAATTCATTTTCTTTTGCGCGCTTATGATGGCTCGAAGACCGGAGCTTGCCACATAATCACAATCCCCCATATCCAGCACAAATTTCGAAACGCCATCTGCCAGCAGTTCGTCCAGCTTTTCTGTCATGGACGGCGCGGCAAGGGTATCTAACCGCCCCGAAAGCTTCATTGTCAATTCTGCTCCATTTTTGTTTACTGTCATTTCCATAAATATATCCTCCATATATAATTTTATTAATTTATGTCTACTGCCAATGTTTTTCTACTGACAGGATATTTTCACCGTTTTCGTACATATACTCCAGCCGGTCCACAAGCTCCTTCACCATCAGAATACCCAGTCCCCCAACTGGACGGTCGTCGGCTGACAAAGAAATGTCCGGCGGTTCCTGAAGCAGTGGATTAAATTTTTTCCCATGATCCTTCAGCAAAATCCGAATCCAGCCGCCTGTGTCACTTTCCACGCCGGTCTGAAGCTTGACAATGCAGATACCTGTAGCAGGCATATACGCGTAGCTTGCCACATTTACATAAAGCTCCTCGATGGCAACAGCAAGCTGCTTCGTCTCCTTTTTAGGGCAGCCCGCCTTTTCCGCCTCCGATTCCACAAAGCCCAGCACTGCTACTAAATTGTCCAATGTGGCATCAACCGCCAATTCTTTTTCTGTTTCTTCCATAATCTGCACCAAACCTTTCATTTACAGACGCTTCAAATACTCCAGAGAGCTTTTTATTTTTTCGCTTCCTGTAACCTCTATCAAAACAGACGCCTTCGAAAAATACTCCTCATAATACTTCTTAAATTTGTTCCAATCAATTTTTCCGTCCCCAAGCGCAAGGTGGGAATCTGACATAAAATCATTGTCATTGATATGAATATGCCGTACGAAAGGAGCCAGCGCCCTTACCCATTCCTCTATCTGCCACACCTCTCCAAAGGCGTGTGCATGGGCATAATCGAAGCATATTCCAAAATTAGATACGCTCTGTAATTGTTCTCCAAGCTCTGCCAGCAGCCGAAAATCCGTATCAAACATATTTTCCATGTAAATATTCAGGTGAGGATAAGCAGCCGCCTTCCCCGCCCAGTATTCCGCATTTTTTTCCACCCATCCATTCCGATAGGATTTCTGATGAAAATTCGGAATATAATTCGTGTGAAAAATCACCCCGGCAGCTCCAAGCTCACCGGCAATTTTAAGACTTTGCTCCACCCGGTAATCCGATACCTGACGGATTTTAAAATCATCGGAAAACACTGTCACGTCAAAAAAAGCTCCATGCAATGTACAATACCCGGGCTTATTTTTCAGATTTTGATAAAATGATATTCTGTCCTGCACCCATTCCTGCCGGTCCAAATTGTCCGGCAGAAAAAAATCATTGTACTCAAAGCCGCAGCCATATGCATCTGCCAGCTTCAGACTGTCCTCAATATTTTCTTTATCCGGAATTATTAGTAAATGTTCAATCTTCATGTCTGCCCCCTGTTCACCCTAGTTACGGAATATACAAATACGCCCTTGGATTTACCCTTCAGCGGTATTTCTCCCACTTCCTCCGCCTCTATTCTATCCTTTATCCTGTCATATACGGTGTCACTGATAAGCACCTGCCCCTTTTTTGCATTTGCCTCCAGTCTTGCCGCCGTATTTACCGTATCTCCAATTGCAGTAAAATCCATGCGAAATTCACAGCCTACATTTCCAACGACTGCCGGACCACAGTTGACGCCTACGCCAAACCCTACGCTCCTGCCAAATTTCTCCATAAGCTCATGCTCCAGCGCTTCGCCACCTGCCACAATATCCATTCCGGCACAGACCGCGCGAAATACATAATCGTCCAGATCGAAAGGCGAATTAAATACCGCCATAGTGGCATCACCTACAAATTTATCCAAGGTTCCTTTATTTTTAAATATTGCGGTTGAGGTCAGATTGAGATATAGGTTTAATATTTCCACAACCTGCTCCGGCTCCAATGCCTCTGACATGGTTGTAAAGCCCCTTATATCCACAAACAGCACTGCAATATCCCTGTTTTCCCCTCCAAGCTTTATCTTAAAGTCACCCTTTTTGGCGATTTCCTCCACAATCTCCGGCGCCACATATTTCTTAAAGGCAGTCAGTACCTTTTTCCGCTTCAGCCGTTCCGCAATATACCCCCTTGCCAGACAATATATGTAGGATATAATCAGGGCTGACGGCAGATATATGAGGCTGACGGCAATACCGTTATTGTTTAAAAGCACCCCTGCCGCCAGTTCCCCGCCAATGGCAAGAATGAGCAATATCGCAGACAGCCATACTCTTTTATTTCTCTTAAAAATAAAATGGAAAACTCCGGCAAGGACGCCCCAGAGTACCCCGAACACATACGGATTTCCGTTGACGGAAAATCGGTTCTGCATAAATGCCTGCAAAATATTTGCATGAATTTCCACGCCAAACATCTGTCTGCTGCTGCCATTCGGAACATTAAAATTATCCTGCATACCGGGAGCATAAGCGCCTATCAGAACAATACTGCCCTGAAATGTCCGGCTGTCAATTCTTCCATTCAGAACATCTATCATGGAAATATATTCATAATCATTTGGCTTTCCCGAATAATTAATCAGCGTTTTTCCATATTTGTCGGTTTTAATTTCATTGGCTGCAATTCCCTGCTGCTCACAATAAAGCGCATATATTGCATGTGAAAAAGAAAGCTGCTCCGCTTTGTCATAAGTCTCCTGTATGGAAACCCGGCGAACGACTCCGTCTGAATCCTGCGCCACATTGGTATATCCGTGTACGGTTGCATCGTAAAGCTCTTTATATGGATATACAACCGCTTCTATGGGATAATATCGCAGATTATCCTCACCAATTTCACTTTTCTCGCTATATATAAACTGGCTTGCCGTCACCACATTACCGCTGTCAGCGGCTGCCCTTGCAAACGCCATATCCCCTTCCCCGTCCACATATCCGGAAAAAATAATATCAAACGCAATGACACTTGGGCGGGACGCCTCACTTCCATTCAATATCCCAATTAAATCTGCATAATAGCTTCTGGACCATGTCTGAATGGGTCCAAGCTCCTCCAGGGTGGCTTCGTCAATGGCAATAATTTTAATCCGGCTGTCAACACCCCTCGGAATCTGATATAACCCATCTCTCAGAATATAATCCAGAGGAGAAAGCAGATTTGTGACAGACAGCAGCAGAACAATCAGAAAAACGACTGCCGACTCAATAAAATCTTTTATAATGCCTTTCTTCATGAAAACCCTCCACTATGTTCTGCTTACATAGACCATTGTAATATCATCTGCCTGCTGTTCCCCTGCTGCAAAGGCATCTACTTCATCATATATCGCATTGACAAATCCCTCTGCGTCCGCAGCCTCCGCTTTATGCACATTCAGCATATGCTCCAATCCGGCATCTCCCAGAAATTGCTGCTTTGGATTTAAAGCCTCCGTCACGCCATCCGTGTACAAATAAACACTGTCCCCCGGATTCAGATAAAAGCTTTGCTCCTTATAAGGTATGTCCTCCATCATGCCAAGTACGAGATTTGCCTTAGCCTCCAGCATATGAAAGCTGCCGTCCCCCTGCTTCAGAAACGGACGATTGTGTCCGGCATTTACAAAACGGACCTCATTTGTCACTAAGTCCAGCACACAGAGGAATGCCGTAACAAACATCCCCTCCCGGTTTTTATAGCAAAGCTGCCGATTTGCCCTGGAAGCCACCTCTGCAATGGGCAGTCCGAGGGAGGCATAATTTCTGATATGAATTTTTGCCATGCTCATAAACAATGCTGCGGGAACTCCCTTTCCTGAAACATCTGCAATCAGAAAACAAAGATGTGTCTCATCAATGAGAAAAACATCGTAAAAATCGCCTCCAACCTCCTTTGCAGGCCGCATATGCGCCGTCAAAGTAATATTTTGGAGCCTGTTAAACTCTGTAAAATCATTTTCAAGACAATCCAACTGTATCCGGGTAGCCACCGAGAGCTCCGACTTAATCCGCTCCTGCTCTGTCACAAGCTTTGTGGTTTTTGTGTAGAGCATGTTCATAAAGGTTCCGTATATCTTCCTGTTTGCCGCCGCAATTTCCTCAAACAGGGACTTTGAAATATTAGCGCATCTGACATCAGATATTGCGCGCACCGTAGCGCCTCTGGTATCATCATTAATCAGCCCCAGCTCTCCAATAAAATCTCCCACTCCCAAGGTGTTAATCCTGTTCCCCTGCCGGCTTAAAACCTCTGTGCTGCCCTCTAAAATAATGTACATTCCGTCGTCACAGTCTGCGCCGTATGTGACAATATCCTGTCCTTTTGAAATATGTATTTCCGTCATTGCCTCTAGCAGCAGCCTTGTACCCTCCGGAAGCTCTCCCTCCGCTCCAAGCTTAAAAAATTCCTGAATTGTCGGCATCTGCCTTAATAATTCCGCGTTCATCCGCGCCCTCCTTATGGCTGCTTCCATTTAATTTCCGTATCTTTGGTGATTGGCGTTTTGAAGTCAAAATCCCAGCTTCCTGACGATTCCGGCATCAGTATGGGCTCTGTTGCGCACTCTCCGCTTTTCACCTGCTGAGTTCCGAATACACTGCTTTCATACAGGAAGGTCACGGTATAGATGTTACCAGCTTCCTCTGAGCTTTCTTCCGGTTCTTTTATTGCATCACTTCCACTTGCCTTTTCATCTATATCCACTCCAAGCTGAATAAGAAGCGTGATGACGTCGTCCGGCAAAGCCGTGTAATCAATATCCCGAACTCCCGTCAGATAATCCGTCGTTTCATCATTTTTGTAAATAATAACCTCCTTGGATTTAGCGATTATGGTCTCCTCATCGGCAACCGTTCCATCCGGATAAACAAGCCGCACTGAAACGGAGCCGTCAAATACAGACACCTTTGTGTACAATACTCCATTTTCATCATAATATACCTCGACACGATATATGGTGCCACGCACAGACATTGTGGAATTCTGCGTATTAATCTCATATGAGGACTCTCCATTCAGCTTATTTTGAATTTCATTGGTAATGGCACCTCTGTTAAGCTTAATTTTTGTTTTGCTTTTTTTACTGCTTCCGGAAGCCTCCAATTCAAATTCCGTTTGCTCCTCCACATAAACATACTTGTCTTCATCTAACTTAAGCGTCATGCTTCCCGTATCCAGAGCAACAACATCGCCGGACTCCAACAGCATATTTTTGTATGCCTCAATCTTTCCCATATTTGACCTTGTTACAGTTGCGCTTCCCTCCAGTGAAAATATTTTTATTACCCGATAGCTTTTTTCACGCCCCAGCAATAAAACTAATGCTCCCACAGCCGCAATAACCGCCAGTGTCGCCACAACCGCTATAATAATTATCCGCTTTTTTTTCGTCTCCATATATTTCCTCATGCCATCCTGTTCTCACGCCAACTTACAATGAACATACTTACTGCTTTGTAAAAACGTATTCTCCTTCACCGCCTACATAAAAATCGGCTGACCCTGAATAGCTTGTGGAATCTCCGTTAACCTTCCATGTTCCGCTTCCAAGGGTATACCGCTGATTTGCCATAAGCCGGACTACTGTTCCCCCCGGCACCACTCCGGATTTCATCCAGGAAGCCGCAACGGTAATGCTTACAGTCCTTTTGTTTCCTGCTAAATCCATGGCAGTAATCCGATATTCCTTTTTACTGTTTCCAGCCTCAAGAACAAGCTTTGCCGAAGTGCCGGTGAATTTCACCTCACTTCCATTTACCACAACAAGGCTTAAATTATCATCGCTGACAACAATTTCAACCATGTCGCCGTAGATGACGGATTTATCCTTCACACCAATAAACGGAGAATTTGTATCAATCTTAAAGCTCCCCACGGAAATCCCATCGGTTTTTTCATTGTTACCATTTATCAGGTACACATTTGCTTTTTCTTTTGATGTCCAGAATGTAACAACAGTTCCATAAGGTCCGTCAGGTATATCTGATATCCAATATCCCTCTGCCGGTGTAATTTTTACGGAAGAAATATAAAATCCATTTTCGCCCTTACTTCCCAATATTTTATATGGCTCCTTCGGCAGCGGAAGATATGTAATCTTAAAATCTGCCGTTGCTTCCGCTTTTGTATATATATCCGTCTCAGGAAATACGGCTCTCACTCTGTAGCTTCCCGGCGCTTTTGGCACATCAGCCGTATATGCTGCACCGTCTCCATCCAGATTTTTGTATTCGACAACCGCATTTTCTGTCCCATTTGAGGATTCCGCCTCTATAACCGGACTGCTTCCATAGTAAATATCCTCCACACTGACCGTTGCAGTACCCGTCAATTTCTTCACAACAACCTGGCAGGTAACACGAAACTCCCCCACTGTAGCCGTAATGGTTGCAGTACCCGCCTTGTTTGCTGTTAATGTGGCATTCGTCCCATTTATATTCAATATGATTACTTCTTCGTTATCACAGCTCCATTTCACGTTCTCATATGTTTCCTGCGGGCTTGTGACTGCTGTCAGCGTCCCTGTGCCATCCACCGAAAGAGACATATCGCTTTTATCAAGTGAAATGCCTGTGGCTTTCTTTTGCGGAATATTTCCGCTGATACTTCCCGTACCGTCAATTGCAATCTCTCCTTGTTGAATAATTATACCGTTGTTGACAATATTACCCGCAACAGTCAGCGTTACTCCCGACGCAACTGTAAAGGTCTGATTATCTTTTATCTCCAGTGTACAGTCTGCTAAAAGGGTAAAATTGCTTGTAAGCTCCAGAGAATCCCCATAAATGTGACCGGCTTTATTCTGGAAAACAAGACCGCCATTAATGCTGATATTATTGCCTGCTGCCTCATTTCCGCCGCCAATTCCTGCGCCCTCTGTTCCGCCCTCTGCTGTAACCACGCCGCCATTAATTGTAATATTGCTTCCGACGCCTACACTGCCGCCGCCAATTCCTGCGCCTAAGCTTCCGCCGGTGGCTGTCACTATGCCTCCGCCAATCGTAATATAGCTTCCGGAGCCTCCGCGACCTCCGCCAATTCCTGCCGCCCAATACCCTCCGGCGGCTGTCACTGTGCCTTCGGTAATCATCATATTGCTTGCAGAGCTGCCGCTGCCTCCGCCGATCCCTGCTGCCTCGCCTCCGCCTATGGCAATGAGGGAACCGCTGCCCGAAATCGTAAGTGTTCCAACACCGTCGCCGTCACCATTTTTTTGTAATGCGGCATAACTGACAGCATTGCTTGTCAGCTTATTTTCCCCCTTCAGCGTAATCGTCACATTGCCGCTGCTATTTTCTGCAATTTCTAACGGCGCTGCGCCTGTTCCGGTTATAACCGACACATTGTCAAGGGTGATATTTGCATTGACATCCTTTGCAATTCGAATCGTATAGAGCTCTGTTTGCCCCGTAATAATATAATCCCCATCCGTCGATATAATGACGTCACCTGCTGATACATCATAATTGACAGCTTCGCTTGCCCTTACCTGCATAGTCATGCCTGCCGCTGAAATCATCAGCGTCATGCAAAACAACATGCACAGTACTCTTTTTATATTTATTACTTTTCTTTTTTTCATCAATCGTCTGATTCCTTCCCAAAGCTGTTTTACTTATTGCGACAGCCCCACAGTCCATGTGAGCCCTGTCAAAAAAACAAATTGCAGCGTCTACAATGCTTAATTCTATATATAATACCAAGTACAAAATAATATTTCACTTCATGGTGCACAAGCGGTCATTTTTGTGCACAAGCGGTTTTTCCTATTTCGTGGACTTCCATTCCTTTGTATGTTATCCTATAAGCAACATTTATGGGTAACCGCCTATGCCCTGACCAGAGGTGAAAAAATGCGTCTTGCGATTATTGATGACAACGAAAGAGACAGACAAAGCTTAAGCTCAGTTTTAACAGACTATATGAAGGAACAGCATATGAGCCTGACCCGCCCCATTGAGCTTTTTTGTGATGGGAAGGAATTTCTTAAAAATTTTCATGGTGGAAAATATGACACCATTTTTCTGGATATTCTGATGGACACGATGACCGGAATTGAAACAGCCCATAAAATCCGGACACTGGATAAGGACGTCCGGCTTATTTTTATTACCTCAAGCAACGATTATGCCAGTGAAAGCTACGAGGTCCGGGCTGCCGGATATATACTAAAACCGTTTGACCGGAAAGGAATACAGAAAATACGGAACGTTCTCTCTCCTGTCATGCAGGAAAAGGCTGAATATATTACACTTCCAAAAGGCACCCAGCTTATACTTCCAAATATTATTTACACGGAATTTTATAATCATCATGTACTGATTCACCAGAAACAGGGCGACAATCTCCGGCTCCATATCAGTCAGTCTGAAATGGAACGTCTTATTTTGCCGTATCCTTATTTTATTAACTGCTTTCGGGGTATCATTGTAAATCTCAACGAGGTTGAACAATTACAGACTGATTATTTTATTATGAAAAATGGCGCTCATATTCCCGTAAGCCGCAGAAAAGCGGCGGCGACAAAAACCGCATGGTCTGAATTTTTATTTGAAAAAGTAAGGCAGGAGGTAGCGCGTTAATGACATCCGCATTTTACATTTTTGAGGCTGTACTTTATTCCTTCACAAATTTTTTTCCATACCTGCTTTTGGCGCTGTTTCCTTTTCGGGACAGTCTTCGTTTTTCAAAAAAACATACAGCAGTTCTTATTTTTATTCTGATGCTGCTTCAAATTGGCATCGGTATTTGGGTTATTCTTTTTAACCCTTCATACAAGAGCTTTTTAAGTATTTTCAGCACATTGATATATGGAATTTTTTACTGTTCTTCCATTAAAGCAAATTGGGGAAAAACTTTATTTTTACTGCTTCTTCTCTCCAATGTTGCTAATTTCATTGTCATGCTTTCCAAATGTCTCGAACACCTTTTTTTCCCAGAAATGGCGCTTCAGTCCTATCGTTTTACATTTTCTGTATTTACACTGTGTATTCAATTCCTGCTGCTTCCGGCCCTGCTTTGGTATATTCAAAAATATATTTCTCCTGTTCTTGTCTACGCAAGCTCAGACAACATCTGGCGTTTCCTCTGGCTGATACCTGCAACCTTTTATTTAATCTGGTATTATCACTGTTACTTTTCAATTTTAAAAAGCTCCCCTACGGAAATTGCAATTCGAATTGACAATTCAATATTTCTTCTTTTTGTCAATCTGGGCGCACTATTGGTCTACTATATTGTCTGCAAAATGATTCAGGAAATGAAAGCCAATATGGAATTGAAGATGAAAAATCAGCAGTTATCCATACAAAATATACAATATCAGAATCTAAAGGAACGTATAGAAGCCGCACGCCATGCAAAGCACGACCTGCGGCATCATCTTAAAATTATGCATGCATTCATGGAAAGTGAAAATTACACAGAGCTTAAAAATTACCTCAATGAGTACACACAATCACTTCCTTCGGAAGCTCCCATATATTTTTGTGAACATCCAACCGTCAACCCTCTGCTTGTCTGGTACGCCGGACAGGCAAAAGAACATGGTATCCGGTTTGAAGTCAATGTTTTGATTCCCGCCAAAATTCATGTTTCGGATTCAGATATCTGTGTCCTCCTTGGAAATCTGTTGGAAAACGCACTGGATTCCTGCATTGCCCAAAATGGCGGCGAACGTCTGATTCGTATAAGCGGAGGATTGCAGTCGGAATATATGCTTGTTTTTACGGTAGACAACACATACGAAACTCCAATCCGTCAGACAGCAGGGGGCGCATATCTTTCCTCAAAACACAGTGGGGAGGGAATTGGAATTGCATCAATACAAAACATTGCTGGTCATTATAATGGAATTGCCTCATTTCGCTATGATGATACCATGTTTTATGCATCCGTTCTGCTGTCTCGTCCATAATACATATTACAGACTATACAGGCGCTTTACTGATATATCCCCTGTCCGCAAAATATTGAAAATATCTGACTAACAATTCCTTGTCAACAGGCGGACAGGAAATGCCGGAATCCTTTAAAAATTCATCCGTATTACTCGTATCAAATATTGCCTCATTGTCTGAATATCTCTTTATAATGCTCTCCTCATTTTCAACATTATCGTCAAACAGACAAGACAGTACCTTCAATGCATTATGCTCCGTATCAGATGCCTCCAATGCTTTCTTCCATATATCATACGGGATAATTTCAATGGGATATCCGCACTCCTCCATTATATTTTTTATTTCTGCGGCTGATGCAATATTGAGATTTATCACATTAAAGGCTTTTCCATATGCATTCTCTTTCTTTGAGATATATGCAACCGCATCGCTCACATAATCCACGGTTGTAAGGTAGAATTTGATATCTGCCGCCGGCATTTTTCCCGTCTGGATTGCCGATACCACAATTCTGCTTATCAAATCTCCCATTTCCCATATGCCTTTATCCTTAGATCCCGTAATGTCACCCGGTCTGAATATAACGGTTTTCAATCCACGCTCTGCCGCTATTTTCGTAAGCTTCTCGGATACCCATTTTGTCTGGGAATAGCCAAGAAAATATCCCTCCGCTGACTCCAGCAAATCATCCTCATAGGCAATTTTGCGAAAATGGCTGGGATTGTCATACACACTGAAGGATGATATGTAGTTAAAATATTTCGGCTTTCCCTCACAGGCAAAACGAAGGCACTCCTCCGTTCCATATACATTTGATTTCTTTAAATACTCATACGGAAACATAAAGTTCAGCAACGCTCCGTTATGATAAACAATCTCAACCTCATGGACAAGCTTTTGATACAGCGCTTCCTCCATTCCCATATGCGGCCTGGTAAGGTCACCTGCAACAGGATAAATATGCTTCTCAAATGCATCATCCCAGCACATATAATGCTGCATATTATTTCTGATTCGTTCCATGCCATGTTGTTCATTCTTTGCCCTGCAATGGCAGTATAATTTTATATCTGCTCCATTGTAATTGTTCAAAATGGAAGAAATGAGATACGCACCCAGAAATCCGGTTGTTCCCGTTATAAAATATACCGAACATTCTGACGGTTTCTTTTCGTAACTGCCCGTCACGGAAATATCTTCCGGCAGCACACATTCCCCATACAAATCCGTGCGGGTACCCGTTAATTTTTTGTCTGCCAGTTTGCTTCGGATTTGCTCTGCGATTCCACACACAGTCGGATTCATCAACAGCTCCCTTGCATCAAATTTTACGGAAAATTTCTGTTCCAGCTCTACGATCAGCTCCAGCGTGTCAAATGAATTTCCGCCTAATTCCAAAAAGCTTGTATGAAGGTCTGCATCCGATATATTTAATATTTTATCAAAGACGCTTCTGACTTCCTGCTCAACAGAGTCCGTACATTGCTCAATCTCATCTGTATTGGCATTATCAGAAGCGTGATGTACGGAATACAAAAGCTGCAAACTATCTGTTTTGTATGCGCGTCTTATTTTATGTATACGAAGCTTTCCATTATCTGTGCGTATAAGAGAACCGGTCTGCACAAAGGCAATATCATAAGGCGAAACATCAAATGCTTTTGTGACTGTATGACTGATTACCTCCGACAAAGCCTCATAATTAAGATTCTCCCGCTCATCCGCCTCAATTATGATTACTACCCGTTCCTTTCCTTCCACGGAATATGAAAAGACACAGATTGCATGTCCTGCCAGCTCCTGCGCTGTTTTAAAAATAGTATGCTGAATATCGGAAGGATACAGATTATGTCCGTTTATAATAATCATTTCCTTGATACGTCCTGTCACATACAGCTTGCCCTCATGCAGCACGCCCATATCTCCGGTTCTTAAAAAGTCCCCCTCATAGCCGTCAATTTTATGATGGAAATTTGCATTATCCTCAATATCACCCAGATAACCCTTACAAACCGCAGCTCCCTGCATACAGATTTCCCCAATCTGACAGCTATCCTCCACTGCATGGTTTGGATGTTTCATGTCTGTAATCACTATTTTCGTACTCTCTACAGGACGCCCGTTTGATACAATAGATTTATAGGCACGATTGTCTGCCTCCGCTTCCGACAGCATGACAAAGCGATTTTTCTTATACGCCTCGTAGTCTATCCGCCTCACCTCATAGCCCTCGTGAGCGCCGGTCGCCATACATACGTTTTCCGCCAGTCCGTATGAAAACATAAAACGTTCCGGCTCCACATGAAACAAACGACAAAAACGGTCAATCGTATCCGGTAAAATCATTTCAGAACCATTGCCGAATATTTTTACCGACGATAAATCAAACTGCTTCGCCGTCTCCTCATTCACTATCTTGGTACACAAGTCATATGCAGAATTTGGTCCTACCATAATGTCCGCCTTAAGCTCCGTCGTCACCTTAAGCCAGATAAGCGGATTGCGTAAAAAATCAGTTGTTTTTATTAAATATGCATAACTATCATCATATATGGTTTTAAAAATAATTGATAATAAACCTACATTATGGAAAAAAGGAACCCATGAGGCACGACACTTAAGCTCTGCCGGAACCAGTTTCTGATAATCCGCCAGATTTGCCATCAGATTTTTATATGCTATCATGACGCCCTTCGGTTCATTTGTAGAGCCCGATGAATATTGCAGATAAATAATATCATCACCCTGTGTATCGTAGGGCATTATTTCATCCTCCTCCGGAGCGTCTTCTGTCCAGTCATAAATAAATGTAAGTCCCTGTACCATCAGCCCCTTAATCTGTTCCCCGAACATTCCATATATATGCTTCGGTATCAAAACCGCATCCGGAGAGCAGGATTTTACAACGGAATGATACCGGGTCATTTTCCCTTCATCAACCGGGACGGGAATCATGATAAATGTAGCCCCCAGCATCATGCATCCATATACCATATAAATATTATCAATAGAATTGTCACATAAAATAACTGCCCGTTTTCCATGGCAGATACCGTTTTCCTTCATTGTGGCGGCATAGGCTCTGACGCTCTCCCACAGCTTCCTGTAGCTTACCTCCTGATGTCCCCTTTCATAATCCAGAGAAATAAAAACCTTTCTGTCTCCCTTTTCCTTTGCACACTCCTGAATCTTTTTAATTAAGTCATTCATCCTTTTTCCCTCTCCGTTTTTTCTCTGACAGTGTCACTATATTTAATAGCGCATTTTTCTCATTTCTGTATTTAACTTAATAATATATTTTAAATGTAATTTTCGTCAAGAATAACATGATATTAATTATTAATATTTTACATATTACAAAACAAAGTATAAAATAAGATTATAAGGAGGGACACACTATGAAACTGCCGCTGCAAAAAAAGCATATAAGAAAAAGACTGACAGCTTTTTTATTGGTAAACATTTTAATGATTTCACTGACCGCATGCAACACAAATTCCGGCACAGTTGATAATACAACAGAGCTTCAGAATATTGACGATACATCATCTGCAGATACAACGGAGAATACTATGATAAGTGAAAATGAAAACTATATACCAAGCACCGAATACGATAATGTTTACCCACAGCACGAACCTTACGGCACAGGTATCGGCGCTATGCCGGGGCGTGTTGTATGGGCGCACAACGCAGATGCCGTAAACTGGGACGGCAATGGCTACTGGTGGAATCCTGACAATTTTGATGAAACGTTAATACTTGAAATGGTGAATGACAGTATCGCCTCTCTCGGTAATAAAACCACGGCAAAAGATGGTTGGACAGTCCTATTTGAAGCGCATAATGGCGGCGACGGTTATCAGAGGGGACAGAAAATTGCCATCAAAGTCAATATTAACGGCTCCGCCGTTTTTGATGATGATACCTCCGGCGAAACACAGATGATTTACACAAATCCGGTTCTTCTTAAAGCGCTGCTGCGTTCTCTTGTAGAGGAAACAGGAGTTGATCCGGCTGATATTACGGTTTACGATGTTTCCCGCCTGTTTCCGGATTACATGGTAGAAATGTGCACCGAAGGAAGCTTACAAGGTGTTACATTTGTGGGAAGAAATAACGGTATTGCCGACAAAAATGCGCCTATCAACTGGTCCTATGAATTCAGCGGAAAAGTAAATTATCTCCCTACCTGTGTAACGGAAGCAACATATGTCATCAATCTTGCCAATTTAAAGGGGCACAGCTACGGTATTACACTTTGTGGAAAAAATCACTTTGGCTCCTTTATCAATGGAAATGCCATGCGCCCGCCGGAAGGAGCAAATCTGCACCAGTGGCTGACCAAAAATGAGATGGGCATATACAGCCCGCTTGTGGATTTAATGGCAAATTACCAGCTTGGGGAAAAAACAGTGCTCTACATGATGGATGCCTTAATCTGCGCAACCAGCGAAGGCGCTTCCATCACCGCTGACAATTCCAGATGGCAGCAGACGCCATTTAACGGAGATTATACGTCCAGCATTTTTATATCACAGGACCCTGTTGCCATTGATTCTGTGGGCGCGGATTTTCTCATCAATGAGCCCACTGTTACAAATAATAACGGTTCGCTTCGAAATAATCCTACTGTAGAGAATTATCTGCACGAGGCAGGATTAGTTGGAAATGCTCCATCCGGCACAGTCTATATAGACGGCAACGGCAATATAGTGAAAAATCTCGGTGTCCACGAGCACTGGAATAACTCTATCGACAAGCAATACAGCCGTAATCTTGGAAAGCCGGAAGGAATAGAGCTTATATATTTACAATAGTAAAAATGACTGTCGCGCCGACCATTTATATGGTATGCGACAGTCGTCTTTGTATACAGATAAATATAACAGTTATAGTTTTTATTTTCCACGTCTCATTACCGCCGTATAGCCCTCAAGGAACTCCGGCTCTGCGCACATTGAAGAAATATATGCCTCAATACAACTTTCATCATGCCATCCGCTTTCACAATCTAACTCAAACAGCCTTTCTATACCATATGTATCGATAAGATATTCCCACCCCTCGGTGGTAATTATGGCTTCAAGAATTTGACATGCATCAAATAATGAGCAAACCCCATTTTCCGTATTTAATTCTTCAACTGAAATTTCCCTTCCTCTTGGAGGTGGATATATGTGATATGCCAACATACTATTTTTCCCCTGACAAAATCTCCAATATATCAAAAAAATTCAAATGACAATTATTTTGATAATACAGTGCCTTATTTTTTTCCGACTTTTCAGATATTGTATTACAAAGATATAACATAATCAATCTTATTTCCCGAAATGCTTTTTAGAAAAAAGCAAAAAACCCGCTTTCACTATGTCCAAGACAAGCAAAAGCGGGTTTTCAATTACGCCTTAAAATCCTCCTGCGTAAGAAGCTTCACGCCCTTCTTCTTTAATATGTCCGTTGCAACCTCAATATTTTCCACCTTAAATATAAGGTACACACTATCCTTCTTTCCCGTGTTCACATCATAGAGATATTCAAGATTTATATCCGCCTCATCAAATATGTTGAGTATCTCACACAAGCTTCCCGGCTCGTCGGTTGTTGCCACTGCAATAACAGGCGTAAGAGCAAATATAAATCCCTTATCACGAAGCGCGTTTGCCGCATTGTAGGTATCGTCCACCAGCATACGAAGAACGCCGAAATTTTTTGTATCCGCAAGTGATATAGCATGAAGGCTTATGCCTGCGTCAGACATTACCTTTGCAACCTCGGCAAGATTTCCTACCTTATTTTCAACAAATACTGATATCTGCTTTATTTCCATATATAACCCTCCCGTTAATTCTGATACAGATTTCTCTTGTCTATGACTCTTACTGCCTTGCCCTCGCTCCTTGTAATTGACTTAGGCGCAACCAGTTTTACATCAGCATAAATTCCAAGCATGCCTTTCAGCGCTCCCACAAGCTCTTTTTCCTTCTTCTCAATCTCGCCGACTGAATCAGAGAACATTTCAGGCGTCATTTCAACCTGTACCTCAAGATTATCGCTATTGTTTACACGGGTTACGATTATCTGATAATTTGCAGCGTAGCCCTTATTAAGAAGCACCGTTTCAATCTGTGACGGGAATACGTTTACACCCTTTACAATAAGCATGTCATCACTGCGTCCAAGCGGTTTTGTCATCTTAACATGAGTTCTTCCGCAGGAGCATTTCTCATGGCTTAAAATGCATATATCTCTTGTTCTGTATCGGAGCAACGGAAATGCCTCCTTCGTGATGCTTGTAAATACAAGCTCACCCTTCTCTCCGTCCGGCAGAACCTCTCCCGTCTTTGGATTAATTACCTCGGCAATAAAATGATCCTCATTTACATGCATTCCTGTCTGCTCCTCGCATTCAAAAGAAACGCCCGGTCCTGAAATTTCCGTAAGACCGTATATGTCATAAGCCTTAATTCCAAGCTTATCCTCAATATCGTGTCTCATTTCCTCAGTCCACGCCTCTGCGCCAAATATGCCCGCCTTAAGCTTTATCTTGTCCTTTACCCCTCTCTCAATAATCGACTCGGCAAGGTATGCGGCATAGGACGGCGTACAGCAGAGTATTGTTGAACCAAGGTCCGTCATAAACTGTATCTGTCTTTCCGTATTTCCGGATGACATAGGCAGGGTAAGCGAGCCTAACTTGTGAGAACCACCGTTAAGTCCCGGCCCTCCCGTAAATAAACCGTATCCATAGCAGACATGCACAACATCCTCATTTGTTCCGCCTGCTGCCACGATTGCCCTCGCACAGCATTCTTCCCACAAATCAATATCATGCTGTGTATAAAATGCAACGACACGGCGTCCTGTTGTTCCGCTTGTAGACTGTATTCTCACGCAATCGCCAAGAGGCTTTGCAAGAAGTCCGTACGGATACTGGTCTCTAAGGTCATCCTTTGTCGTAAAAGGAAGCTTATGTAAGTCCTCCACACCTTTAATATCCTCAGGTTTAATCCCAAGCTCATCCATGCGCTCACGATACATGGCAACATTGTCATAAACATGCTTAACCTGCTTTATAAGCCTTTCATCCTGCCATGCCCTGATTTGCTCCTGAGATGCGGTTTCTATCTCAGGCTGAAAATAATTTCCCATATAAAAATAATCCTCCTCGGGTGTTATTTGATTAGCCTCATGTTTCTTTATAGCTCTTACTAACAGAATACCATTTTTAAAACGGTTCTTCAATATAAAATTAGCCCTTAAAACACTTGCGGTAAATGCACATAAATTTTATAATTGAATACATGATTTACTTTTATTCATATCCATGCATATTACGGAGGTGAAAAAAAATGTATCTTGTTTTTGATGTAGGCGGCACGTTTATCAAATTTGCTCTTATGGATAAAAACGGGGAAATAGAAGAAACGGGCAAATTCCCCACACAGCTTGATAACACTCGCGGAGCGGAACTGTTTGTAAATTCCGTTTTTGAAATTTATGCAAAGCATAAGGATAAAAAGATTGAAGGAATTGCAATGTCGCTTCCGGGGCTTATCGATGTGCGAAACGGTTTTGTTCATAACGGCGGGGCATTACAGTTTCTTGCAGGCATGCCCCTTGGAAAACTGCTATCGGAAAAATGTAACAACATTCCCGTTGCCCTTGAAAATGACGGAAAATGCGCTGCCCTTTGCGAATCGTGGAAGGGTAACGCCAGCAATGTAAAGGATGCCTATGTTCTTGTTTTAGGAACAGGCGTAGGCGGCGGCATGATAATTGACCACCGCGTTCATCACGGCAACAGTCTCATAGCCGGTGAAATTTCCTATACCCTTCATAACATGGAACGGGCGCAGGTCGAAACAATTACGCCGATTGAAACCATCGGCGACGTTGGCCGTACCGTTGATACGCTTCCATACATTGCAGGCTCATGCTGTTCGACCCTTGCGCTTCGCTGCAAGGTCTCCAAATACAAGGGTCTTAGCTACCATGATGTGGCAGGGGAGGACATTTTCAAATGGGCGTCGGAGGGTGACGCGGGAGTTCAGAATATACTTGAGGACTGGTACTTTACAATAGCTAAGCTGTGCGTAAACATATACGTGATATTTAATCCGGAAATTATACTGATAGGCGGCGGAATAAGCGCACAGCCCCTTGTTTTGGAAGGAATCTGCCGATACGTTGACAAGCTGAAAAAATTATCCGGCATGTATAAGGATATAAGCATCGGAACATGCAAATATAACAACCGCTCAAACCTTTACGGCGCAATGATGAATTTCAATCAGCTTTATAACGAATAATATATTTTCACATAAATCATTTATTTAACAAGGAGGTATGGCATGTTTATAACAAAAAACAAAAAACTCCCTGAGAATTTTCTCTGGGGCGCATCAACAAGCGCATATCAGGTGGAGGGCGCAAACCTTACACACGGAAAAGGACCAAGCGTGCAGGATGTCAAAACAGTCCCGGAAGGCACAAGCGAGCTTGACGTGTGCGCAGACTTTTATCACCACTATAAGGAGGATATTGCCCTTATGGCAGAGATGGGCTTTAAAACCTTCCGCTTTTCCATTGCATGGACAAGAATACTGCCAAAAGGCTCCGGCGAAATAAATCAGGAGGGAATTGACTTTTACAGCGATGTTATCGACGAATGTCTGAAATATAACATTGAACCCCTTGTTACAATGTTTCACTTTGACCTTCCATATGAGCTGGAAAAAAAGGGAGCCTGGACAAGACGTGAAAGCATTGATGAATTTGTTAATTTTGCAAAAATACTGTTCGAGAATTACGGTGACAGGGTAAAATACTGGCTCACGATTAATGAGCAGAATGTTCTCACCCTTTCAGGTGACGTTATCGGAACCTGCAATTTGGAGGGCGTATCAAATAAATACAAAAAGCTCTATCAGGACAATCATCATATGCTGCTGGCTCAGGCAAAGGTTATGAAGCTTTGCCATGAAATGATACCGGGCGCAAAAATCGGTCCTGCCCCTAACATTTCCCTTGTTTATCCTGCAAGCTGCAAGCCGAAGGATATTCTGGCGGCGCAGAATTTCAATGCCATAAGAAACTGGCTCTATCTGGATATGGCTGTATGGGGACGCTACAATAATCTTGTTTGGAAATTCCTTGAGGAGCACGACGCTATTCCTGACATTGAGGAAGGCGATATGGATATCATGGCGCAGGGACATCCTGATTTTATCGGCTTTAACTACTATTCCACCGCTACGGTTGAATGGGATGAAGCAAATACGGAAGCCGCATCCGGAGACCAGCAGGGTGGCTCCTGCGAACCGGGCGTTTACAAAAGCTTTTCAAATCCGAATCTTCTGCGCAGTGAATTTGGCTGGGAGATTGACCCTGACGGCTTCCGGGCTACGGTCCGTGAAATGTACAGCAGGTACCACCTTCCCATGCTTGTTACGGAAAATGGCCTCGGCGCATACGACAAGCTTACGGAGGACGGAAAAATACATGACGATTACCGCATTGATTATCTCCGCAAACATATCGAGCAGATTAAGCTTGCCGTATCGGAGGGCGTTGACATGATGGGCTACTGCCCTTGGTCTGCCATTGACCTTATTTCAACCCATGAGGGAATTGTCAAGCGATACGGATTTATTTATGTAAACCGTGATGAGTTTGACCTTAAGGATATGGCAAGATACAAAAAGGATTCCTTCTACTGGTACAAAAAGGTTATTGAAACAAACGGCGAGGACTTGTCATAATGCATAACAATGCGTAACTTATAAAAGGGGCTGTCGCAATAAGGATTTGTTTTCTTAGCAGAAAGTTAAAATCCTTATTGCGACAACCCCTTAAAATTGCTGCTTTTATATTATCCCCGTCCATCCATACAAAGGGTACAGAGAAAACCATTTCGCCATCTCAAACCCAAGCTGCTTTAACACCATAGGAACAACAAGAAGCAGCAGCGCAAAAAATACCGTCTGCACCTGATTTTTCCGCCACAGGGATATTAATATTGTGAGACACGCAATAAGAACTGCCGCTAAGCCCTGCAAAAAAACAAACAGTAATAAAAATCCGCCAATTGGAATATGCGCCGGAAATTCCATAAAATGGAAAATGCTCTGAATATCTGCGCCAAAACAATGCATTGGATAAACAGATGCAACATGGTACGCGCGGCACACAATCAGTATCAGCGATAAAACTACCGCCGCTATGCTGCAAATCACAACCTTATAGAGCAGAATTTTTTGTTTTCCGGTCTTCGTTGCGCCAAGTAAAAGCTGCGCTCCTGTTTTATATTCCATCGGCACAGCCCCGCTTACGGCAAGAATGATTCCAATGGATAAAATCAGAAAATCAACGGAAAAGGTGTCTTCTAAAATACCAAACAGGTACAGATATCCTGTATCGTAAACAAAGCTTCCGCCGCCTGCTTTAATATAATCATACTGTTTCTCCACCCGCAAAAAAGACGGGTAAAAGGCAAGCGTCATATTCGCCTGCGACTTTAACGCATCCCCTGCGGATGAACTCATCTCACCGGAGCTTACCATTTCTTCAATCTGTTCTATTTTTTGCAGCGCTTCCTCATAACGCTTTTTTTCGGACAAAATGATTGCTTCCTTTTCATCGGTCAGCGGCCCTTCCAGCTCTGTCATAATATCCTTATAATACTGCTCCATAACCGACGGCGTGTATGTCCGGTCAAAGCTTCCGTATGCAAGCAGTACCCCGAATATCAGAAAAATAAACAGCCCGCGATTCATAATCAGTATTTTATATCCCTCATGGCATAAAATATTGTTATGCGGTTTAAATGGCACGAAACCCGTCAGTCTCAGCTTTCCGGCTTTCATATTTTTCATTTTACAAAACAACAGCAAGCTGCTGCCCGTTCCTACGACGCAAAACAATAATATCAATGCAGCTGACAGACTTAATCGGGATATCGGATAACCGAATATATTAAAGTTCAGATATCCTCCATACAAATTTTCGGTTTTCATCAATCCTACCGGATTTATGTACTTGAACACGCAAAAAGGGGAGCCGTACGGTATCAGATAATACAAGAGCGCGCTTACGCCTATCATTCCGAAACCAATCAAAAAAGGCATGACAGCAATACCGGACAAAATACAAAACACCGTAAGCAGCGCTCCGATTCCAAACAACACAAGCGCTTTTGTCAATATGGAAAGAATAAAATAACCACCGATACTGATTGGCAGATTACATTCCATATAAGGGGCTATTGACTGAATGCCCGCTGTCATATCAGGTCTGCCTGCGCTCTCCGCAAAAAAGACAAGACCTGCCATGTAAAAAAGTACGGTTATAAAAATACAGTGGATGAAAAGCGCCGCCAGCTTGGCCGCAATGCTGTTCAATATACCATACTTCGTGCTCCGTGTTACAAAAAATAATTTTTTTTCCTTTTCCTCCGTTATCATGCCTCCCACAAACAGCATAACGCTGAGAAACAAAAAAAGGTCTGCCCATATCTGCTCCATTGCGGATGTAATACATTTGGACGGCATAAACCGTATATTGGCATCACTTAAATTTGCATAATCTCCGGCGCTTTTTTCCAGATTTCTGGCGCTGAAGGAATTGGAGCTTTGTCCACCGAAAATGGATATTTCACTAAGCAATTCTTTATTTTCCTGAATTTCCCTCAGGTAATCTCCATATCCGGATACCCTTTGCCATTCTTCATACAATTCATTTATAAACGCCTGTTCCTCATAAAGTGAAGCTGTAAACTTCAAATAGCCACCGGACTGATACATGTCATAATATTGCTCAAACACCCCCGGATTGCTCTGAAGCTCCTGCTTAGCCAAATCGCCTCCAAATTCATTTTGAAAGCTCTGCATGGAAAGAATATTCTGAACAAAGCATACTCCGTCTATAGTCTTTTTTATTTCTTCCATGTATTTCCCTTTTTCCGCCTCATCCATCTTTGCTATCTCAGACCAGACAGCTCTATAAGCGGCAAGCGGAGGCGTTCCCTCCTTTGGACGGGAAGTATACCACATAAAAAACAAATGGAAAAGAAATAGTACCCCTACAGATAAGAGAAAGCTTCTCTTTCTCCATATCTTGCCAAGCTCATAAGGAATGATTCTAATCATGAAGCTTCCTCCTCTCCAAAAATATGCATGTAAACCTCCTCCAAATCCCTGCTGTCTCCATATTTTTTACACAGAGCGTCCACACCGCCCCTGTCAACGATGCTGCCTGAGCGAATTAACAGAATATCGCCTGCAATGGGTGCAATATCAGAAACGACGTGAGTGGAAACAATAATGACCTTATCCCCCGAAAGCGCTTTAATCTGCTCTCTGACACGGACACGCTCCTTTGGGTCAAGACCTGCGGTTGGTTCATCCATCACAATCAGCCTGGGGCTCCCTAAAATAGCCTGCGCAATTAAAATCCGCTGCTTCATACCACCGGAATAACCACCGATGGCGCGGTCTGCGGCTTCCTGCATATTTACATAGGAAAGCACCCTGTCAATTTCATCCCTGACATCCTTCTTTGCAATTCCTTTTAACGCTGCCATATAGGAAAGAAACCGTCTGCCGGAAAAGCTGTCATATAGTCCCTGTTGCTGCGGCGCATACCCAATCAGGCTTCGGAATTGTCCGCCCAGTCTGCATATGTCCGTTCCGTCCCACAGAACTTTTCCCTCTGTGGGCCTGATATTGCCCGTAATAATGTTCATCAGCGTTGATTTGCCTGCGCCATTGGGCCCCAGCAGTCCATAGATTCCGCAGTCCAGCTCCAACGATACGTCCGAAAGCGCAGTTTTATCTTTATATCTCTTTGTAATTCCATATAACGTGAGCATATTATCAATCTCCTTTCCTTGAACGTCAGCCATTCCATATTTGCCTTTGGCATATGTTCCGATTTACTTTGTAAATCGAGAACCTCATGGGCTGACGATGTGTCTCGGCGGCTTTGCCACCGAACATACTACATGTCAAGTTTTCATAGAAAACTTGACACAATCCCTAGAATCCTGCGCCAATCATTTCAATCTCGCGATAATTTCCCCGTCCTTCAAATAAGTCTTCCTTTGAAATCAGGGCATGTTTGTTTCGATAAATCTCATAGGAGCCGTCGCCATGGGCGGTTGCATCGTAATCATAGATAAATAATACATCCTTTGTCGTTTCTCCCCGAAATTCAATTGGCCATCCGTTACATTTATTTACAAGGGGCGTGCTGGTTATATTTCCCGTCTCTGTATTTATAAAATAAAATGTGGGCTTCGAAAGATCCCATTCCTGACAATACAGTGTATTTTCAAATGTACCCATAATACAATTTTGCGGTAAGGAGCAAAGGGTTTTCTTTTCACCCGTTCCCAAATCATAGGCTTCAATATTTTCATTTTCGGAGGATGACACGTACAGACTATCGCCAAGAACCTGTCTGGAATTATAATATTGATTTGACTGCCTGTATATTTCCCTGAGTGTGCCATTATCGGTGTCAAGAACCGCATAAACCATTGAAGCATTCAACCATAAGTCCCTGTATACATCGTCGTCCCACATTTCCTCCTGTGAAAGTTCCCTTCCGAAATCTGTGCCGCTTAACACAAACGTGTTTCCCCCGCAGCCAATGACAGACCATGAAATATTGTCATCAAATGCCAGAGAACAGACTTCCTTCATTGACAGGGAATCCAAATCCAGATACATCAGCTTCTGCTCCGACGAGGTTGTGTATGTCTGGCTTTGCGTTTTATCCTTGGACAGTTTTTTTGTAACGATATAAATTCCATTGTCGTCCCCGAACACCTTATCCTCAAGGGTGAGCTCCGGGTCAAAGGTATAAATCTTTTTACGCTCCGTTCCATCCAGCTTTGCGCAGTACAGGGCAGCAGGTTTTGTTTCTACCTCTGTATACTCATCGCCAAATATCTCCATTGTGCCGTCGTCGTCATATTCACGGCTTAAGATGTACAGATTGTCATGTAACACAAAAATTCTTGTTGAATACGCCGGAAAATCATCATTTAAAAACACAGCCGGACAATCCGGTGAATCATGCTTACAGCCTGCCGTACTGCACAGATAAATTTCACGCCCGGTTTCAAAGTCCATATACATTAAATGACAACCGTAGCTGCCATCCGTAAGCTCCACCATTTCTGTTGTCATATAATAGTACCCGTTTTCCGTAATACAGGCGCACTCTCCGTACGGACTGCCCAAGAGACGCAGCTCACCGTGTCCCGAAGATGTATTGCTGCTTTCCGTACCTTCGGAAGCATCAAAAACCTTTCCTGTGTCAGAGCTCTTTTCCTTTGTTCCGGCTCTGTCCCCACATGAAGAAAGCAATGTACAAATGGACACCATAGTTACGAAAAGTATAATTATTTTTTTCATATAAAAAAGACCTCCTTGTTTATGTTGAACATCAGCCATTCCATATTTGCCTTCGGCAAATGGGCTGACGCTACATATCAAGTTTTCATAGAAAACTTGATACATATATTTACAAGAAGATCTTAAATGCTAAAAGTCAAAATTTTGTCAAACTGCAAGAAATATTTTTACACAGGCTCCCTTTGGCGTATTTGACAACTCCATGCCGCCCCCATGCTTCCTGCAAAGAAGCCGGCTTATGGAAAGTCCGATACCCATATGTCCCTCCCTGTCAGCAACAAGCAGTCTTTTCCCTTTATTATCCAATACCTCAGAAGGAAAGCCGCCTCCGTCATCCGTGACAGTAACGGTAAGCACACGGTCTGACAGTGAAAAGGCAAGACACACCTCACTTTTTGCATACCGCAGAGCATTGTTGACTATATTTTCCAAAATACGGTAAAGTATGGCTGTATCAACCTGTATTTTTTTGTCCGAAAAATTTTTTTCCTCACGCAAGGTTATGTTGTCATGTTCTGCCAGCAGTGACAAATCCCCCATAATTCCATCCGTAAGCTCCGATACATAAACCGGTTTGGGGTCAATCGGCGTTTCCTCCGACTGATTTAAAAATTTGACGGACTCCGTATATTTCTCCAGTCTTTTTGCCGCAACATTGAGGTTTTCCACAATATGGGCAATTTTTTCTTTGCTGATATCACCTTTTTTCAGCCCTTCATCCAGATATTCCGTGTAACCCTCTATAATAGCAATCGGATTGCGCAAATCATGGGCAACGGACGCCTGCATCAGCTTCCGTTCCTCCAGCATATTCCACATTGCCTTATTATTTTCGTAAAGGGCTGCCCGCATATTCTCAAAGGAGCGGCACAAATCGCCCATCTCATCCCCACAGTCATATTGAATTTCAAAGTCAAGATTCTGATTTGCAATTTGCGTTGTTGCATCAGCCATTTGTCTCAGCGGTTCCTTCAGCTTGCGTCTGTAAAATACCATACTGCACAGTATAATTCCCACAAATGCCAATATTGCAGGAGCAGCAACCATCGTTGCCCCTGCAATCTGATAAGCCAGCTTCCGCTTCGGTGAAAGAGTGTCAAAGCTCTTTTCAATTTTATTTACGGAGTATTTCACTGTATCCGGATATACCACATCTTCATTATATTCCTCCGGTATTTCAACATACTCCTGCAGCTGGGGCAGCTGTTCATTTTCCTCCCCAAACTCCAGAAGAGACGTCTCGCTAGTGACACTACCGTCAGACATTATTTTTTCAACCGTAAGATAAACGGCATTGGGGTCCGGTAACAGCCAATGCCGGAAGGAAGCACAGCATCCGATAATAAGCGCAGACAAAAGCGCCGCAATCACAATCGAAACGCAAACCGTCAATATAAAAAAATGCCGCAGCGGCAGATTATTCCATTTTTTCTTTATCGTTTCCATTTATAACCTACCCCCCAGACCGTCTCGATATACTCTTCTCCTGTTGCCTCGTGGAGCTTTGCCCGTATTTTTCTTATATGCTCCTTTATCACGTCTGCGCTGCCCTCCGCATCATACCCCCAGATACGTTCATATATACGCTCACGGTCAAAGACCTGTCCTGCATTTGTTAAGAGAAACTCAATAATGTCAAATTCCCTTTTTGATACCTCAATTTCCTGCTCCCGAAAGAAAACACGATGCTGGGAAAGATTCACAAGGAGCTCTCCTGAGGTCAAGACAGACGCCACAGCCTGCGTGCGTTCATCCCGCCGTAAATGCGCGGCGATTCTCGCGGAAAGCTCCTTTAAGCTGAAGGGCTTGGTAATGTAATCGTCTCCGCCGTACTGCAAACCGTTTATTTTATCCTGCTCCGTAATTCTTGCCGTCACAAAAAGAACGGGGCAGGAAACATGCTCACGTATGGTCTTACAAAACTCCAGGCCATCCATTTCCGGCATATTAATATCCAGTATTATGAGATGCGGATTTACGGGAAGAAGCTCCATGGCGCGCTTTGCGCTGTTTGCCGTATAGATTTCATAGCCCTCGTCGCCCAGATGATCGGAAAGCAGTTCCGTCATCATAGCTTCATCATCCACAATCAAAATTCTATGCCTCATTACAATTACCTCATTCTCCTTATCCTTTGAGCTTAAGACCCTGGCATATGCCACATTATTTTACTACGTCAGCGCGCCTGGCTTCTTCAGCCGCTTTCTCCGCCATAGCCTTCATAATCCTATGTCGCCTTACCCACCATGATTCCTCGTCATCCTGCTGCGTTTTTCGTCTTCCCGTATTTCCCATTCCGCCCATTGGTCCGCTCTGCCCTAAATGCTCCTCAATGGATGCGCCGAAGCTCTCCGTGTGATAATTGGGGGAATATCCCGGCATAGCCGCCCAAGGATTATGTACTGATCTGTCCTCTGAAGTATACCCCAGCACCCACGCTTCATACTCAGGGTCATTTTTCATCTGCTCCCATCCCTTTTCCGATATGGTCCACACATTCGTATCATTTCTCTGAGATGAATCATAAGGAATACTGTTCATAAGCCCCGTAAAAAACTGTTTGTATTCCTCCATCGTCATATCTTCTCTGGAAACATTCTCTGCATTATTTTTAGCAAGAACACGCTGTCCTGCCCGCACCTGACTGTCAACATGCAATGCATCCTTCGGATGTTTCCTTTTATATTTGTCAACCGCGCTTTCCTCGTATTTGCTTTTTCTTTGCACTACTTCGGAAAATGTTTCATTTTTCGCTGATGTGGTCTTTGTCGTTTGTGCGCCTGCCGTATTTTTATACGTTTCCGTCCTACCTGCCATATACTGATACATATTCATTGTATACCCGGCATTAAAATAATTCATAATCATAACCTCCTGTAATTAAAATGATAGCCGTTCCATATCTGCCTTTAGCAAACGGTCTGTCTTTTGCCTTTAAAGATAAAAACAGCGACGCTTTCACAGTCTGTCCATCCATGGAAATGCCGCTATCCTTAGCTTTATTTTTTGTTCTCTCATATAGCATTTATCGGAAGCCTCAATGGTTTATATTATATTATTCTGCCGACCTGTTACGGAACGTAAATACGAATCAACAGCTGCATACAGGACATATGTTTATAGCTGCACAAAGGTAATTATAAAATGCGTATATTTTCCAAGCTCGCTTTTCACGGATATTTTGCCGCCCATCCCCTCCACAATTGATTTTGTAAGGGAAAGCCCTATCCCCACGCTGTTTGGGTTTACCTCTTTATTTACGCGGTAAAAGCGTTTGAATATATTGGGCAAATCCGCCTCCGGTATGCCCATTCCGTTATCCTTCACATAAATTCGTGTATATACAGGCGTCTGTTCCGCTTCTATTCTTATTTCCGAATTTTCAGGAGAATAATCGGAGGCATTTTTTAAAAGATTTATTACCCCCTCCACAAGCCATCCTGAGTCGCACACAAGCACTATTTCCTCCGGGCAGTCCACAGCTATCGTCTGCCCCCTGCCCTCTGTGAGATACGTTACAACCTCCACAGCCTGAAGCAAAAGCGTATTCAGATTATTTGCCTCCTTTTCAAACTGTATGGCTCCCGCCTCTATCCTTGCCAGCTTAAGCATGGAAAGCACCATCCACTCCATTCTGTCAAGCTGATTTTTTGACTCCTCAAGCATCTGTTTTCGTTTTTCAGGCTCCGGAACCATATCATCATAAAGCAAATCAATAAAGACATTCAATGATGCAAGGGGTGTTTTAAGCTGATGGGAAATATCTGACATAATATCACGCAGGAATATTTTTTCCGCATGCTCCTTCTGTTTGCTTTCCGTAAGCGTTCCAACAAGCTTGTAAAGATTTGTGTAAAGCTCCCCCATCTCCCCCTGCTTGTATGGCTCGGAGGGTATGTCCCCCTCCTCCACAAGCGTTATCATTATGTCTGATGCATGAGAAATTTCATTGCATAACGCCTCAAGCTCACACCTGACCAGAATGTATATTACAGCTTCTACAAAAAGGCACAAGCCCGTCAAAATCCAGAGTGCCTTTCCAAATTCCTGAAGAACCACATATGTACAGCAAAAAAACGCAAGCAAAAGAATGCCTGCGCAGATTGCAAACCATTTATTAAATTTCCCTATTTCATAGCTGTGCTTATTCATATCCTGAATCTGTAACCTACGCCCCTTACGGTTTCAATAAGGCCGCCATCCTCCCCTAATCTGTCACGGAGACGTTTCATATATACCGATAGTGTATTGTCATCTATAAATTCTCCGTCTATGTCATAAAGCCTTTCAAGCAATATCCTTCTTTCCAGAACCGTCCCCTTATTAACAAGAAGCATACGCAAAAGCTTAAGCTCGCTTGTGGTGCAGTCAACCGGTTTTCCGTCCTTCAAAAGCTTAAATTCCTCAGGGTAAAAGCAATGATGTCCAAATGTATATTCGTTTCCATATGAACCCTTATTATAAGCGCTTCTTCTTATATTTGCAGCTATGCGTGACAAAAGCTCCTTTACACGGTAAGGCTTTGTGACATAATCGTCCGCTCCAAGCTCAAGTCCCTGAACAATATTTGCCTCCTCGGAGACGGCAGTAAGAAAAATAACAGGAACACGGCTGCCCGCTCCCCTTATCTCCTCACAAAAGGAAAAGCCTGTGCCGTCAGGCAGCATAACGTCCAAAAGTATCAGGTCTATGGACCGGTCGTAAAGCTTTCTTGCAGATTCAAGGTTTGCAGCCTTTACAACCTCATAACCCTCCGACAGGAGCGCATATTCAGTTCCCATTGCAAGGGCGAAGTCATCCTCCACCATCAAAATTTTGTATGCCATGTTTTCCTCCGATATTGAACGACTGCCATTTTATAAATTAATTATGACCCTTATCGTGTTTTTTTTCAATATCTTTCGCGGATTTTGTCCATTTTTTCTATTTTCTTACCGCTGTGAGAGGATTCAGCCTCGACGCCCACCTTGCAGGGAAATATCCCGCAAGTATTCCAAGAAGCGTTGATATTCCGATTGATACAAATATAAGCCATACCGGTATTACCGCAAGACTTGTCCCCTTTGCAAAACCGAGAAGCCCAATGGCAGCTTTATTAATAATTCCCTTTATTCCAAAGGATAATCCTACGCCAAACACGCCTCCCGCAAAACCAAGCACCCCTGACTCAAAAAGAAACATCAGGAGAAGCTCGTCCAAATCACAGCCGATAACCTTAAGTACGCCTATCTCATTTACCCTGTCATACACGGAGGTTGTCATGGTATTGCTGATACCGATAACGGCTACCACAAGGGCTATGGTTCCGATGCCGCCAAGCAATACCTGTATTATCTTTATTTCCCTTTTTGCGCTTTCAAGGTACTCCTTATCGTTTGATATCTGAAATCCCATATCCTGTAATTTTTTTACAACAAAATCCACATCCTCTATTTTATTTACGACAACAACCGCACTTGTATACACCCATTCACCATATGTATTTCCATTTTCATCCACAGGCTGTCCATATGCGGGCGCGACATTTGCATTATATTTCAAATACCTTTTTAAGACCTCCAAATCGCAGAAAACGCTCTGTGACTGCAAGGAATACTCCTCCTCATTTCCATAGAGTACACCTGATACCCTGAGTTTTGTTGTAACTGCACCGTCACCGTTACCAAACTCAGCAGGGATAGAGGTATTCACAAGGGAGGCAAGCTCCTTCCCCTCCCCCTCCGAAAAGCTTAAGCCGGTATTATAGTTATAAAACATAAGCCCCATGGAATTTCCCAGAATAAGCTGGGGCTTTTGTCCGCCTTCCCCTAAGGATGAGCCTTCCGCCAGCTTAAGCTGCTCAAGCTGCTCTCTTGGTATCCCTGTTATATTTGTATATGTCATATACTTCCCCACTGAAAGCGACGCAAAAACCTCGTACCGTGGATAAACATATGCAACCTTGTCAATCTGTTCAAATTTTTCAAGTGTTTTATCAGTAATAAGCCTGCTTTTTTCCTTATAACTCGAAGAACCATAAACCGTAATGTTTTTTACGGAATTTTCATCCTCAAACTGTGATAAAAGCTCTTTCTTTACTCCAAGTCCAAGGGCAAGAAGCGATACAATTGAAATTACGCCTATAGTCACTCCAAGTATGGTGAGAACAGTCCTTGCCCTTCTTCTTTTCATATTAAGCAGGCTCAGCCGGAACATCCATCCCATTAAAATTCCTCCAATATCTTTTTCTTCTTTCTCCATTTCATAACGGAAAAAATTATCACAATCAAAGCTACTGCGGCAACTGCAATTATTATAATTGCTTCCGAGGATATTTCCGTTTCCTCCGTCTCCTTAAGCACTTCAAGGTTACTGTAATTTATCGCCTCAATGTTAAGATATAATTGATGTTTTTGAGTATGTTCTTTCCAGTTCTTATCCTGATATGTGACATACATAAAATTTTGACTGTATCTTCCCTCCTCCACGGGATGAGTCGTGTGTGTCAGAACATCAACATTACCGCTTTTGCCTGATTCTATATTCCCAACATAACTCATCTGGGTCTCAATATTTTCGCCCTCAATTTTCACGAACACATTGTAAAGGGTACCTTCTCCGGTATTATTTATTCTTCCTGTTATCTCAATGTCATCGCCAAGCTTAACTGTGGAATCCGACATAATATCCGTTACGGACATTCTCTGCTCCAGAGTCACGGGAATGTAAATATGGTCCTCAACCGTATAGGAATAGCCGTTGGTGTCTTCATATTCCGATTTAACCGTAAGCTTATAGGTTTTTTCCTGAAGCCCCCTGATTGCAGTCATATCAAAGGCTATCTCAAGCTCCTCCTCCGCTGCCATTTCGCTTATGTATTCCGCACCCGACCCATTTACGGGAATAAGCTCTCCTTCCGCTGACGCAACCGTAAGCTTCAGGTTTTTTACCTTTCTGGAAGCAGTGTTTTTAAGGGTAACCGTAAGCTTAAAATCCTTTCCCGACACTACCTCAGAGGGATTTATTTTGTAATCCGTAACCATTACCTTCGGCTCTGCTGCCTTAATGTGAAGGGTCTGAAAGCATCCGATAAAGCACATGAAAATGCAGATTATTATGCTTATAAAATTTTTATATTTTAATTTTCCTGATTTCATATTTTTCTCCTTATATATATTTATTCTGTTAGGCAATTGCGAAACTCCTTATTTTCAAAATCCAGTTGTGAAATATAGACAAAATCATAAGCATGGTGATTTGGAGCCGTCGGTACTTAGACTGCGTACTTTGCAGTCTTATGTACCGTTACGTGCGACAATCAGCGCAAGCGTGCCATGCGTTGATTTGTCTGTATTGAACGACGGACGTTGCCGAAAAAAGAGTTTCGCAAATGTCTAATTTATTCTGTTATCTTTCCATCTGCAATCTTTATAATTCGGTCAGCCTCCCTTGCCAGATCAATATTGTGTGTGATAAGCACAAGCGTCTGATTCAGCTTTTTAACAGAATTCTGCAAAAGGGTCATAACCTCGTTTCCGTTTGCAGAGTCAAGAGCTCCCGTAGGCTCGTCTGCAAGTATAAGGGATGGTCTGTTTGCAAGCGCCCTTGCAATAGCGGCGCGCTGCTGCTGTCCGCCTGATAACTGGTTTGGCAGATGCTTTCTCCTGTCCTTTAACCCAAGCATTTCTATAATGTGATCTATATATTCCCTGTCGGGCTTCTTGTGGTCGAGAAGAATCGGCATCCTTATATTTTCCTCCACCGTAAGCACCGGAATCAGATGATATGCCTGAAATACAAACCCGATTTTTCTTCTTCTGAACACGGACATTTCATCATCATTTAATGTTGTTATATCCTTTCCGTCAACTACTATGTTCCCGCTGTCAGCGGTGTCAACACCTCCCATAACATGAAGCAGCGTGGATTTTCCTGAGCCGGACGCGCCTACAACTGCAAGGGTTTCTCCCTTGTCCACTGTAAGATTTACATCATCCAGAGCCCATACCCTTGTATCTCCTGCTCCATAAATTTTTGTTACATGCTCCATTTTTACGATTTCCATAATATATCCTCCTTTTTTTCAAACATCAGCCCTTTAAAATTTGCTTTCCACATATGTTCTGAACGTAAGCTATTTTAAAATATCACTGTATTTCTTTATTTTTTATTTTCACGGGCAACGAGCCAAGTAACTGCTTGCAGCAGGATCTTTGACTTTAAACCCGACAGCCTTAATCCCCTCCTGCGTTAAGCCCCTCAAGCACACTGTTTCCCATTCGCCTTATCTGCACATAAAGGGAACCGCAGAATACGATTGTTGAAATAATAAATCCGATAACAGCCGCCCCAAACGGATAGGAAAAATTCATTTGAAACAAACCTATAAATGCACTGCTTACCGGCTTAAGACTACAAAATCCAAGCACATCCCCAACAAGATTTGCCGTAAGCGCCGTTATTACGCCCTCAAGCAGAACCATACGGCACATACCCTTTTTAGAAATGCCTAAAACCCTCAGCTGGGCAAGCTCCTTTCTTCTTAAATGAAGATTACTTGCGCTTGTGTTTATAATATTGACTGAGCTCATTACAATAACGAATATGATAAACATTAAAATGTACCTGCTCGTTTTTTTCATGGAACTAAGCATACTATATTCATCTACATAATATGAACCTCCCTCGCTCTGACTTTCTGCCGTATGAACAATATTCATAAAGCTCTCCGTCATTACGCCGCCAATTTTATATTTAACTCCCGAGCTTTCCTCCTCACCAAAGCCTGTCATGTCACAGTAATTTTTAAGAGGAAGTATCACTGCAATACCATTATGATTAAACTTGTCCTTCTCATACTCCACAATTCCCTCAACAGTATAGGTTCTGTACCATCCTTCATCTATCATTCTTTTCCGGCATTTTCCGTAAAGCTCATTCCTTACATCAATATCAAAATCCTTTCTTTTGTCATAACCGCCCTTTTCATACTCCTCAATATATATTTCCTGCATTCTTTTCATGTTGACAATAATATCGATTTTGTCCCCAAGCTTATAATCATTGTATACATACATTTTTCCATACAATTCCTCAGCGGATGCTGTCTCCTCATCTTCATCGTAGTATGCAAATGCATATTTTTTTTGTGCTATTACAATACCGTTTTCACTTATATCAAGCGTTCCCTCCAGCAAAAGCTCATCATAGCATTTAAACTCCTCAGCACCATATCCGTATACATCAAAACGAACATAAGCCTGTGAATTGCTTTCTGAACTATGTTTATTTATCCCGCTTTTAATCCATGTCCCATCAGCAGTAGTATTTAAATAATCCTCATTGTATTTTGCAAAAAAAGCATCGCCGTCAACGACAGGCATACGGGAATTATATACCTGCTTTACATCCTTTACACAACTGTCCCTTGCAATTTTTTCAAGCAAATCAAAGGCAGGCAGGTAACTTTTTGATGTTTCCATATCTGTCATTTCAGTTTGTGCGGAATAAAAATATATTTGATAATCTCCATATTGCTCCATGGTAAGATCATACATCTCATTTACGGAGTGGGAAAATACGGAAAGGATGATAAAAGCTGCTGTTCCAAGTCCGAATGCCGCAACGGATTTATAAAATCTTCCCTTGTTGCTCATAAGGCTTTTATATGCGTAGTCTCCATAGGTTCCAAAAATAAGCCTAAAAATACTGCGTTTTCTTGCCCTGACCTTTTTCACTTTTGTAGTTAAATTTCCCCTTACCGCCTCAACAGGCGTTATTTTCTTCACAATTTTACTGTTCTCACTCATAACAAAGTACAGGTCGCCAAGGAATGCGACAAGCACAAATGCAACGGGCACAATATGAAGACTGACTTTTATGTGTAAAAATGCGCCCATAATCATGGAAATCGGAAGTCCCAGCCCCATTCCCAAAATAAGTCCGGCAAACTCCTGCCAGAAGCCCATAAGGAAAATAATTGTTTTAAGCTGTCCTCTTGTAGCGCCTATGCATCTTAAAATACCATAGTCCTTAACCTGCTCCAGGGTATTTAACTGGATGGAATTTCTTATGATGCCGACGGCAATAATTGCAATTATTACCGAGAGAAAAAGGAACAATATGAAAAGTATGTATGTCGTGTCTCCCAAATCCCCCTGAAGATAGTAGGAGGCAAGGGTATTGTTTATTTCCGCCTCAACACTATACTTGGATGTAAGTTTTTCATAAACCGAATTAATTTTATACGGATTTTTCGTATTTACAAAAAGGGCATTTCCAATAAGGCTGGAGGAATATCCGGTTTGTGAAAAATACTCACCTGAATATGCGCTTTTTATGTTGTCATCATTTATGATATTCGCTGCCTGTTCATCCGTTTCAGGGAAAAAAACGATCTCATAGTCCGCCTCCTTCCGAAGGCTGTCCCTCTGATTTATAAAATTGCTGAAATAAAGATTTAAAATTACAAACAAAACCCCTGCCGCAAATGCAACGCCGCATATAGTAAGAATTGTTCTTTTCTTCTGATATTTAAGATATAGCTTTGCAAGACTTCCGTACTTTTCCATATATTTACCTGCTCCTGTTCCTTTACTTTATTATAATCGTTTTCGTGTGCCCCATAAACAAACTGCGCCCATGTAATATACACAGTATAAACCGTTTATATTACATGGGCGTGACAGAAAAATTACAATTTTGTAAGAATCGGAAGCTTCCTCTCAAAACCCCATCCGCTTAAGCCTGTTCACCAGCCTTACATAAAAGCCCCTGATATCAAAGCCCTTTATATTTTTTCTTGCAATATCCGTCATGTCAAAATGTGAAATCCCCCTGTTAAACTTAGTTGTCACCAGCCTGTAGCTTTTCCCCCATCTGAATGACTGTTCACCCACAAGTCCGTCGTTTGGTCCGTCAAATTTTTTTACAAAGCCATATGACATATTTGCCGGAAAGCTTCCCTCCCGCGCTCTGTTTAACACGGAGCCGACACTTTGATAGTACACGTTTGCCGCATCGGTTATGTATTTATTTCGTTCTCTGCATGCCGCAGCAGTCAGGTCGGATACCGCCGCAAGAAAATCAGGATTTTCATCCCCAAGCCGTTTTAATGTCCCGTTATATCTGCGGGCTATTTTTTGCTGTACGTTTTCAGGAATTTTATTGATGAGATAATCTGCAAATGCACAGCCTCTGTGAGGCGTGTTTATTGTGGTAAGCGATGCAACATACTTGTCCATGCCATATCTTGAAATGGCATATCTCACGTCAAGACCGCCCTTTGAATGAGCAATAACATTAACCTTCCCCGCTCCTGATTTTACGGCAATATACTTTATCCTTGCCGCAAGCTCCCTTGCGCTGTCACAAACCGATGCGGCAGACTGATGCTTTCCGTAATATACAACCGCTCCATATTTTTCAAGTGTCCTTGGTATTCTGCCCCAATAATTAAGGTATCTGTAATCACGGAAAAACACGCCGTGAACCAGAAGCAAAGGATATTTTGTGGCGCATAAATCCATAGATAATTTCCCTATTGCTGTTCTTTTCACTTTCATCTTTTTCTCATTCATCTTTTCCATTTTGACCTATACTTCCATTTTCATTCTCCGGTTTTGATTTTCCCTTACCATAAGTCCATTTTTTATTCAGTAAAAAGTTAATCGGAACCGTAAAAAAAATGTTAATCACCTGCGCCATTGTCACCGCCATATCATGCGCCGTCATATCGATGCCAATTCCAGAAGCAGCTTCCACAAAAAATCTGATATGGTTTTCAATTTTAACAATATCTATCCATAAGGTAAGTAAAATTTCCGTAAGCACAAGCCCCGTAAGGGCATATGAAATATATGTCTTAATAAGCGCCTTCCACCACACACGCTTTTCCGCTTCTTCTTTTTTAAACACAAATTTGCTCTGCAAAAGGTATGCGCTGAAAACGCTTATGACAAATTGCATAACATTTGCAAAATGATATGACGTCCCAAACAAATGATAAAGCAGATTGTATATTGCCATTGACAGAAATGTGTTAAACAGTCCTACCATTCCAAATCTTATAAGCTGCTTAAATCCTTTTCCTTTATTCTCCATATTTGTATTTTCCCTGTCCATTTTTCCTACCGTTTCTTTCTTCCATTATATCTTAAAGCATTTGTGTATATCCTGATTTCTCCCAAGCACAAGCATTGTTGCATTTTCCGTAAGCAGAGTTTCGTGGCTTATGGCGCAGTCCATTTCCCCGTTCCTCTTGATACCCATAATGTTAATACCATGCATTTTTCTTATGTCAAGCTGTCCCACGGTTTTTCCTATCCACGGCTCAGGTATGGGTATCTCAAAAATGCCATGTGCATCATCAAGCTGAATATAATCAATTATATGATTGGAAGTATATCGTATTGCAATCCATGATGCAAGCTGTCGTTCCGGATAAACCACCTCATCCGCTCCATTTCGAAGGAGAAATTTTGAATGTATGTCGCGGGATGCCCTTGACAGAACAAAGCCCGCGCCCAGCTCCTTTAAAAGCAGCGTCGTCTCCAGAGAGCTTTGGAAATCATCCCCTATGGCTACAATGCATATGTCAAAATTACTCACGCCGATGGAAGCCATAAACTCACTGCTCGTACTGTCCCCAATCTGCGCATTTGTCACGTAAGGAAGCGCCGCGTTTACCCTTTCGTCGTTTTTATCTATTGCCATAACGTGATGTCTTGTCTCGTCAAGCTTTTTCGCAATGTGGTATCCAAAACGCCCTAAGCCTATTAACAGTATACTTTTCATATACACCTCCGTCAAATTTCCTTAAAATATTTAACCTACAGTTATTTTCTCCTGTGGATATTTTGAGTAACCTGTCCCCCTGCCTGATACAGTGGCAAAGACAAACGTAAGCCCTCCCACACGGCCCAGAATCATAAGCATAATCAGTATGAGCTGGGAAATCATTCCAAGCTCCGGCGTTATCCCCAGCGTAAGCCCAACCGTACCGATTGCCGAGGCAGTTTCAAAAAGACAAACCCTAAGAGGCAGTCCCTCCATTTCACTTATTATGAAGCCGCCTGATAAAAAGAGGACAATATATATTGTAACGATTGCGGCTGCATTTCTTACGGCAGCCTCCTCAATCCTTCTTCCAAAACACTCCGGACTTTCCCTGTGACGAAATACCGATATGGCGGAGGCAAAAAGCACTGCAACGGTTGTTGTTTTCATGCCTCCCGCAGTGGAGCCGGGCGACCCGCCTATAAGCATTAAAATTATTGTCATTGCCTGTCCCACATCGCTTAAATTACTCATATCTACCGTATTAAAGCCGGCAGTTCTCGGCGCAACCGCCTGAAAAAGCGATGCGTATACCCTTTCACCATCTGACAGCCCGCTCCAGTTATTCCTGCCAAATTCCACAAAGAAAAAATAGAGCGCGGGCAGTATAATCAGGACAAGAGTATATATAATGATAACTTTGCTCTGCATCCGGTAGCCTTTAAAACGTGTTTTATTTGTCCTTATGTCATCCCATGTGAGAAATCCCAGTCCGCCAAATATGATAAGAAGCATAACCGTTATATTTATCAAGGGCTGTGAGGTAAAAGCCGTGAAGGAGGAAAATTCCCCTTCCAATCCCATAAGGTCAAAACCTGCATTACAAAATGCTGAAATGGAATGAAACAATGAATATAAAAGCCCCTGCTTCACCCCAAAGCGCGCCACGAAAACGGGAGCCATCACTGCCGCCCCTGTCAGCTCAATTATAAGCATGGCCTTTAAAATAAAACCGATAAATCTGACAATTCCCCCAACCTTAGGCGCGGCTATGGATTCCTGAAGCGTGCTTCTCTGCATAATTCCTATTTTGCGTCCCGTGAGCATGACAATTGCAACGGCTACCGTCACTACGCCCATACCGCCTATCTGTATAAGAACAGCAATAACTGCCTGTCCGAAGGATGACCAATAGGTAGCAGTATCATGAACGACAAGCCCGGTTACACATACCGCCGAGGTTGAAGTAAATACTGCATCCATTATCTTTGTGCCTTCGCCGTTTTTTGAGGCGACAGGAAGCACCAGCAGAATTGCCCCCACTGCAATGACAAGTACAAATCCAAATAAAATTATCTGAAAGGTTGAAATTTTAAGCTTTATTTTTTCCATATAATATTATACGGCAAAATTTATTAATTCAATACGGACATGTATTTTTATTTTACGAGCTTCGCAATTGCCTGTTTTTATGAATGCTTCGTAACAGGACAGCGTTTTTTATAAATAAAACAAAAGTCTGCTCCGATATATAACTTGACTGACAATCAAAGAACCCGCCGCAAGCAGTCTCTTGGCTCGTTGCTCGCGGGAATAAATATAGAAGGCTAAGGATGGCGGCATATTTCCACGGATGGAAGTTTATGGAAATATTGTCGTTATTTACATTCAGGAGGTTTACAAATATGAATATTACAGCATATGCAGCAACGGACAGATACGAATACTACACAAACAGGGCAGACAAAGCAAAAAATGGTCAGCCTGCGGACAATACGGAAGAGCTTTTTGGCAAAAAGGAAAATGACGTCCCCTACGGATATCTGGCAAGTAACGGAATGATTACATATCAGGGCGTAACATTTGTGTGCGACGCAGAAAACAATCGTCTTTTGCTTGGTGATTGTTCCAATCCTGACAATTGCATAAACGTACCCCTTTCAGGCGGCGGAAACCTTGTTTTCAACAGGAATAATATCGGTTCCATTTCTCAGGCTATCGGTATGTTCAGCCCGGAGGATGTAAGCAGAATCATGAAGGCAATTGCCGAGGATGCAAAGAGCAAGCAGATACAAAATGAAATTGACGAGGAAGTAAATGAAACCGTAGGCGGGCTTGCGGACAGCGCAAACGGTGTATCTGACAAAGCTTCTGCCACCGATACAAAGGAAAGCTCCAACAACGAAAGAATAGATGACTACGATACCGATATGTCGGCATCCGATTCCTCTAAAGCTGATTACATGAAAAAAATACAGGAAAAGATTGAGGAAATATATCAGAAGCTTATCAGCGGAGATACGGAGGTATCCTATCAGATAGGCGGAGAAAGCATGACCGAAAAGGAATGGGAGATGCTCCTTGCAAAATTTGATACCATACAGGAGGACATAAGGGAGCTTACAAGGGAGGAAGCAGAAAAAGCAGAGAAAGCGGAAATGGACAAAAAACTCTACGCTTTAGATGAAAATGGGGATTTATTGTATGATAACGCCACTGCAACCCTCAAATCCCTTATATCTGAAATCTCAGTGTGCCATTATCAGGACAATGAGAGCGAACAGACCTTATACATAACCTGCTATACGGAGGAAGGAATCTTTTGCAGAAAACAGGGGCAGACCGACGGTTTTCTCTGGAGCATGAAATATTCGGAGAGCAGCCAGTACGAAAAGGTCACGAAATTTTTAAATAATTTTAATTCCGGCGATAACTTAAGGTTTGCCTCCCATGAAAATTTCTGGAAGGATTTTTTGAGCGGAGCCCTTGATACAGAGGAATTTATGAATTTTTGGAGTACGACAAATAACGGCATACCCAATTACACAAAAGCAGATGGTACTTCCACCTTTATCGATGCCGATAAGATTAAATTTGCAAAATACATGAACAGAGCTTCCCTTACATTGTAGGCATATACCGGCTGCTAAACTATATTTCATAGTGATTCACAAAACATATTATTTCTAAAATGCAGTTGTATAATATAGTCAATATCATAGGCATGGCGGAGCTGTCGCATCAAGGCGCAGCGGCACTGGAAATTACCCGTCTGACATGAGCGAAAGCATGTTTTCAGTTACTATACAAGCCATTGTCAAACGGGCAATTTAAGTGCCGACATCTTCAAACGTTCTTCTATGTATGCCCACTGCATGGAGCCGTCTAAGGAGTCTGCACTTCATAAGCCGTATATTCCCTGTCAAAATGATACCCCAGCTTTTTCGCCAGTCCCACCGACATAAGATTATGGGCGTCCCAGCTCGGAAGCCATTGCCTGTCCATACATTCCAGAATAAGCTTTGCCGCGCATACATAGGCAAGCCCTAGTCTTCTGTACCCTTCCTTCGTATCTATTTCTATTTCAATTCCGTCACGAAATCCGGCATAAGAAGAACAGCTTGCCACAATTTCCTCGCCTTTTTGAATAACTACACCCAGTCCGTACTGCCGATATAAAGCATAGTCCGGATAATTTGCCACTCCGTCCCTGCACCACTCCAATGACATGCACTGATGAAACAATTCCTCGTCGATAAAGGAAGCCCTGTACTCACCGGAAAGGCTCATAACTACCTTTTCCAGCCGTTCCCTGTCAAAGATATTCCGTTCCTTTTTTATGGCATACCGGATTACCTTTTCTGCCTTACTTCCGTAGCAAGCCTCAATCATTTCATTCCAGTCATCACTCCCCGGAACAAAAATCATAAATTTCTTTTCGCCGCACAACAATTTCCAAAGTAAAAGCTCTTTGTCGGGTTGTCCTGCAAGAAAAACAAAATCACCTGACACTACCGCTCCACTGACAGGATTGTCCTCATTATCCACATAAATGTCTCCCATGATTCCCTGCATTGCCGACCATATGCAGCCCTCCTGCCAGCCTGCAAATAACTTTTCTGCTTTTTCCGGGTTTTCCAACTTAACAGCCAAACTTCTATCCTCCTTCATCAACGATACATAATGCCCTGCTTTTGATATTATTTTTTATAAAAAATACAAAATGGGCTGCCACAAAAATCCTTATTGCGACAGCCCATTTCGCTATATCGTCAATCGTAGATTAACGGTGCACATTATACCATAATTTCAATAATGATGATTTCCGTGATGCCGTTCCCTGTGATGCCCAGATTCATTAACATTACCACTGCCATTGTGGTGATGACTGCTTTCCGTACAGTCCGACGGGCAATTGTAGTAATCCCAACAATTCTCATCGTCCGACGGGCGGTTATGATGATGCCCATATTCATCACAGTCCGGCGGGCAATTGTAATAATTTCCATAATCTTCATCGTCCGACGGACGGTTGTGATGATGCTCATATTCTTCACAGTCCAGCGGGCAATTGTGGTGGTGCTCATAATCTTCACAATCCAACGGGCAATCGTGGTGATGGGACAAATCCGTACAGGCCGTGTCGCTGCATCCCATACCGCTGACAAACACGGATGTGTCAGATACATTTTCCTGAAGCTTGGAAGGTGAATCTTTAACTTTTTCACTTTTGCCGCATCCGGTCAGAAAAATCAAGAACACAGATACAGCTATGCAAATCATTTTCCTCATGTATCTTCCTCCTCTCAAAAATGCTGTTTCCTTAATTATATTTGTATAAATCATTTGTAACATATAAAACAGGAAATTTCAATAGTTAAGAGAACATTCTCTTTATTGCTGCTATTTTATCAATGCTATGTTGTATTCCCTATTTGGCATTTTCTCCCACAACAACAATCTTTCCATCCTCGACCGTTATTTTTACCTTGTTGCTGTCAATGCCTGCCGCCTCAAGCATATCCTCGGAAAACTGCACCCGGTGCGCCTTGTCAAGCACGGAAAATTCCTCATGACTGTCATCTCCAAAGCCGTCTGCTCCCATTTTGTCAATCTCAGCGCGGTATTTATCCTTCATTATTTTTTCAGTGCTTATCTTGCCGTCTGAAATCATGACAACCCTGTCAACCTTAGCTGCAAGCTTCATATCATGTGTAACTATTATGATTGTTATTCCAAGCTCCCTGTTCAGCCGCCGGAATAAATCCTGTATCATATTTGAGGTTTTCGTATCAACCGCGCCGGTAGGCTCGTCTGCAAGCAGTATGTCGGGAGAGTTTGCCAGTGCCGTGGCAATGGCAACCCTCTGTTGTTCTCCTCCTGACATCTCTGTAGGATAGGATGATGCTTTGTGGGACATGCCTACCATCTCCAGAAGCTCCTCTGCCCTTTTTCTTTTTTCCTTTGCGCTCATGCCTGAAAAATTCATAGGCGCTTCCACATTTTCAATAGAGGTAAGATACTTAAAAAGATTACGCTCACTTTTTTGCCACACAAAACCGATGGTTTTCTTGCGGTATCTTATCATCTCCTTTTTGGACATATCCGAAAGGCTGGCCCCGCCCACGGTTACCTTTCCCGCAGATGGCTTTTCAAGCCCTCCGATTATGTTCATCAGTGTGCTTTTTCCACTTCCGCTCTTGCCGATTACAGCCATGATTTCACCGCGGTTAATTGTAAGCTCAAGCCCCTGAAGCGCCATAACCTCTATGTCGTCCGTCTTGTATATCTTGACAACCCCATCACAATTTATAAATGCACCCTCAGAAGCATCATCCTCTTTATTCTCATCATCAAATTCATATACATCATCATTTTCAGAGGTATCATCATTTTCAGATATATCATCATATTCAGATGTATCACGAGCCTTATTTTTTTCTTTATATATTGCTTCTTCTGTCAATAATCTCACCATCCTCCATCTCATATATAACATCCCCAAGCTCCATAAGGTTCGGGTCATGGGTTGTCATGACTATCGTTACACCCTCATGCGTTATAAGGTTTTTAAAAAGCGCCATACATTTCAGTCCCGTATCCGTATCAAGAGCTCCCGTAGGTTCATCTGCAAATATGACCTTTGGCTTCGGCGCAACAGCGCGCGCGATTGCAATTCTCTGCTGCTCGCCTCCCGACATCTGTCCGGGCATATGAAGCATGCGCTCCTGCATGCCAACAAGGGAAAGTACTTTCTTTATCCGGCTGCTCCGTTCCTCCTCGCACTGCGCAAGCCTTAAGGAAAAATCAACATTCTCGTAAGCATTCATAATCGGTATAAGCGCCACTGACTGGAAAACAAAGCCTATATCCTTTCTCCTTAACGCCTCCTTATCGGCTTCCGACATATCCGCGCAGCTTACTCCGTCAAAAAAGATTTCCCCCTCCGTGGGCGTATCAAGAGTGCTTAGAGCATTAAGCAGCGTTGTTTTTCCCGAGCCCGATCTTCCCTTAAGTATGGTAAGCGTTCCTCTCGGTATATCAATGTCAACACCCTTTAAGGCATAAAAATCTTCTCCGTCCCCAAGCCGAAAGCACCTTTTTACATTTTCTGCAATTATAATATTATCCATATGTGCCTCCTATTCCTCACCAAGCTTAAGAGCCTGCGTAATATTCAATGACCGAATCAGTCTCCTTAAAATAAGCATACATACAATAATCATAAGCGCGACAACAACAGCAAGCTTCATAATATCACCCATCTGGAAATATATATATATGTCAAGGTTATGCTTTTCCGGCAGGTACACGATTCCAAAAAGCTTTACAAACATCTGTGTTGATACCATACCCACACCTCCGCCTGCCAGAACGGATAAAAATGTTGAGAAAATATGCTCGTTTGTAAGCATGGCATTTAATTCCTTTACAGGAAGTCCCATAGCGCGGTAAACACCGAACAACAGCTCTCTCTGTTTTATGGAGGATATCCAGTATATAAGGAAGCCAAGGGCGCAAAGCACAAGTGCGATTATAAAGCTGAGGGTAAACATTCCGTTTGTAATCTGTATAAGCGGCTGCTGCTTCATGTCTGAAATATCCTTTTGCAGCAGCGTTAAATCCTTAGGCACAATTTTATTTGCATCAAGAAGCGCTTCAAATTCCTCTATATCCACATCGCCATTCAGCCTTACCCAGACCTCATACGGCGCAATCTGATATGCGTTTACAACCTTTGGAAAGTTTGCAACTACCAGATAGCGTTCCTTTTCCTCGCCCTCCTCATAGTAATAGCGCTCATATCCCGGCCAGTCATCCACAATGGCGCATACAACGCCGGTCATGCTGCCCCTGAATCTGTCAGAAAAAGAAAACGTATCACCCATACGGGAAAGTGATATGGCATCCCCAATCTGAAGCTCATATAGCTTCGCCAGATTGGAGGATATAATAAGACCGTCAGGATTTGACGCAAGCTCATTCAGATATGTATACCAGTGTACATCCTTATTCAGCTCATCCTTAAAGTTTGCAGTCTCTCCAAACTCCTTGCTGTAAATTCCCATCAATGTAACCTTGTTGCTTATCCCGTCCTTTGAAATGTCCGTATTGTCAAGCCTGAGCACCCTTGTCTGATTTGCCACCATACTGCTGTTTTCAAGCAGTTCAAACCTTCCGTAATCAGGCTCCTCGTATTTATAATCCGTGGTGTTCCTTGTGTCCTTAAAGGTTCTCATTACCCACCGTTCCGTTATGACTGCATCTGCTCCGTCGCCATATGTAAGCCTGTCCTCATTATTCTGGTTTATTGTTCTTGCAGTATTGGCATTAAAAAGTCCCATGGCAACCGTAAGTATCATAAACACGGATATAAAGCCCTGTTTTCCAAAGGTTCTCGTAATCTGCAAAAAGGAAGCGTACATGGCAGGACGCCATTTCTTTTTTCCAATCCTGTATACAAGTCTTACAAGATAATGGGACAGTCTTAAGGCAAGAAGCCCAAAACCGATTATAAAAAGGGTGGAATCCAGAAAGATAAGGGGATCCATCTTATTTCCCATCATTACATCAAATCTGATTCTTTCCTTCTGTATATTAAAATTGCGCAGCAGGTACAGTGACGTGCCAAGTAAAATAATATCTATGAAAAAGCGTTCCCACAATGCTTTTCCTCTTGCGGCATTCAGGTTTTTATGCTCGACTATGGTTATTTTTGAGTATGACACAATCGGAATGATTATGACAATGGCGCCCAAAACAACTGCAATGCATCCAAATACAAGCATCTTAGGCGTAAAGCCATAAAGATAAGCGCCACCGCCGTCAAAGGTAAGAAAATCCGTTGTCCCTGCGCACAGCTTGCAAAGTCCGTAGCCAAGGGGCAGACCAAGTATAAGTCCGTACAATGCAAGAATACCGCATTGCACCATGTACTCAGCAATAATCTGAAATCTGCTGAGTCCCCTGCTTCTCTGCATGGCTATCTCATTTTTCTCACTTTCCGCTATCTGTGAAGAAACCATGTATATAAACGCAAGCACCATGCCAAGTATAGGAAGCTGCAATACCCAGAGCAGGGTTCCGATTGTCTTCTTACCGGACATGTAATTTTCAAGAAGCGGCAAAAATGTAACGACAAAATTCGGGTCAATGGAAGCAAACTGCTCTATGTAATCCTTAACAGCTTCAACATTATTACTTGTTATGTCGTCATAGTCAAGCATGACATAATGAATGTAGCTCATACCGTTGCAGGAATATTCCTCCAATATGGCGTTCATTGCCTCCCTTGATATAAACATCTCGTTTTTAAATTCATCCGGCTCTATGTACCAGAAGCTGTCATATATATCCTTTTCCTTATATATACCGGAAACAACAACCTTAAGCTTTTCCCCATCTTTATTCTTCCACATATCAAAGGTAAGCGTTTCACCCACCACAAAGCCTCTCTCGTTCATTATTTTCTGGGAAATAAGACAGGGATAACATCCGTCGTCGATTGCAGACATAACCTGTGTCATGGCATACTCATTATTTCCCTCAGCAGGCTCTGCGGTATCAAATTCACTGTCATAAAATTGTCCGTCAGCCATTGTTATGTGCTGTCCAAATTCAGGCATATAGCTTAGTGCCATGTAATGTGTACGGTTTCCGTAAAAACCTGTCGATGCCATCTCTGTGAGCTTTACCCTCGTCTGAATTTCCAGCGCATCCGTATCCGCCAGATATTTAAACCATGTCCTGTCATATCCGTCTATCTCATTTAAAACAGCCTCCAAATCCCCATCTTCGCCTTTTTTGGAGTCCTCACGTCCGATAACCGCCGGATATTTATTCTCGCTTATAGTGTAATCATAAAAGCTTGAACGAAGCAGCATATTTAATGCTCCCTTTTCAAACATGGGCTGGCATACAAAAATTGCCACAAGAAACGTCATGCCAAGCGTAAGGCATGCCGTAAGCCAGCGTTTATTTTTCATTTTTTGCCTTATCAGTTTAAACATTGTTATTCCTCCATCTGCCCGGTTAATGGTTCCACTGCAACTACGTCGCCCTCGGATAAGCCCTCAATGACACAAATCTTGTCTCCGTCCGTCTGACTTCCTAAGGTTATATACTGCTTTATAAGCGTATCATCCGCAATCTTCCAGACATAGTACCTTACATCACCGCTTTCCTTGTCTGTCTCCTGATAGACAGCCCCCTTTCCGGGCAGCACAACACAACCCGGTATCGTACATACTGAATACTGCACACTCATTTTTGTGTTTGTGCCGTCAAGCTCATAAAATCCTTCGTCCTCCATGCTTATATAGGATTTTTTACTGTTCTTCAGCGACACATTTGACGTTATGTAAACCTTATTGTTCACTGTCGTTACATAGCTTTTCCCATCTGTGCTTGCGCATACTATTTCTCCGTAATATATTTTGTCATTTTCATCCTTTAATGTAACCTTCTGTCCCAGTCCCAATGATGTTGCGTTTATGCTGACACGCGGACTTGACGGTGTGTTTATGGAAAACAGCTTTGTTCCTGCATGTATTTTTCTTCCGCTGTCTCCGGAAATTTCCGTTATTGTTCCGCTTGCATTTGCATAAACGGAAATGCTTCCGTTGCCGTCGTTTCCTTTGCTTATTTTCTCATACTCCTCCCGAAGACCGGAAAGCTGATATTCATAGTTTATGTTTTCAAGCTTTTTTCGCAGCCCGATTATCTGCCGTTCACAGTCAAGTATATCTCTTGCATAAGGATTTACATATTCCTCCTCGGCGTCACCGGGTGTGGCCGTATCAGCATCGCTTCCGGTAGCCGTTTCATCCCCCGGCGTTTCCTCCTCCGGCGCCTCCGGTTCCACCGGATTATCCAGCTCATATATCTGCTCATCTACCGCCGCAAGCTGTTCATCATATGATTTTATTGCAGTGTTATACTGTGCGCTTAATTTATCAATTGAGTTTTTCATTTCCGTAAGCACGGCGTTTCCCTGATCGGTTTTTATCTCACAAATCACATCGCCTGCATTTACATAATCGCCTGCATTAAATCGGAAATCGGAAAGCACTCCCTCATACTCCGAATAATATGCTGCCGCAGCGGAGGTTTCTATGGCATATTTATCAAGCCTCTTTTTTTCCTCATAGGTGCCCTCGCTTACCGCATATTCATCATATTTATCCGGCATAACCTGCTCCGCGCTGTAATATACAAGCTCGCCCTCGGATAAACCGCTTATAACCTCCTTATAGCATTTATCCTCAGTGCCCAGCTCCACATATCTTTTCTCTTTTCCGGTTTCCGTTTTCACATATACATAATCCCCGTCGCCATCCTCGAAAAGAGACTCTTTTTCAATACGCAGCACATTTTCCTTTCCATACATGATAAAAAATATGGGAACCGTCTCGCCTGCATTTCCGGGCTTGGTACCGTCAGCATAACGAAATCTGGCAGGCGGATTTGCATCCTTGTTTTCTATGACTATTTTCTCAGACTTGCTGTAGGCATACTCGTCAAGATATTTTTTCTGGCCGTTTTTAACAGTATAAATCATTTCATATTTTGAAGGGTCAAAGTCTATAACCGTCGTACCTATACTTCCCATATCAGCCACTTCAATATGACAGTCATCATAGTCCGCAATCACCACGACATTTTCATCTACTGTTGTATTTCTTCCCTCCGATAAATCCTTACAGTAAACAACCCGTCCGCTTACCCTTGCCCTAAGCGTGCCGTCACTTATAATGTCCTGCTTTTTAGCTATATCCTCCTTTATGTCACCAACCTTGTGCTCATATAACATGCTGCTGTATCTTCTGTTCTCATCCAGAATACCTATCTCGGCTTCCTTTGCCGTCGCACCGGTAATATCGCCTTTTTCCGCAAAAGCGAGCCTTTCATATTCCAGCTTTTTTCTTGTAAGGCTGTATATATTTTCCTCTGTCTCATGACAGCTTGCCAGATTTGCAAGCTGCAAATTCAGGTCATCAATCATTTCCCTTACCGATTCAACATCCGCAACGGCAAGGACGTCTCCCGCTGAAACGTAATCGCCCACACTTACGGACACCTCGCTTATCTCAACCGCCGTTAGGAAGAAATGACAATACTCCTCAGGTGAAACCATACCCATAAGGATTCCTGACATTTTTCTGTTTAAGCCTACATCTCCATACCTTACGGGTCTGAAGGACTCATTTGCCGCAAGGGGCTCTATGAGAGCAGGCGCCTCAGGAATTTTGCTTCCACACCCTGCAATAACGAGCGCCAGCAAAAGAATACCGGAAATCAGTCTCATATGTTTCTTTTTCATTTGTCAATCACCACCCTATCACCCTCTGAAAGACCGGACTTTATTATCGTATATCCGTTTTCAGTATCACCTGCTTCTACCTCTATCCCATGTCTCATATTTCTGTCATCTATGGTATATACATAATTTTTATCATCCACCTGAAACAATGCCTCCTCGGGAACATACAGGACATCCCTGATTACGTTTTTATTTATATTCAGATAAACCGTATCATAGGAGACCACGCTTCCAATATCCGTCATTGCCTGAAAATAAAGCTTCTGCATCCCGCTGCCGTCTTCTCTTTCCTCATCCGCTTCAATTTTCGTAAGCTGAACGTCTATAATGGCGCTTGCATATGTTGCCTCAAACACGTCGCCCACCTTAAAATCAAAATCAGCCTCCGTGGCGGCAACAAATTCCCCCGTTCCGTACTTTACCGTCACAACTCCGTTCTGCGTGCCCACAATCCCATAGTCAAGAAGCTGTGAAACATCCGTGACAATACCGTCCCCCTCCGCAACAATGTTATAATCCTCAAGCTTTGCCTCAAGCTCCTGTATGTACAGACGGCAAATTTCCATATCGTCCTTTACAAACTTAATATCCCCGGAATAATCAGAATTTTTATCAATCTCAGCAAGCTTTCCATAATGATCAATTAAAAGCTCATCCTCCTCAAGCCTCGTTTTATATTGTTCTATCTTTTCTTCCAAATCGCCTGATTTAAAGGTTACCATAACCGTGCCTTTGGATACGGCGTCACCCTTTAAAACATTTACGGCTTCAACCTCCATTTCATCCAGCAGCGGATAATAGGTCTTCTTTTCATTTTGCGATGCCCGAAGCTTAAGCTCAATGGAGGGCTCTATGTCTCCACGCGCAACAACAGCCGTATCATATGTCCACGGCTGGTATTCCTCTATAGCAGCTTTGGGCTTCTCATAGCTTTCCCCGCTCTGACACCCTGTAAACGCCACGGAAAAAAATGCTGCGCCTGCCAGCAGACATATTTTTTTTGATTTTCTTACCATATTGTTTCACCTCGTCTCTTTTTGGAACATTTTTATAGTGATACTAATGCGTCATAGGAAAATAATATTCCCAATTGCAATATACATAATAAAATGGGCACACGAATTTTCCTGTCTGCCGATTCTTCCTTCCCGCATACGATAAATATTTCTCCTTGTCATTATTCCATTCGTCAATCACAGATTGCCTGTGCGCTGTTTACAAAAGAACATCGCAGAAAAATTGCTTTAATATTTCATAATTTGGTAATGCTCCCATTCGAAGGCTACAAACGCAATGGGAATAACAGCTCCGTCAAGCGCATTTACTATTACAACCGGTCTTAGCACTGTATCCACTCCATTAGACCATTCCCTGTAATAGGTCCATACCGGAATCATTGCATAGGAAATCCCATCATAGGTTACACAAAGATATTCAAAATCAACCCTAATTATACTGAAATTACTTTCAGCGTCGTCGTAACCATCTGTATATTGCTCCTCCATCATTTTTTCTAATTCTGTATGGGCTATATTATCTATCTGCTGAAAGCTAAGCATTTGAGAATTTTCCGAAAGCACATCCTCAATAACATAATCCTCCATAATGCAAAAGCTGTAAGCTCCCTCACTGTTTACAAGTACGACTACATATGGCTGTATGGCAATATGTTCACCATCTGCACTTACACCGGCTCCGGTACCTGAAAAAAAATTTATACCATTTAATGATGGGCCATAAACGAAACAGTATCCGTCAAAGCAGTCTGCAGGAGCATTATAATAAGGCAGGAGCTCGGTTATTTTAATACACTCCATGTTGTCAAATCCAAGTCTGTTAATGAGTTTTATTGCTTCAGTCTCTGCCTGTGTCCTGTCACATTTATTTTTTCCAGCATTCTCCGCATACTGCAATAATGCAATGCTATTCATTTTTTCAAGGCAGGAGCCATATAAAGCAGGTGACCAACTGTCCTTACCATTCTCATCCACGCAGTGATTGTAATTTAAGAGCCATACATTGCCGTCCACCTCACCTCTTAACTGTGCTGTCTCATCAAAACCTGTGTCAAAGACATTTTGAAAGATAATCTGCCCTTCCGGATATTTTACGTAGTTATTTTCAGAAAAGTTTATTATGTCATATTCAAGAGCATCTATTTCTGACTTTACGCGAGCATAACCTGTGCTATCTTCATCCAAATCAATAAGGCGCTCCTCCCAAAACTGCTTTTCAGTTTCAAGCTCCTCCAGACTGCAAAAACCATATGGCTTTACGTTTATGTATTCCCCGTTGTCAAACAGCTTTTCTGCATAGGAGCGAACCCACTCGTCATTTTTATCTCTTTTCTTAAGCTTATAGGCAGTAGCCTGTCCATAGCCTTCCGAAGAAACCTCCGCTTCTACCTTTACCGCGCCGCTGCCTCCTGAGTTTACAGTATAAGACAGGGTTTTCGGAATTTCCTCCTGCACCGCATCACTTCCTGTTGCATAATCGGAGGTCACATTCTCACTTAAATCCTTTTCTATATCCTTTTTATCCGCCTTACCGCACGCCGTAAATACTCCTGTAACTATAAGCAGTAAAGAAATAAATGCCGCACTTTTTAACGTATACTATTTTTTACAATTCCGTTTCATCATATGTTCCTCCCTTTTATAATACTATTGCATAATAAAGTAATACTCCCAATTTCCATATACATACGTGGTATCAATAACGGCTCCGTCAAGCGCATTTACTATTAATACCGGATATAAGGTTGTATCGCCATAATTAATCCATTCCTGATAATAAGTCCATACCGGAATCATTGCATAGGAAATCCCATCATAGGTTACGCAAAGATATTCAAAATTAACCTTTGTTATATCGTATTGCATCTGAGGATACTCCTCCATCTCTTTTTCAAATTCCGTATGGGCGATATCATCTATCTGGGAAAAGCTCAGCATCTGAGAATTTTCCGAAAAAGATCCCTCCAAAACATAATCCTCCATAATGCAGAAGCTGCAAGCTCCCTCACTGTTTACAATCACGCTTACATATGGCTGCACAGCGACATTTTCACCATCTGCATTTGCTCCGCTTCCGACGCAGGAAAACATTTTCACACCATTTAATGACGGTCCGTAAATAATACAATATCCGTCTAAATAGTCCGCATTCCCGGAGCTGTAATGCGGATGAAGCTCAGTCATTTTAACACACTCCATGTTGCTGAAACCAAGTCTGTCGAGGAGTTTTACTGCTTCACTTTCTGCCTGTTCCCTGTCACATTTATTTTTATATATTCCGGCCTCCATTCCATAGCTGCCTGAAAGATAATCCATTTTTTCGACACAGCTTCCATATAAAACCGGCACATTCGTTTCCAACTGTCCGCTATAATCATACACATTGTAGTGATACTCCAAGAGCCATACATCGCCGTCCACCTCGCCTCTGAGTCGTGCTTCTTCATAATGGCTTGTTGTACCATCCTCATCATTGTAAAGATCACTTTCAAATACAAGCTGACTTTCCGGATATTTCACATAATTACTCTCTGAAAAATGCTCCATGCTATACAAAAGATAACCTATTTCCGTATCTACGCGGGCATATCCCCTGCTGCTTTCATCCAAGTCCATAAGCCGTTCCTCCCAAAACTGCTTCTCAGTTTCAAGCTCCTCAAGACTGCAAAAATCATATGGCTTTACGTTTATGTATTCCCCATTGTCAAACAGCTTTTCTGCATAAGACTTAACCCACTCGTCGTTTTTATCTCTTTTCTTAAGCTTATAGGCAGGAACCTGTCCATAGCCGTCCGAACAAACCTCCGCTTCCACCTTTACCGCGCCGCTGCTTCCTGAGATTACAGTATAAGACAGGGTTTGCGGAATTTCCTCCTGCGCCGCATCACTTTCTGTTGCATAACCGGAGGTCACATTCACACTTAAATCCTTTTCTATATCCTTTTTATCCGGCTCACCGCATGCCGTAAATGCTCCTGTTACTATAAGCAGCGCGGAAATAAATGCCATGCTTTTTAACGTATGCTGTTTTTTACAATTCCATTTCATCATTTTCGACCTCCACTGTTTTAAACATCAGGTTTTTATAAAAAAACTGTTTATCTTAATGCGGTCCCACAGTGAAGCAATACTCCCAATCGCTGTATACATACGCGCTGGATATTACGGCTCCATCAAGCCCATTTACTATCAAAACCGGAGACAGCTTCGTATCACCATGATTACTCCGTTCCGTGTAATAAGTCCATACCGGAAGCATTGCATAGGAAAGTCCGTCATAGGTTACACAAAGATATTCAAACCTTACCTCTGTTATATTGCTGCTTGTATATATATCATAAGGGCTTGTAGGCTGCCACTCCATCATTTTTTCAAATTCCGTATGGGCAATATCGTCTATCTGCTGAAAGCTCAGCATTTTAGAATTTTCCGAGAGCGTTCCCTCAAAAACATAATCCTCCATAATACAGAAGCTGAAAGCGCCCTCGCTGTTTACAAGTACACTTACATAGGGCTGTATGGCAATATTTTCACCGTCCGCGCTTACACCGACCTTGTCGCCCGAAAACATTTTTATATCATTTAATGATAGCTTGTAAATGAAAGCATATCCGTCTAAATCATCAGCATTTCCGGAGCCATAATCAGGCAAAAGCCCGAGCGTTTTAACACACTCCATATTGTCAAAGCCAAGTCTGTCGAGAAGTTCCATTGCCTCACTCTCTGCTTTTGCCCTATCACATTTGTTTTCATAAAGTTCGTATTCCGTTCCATAAGCGCCTGAAATATGATTCTTTTTTTCGACACAGGAACCATATAAAACAGGCGCATGAATAATAATCTCACGAATATCCTCCTGTACATTATAATCATATGCGCAACTATAATTCAAGAGCCATACATCACCGTCCACCTCACCTCTGAGCTGTGCGCCCTCAGAATTGCCTGTTGAATCTCCATCACTGTAACTGTCACTTTCAAATACAAGCTGCCCGTCCGGATATTTCACATGATTACGCTCTGAAAAATGTTCCATTTCCTGCTCAATATAAGATACTTCCGAATCTACGCATCTATACCGGTTGCTGCTTTTATCCAAATCCGCAAGCCGTTCCTCCCAAAACTGCTTCTCAGCCTCAAGCTCCTCCAGACTGCAAACATCATAAGGCTTTACGTTTATATATTCCCCGTTGTCAAACAGCTTTTCTGCATAGGACTTAACCCACTCGTCGTTTTTATCCCTTTTCTTAAGCTTATACGTGGGTACAATTCCATATCCTTCCGCATAAACCTCCGCCTCCACCTTTACTTCACCGTTGCCTCCTCCTACAGTATAAGACAGGGTTTGCGGTATTTCCTCCTGCGCCACATCACTTTCTGCTGCATAATCAGAAGTCACATTCACACTTAAATCCCTTTCTATCTCCTCACGGTCTGCCTTACCGCACGCCGTAAATGCTCCTGTAACTATAAAAAGTGAGGAAATGAATGCCACGCTTTTTAACGTATACTGTTTTTTACAATTCTGTTTCATTTTATCCTGCCCCCTTCTTATGCCATATGTTCAATCAAAAATTGACGATGCGCTTTTTTGCAATGTTCTTCATAAAAGTAAATTAATCTAACAGGTTGCTTCCATCAAAGGAATCCATGCCAGACAAATAGCTTCCATCAAGCGCGCACACAGTAATGAAAGAATGCTTCATCGCTCCCCCAACATTCAATGTATAATATCTCCACACCGGAACCATCGCATAGGAAATTCCATCATAGGTTATACAGGCATATCCAAACCGGATCTCATCTATCTCTACATCCACATTATTATTATCCGCAAGTGATTCAAAAAAGCCTTTCACCTGACTGTCCACCTGCTCAAAGCTTAACATTGATGAGCTTCCCGCCAATATGTCACCAATTTCATACTGCTCATATATGCCAAACTCAAATATACCGTCACTGGAAACCGCAATTTTTACAAAGGGCTGTCCTGCAAGGATATTCGTTGCTTCCTCCGTATTGGAGTTGTCCACACTTATATATTTGTCATTGCTTCCATACAAAAGGTCGATTCCGTTTACTGACGGAGCATAGGTCAAAATGTAACCGTCAAGCATACAGCTCCCGTCATCATTTTCATCGGGATTAATACGAATCGAAGTAATATTAACCTGCTTCATATTTCCAAATCCAAGACCTTCAAGCAGCTTTTCTGCCTCCTTTTCTGCGGTCTCACGTTCACACTTATTTTCAAACCCCGTATCCATATTCATCATATACATAAGATCCGGTGTGTTTTCAGGACAGAATCCATGCAGCAATCCCTGTTGTTCCGTATAAGCTCCATATTCTTCATAATATTCTTCATAATCTTCTTCAGCTATGCCATCGAAAAAGCCACGTTCATAATTCAGATACCACAGTTTTCCATCCGCTTCACCCTTCAGATGCGCTCTCTCACAATTGAAAATTTTTCCGCTTTGTAATCCGAAATCGATATCAAATTCATATATAAGCTTATCATCAGGATATTTAACATACTCGGCTTCAACGTAATTTTCAATTTGCAATTCTATATCTGCCTTTTCCTTCATAATAATCTCATATGCGGGATCTGCCGCTTCATACTGCGAAAGAAGCTCCTCGCAAAAGCTTTTCTCCTGTCTTAATTCATCCAGACTGCAAAACCTATACGGCTTGATATTCTCATATTGCCCGCCGTCAAAAAATTTCTTTGCGTATCCGTCAAGCCATGCATCATTTCTTTCAATTTTTTTAATATTATACGTTGGAATGTTTCCATACCCATCGGCATATACGTCTGCATTAACTTTTATGGTTCCCTGCGTTCCGTTTACTGTATATGATAATTTTTCAGGTATATCTTCATCTGTGACATATTCCGCATCACTTCCTGTTGCAGAATATGTCACATTCTCACTTAAATCCCGCTCTATCTCTTCACGGTCTGCCTTACCGCAAGCGGTAAATACTCCTGTAACTATAAGCAGCGTCAGAATAAATACCATATTTTTTAACATATACTGTTTTTTACAATTGCTTTTTATCATTTTTCCTCTCACTCTTAATTAATCCAAGTAAAAATATTCATTGTAAATTCCATCAATAGTGAAATAACTTCCATCAAGAGCGCACACGGTAACAAATGGCCACTTTGTAGAACTACTTGGGATATCCATATAATATCTCCACGCCGGAACCATCGCATAGGAAATCCCATCATAGGTTATACAGACATATCCGAACCGGACCTCATCTATCTCTACATCCATTTTTTCCGCTGTAAATGACTCAAACAAGCTTCTTACCTGACTGTCCATCTGTTCAAAGCTTATCATTGATGAGTTTCCTGTCAACGCGTCACTGATTTCATACTGCTCATATATGAAAAACTCGAATATACCATCACTGGAAACCCCGATTTTTACAAACGGTTGTTCCGCATAGCTCATCTGTGCTCCCTCCGTATTGGAAGTTTCCGCACCCACATATTCAGCCTGGGTTCCATACAAAAGAGTAACTCCATTTACTGACGGAGCATAGGATATAATATAGCCATCAAGCATATAGCTCTCATCATCATCAACACGAAGCGGAGTTATATTAACCTGCTCCATATTTTCAAGTCCAAAACCTTCAAGCAGCTTTTCCGCCTCCTTTTCCGCAGTCTCACGTTCACACTTGTTTGGAAAACCCATATCCATATCCATCGTATACATAATATTCGGTATATTTTCAGGGCAGAATCCATACAGATATTCCTTCTGTTCCGCAGCAATTCCCCAAACTTCAAGATAATCTTCCGATATATCATTTATACCATCGTAAACTCCACGTTCATAATTCATATACCACAGCTTTCCATCCGCTTCACCCTTCAGATTCGCTCTCTCACAATTCAGAACCTTTCCGCTTGGTAATACAATATCGGTATCATATTCATATATGAGCTTAGTCTCCGGATATTCTACATACTCCGTTTCAACATAATTTTCAATTTCCGATTCTATATTCATTTTTTCTGCCATCATAATATTATATGCACCGTCTATCTCTTCAAGCTGCGAAAGCAGCTCCTCACAAAAGCTTTTCTCCTGTTTTAATTCATCCATGCTGCGAAACCTATACGGCTTGATGTTTTTATATTCCCCGTCATCAAAAAATTTCTTTGCATATCCATCAATCCATGCATCATTTTTTTCACATTTTTTTATATTATAGACCGGCACGTTTCCATACCCATCAGCATATACGTCTGCATTAACCTTTATGGTTCCCTGGGCTCCGTTTATAGTATATGTTAATTTATCAGGTATATCTTTATCTATGACCTGTTCAGCATCGCTTTTTGTGGCAGCGTCAGAAGTCACATTCTCACTTAAATCCCTTTCTATATCCTTCCGGTCTGCCTTACCGCATGCCGTAAAAACTCCTGTTACTGCAAGCAGCGTGGAAATGACTGCCGCGCTTTTAATACATAATCTTTTTTTCATATCAATTTTCCTTTCTATATTTATTTGGACTATTGTCATTATAAAACCTAAATGTATCAAAAATGCATCATCAAAAAACTTTGACAGATTTTTATGTATTCAGTATAATTGAATTATTTTACGAAAGGAACCGTTTACATGATTAAAATTCTTATAGTTGAGGACGAGCATCCAATATCAGATTTGATAAGACTTAACCTTACTGATGCAGGCTACAAATGTTACACCGCCTTTGACGGAAAAACAGCCGCTGATATGCTTGAGGAACAAAGCTTTGACCTTGTTTTATTAGATATTATGCTCCCTGAAATTGACGGATATGAGCTTTTGGAATATATTAAGCCAAGTAATATGCCGGTTATTTTCATAACTGCCAAGGCAGCCCTGGCAGACAGGGTAAAGGGGCTCACATTGGGCGCGGAAGACTATATCGTAAAGCCCTTTGAGATTGTGGAGCTTTTAGCCCGCGTTAATGTTGTTCTCCGCCGTTATAATAAAGCTTCTTCAATTCTTACCTACATGGATATCGTCGTTGATTTAGACAACGGCACAGCTGAAAAAAACGGCGAGCCTCTTAAGCTTACCCCAAAGGAATTTGAACTTCTTGTGCTTTTCATGAGAAATGCAGGCATTACTCTCTTTAAGGAAAAAATATACGAAACAGTATGGGAATCCGATTACTCATTTGACACAAGAACGCTTGACCTTCACATTCAGCGTATCAGAAAAAAAGCAGGACTGTCCAAACAGCTTGTAACAATATACGGCGTGGGCTACCGATTAAAAAATATGGAAGACTGACTATAAAAGAACAATTGGAGTTTTTATGAAATTCAGATATAAGGTGCTTTTTTCAAACATAATACTGCTGTCAGTTGCAATCGGAATCGTTGGTTATATGATGATTGACAAAAGCTTTACACTTTCCCTTGACGGTCAGATTAAAAACGCCGTTGAGGAAAATAACATGCTTCAGTCATTGGTTGAATACAACCTTTTAAGTATGTCAAATCAAAATTCCGGCAGCATTGAATTTGAAGAAATCGGCAGAGACGCCATGTTAAACATGTCGGCAACCAATTCCTCCATAATGATAGTATATAATGATGTAATTATGTATTGTAATGATGAAGAAACCGCCGGCTATCCACCGTCTCTGTGGCAAAATACGAATATAGGAAAAAAAGGATATGTCCTTACAAGGGAAAATAACAGAAGCTATATAATCACATCATCATCAAGCTCCTTTCTTGACAACACCCTTAATATTATCAATAAGCGTGACATAACGGAAACCTACATGCTTATTGACAGACAGGCAAATTATTTCAGAATACTGCTTGTTTTTGTGCTTATAATATGTTCCGTGATTATGTATGTTATAAGCATGCTGCTCACAAAGCCGCTTGAACATTTAAATTCCGTTTCAAAAAGCTTTGGTGAAAGAAATTATACTGCCCGCGCCAAAGTTTTATCCAGCGATGAAGTGGGAATGCTTGCAGAAACCTACAATGAAATGGCGCAGTCGGTATCGGATCATGTTGATGAGCTTAAAAGTATGATGGAACGGCACGAGCAGTTTGTCGCCGATTTTACACACGAAATAAAAACGCCTATGACAACCATTATCGGTTATGCAGATACCATACGTTCAAAGGAGCTTTCAAGGGAAACCCAGATAATGGCAGCCTCCTATATATTTAAGGAGGGAAAGCGTCTGGAGACAATGTCACATAAGCTTTTTGACTTTATACACACAAAAAATGATATTATCGACCTTTCCCCCGTTTCCTCCCTGCTGCTTGCAAAAACGGCGGCTGAAAGCGTTTTGCCCGGGTACGAAAAGAATAATTTATCCCTTGAGGTAAACGTGGAGCCATGTCTTATTATGGGCGACCTTTCTTTACTTTGCTCCGCCTTTATAAATCTTCTTGATAATGCAAGAAAGGCATCGGCTTCCGGCAGCAAAGTTATATTGTCAGGTCAGATAACCTCTGACGGTTATGTATTTACGGTCCATGATTTCGGCATCGGCATTTCAAAGGAACATCTGGCAAAAATCTGCGATGAATTTTATATGGTTGACAAGTCCCGCTCCCGAAGCGAGGGTGGCGCAGGGCTCGGTCTTTCACTTGCAGCGGCAATATTTGAAAAGCACAGTGCATGCTTTCATATAGAAAGTACACCGGGTGAGGGAACAAGCATGTCCGTGATATTTAAAATTCATGCTGCCATTGAAGAAGATGAAATGGCTGACGTTCCAAATGGAGGAGATATTTCATGAAAAAAGAAAAATTGATTTTCAAAATCTTATTTATAACAGCTTCGCTTATTGCTTTTTTTTCTGCAATTTTTGTTCCAAAGCTGCTTCTTAATAAAAAGTCCGAGCTTTCTCTTTCTCATGTTATGGAGGCTCCCGACAGCTATTATCTCACCTCGCGAACCGCAACCGCAAGAAGCGCATCATCAAAGCTTTCCGCACTTGATAAAATCCGGTTAATTTGCGGAGTATGGGACAGCAGCATGACGGAGTGTGATGTTACAGAGGGTTTTTTAACTATAGATGAAGCTGTCTTACTTGCAAGAGCACAGATGGAGATTTACTATGATGCAGGGCTTTATCCCGCATCCCTATACTCCGGCTATGACAACTGGTATTCCTTTGAATGTAACTTATACAAATATACTGACACGTCCTTTCAGACATACACCGCATATCTTTGGGAAATTACATTTACAAAATTTGACACCTCCACGTATCATACCCTGCTTATGTCAGAGAGCGGAACGATTCTTGCCGCAGATACAAACATGCCATTTAACAATCCGAAAGATATATATAAGGATGCCTTCGAAGCCAATTGCGGAACAATGATAAATGATACCCATACTTACTTAGGTACATCAACAAAAAGAAACACCCTGCCATATATCCCGTATACCCAGCTGACCTTGAGCTCTCCCACTGTTCTTAACGCTTACAGCATACAGCTTCGGACGACATCCACGGAGTTTAACGACTTTACAATCTATCAGTATAGGAAGCCTCAGGGGTATGGCTTTGGAATTGTCGCTGAGTAAAAATCAATTGACCTGCGCAAGCCACTGTATCACCTTATCATATTCCGCCGTTGTTATATCACCTGCGGAAAAGCCTGCGCGCTCCAGTATATCGATTATTATGTTTCTGTCAGCGATTACGGTTTCCGACGGAGCCTCCGATTTTCTTTCCGCCTCCGCAATATATTCCACCTGCTCATGGTAGTTAAGCTTTTCGCCAAAATCCTTATGCTTTCTTGTATATGCCCTTCGGAATTCCGAATATCTATATATCAGCTTATCGTTAATGCCTGAATTTTTATATTTTACATATGCTGCCGCTTTTCTTCCGCCGCTTCTTATGACGAAGAAAAGTATTGCAGAACCTGCTGCCCCAAACAGCAAATAGAAAAATCCCCGCACAAGCTCATCCGGTATTTTCACATTTGTTAAATCAAGGTTGGGACCATCATTATCATCCCCGTTATCATTCATATACTGCTCAAACAGCGTCCAGAAATCCTCAACCTCCTCCATCTCTCCCGAAGGAGTAACCTCAACAACATGCCAGCCCTTTCCGGCAGTATATACCTCCACCCATGCATGGGCGTCCGCATCAGTTACGCTCACCCTTATAAGAGCTGTCTCGCCAAGCTCCGAATATCCGTCGTAATAATCCGCATATTCCGCGCCGGTAACAAGCTCGCCGTCAGCCATCTGGATATAATCTATGGCATATCCCTCCACATATCTTGCAGGAATGCCCATATACCGGAACATCAGAACCGCCGCAGTTGCATAATGGGCGCAGTAGCCCTTTTTGTTTTCCGTGAGGAAGTAGTTTACAAAATCCTTTCTATTCGGCGTGCGTCCCGGACGTATGGTGTAAGGTATATTTTCCTGATAATAATCTATGATTGCCTGTATTACCTGCTCATCTGCGCCTGCCGCTCCCGCATCCGCAATTGTTTCCCTTATTGCCTCAAGGTTTTCCTCCGGCACCTCCAGATCGAGAGCAGTGTACTCAGGCTTTATATTAATATTGTTTGCCGCAAAATACGGATAATATATGTAACTGTCCACCGCATACGGCGAAGACGAAGCATTATCATTTTCAATTCTTTCTGAATAGTACGGGGCATATGTGGTTCTCACCCCATAATCAGCCAGTCGTATATTCATCACACCCTTTGCGCTGTATTGTCTTTCTTCATCATACGCCTCCTTTAAGGCAAGATATTCACCGTAATTTGCCGAGGCATAATCCGCCTCAGGATTTTTATTCTCCCATGCATAGGTAAACGGCTCCAGATCCACACCTGTAAGACCATAATTTGTTCCGTGAATTTCCGTCCATTCATTCTGATACGGATTATATACCTCACCCACAAAGTTTTTGATATATACCCTGTCATAGCAGTACGGCGTCAGTTCTACGAGCAAATCCGTCTGATAATCAAGCTTGACTGACGATACGTCGCCAAGCTTACCGCTGTTCATTCCACCCACATCGTAGGACTGTCCGAAAAAGCCCTGCCAGCCGTCCAGCAGTATGGTCGTCATTGCCGCCATTGTAGTATTTTTATATTTGTTTCCCGCATATCCTGCATTGAAGTTTTCCTGAGGACGGAACGCATTTACGCCAAGAACCGCAAGAAGAACAAATATAAATGCAGTCGCGCCTGCCTGAACCATTGCCTTTATGTCGGAAACATAAAAAAGCTCACTTTTCCTGTTCCGCACGTCCCTGCCCTTTTCCACAAAGGCATTATCATTCCGTTTTGTAGTTACCTGAGGGCTGTAATGCTTACCTGCCTTAAAAATAAACGCCATTGTAATTCCGGTCATAAGCATTCCCACATAAAAAAGATTCGGCTCCTCAACAAGGTAAAGCGGCACAAGATTAAAAAACATAACGACAAATGCAACCGTAACATACTGCATTCTACGGGAAATGTATACATTTAAAAATATATCAAGCACGATTCCGATAAACAGGGCGACGCACGTAACCGTCACATACCGGTCCGATATCTGCTCCTGATACAGCCTTTGTATGTCAACATCAAAATATTCGGATGCATTTTGAACAGTTATATTTACAATAGCGTAAAAACCGCTGTTTATATAACGTCTGAACAGTATGACAAGTCCCGTAAAGCCTAAAAGCAGCACAAGATAGCCAAGGTTTTCCACCAGAAGGCGGTAATACAGCATGGCACATATTACAGCCATCACAAAAATAACAATGTGACATAGCTGCTCATTGTATTCTATTTTAAAGGCAGACAAATAAAAGCCTATGCTTCCCATGGAAATAAGATAGACAATTAATCCCTTAAGCAAAAGAGTTTTTAAACGGCTCTCCTTCTGTTCAAAAAAATCACGGGAAAGCTCTATGCCCTCGCAAAGCACCTTATTTTGTTTTTCCGGTTTCTTCTTTGCCACCTAACCATTCTCCTTAACCTGAACATTAACCTTCCTGTTATCCGCGTTTATATATAAATATGCCCTCATTTCCGGGTGGACATTTGCCATATGGCTTGCCGCCTCGTCCGAAACATCATATTTTTTTTCGTAAAACATTTTTGCAAACGCCTCGTCTGCATCCTGCTTATACTCAATTTTTTCATCGCCGTAATCGTATCTGTTTTTGCTCCAGAACAGAAGCCTTATTGTTGTATGCTCCTCAAGCATCTGCAAAATGATACTGTACGCCGCCGATACAACCATATTAAGCCCCTGCACATCTGCGCCGTAAAGCTCCGGCACAATAACAAGCTGCTTGTCCGACATGCTTACCCTGTCCTTAACCATGAGAATATCTCTTTTTGCCGAAAGCTTCCAATGTATGCTCATAAGCTTATCACCCGGAATATACTCCCTTATTTCCTGAACGTCTGAAAAGTCATTGCCCCGCTTATTGCTTTCCTCGCTTTCCAGCATTCCCTCCTGCGCCGCCAGCTTATCATACTGCACTGTCTCTAAGGCTTTCGGAAGCACCGTTGCCTCAGCGCTTTCCTCCATTTTCTTCCCCAAAAAGCAAAAACCCATCAAGTCCTTTATGTATATTTTTTTCAGGGAAATTTTAATGATACCCGGAAGCGTTGGCATAAGTGGAATGGAAAGCTCATAGCCTTTTTTTGCCCTTACCGGAACAGATATGTTGCGTTCCCCTGATGTCTCAAAAAAAGTATTTTCAATTTCCAATGTAAGCTTTACGTCAAGCGAAACAAAAAGCGTTGGATTGTTAAGCTTAAGACAGAAGAAAAGCTCCTCGTCCTGCCTTCCGTACGGCTCTCTCATTACAGCGGTGCTGTCTGCGTTTTCCATGGATACAACGCCCTGAACAATCTGTGCCGTAAGCTTTTTCCTAAGCACAAATACCATAAAAACGGACAAAAAGGGAGCCACAGTCATTATAACCATAACGATAAAGTAAAAATGACTGTGAAGGAAATAATAGAGCATACCGCAAATGGCATACAGTATCAAATATCCAATTATACGGACTATATTTTCAACTCTCATCTAATCATCCATTCCCAATCCAAATTTCCATGCACCGTTTAAATTGTCAACACCGCAACATTCACAACCACTATTTAAATTCTCGGTGCCGGCACATTGGCAAGCACCATCTGAATTGCCTGAACTACGGTTATTCCCTGCGCCTTTCCTCTTGAGGAAAGCTTTACGCGATGCCCCAGCGTATCTTTGGCGCATTTCTGGACATCCTCCGCAGTGACAAAATCCCTTCCATTTAAGACTGCCATTGCCTTAGCCATGCGAAGCAGAGCTATAGTTCCTCTCGGACTGGCTCCCATTGAAAAAATAGCCATCTTTCTTGTAGTTTCAACTATATTTACGATATACTCATATATTTCGTCATGCACATGTAAGTCATTTGCATTTTTTCTCAAAGCTGCAAGGTCTTCGATTGATATGACCTGCTCCACCTTATCAACCAGACTTAAAGCGTTACCCTTTAAAATCTCAACGGCATCCTCATGTTCAGGGTAGCCCATGGAAAGACATACCATAAATCGGTCAAGCTGTGATTCAGGAAGCATCTGCGTGCCGGATGAGCCGTAGGGATTTTCCGTTGCAATTACAACAAATGGCTCCGGAAGTCTTCTTGTAACCCCGTCAACGGTTGCGGTCCCCTCCTCCATAACCTCAAGGAGCGCAGACTGTGTTTTCGGCGACGTTCTGTTTATCTCATCTGCAAGGAAAAGATTGCAGAATACCGCCCCCGGCTTATATTCAAACTCCTTTGTGGCGGAATTGTACATGGAAAAACCAAGTATGTCACTTGGGAGAACATCAGGCGTAAACTGCACCCTCTTGTATTCCATGGAAAGGGTTTTTGCAAAGGTTGTCGCCAGCGTTGTTTTTCCAACACCCGGTATATCCTCCATAAGAATATGACCGCCTGCAATAATTGCCGCAAGCACCTTTTCCACAACATCGCTTTTTCCCTTTATGACTTTATTAACCTCGTCCTTTATACGATTTAATTTTTCTTTCATAAAATTTACCCTTCTTGACATAGTCATTCCATATTTGCCTTTGGCATATGTTCCGATTTACATCGTAAATCGGAAACTCATGGGCTGACACAATCATTTTGTTATTCCAAGCTCCACTGCGCAGTCCGCAACTGCCTTTGCAACTGCCTTTGCAACCCTCTCGTCAAACGGGTCCGGTATGACATATTCCTCATTTAATTCCTCATCGCTTACGATAGATGCAATGGCATTTACCGCTGCCACCTTCATCTCCTCCGTGATTGCCGTAGCCCTTGCGTCAAGCGCTCCGCGGAATATTCCCGGGAACACAAGTACATTGTTTATCTGATTCGGGAAATCGGAGCGTCCGGTCGCCATGACCCTTACGCCGCCCTTTTTTGCTTCCTCCGGCATAATTTCAGGAGTAGGGTTTGCCATTGCAAAAACGATAGGGTCTGCCGCCATGGAGGCAACCATATCGGCAGTCACAACATTTGCCACCGATACTCCTATAAACACGTCCTTACCCTTTATGATTTCCTCAAGATTTCCTATCTGTCTGTCCCTGTTTGTCACCTCTGCCATGGCAGCCTGCTCCGGATTCATGCCTGCCACCCCCGGACACAGCGCTCCCTTGCTGTTCATAAGAACCACGTTTCCGATTCCAAGCCGCATGAGAAGCCTGCATATGGATATTCCTGCTGAGCCGGCTCCATTTATGACAGCGTTTATATCACTCATTTTCTTGCCTACAAGCTTAAGGGCATTGATAAGACCTGCCGCAACGACAATTGCCGTTCCATGCTGGTCGTCATGGAATACCGGTATATCCAGCTCCTCATTGAGCCTTCTCTCGATTTCAAAGCATCTTGGAGCCGCTATATCCTCAAGATTTATACCGCCGAATACAGGAGCAATCCTCTTTACGGTTTCAATGATTTCCTCCGTGTCCTTTGTGTCAAGACATATGGGAAATGCATCCACGCCGCCAAACTGCTTAAATAGAATCGACTTTCCCTCCATGACAGGGATTGCCGCCTCCGGGCCGATATCTCCAAGTCCCAAAACCGCCGTTCCGTCTGAAACAACTGCCACGGTATTTGACTTGCAGGTATATTTGTAGACATCCATTTTGTTGTCCCTTATCCTTCTGCATGGCTCTGCAACTCCCGGCGTATATGCTGTGCTGAGGTCGTCCCTCGTCTTAAGTCCGACCTTTGACACTACCTCAAGCTTGCCCACATGTTCCTCATGCATTTCTAAACTAAGCTGATTGTAATCCATGTTAAATCTCCTTTATCTTTTCAATTTCCGCATTGCATTCGTCTATGACCCTTTTGGATTCAGTAATTGCATTTGCATACTGCATAACTGCATCATCTATCTGTGAGGTTTTCACATATTGGTCATAATAATATTTTCCTATCTCCTCGTAGTTTTCCTTAATCTTTGTTTTCTCCTTGCTTATTTTCGCCTTCTGTTTTGTTACGCCCACAGCGTCTCCTGCCTCATTTTTTACTGACTGAACAAAATCCTTAAATGCCATGTTACATCATCCTTTCATAATATATTTTACAGGCGTTTGCAAACTAAGTTTTTCATATAATACGTTGTAGAAAATATACAATTCAACGCATGGCACGCTTGCGCTGCTTGTCGCACGTAGCGGTACATAAGACTGCAAGGTACGCAGTCTAAGTACCGACGGCTCCAAAGCGCCTTGCTTATGAAATTGTATATTTTCTACAACTCATACTCTGAAAAAAGAGGGTCACAAATACCTATACATTTTTTATTCTTCAATCTATGCTTCCATTCCAAAGTCAAATATACTGATTTGGTCGCAGGTTGTTTTGTTTTTGTATTCGCGCATATAGCGCCTGAGCTCCTCCTGATCCCTGACAATGTCATTCTCATCGCAGATGCGGTTGAACAGCGCCGTAAGCTCCTTATCACGGGGACTTACCACCTCATAGGAATCGCCAAAGGTCTCAATATATTTGTCCTTCATTCCCGGAAAATGCTTATCAAGCTGCTCATAAAAATATTCCTTGTTGCCCTCGCGGAGGGTCATTCCGGCGCCAAAATATATTATACCATATACTCCCGCCTCTTTACAGTAGTCCATGATGCCTCTTATATTTTCTTCGGTATCATTTATAAAGGGAAGAATGGGTGAAAGCCACACAATGGTCGGTATCCCCCTTTTCTTCATCTCCATAAGGACGTCAAAGCGTTCCCTTGTGGTGCTCACATTGGGCTCAATTATTTTACAGAGCTTTTCATCATATGTAGTCATTGTCATGGCTACAATACATTTTGTCTTGCGGTTTATTTTGTCAAGTATGTCTATGTCCCGCAATATAAGATTTGATTTTGTCTGTATTACAAGCCCGAATTCAAACCGTTCTATCTGATTCAGACACCTTCTCGTCACAAGAAGCTCCTTCTCAATCGGCACATAAGGGTCAGTCATGGAGCCTGTCGCAATCATTCCCTTTCTGCGCTTGCGCTTTAAGGTATGCTCCAAAAGCTCCTCCGCCTTCGCCTTAACCTCTATATCCTCAAAGTCATGATCCATCCTGTAGCATTTACTTCTGGAATCGCAGTAAATGCAGCCATGTGTACAGCCCCTGTACAGATTCATGCCGTTCTGAGGTGATAAAATCGCCTTAACTTCCTTATAGTGCATAATATATCCCCTTATCCTTTGAACATATCTAAATAAAATCGAAGCTTACCTGCTCAAACTCCAAATCCTTGTATTCCAGCTCCTCCTGGTCCGCCCTGCTCGTATAATCGCACACAACCGTAAGCTGTTTGCCGCCTGCCATCTGCTGTCCGAGAATGTAATTAACGTCGAAGCGTCCCGTAATTGCAGGCGTTGCCCCTCTTGCCGGAACAATAAGCTGTACGTTGTTTGCAGCAAGCAGTGCAAATATAGGCTCCCATATATACACATCCTTTGCAGCTCCAAACGGGTTGTCAATGAATATAGTCTTTGTCCTTATCTCCTCATTGCCAAGCTGATACATGCCGGAAATGTAATTGATAATGGAAACAAGGAACTGTATGTATATACCCTGGGACTGTCCTGTGCTTCCAACTGCCTCCTCGTATTTTAAATATCGGCTCTGTTCCTTTATGCGTTCCCGCTTGTAAAGGCTGAGCTTTATTTTGTTCATGTCGGTTACGATAACGCCAAACAGCTTTTTAAGCGCAAGGCTGCCCCTTATAAATTTAATTCTCTCCCTGTCATTTTCATAGTCGTCAGCCTGCGATACAATGCCGTCAATGTAGTCGGACATTCTCTGCTTTAAAAATTCATCCTTGATGTATGGTATGGTAAGTCCTACCATCTGCACCGCCTCGTCGTCAACCATAATTCTGGAAAGCTTCGGCAGCTTGTCAAGCTCAGTGCGGACATCCATGCATCTCTGTAAGCACTGCTCCTCAAAGTTTGCCTTTATTGTTTCCATATCAACAAGACTTTTTTCAATCCTGTCTCTTTCAAGCCTAATGTAATCGACTATGGATTTCAGGTTGTCCATAAGCTCCTTTGCCGCGTCGTATGTGTCAGGTATGACAACATCATTTCTTATGGTCGCCGCAAGCTCGTAAACCTCCATCTCATCCAGTGACACGGCAGTATTTCCCTTAAATTTCATCAGCTCATTTTTCGCCTTTTCCAGAGACTTTCTGCTTCTGTCGTAGGACAAAAGGTTGTCCTCAAATATAGCTCTTAATTTGTCCTTATTCTCCGAAACAGGCTTAGCATGCTCTATATTTATGTCATTTGTGATAATGATGCGCTTGACATCCTTGTACAAATCGAGCATATACCCCTGCTGCCTTGCGTAATTTTTATACTGCTCCTCACACTGCTTCGCCTCCGCCTCAAGACGTTCCAGCACCTCCTGACCGTTTTTCAGGTTTGTGACTATCTCAGATGCGGTTGCGCTTTGGTCTTCATAGCTTCCAAACGCCGCCTCAATATTGCTTATGGCATATTCAATGCTGCCCTCCAGCCTGCTTGCCGAAGCCTCCAGCTCCTTTTTCTTATCCTGAAATGTCTTAAGTCTTGCTTTTTGTTTTTCAATGTTATCCTTGCAATCCGTCAGCATTTTATCATTTGAGGAATATATCCGGTTGTTTTTCTCATGCTCCTTTAAGGCGTCAACGCTCACTCCTCTTTTTTCAATCGCCTTAAGCGTTCTGTCCATTGCATTTTTCAGGGTTTCCATAACAAGCTTTTTATCCTCAATGGTCTTTATCTCATCCCTGCCCTCGTCAAGCATTGCCGTAAACCTTGCCTTTATATCATCATCGCTTAACGTAAGCACATCATACGGCTTATCAATGTTATAGTACGGCTTGTAATGTACCTCCCACTCCGTAACCATATCCTGAAGCTTTTTCTCAAGCGCCTCAAGATTTGCGCAGGCTTCCTCATCAGCCTTTGAACCGTCCTCAATGGCGGCAGTAAGTCCTCTTATTTCCCCCTCAAGCCTGTCTATGTTTTTCTTACATTCAGCGGATATTTTTTCCTTTTCATCCACCAAAGCGGAAAGCCTCGTTATAGTGTCAAGCCTTCCAACATCCCCAAGCTTTTCCTCATAACGTCCCTTCAGTTCCTCCTGCTCCTGCTCCAGAATTTTTATCCCATGCTTTATATCCTTATTTTTTTCCTGACAGGCAGCAATTTCCGAATCCTGCTCGTACATAAGACGCCTTGCATCCCGGAGCCTGCGGGCGGCATCCATAAGCTCGCTGTCCTGCATGCGGATGATAAACTCCTGATCCTGCCTGTAGGTTGCAAGCATTTCCTCCTTAAATTCAAGCTTTAACCCAAGCTCCTTAATACCGGCTTCCTCCTCCTCAAGAAGTCTTACCCTCGTATCCTCGCTTGTGAGAAATTCCGCCCCTGCATGTATGCTGAGGACATTTTCTCCCACAATGAAAGCCTTTTCCGAAATGGCGTCCATATCAAATATATTAACCATTTCACTGCCTGTATCGACGCCCGAAATATTAGGGTCATCCCTTATAATATCATATTCCCGCACAAGCAGACCATAGGGAAGCTCCGGATTAATTTCCAAAAGTTCCATCTGCTTATCCTGCGGAAGCGCAGAAATATAATCCATGCCATACATAGCCTGTATGCCGTGTCTTGTCTCAAGATAATCCATAAGCTTTTTCACTGCGGAGGAGACAGGAATAATCCTTCCCTCCGAAAGGCTCTTTATCCTTTTTTTGCGGCGCTTAATCTCATCAGCGATGGCAGCGTTTTCAAGCACAGTGGAGGTTACTCGTTCCGTGATTACCGTAAGAAGCTCCTCACCGCCTGAAGCGTAAACCGTCTTTATGTTGTCAAGCTTCTGGCTTGCCTCATTATACTGCTTTTCCTTTGCCTCCAGCTTTTCTATGAGCTTATCATTTTCCTCCTTGGCAGCCTCAAGCCTTGAAAGCTCAAGTCTTGCCTCACTAAGCTTTTCATTGCTCTCCTTGATTTTTGCAGACTTGTCAGAAAGCTTCCACGCCAGATCCTTTATGTCCTCCTCAACCTGCTCCCTGTGTTCTCCAAAATCGGCAAAGCTAAGCTTGCTCATGGACATCTTAAGGCCTGCAAGCTGCTCGCTTAAGGAAACAATCTCATCATCGCAGAGCTTCTTTGTTCTTGCGGAAACCTCCTGCTCCACCCTTGCCTCCTGAAGCAGCATCTGTTTATGTTCCACGTTTTCCTTTTTCTCCTGCATCTGCTCCTTAATTGCGTCAATCTTTTCCTGCACAATTGCCATGGAAGCGTCCGCACGCATTTTAATGTTATATGCATAGGTATGAAGCATATCCTGGTCAAAGGGCGACTGCGCCGTTATCGTCTTCAGCATGGCATCATGCCTGTGATATTTTTTCCTGTCTGCCATATAGTCAATATATTCGTTCATGGCTTCCTTGAAATTCAGATCGTCAACAAGCTCCCTGAGCTTATCCTCCGTCTCCTTTATGGCAGCCTCCATCTGTCCCAGATTGTCATACATTTCAGACAGCTTATTCTTGTCCCTTGCCACCTTGAGACATTCCATATATTTTCTCTGCTCGTCCTTCTTTGCCCGCTTTTCGTCCCGAAGCCCTGCAAGCTCCGCCATTTTTTCCTCATCGTCCCTTGCAAACTCCTCGCCGGTAACGCATATGGCTGCCATAAGATTTTCAAGGCGGCTGAGCTCCTCATACAAATCCATAAATGAGCCTACCTTGTCGGAAAGCACGCCCACAAGCTCCATCTGGCGGTCATAGCCCGCCATTTCCTTCTTCTTTTTGGCAAGTATTGTAAGCTGCTCACGTATATCCATGAGCATTCTTGCCATGACATCGTCGCCGGTATCCTCGCGCTGGGTTTTTACCATAAACGCCTTCTCAATAATTTCCTCTATAAGCAAATCCTCAACAACACGTCTTGTTGTCTTGTAGTTATTTTCGAAATATGTTCTTACATGTCCCTCTGTTTTATTGATTCCCCTTATAATCTCCCACTGGCTTTCGTGAAGCCCGTAGCCGCTTATAAACCTCTGATATTCGCCCTTTCTGTCAAACACCCTCACCATAAGGGACATATCCTTATGCTCAAGGTCCTTCAAATAGGTCCTGAGCCCCTGAAAGCTGACCCTTTCACCGTTTTTTACCAATGGCAGATTTATAATGTCATTTTTATTGTACTCCCTGTAAAAAATACAGTAATTAAAATATTCCACCGAGGCAACGTCCTTTGACGTCTCGGCGTCTTCCCCCGCCTCCTTTGCCTTTCTGGCGCAAAAGCCTGTCGTCATATATCTGTAGCCCTCTGTGCTGTCCTCCTTGTCAAGTCTCCATTCCACAAGAGAATGAATTGTCGTATTTCCGTTTCCCGTCCTGAATAATTTTTCGATAGGCTGCTTCTCATCCAATGTACAGTTTGGTATCATGTTCTGCATAAGGAGAAGCATAAGCACACTTTTTCCGCCGCCGTTTGCCAGATCGTACAGGGTGTTTTTTCCGTACATTCTCATGGTGAAGTCGTCATAAAACTGGGTGCCGAAATTATATTTTACGTTATTTACCCTTATTCTGTTTATACTAGGCATCCGCTTCACCTCCCAGCACCTTATATATCCTGCCCTTATATTCCTCAAAATAATTCTCCGCTATAGCCTTGAATCTCTTTGTAGGATAGTATCTGTCCTCGACCTCCACAAAAAGCTTCTGCGCCACAAGGAAATTAAAGGTAAGCTTAATGTAGCCGACGCGCGACGCCCTTGACGCCCTGTTTTTATCCTTGTCGTCTGAAGTTACGGCGGGAAGCTCGTCCCACAGAAGGGCGATTGTCTTAAAGCTGTCCTCCTCAAGCTCGCTCATGGAATAAACCGATAAATCTGACGTTATTCTTGAAAGATAGGAGCTTACCTGCTCAAGCATATCGGAGAGCTTCACATACTCTTTGACCTGATAGGAGGCGGAATCCTGATAGAACGAAAGCAGGGCATTGTACATAATGAAATACACCATGTAAAGTTCCTTGTTTACCCGAAGTCCCAGCAGTCTTTTCATGTCGTCATTGGTGTACCCGAATATACGGTTTCCGTCCCCTGCCGTTATGTATATGGAATCCTCGTACTCATAAACATTCAGGTTCAGCTTTTTCATAAGCCGGTTTGTAATATCGTAAACTGCCTGATTGCCGTAATATTCCTCATAAAGCTCTCTTGTATCCGGGTTGGAACGGGACACCTCCTGCCCTGTTATCAGTGTGGAATATATATCCAGTGCCTTTTCAAGACTTTTTTCCTCCATGTCTACCCGTTCCTCCTCTCAAAAACCATATCCGTTACAAACATCTTCCCGGCATCCTCCCCCGAAGCGTCTCCCGGCATGAGATTTATAATCTCATCACTGTTTGGCTCTATGGAAAATGACATATCCCCAAATCTTGTCACGTCCTCCTCCGTCATATGTGTGACAATCATTTCCTCAAGCATGGTATCCTGCTTTTCAAGCATTTTTTTTATGTCGTAGCCGTCCTTCCCCGCCAGATGCGCCAGAAAGGAGTAATAATCCCTGTTTGAATATATTTCATTACCAAACTTTATTTCCAGAATACCGTTAAACTGCTTCAAATCTATTTTATTCCACTTTTTTATCTGGTCTGACAGCTCCATAAACAACATATAAAAATTTTTTCCAATCTTTGCATCCAGTATCTCGTCGTCATATTTGAAATCCGGGTCCAGAACATTTTTTTCCAGCTTTTCCCCTTTATCCTTATCATCATTTTTCAGTGAAAGCATATTGTCTATGCTTCTTATGGAAAATGACTTGTTAAGCTTCGGTGCAAAAAAAGGCATAAGCACATGCTCCATATCTGCGGGCCTGTCCCGTTCCATCAGCTTGGACATCATCTGCCTGAAATCAAATACAGGTCTTAATTTCCTGAGCTTTGCCCTGCTTATTATGGAATCCGCAAGCTTTGTAAGCTCCACGGTTTCGGAAATAAGCTGGCTGTGATTATATATTGTTTTCTTAAGCTCTGTTTCAAGGCTGCTGATATCCTCAAGGGTTTTTGACCGCAGCCCTTGCGTGCCTCCCTCGCTGTCCGGGGAGCCGGCGCGCTCTATCGCCTTATCCACCAGCGCCTTGTTTTTCGCAAAAAGCTTCTGCTCGTCGCTGAACCACTTTGCAGTCGTTTCCATATACTGTTCGTATGCCCTTGTACCCTCAAATATGTCCACGCCAAGAAGCTTCAAAACATTTTCCTTTTCAAGGGAAAGCTGCTTCACCTGACTGTTAATCCGTTTTACAACATCGATACCGCCCTTAAAATTATTTGAGCTTATAAGCTTCTCCAGAAGAAGCTGGGAAATGTTAATCCTGCTCTCGTCCTTTATCTCCTTTGTATCAAGATAAAACTCAATGCCCTCGGAGGTTATGTAGTAGTAGACCGCTCCGTTTTCCACCCTGCTGTCAATAAGCTTCACTCTGGCGATTTTGTCCGTCTTTGTTTCCGGGTCATAAAATTTAAACTCAAATGCCCGTCCGTCATTTTTCAGCTTGTCAAAAATGTAAAGCGCAAGCTGCCGTTCCTCCTCCGGCTCCTCCTCAATATCAAAGTCCCGCCGGAGCAGCTCCGTGAGAAATTTCTCGTACTCCTCGTAAGTGATGTCCTTTTCATGGAAATTATTTTCGTTGATAAAAAATCTTAAAGATGCCATGGTGATATAGCCCATGTCAAGAAGACTATATTTCCCCTCCTTATACTGGGAAAACGTAGTCTCGCTAAGCACAAAGAACGGATAATATTTTTTCAGGTTCTGCATTCTCGTACTGTGCTCTGATATTATTTCATTTATCATCACGTGTTTTAATGCCATTTTCGGACCGGTACCTTTCCTACAACTGACTGTTGAACAAGCTCTTTATCTTGTAAATAATATCCTCGCTGTCCGCATTAATGCTTGCAGCTTCATTTATTCCTGACAGGCTCTGCAACTCATCTGTATCTGCGCTGTCGCCATATCCTATGGTGTAAACAGGTATCTTTGCATTTGCAATGGTGCCCTTTACTTTATCTAATTCCAGCCTGCCGTTTGACTGTCCATCCGACAAAAGTATAATCATACATTTGGCATCCGGATGTTCCGCCTGCTTTTTCTGCACCATATCGATTGCCACAACTAAGGCCTCATATGTATATGTGCTTCCCGAAGCCTGAAGCCCGTCGATGGCTCCCTGAAAATAGCTTCTCTGATTAAAGTCAAATGGCGCAATCGGAAGCTCTATTGTCACATCGTTTGAGTAGCTTACCATACCGATATAATTGTTGTCATTTATATACTTGGCTCCGTTGGACAGACTATACTTAAGCTGCTGCATCGGTTCACCGTCCATGCTTCCGGAACAGTCAGCAACGAAAACCGCAATAATGTCATTTCCGCTGTCCTTGTATCTTTTGTATACCTCCAGCGCCTGAACAATCTCGGAGCCGCTTGTAGTGTAATCATCCTTATAGTCGTCATTGGCATTAAAGCCGTTTCTTGCAGCTATCGCCTGAGCGTCACTGCCAAGCAGATAATCCCTGATTATATTCATTGCCTCTATTTCTTCCGGCGACTTGTTATTTTTATTAACGATATAAAGCGGATTATCATGTCTTGTTCCAAACGGTATAAAATCATATTGATTTACAAGATTTTTGTCGTTTATGTACGCCTGATACTCTGACACAATTGCATCAAAATTACCCTTTCCGGCGCTGTCACGCATCTGCTGGGTTGTGTATGCGATATAAGGGATATTGCCGTTAAAGGTTGAAAATGCTTCGATTGCCGTATCGCTGAACATGTTACTCTCATCTGAGGTTTTTAAAATCTCAATAAGAAGATTGAGTCCGGTTGCGCTCGTCTGGGGATTTGTATATCCCAGATTAAGCTTTCCCGATTTAACGTCATTGATTACGCTGTTTACATCCGTGTAGCCCGAATCTTTCTTGACGAGTATTCCTGCCGTGTTTCCCACAAGCCGGTCTGCAAGCAGGTCAAGATTTGCTCCGTCCGCCTTTGCAAATTCACCAAACAGCTCATTTGACGGCGTATACAAATCCGGATAATATCTTCCTGAACGGATATAATCCGCGGCAAGTCCCGAGCTTACGGAACGTACGGAAATACTTATGGTTTTTCCGTTTTCAAGGGTATATCCTCCCTCGTTAAACTTTTCAGCAGCCTCAATAAGGAAATTGTCCGTATCATTGCCTGCCTTTTCACCGGAGGTAAATATCTCAATATCAATGTCACCATATCCCTGCACTGCAAGCGGATATTTGTCAATATTCGGAAGCTCGTCATACAGCGTGTCATCCTCAAGGGACACCGTACCCTTTTTCGGCTTTGCCTCCGTAACGCTTATATCCTTCATCAATTCCTCAACAGGCTTATCATCCCTTTCATTCTTTCCGGCAAGATTTTTACCCAGCAGGGACATAATGGTGCCTGCCATTATAATTACTGCGATAACCCCACAGATTATTATCCCTTTTGATCTGTTGTTCATTTTCGTCTTCTCCCTTTCATTATTATATACGCGTTTTTTTCCTTGTATCAGGCGCATTGACCTCGTAATCCGTCTCTCCAAGCTCCTTCTTTTTTACCTCCTCAAGGCAGCTTAGCAGGTCGTCCACGTACGCCATGTCAAGTGTGGTTAAATTTGTATCTATGTCCACAATCTGCTCAACCAGCCTGTTAAATTTATCTACAAGAATATCTCCCTGCTCACACAGATTATTCAGATATGCCGGTTCAGGTTTTGTATAATAATCGTAAGTCGCTATATATGCCGAAGCGCTGTCAATGTTGGAATGCATCTGCTCCAGTATTTTATAATACATGTCCTTCATGCTGTCCTGAGTATTTTCTGCAAAAAATTCCTCCCTTGACTTTATGCTCTCATATTGTCTGCTTATGGCATCAATCTGCTTTTTAAAAAATCCCCCTCTGTCACTGCCCTTAAGTTTTTCGTTTGCCTTCTGCCCCTTTAAAAGCATAACATTTGCTCCAATTGTATAAAAAAGCCACACAAGGGCAAAGGCTATGGTAATTCCAATGCTTATAGTGTTTTTGAGTACGGTCAGCATAAGCAATATAATAACAAACATACCTATGCTGATTATATTAACCGCCAGAAAATTCATATGTAATACATTCTCCTTGCAAAATAATAGGGCTGCCGCACTAACACGACAGCCCCATTATATCATACTTTCCGCAGAGAATAAAACTATTTTAATGGCAAAATAAGCTACGATAAAATAAGTTACTCTATAGTATCGGTTCTGTATATAAATTTTACAGTTCCCCTTACATCGTCAGCCTTGCCTGCAAAGGTCTGATAATCCTTTGACACATCCACGATTGCCTTTATTCTCGTTATAAGAAGCTCCACATCTCCGTCAAATGCCTCCACAAGCTTCTGTATACCCTTTTCATTAAATTCCTTCATGCCGTTCAAAAGCTGTTCGGAACCGTCAGAGAGCTCATTTTCTCCCGACACAAGAGCCTCCGTTCCATTCTTTAAGGTTTCCATTCCTGAATACAATGTATTTGTTCCTGCTGTCAGAGTGGTTGCGCCTGATGACAGATTTTGCGCGCCTGCATTAAGCTCAGCAGAGCCGCTTACAAGCTGACTGCTTCCGCTGTATGCCGTATCTACACCCTGAGTATAGGTGACAACACCGTCATAAAAAGCTTTGTAGCTGTCAAGCTGCGCCATAAGCGCCTGTATGCTTCCTGCCCCCGACTGTGCCTGGGTAACGGCAGCATTTATCTTTGTGGTAACATCTGCTGAATTCATATTATCATTTATGAGAGATTGCACCTTTGCCTCAGTATTCGCATCAATGACAGCCTGCATGTCAGGGCCTGCAACAGTCGCTTCTACAGCGCCATCAATTGCCGCTTTTGTAGCCTCATCTACAGAGCCTGCGGCAACGGCAGCCTCATAGTCTGCAACCGTCATTCCAAGTCCCTGCGAATCAAGCACACCCTGAAGCACCTGTGCTCTCACTGCTTTTTCAACCTCAGCGCGTATTGTCGGTCTGCCTGCATTTACTGCCTCCGTGACCTGTGAAAGCGCCGTATTGTATGCCATGCTGTATACGGCATCACTGTTTAACGAACCGAGAACACCATTCAGGGTTTCCTTATAATTTTCAATTGTAAGCTTTGGAACGGAAAGACCCGCTGCCGCAAGCTGACTGTCTGCCATTGCAAGGAGTGATTCAAACACCTGCGATGCTCCGTCCCTTAAATCCTGGCTGTTCCCACTAAGTGTTGCAAGTCCCTGATTAAGCTGTATTATCCCGGCGTCCAGCGCTTGCGCTCCTGTGCTTATCTGAGTGGCTCCGTCACTTATCTGAGCAGCTCCGGTGTTTACTGCGCCCGCGCCTGTATGCAAATCATTTACGCCCGATACAAGTGTCTGCGACTTACTGATCAGCAATTCTATTCCGTCATAAAGCGCCGATGAACCGTCCACAAGGGCAATTGATGAGGAGGAAAGCGTATCAAGGGAAGTCTGTAAATCCTCCAGCGTACTTATGTCATCTAAATCAAGGGAATTGAAAACATCATTTGTTGCGAGCGTTATTGTGGTCGCCATCGAAAAGTCCTTCACGTCCGCCGTGATTTCAACGTAATCGGGAAACTCAAATTCTTCCTCAGACAGTGCGAGGCTTTCCTGCAATCCCGGAAGCGCAAGTGCCATAACGATGCTTTTATCCCCGTCATTTATTATTTTTCCGTTTGAAACCGTTATATTTGTAAATTTGGAATCGTCAACCACCATTCCGGTTACCATCACAAACGGCACATATATGGTTTCTTCTTTTCCGTCAATCAGAACCGTCTGGGATTCATTATTTTTATAATCAAATCTTATGGTTACCTTTCCGCTTTTTCCTGCCAGCTCAGTTGCTGACACTGCCTTGCCATCAAGCTTATAGCTTATTTTGACATCGACGGGGAGCTCCTTGTTTGTCGTGCCCTGATAATAGATGTCATTTCCATCAGCTTCCCATATCTTCATATTGTCAGGGTTTATTTTATAGCTTTCATAGCCCTTAACATTTTCTATGTTGTCAAGCTCCGATACATCCTCCAGCAGGTCAAGATTTTTAGGATTTTTCAGCCAATCACTTACTATCACCTTATTTATTGTACCGTCAGCGCTTGCGAGAACATATACCGTTTCCTCCTTGCCCGCCTCCGCTTTATTGTCAATTATTGATTCACCTGATGCTTTATCCGACGTTTCATCCGATGCCTCAGCCAAAGAAATATCCGTGGCATCACTTATGCTTGTGCCTGCCTCTGCTGACACCTCCTGCAACTGTACTTCTTTTAAATTTGTAACGCTGTCTGCGCCTGCCGCATAGCCTGCCATACCGGTAACAAGCGCAGCCGCAACAGCCAAAGAAACAACCTTATATTTTTTTCTATCTCTCATAATGATTCCTCCTTATATAATATCTATTATGAATATTTTTCTACTGCCCTCGGCATTTTTTTCTTCTTCACAAAGCCAATGCTGGTTACGCATATCAGCTTGTCAAACAGTCTGAGCAATGACGGGAGAACAAGTATAACCGACACCATGCTCACCATGGAGCCCCTTGCCATAAGCAGACACATGGAGCTTATCATATCAACCTCAGAGTACATTCCGACGCCAAAGGTTGCGGCAAAAAATCCGAATGCGCTTACAATGATTGACGGTATGGACGCTGACAGAGCATTTCCCGCCGCCTCCTTTTTGCCAAGTCCGGCAAATCTTTCACGCTTATATCTTGTTGTCATAAGTATGGCATAATCCACGGTTGCTCCAAGCTGAATCGTACTGATACATATCGGCGCCACAAAAGGCAGCGAGGTCTGTGTAAAGTACGGAATACCAAGGTTTATAAATATTGCAAATTCTATTACCGCCACAAGCAGAACCGGCAGGGATAAGCTCTTGAACACAAACAATATTATAATAAATATTGCCGCTATCGAAAGCCAGCTTACAACCATAAAGTCATGGTCTGTTATCTCTATTAAATCCTTTGTACACGGCGCTTCGCCTATCAGCATGCCATTTGGGTCATATTTCTTAAGCACATTATTTATGTCATCAATCTGCGCATTTACCTCGTCTGTGGCAACCTTGTACTGGGAACTTATCATTAACAGCTTATAGTTGTCACTTTCAAGGATTTCCGTTACGGATTCGGGAAGCACAGTTTCCGGAAGCAGAGAACCTATAATCGTTTCCAGTCCTAAAACTGCTTTAACCCCCTCAACTTCTTCAATACTATCCATCATTTCCTTCATCTGCTTCTGCGGTGTAGCCGAATCCACAAGTATCATATGCGTGCTTCCCATGTCAAACTCATCCTGAAGCTTTGTATTTGCTATGACAAAATTCATATCCTCCGGAAGCGATTCGGAGAGGTCATAGTAAACTCCGGCTTTCTGATATCCGTAAAATGCAGGTCCCACAACAGCCAGAAACAATATAATAAATACAGGCGCAAGCTTAACAACCTGCTTCGAAAATTTATCCATATTTGGTATAATTGATTTATGCTTCGTCTTTTCAATTGCCTTGTCAAATACAAGTATCATGGACGGAAGTGTTGTCACGCAGCCGATTACTCCGAACACAACCCCCTTTGCCATAACGATTCCAAGATCCTTTCCAAGCGTAAAGCTCATAAAGCAAAGGGCCAGAAATCCGGCAACCGTCGTAATGGAGCTTCCCACAACAGACGACAGGGTCTTTCCGATTGCGCTTGCCATTGCGCTTTCCTTATCATCATAATTTTGCTTTTCCTCCGTGTAGCTGTGCCATAGGAATATAGAATAGTCCATTGTGACACCAAGCTGAAGCACTGCCGAAAGTGCCTTGGTTATATAGGATATTTCTCCGAACATTATATTTGTTCCAAGATTCAGAAGGATTGCCATTCCTATACTTGCAAGGAATATAAACGGTATAAGAAAAGAATCCATGAAAATCATCATGACAACCGTTGCGCAAAGCACCGCAAGTCCTACATAAACCGGTTCCTCAGTCTCACACAGCTCCTTAAGATCCGTAACCATTGCAGACATTCCCGTTACAAAGCACTGTTTTCCCATAAGCTTTCTTATTTCACTTATTGCCTCCATGGTTTCATCTGCGCTTGTGGATGTATCAAAGAATATCGCCATAAGTGTTGCATCTTCCTTGTTAAATACATCATAGTATTTGTCCGGAAGAAGCTCCATCGGTATTGATACATCTGCAATGCTGTCATACCATATGACGGTTTCAACGTGGTCGATTTCCTCCACAAGATCCTTTACATCGGATATTTCCTTCGGGGTCATACCCTCGATTACAACTATGGAAAAGGCTCCCTTCCCGAAATCATCAAGAAGAATTTCCTGCCCTTTAACCGTATCAATATCTCCCGGAAGATAATCAAGCATATCGTAATTGATACGCGTGTTAAGCATTCCAAATAGAGATGGTACAAGGAGTAAAACTGCGATGATTAAAATCGGAATTTTTAATTTTACTACTGCCTTTCCAAATCTGCTCATAGCCATTACCTCTTTTCCTTTTTACTAAAATTTTCCTAAAAGCATTGTTTTCATTAGGAAATATATTATGAAAGCCGGCTTAAAACAATAAACAGAAAAAAGAGTGTGCACAAAATTTGCGCACACCCTTTAAAATGTCCTAAAATTATTTAGTTTTACTGATTCTTTCCAGCGTCATCCTGATGTTTCCGTCAAAAATTCTGCTGAGCTCATATATGGCAGCTTCCGCGTCATCCTTCATGTTCCTTTGCAGCCATTCAAAAATAATGCCTACGACCGCATGCTTATAGAAAAGCGCAATATACATGATATCCATATCAGAAACTTCCATGCCTTCAGCCTGAATCTTAACAAAATCAAGCATAATCTCCTGTGTGACCTTATAGAGATACCGCTCAAGCTGTTCGCGGTTTACGGAGTTGTAAATATGATAGATTGCCGTCTTGTTCTCAATCAGAAATTCCGTTATCTGAATAAGCGCATCACGCCATGAATCATATGGTCTGTACTCCTCAAGCATAGCCTGCGCCTGTGTCTCAAATACAGCTTCAAGCAAGGCATATATATCCTGATAATGATAGTAAAAAGTATTCCGGCTTATACCGCACTCGCTGACAATATCCTTAACGGATATTTTTTCAAGGGGACGTTCATTTAAAAGCTTCATGAACGTCTCCGTAATAACCTTTTCAGTTACCGACATATTAAGCCTTACCTACCGAACCAAAAAGCTCCATCTTCTCTTTTACGGTTGCCTTGATTGCCTCAGCGCCCGGAGCAAGCAGCTTACGCGGGTCAAAGCCCTTACCCTGCTGATCCTTGCCCTCCTCGATATATTTTCTTGTTGCTTCCTGGAAGGAAAGCTGACACTCTGTATTTACGTTAATCTTTGATACGCCAAGTGAAATTGCTTTCTTTATCATATCCTCAGGAATGCCTGTACCGCCATGAAGCACGAGAGGCATAACGCCTGTCTTTTCCTGAACTGCCGCAAGAGTTTCAAAGCTTAAGCCTGCCCAGTTTTCAGGGTACTTGCCGTGAATATTACCGATACCTGCCGCAAGCATGTCCACACCCAAATCAGCAATAGCCTTGCACTCATTCGGGTCTGCGCACTCACCTGCGCCGATAACTCCATCCTCCTCACCGCCGATGGAACCAACCTCAGCCTCAATGGAAAGTCCAAGATTGTGGGCTACATTTACAAGCTCCTGTGTCTTTGCAATGTTCTCCTCAATCGGATAGTGTGAGCCGTCAAACATAATGGAAGTAAAGCCTGCTTTAATACACTTATAGCATCCTTCATAGGTTCCATGGTCTAAGTGAAGCGCTACAGGAACAGTAATTCCAAGCTCCTCATCCATAGCCTTTACCATAGCTGTAACAGTCTTGAAGCCTGTCATATACTTTCCTGCGCCCTCAGATACACCTAATATAACAGGTGAATTAAGCTCCTGTGCAGTTAAAAGGATTGACTTTGTCCACTCAAGGTTATTGATATTGAACTGACCGACAGCGTACTTGCCTTCCTTTGCCTTTTTCAACATCTCTGTAGCTGAAACTAACATTTTGTAATTCCTCCATTTCACTTTATAATTTATTTTTGTAATTCGCAGCGTCATGCCACGCTGTTAATTGCTTTTGCGGGCGTACCCTAAGGTATCCTCCCAACTTCGTCGGGCATACCTTAGGGCATATTATACAATAAAAAGCCTTTTTTTACAATGATGAATAATACAGTTTTATGGAGCGTTCTTTGTTAAAAATGCATTTGAAAGAAATTTAAAGTCCTTATTGCGACAGCCCCATCTCCTACTCTCCTATCAGCAGAGAATGTACTGCAAGCTTTTTAATCTTCCGTGACATAAGGCACAGAATTAAAAATGTAAACAGGATAATTCCGACGCCCTCCATGATTACAAGCCCAGCCGGAACGGTAAATGTACATTTTACAATTCCAATACTGCTTAAAAACAAGGACATAAACGGATTTATAACAATGCATCCGACAGCCAGCCCCACAATGGTTGACAATATTATTGGCGGCATAAAGGAAACGGTAGTCTGGACGATAAGCTGCCTTGTAGTAAAGCCAAAGGATTTCATAATTCCGTAATCCTGTTTTTTATTGCCCAGCCTTGTTCTCACAAGAAGGTAGAGCACAAATGCAATGACGCCGCCGCTTAACACTAACACTCCAATGACAATCATAGTCATAAGCTGAACGTAAACGGTTACCCCTGCGGAAACCGTATCATCTACATTGATTGCCATATTTGCGTTATTTCCAAGTTTCTCTTTCATGTCCGAATTAAAAGCATCCACATCTGCGCCATCCACAAGATTGATATAATAGCTTACGTCTGACAGTTCTCCGAGCCTCATAAATCCCTCACGTGTATAGATACAATCCAAACCCAGATTATTCGTTATCTGGGTAAGCCCTGACACAATATATTTTCCTTCCTTTCCATTTGAGGAAACTATTATTTCATCTCCTATATGAATATTATTTTCTTCGGCAAATTTTGCGGCAATTGCTATTTCATTCTCGTATTTCGGAAATCTTCCCTTAAAAACCACATCCGGATTATTTACATCCTCCCAGTTATCTATAACCGTTGTCATAAGCTCTGCTCCATTTACATGGGTTGTCGCAGTGTTGCTATATAAGTATGCTTTCTCCACTCTTTCGTCATCATTTACTATTTGTAAAAATTCCTGCTCTGCGTCCGAATTTACATTGATACAGCTATCGCATGTTTCTCCCACAATAATTGTGATGAATTTATTGATGTCCACAATGACATTTTCAATCATCACTGCTGAAAAAACCAAAACAAGCGCGCATACAAGCATGGAAATACATATGGTTACATTGTTTTTTACACTTGAAAACATCGTCTTAAGCGCAAGGGCAATATTAAGCGGCGCCTTTGTATGCTCCAGAGGAACATGATTTTTTTTGAAGCTGTGTGTCTTTACTCCCTGCCGCAGCGCAACAATCGGTTCAATTTTTTTAACCCTTCTCACCGCAGCCCACACGGTAAGAAGCACCGCTCCGCCCAAAATTCCGATTGTAATCAAAAACGGTGCCGGTAAAAAATGAACCTCATAGGGGATTCCCGTCTGTGAAATCATCATTATATTGATTGCAGGAAAAACAAGGTAGGACAGGACGGCTCCCAGAATGGCAGCAATCACGGACACGCTTAAAAACTGCATGTGAAAAGCGTTTATAATCTGTCTTCCGGTATAACCGACCGCCTTTAACGTCCCAAGCTTTTTCATATTCTCCTGAATATAATTCACGATATTGGACGCCATGACAACAAGCGCAACCAGAAGTATCAGAAATGCCATTGCGCTTATTACGGCGGCGCATATCATCTGTGATATATATCTTGACTGATACACCATTGTATAATAATTGCTGATTGAATACGTATACTCCGAAATTGCATCCTTGAGCATTGCATTATAGCTCTCACATTCCTCCACATCCTTAAGCCGTACGGAGCAAAACATAGCGCCATTGGCAAAAATGGAGTTTTCCTTCTGCAATATTTCCTTCGTCTCCTTATATTTATCCTCCGTGAGAACAATTTCACAAATGGCGCAGTTGTGGGAGCCCCCCATAACGCTATTGGTAAACCCACATATAGTATAATTAAATTCATACGTCCCTGACGTTATTTTCATCTGCTTTCCAATTGCAATATCCTCCGACTTGTAAATCATGGGCACATAAATACCGCTGGTTTCATCGCTGTCCTCCACAATTTCAATTTTTCCTACGGAACGGGACACCGCTGTCTCTTTATCAAGAAACACACAGGTTGTATTTAAATCACCGCCATTATATTGAAACGAACCCGGCATAAGCAAGGCATCATCAATAGAATATTCATCGGTGCGGGAATCATTTTCAATAACATCTGTCAGCTTTTCAGACAGCTTTTCAGACTCATTCATGCTGCCTATGTTTACGCACATGGCAACATGCTCTGCGTTCAGCCTGTCATGGTGGCGTTCAAAGTTTTTCTTATAATCCATCTGCAAAATAAGCCACAAATTGAGCATCATTCCGACAATCAGCATGAGTGCAGCAATGGATATTACCTGCCCCTTTGATTTACGAAAATTGGAACGGGCGATAAGAAATGCTTTTTTCATTTTACCACCCCATTTCAGACAAAAATGCAGAAAGCTTTTCGTGTCTTTCCATGTCATTATGCTTATACTTCCCCAGATTGCACTCACCAAGTATAACGCCGTCCTTTAAGTACAATATCCGGTTTCCGCGTCTTGCCGAGCGCATATCATGGGTTACCATCACAACGCTCTGCCCTTGCTCATTAAATTCCGTGAGCGTATTTAAAACATCCAGTCCGGTCTGGGAATTTAATGCACCGGTCGGCTCATCTGCAAATAAAATTTCAGGCGTATTTATAAGGGCCCTCACAATTCCGACCCTCTGCGCCTCTCCTCCTGAAATCTGGGTTGGGAATTTCCCATACATTTCCTCCGGTATGTCCACGGAAGCAAACAGCTTTTTTGCCCGTTCCACAACCACCCTCTTATCCTTCGATACAAGCAGCCCTGCCGCAAGCACATTATCCATCAGCGACATTCCGTCAATCAGGTAAATCTGCTGGAACACGAAGCCGCAATGCTCACGCCGGAACACTGCAAGCTCATCCTGACTAAATTTGGAAATCTCCTTATCCCCAAATGTAATCGTCCCAAGGGTTGGGGTATCCATTCCTGAAACCGCATATAAAAGCGTGGATTTTCCAGCGCCGCTTGCCCCCATAATGACAGTAAAATCTCCCTCATAAAGCGCTAAATCAATATTTTTAAGAACGTGCTGCATAACCCCTCCCACAGAAAAGGATTTGCTTAGATTTTCGGTTTTTAACAGTATTTTTTCCATAGTCAACCTCCTTTTATTGAACGTCAGCTATTCCATATTTGCCTTCGGCATCTGTTCCGATTTACTTTGTAAATCGAGAACTCTATGAGCTGACATCGTGTCTCGGTGGCTTTGCCACCGGACATACTACATGTCAAGTTTTCATAGAAAACTTGACACAACCTACACGTTCCATTCTATTTTTTCAATTCTTAAATGTCTTTATGCAATTCTTAAATATTCCTTAAATGAATATTTCTGTCTAAGAAATGTCTCTCCTGCTTCCGCAATATATCTTCCTAAAGCTCAGGCTTTGTAACGCTGTTTTTTGGAAATGTCAGATTAACCTCCGTATATTTATCCTGCTCGGAATCAATTTCCATGCTTAATCCAAGCATTTTGCACAGTTTATCTGATAAATAAAGTCCCATTCCCGTAGCATGCTCTTTTTTTCTGTCACTGCCGGTAAATCCTTTCTCACATATTCGCCTTAAGTCGGATTCTTTTATCCCACAGCCATTATCTCTTATTGTCAGAACGATATTATTTTTATTATTTTGGCTTGAAATTTCTATTATCTTATCTTTCTTATCTAAATATTTAATACAGTTTTGAATAATCTGCGACAATATAAACACGACCCATTTCTCATCTGTATAAACTTTATTATCTAAATTATGAATATTCAGCTTAATGTTTTTATTTAAAATGTAATGCCTGTATTTCAAAATTACACGATGCACAATTTCTTCCAAATCAAGTTCCGTAACAAAATAATCTTTTTCCGTATTGCTGCTTCTGGCATAAAAAAGCATTTGTTCCGTCAGCTCATTGATTTTATCTGTCTCGCTTTTTAAAATAAAATCCTTATTATTATCAAAAGTTAAGGACAAAGCTGCAATCGGCGTCTTTATCTCATGGACAAAGCTTTCTATATATTCCTGATAATCGGAAAAATCCTTTTCCAATATGCCTATCTTATTATTCATCGCTTTGCATGCCTGTTTCAAGGCATAATAATATGCTTTATTTTCTAAATTAAGAGGTTTATGCAGTATTTCGGATATCAGATACTTTTCCTCTAAATTATCAACCATTGATACGATTTTTTTATATTTTCGCAGCTCGGACAGGTAAGCAAAAAATAAATACAACATAACCAATCCTGTTAATAAAAGTGTCGTTATAGCTATGTAGTATAATGGAATATTCACGAAAAACAGCATCCCCGAGACTATGAATATAAAAATAATCTGAAAGAGCATAAAAAAAATTTTTTCTTCTAAAAAGTTTATAAATTTCATAGAGTAAATCCCTTTCCCCTGACATTTTTTATAAGGTCATCGATTCCTACTTCCTTCGCTTTTTTTCGCAATCTGGTTATATTCACCATTAAAATATTCTCATCCAAATAATACTTATCATTCCACAGCTTTTCCAATAATTCTTCCTTCGTGATAACTCTGCCGTCATTCATAAAGAAATAGTATAAAATTCGAAATTCATTTCTCGTTAATTCCACCTGCATATTATCTTTTTTCAGCAGAGATAAATGCAAATCGAGTGTGTAACCATTTTTGCTTATTTCCCTATAATTTTCCGGATTTGTCAAATTAATCGCTCTTTTTATTTTTTCCAATAAAATCATTGTGTCATAGGGTTTCGTAATGAAGTCCATGCCCCCTGCCTCAATGCTCATCAGTTCATCTTTTGTGGTATCCCTGCCTGTAACAAATATGACCGGAATATTTTTATCCCCTTTAATCTGTTTACAAATTTCAAATCCATTTTGAAAAGGGAGATTTATATCAAGTAAAATCAGGTCCGGATTATAGTTGTTTAATTCCTGACAAACATTATTAAAGCTTTCAATCCGTATAACCTTATAATTATTTCTTTCTAATAATTTTTCTAATTCTTCCCTGATTTTATTATCATCTTCAACAATTGCGATTTCCATTTATAAATCTCCCTCTTTTGAAATATCATTCAATCCATATCCGGCTTCGGTATATATTTTCAAACATCATCCACGCCACATCCTGCTTCAACATATATTTTCAAGCATCCTGAAATGTTAAGCTTCCGTTATATTCCTTTTGAAACTAAAATATGCGGCAATATAATATACAGCATAGATGATTAGAAACTCCAAAACAGTAGCAATGAAATAAGATAAATAAACTGTATTATTTGCAAGCATTATCTTATAAACATTGTTTACGGAAGAAATCAGGCAAAAATTGATTAGTATTGGGTATATAACCGGAATACCAAATAAAATTAATAATTGCTTTCTTATTGTTTTATAAATATTTTCATCTTTAACACCCAGATAACTTAAAACCCTGTATCTGTATTTATATTTATTGGAATCAGACAGTGATTGAATTGCAATAATAGTCCCTGCGCTTGCTATAAATATAAATGCCATATAAATGCAGATAGTAGATATAATCATTGTCATTGTATTTGTTGCTTCTATCAGCTCTCCTTTTACAACAACGTTATAGTAAGTCTCATCTTCCTCCCCATTTTCATCTATATAGGTCATATATTCTTTTAGTCTTGTTTTCATTTTTTCTTTTAACTGGGTTTTTGTTTTTTCTTTTGTATTTACTACTAAATGACTTGTATCTGTTTCCAGAGCATCTACCGCTTTATCCGGTACGACAATGGTATAATATTCGTTTGAAATTCTTGCCCAATATCCGGTTGTCGTAAAATCCTTTATTTTCAATTCTGTTCCGTTTGACAACGCTATTTTATCCGGTATTATATTATTCATATCATTTTTAAAGCGAATTTCAGAAAGTACGATACATTCGTCCTGATTTAAACTTATTTTTTCCTGTCCCCTTAATTCCAGCAGTCTGTTATAATCGCTTAATCGTATAACCGGATCAAACCTTCTTTCGTCGCTTTTATAGTCGTATGCCGGGGTGGTCTTTAAAATTGCTGCTGTTTTATCCTTATAAATATCGTAAATAAAATCATTTTTTATAGTATAGTCTTCTTCAATAATATCCAGATAATCCTTTAAGTGTTCTTTTTTATCCGTAACTGCAACATCAAAGGGCGACTCTGAATCAATCTGATAATCATATAATCCTTTATTCATACCGGATATATTTAAAAATAGTATGGAAAGTGTAATAAGCATGGACAACGTACCAAATACAAAGCCCATTGTTTTGGCTTTTGCGCTGAATGTTCTTGCTATAAACAGGTTGTCTTTACTATTTTTTATTTTATTGTTTTTTAATACAACCGATAATATAAAATCGCCTGCGCTAATCATAATGCCATATATGCTTACAACTAACAGACATAAGCATATCAGCACCACAGAAAGTATTGACGATTCCTGAACCGCTTCCGGCTTAAAATTTACGTACCATACAATTAGAGAAAAAATTCCAAGAGCAGCGCTTATGAAAAATAAAATATTTCTGTGTTTTTTTGATTTTGTTATTTTCATTTCATTCTGCTTTTCTAATGTTAATAAATCATTAATTGTAGATTTTCTCATTCTTCTGCCTGCGCGCCATAATACTAAAAGATAAATGAGCGCAAAGTATATGGCAAGCAAAACAAAAGATTTTACATTTAAACCAATAAAAATTGCCTGCGGCAGTTCCAGTATTTTCACTATAAACAAAGACAGGAATTGACTTACGCAAAAACCGACCGGCATGGATATGATTAAAGCAATAAAGCCAAGCAGCAGACTTTCCAAAAGAAACATTTTATTTATTTTTCTTTTTTTAATTCCGAGCAGCGCATACATTCCGAACTCTTTACTTCTTTTTTCAAATATAAATTTTGTTGTATAATTTATCAAAAAACAGATAACGCCTAAAACGATTGCATTTATAAAATACATTATATATTGAAATGTATTTAATCCCTGTGATAAATTCATTATGGCTTCAGAGGTTGAAATTAAGTTAAGCGCAAAAATAAGTGAAAATGAGATAATGATTGTTATTAAATATATAACATAGTCCTTTGCACTTCTTTTGACGTTTCTTACTGCTAATTTACCTAACATTGTCTGCGTCACCTCCCAGCAATGTAAGCATATCGATAATTTCGTTAAAAAACTCTTTTCTTGTTTTTTCGCCTTTCACGATTTCATTGAAAATCTTCCCATCCTTTAAAAATAAAACCCGTTCACAGAAACTGGCGGAAAAAGAATCGTGGGTAACCATTAAAATCGTTGCCTTTAATTCCCTGTTCATCTGTTCCATCGTTTCCAGCAGCATTCTGGAAGATTTACTGTCCAATGCCCCCGTAGGCTCATCCGCAAGAATAATTTTAGGATTATTAATAAGCGCTCTTGCGCAGGCGCATCTCTGCTTTTGCCCGCCTGACACTTCATAAGGAAATTTTTTTAATATATCACTGATTCCCAGTTTTGCTGCCATTGCCTCTACCCTCTCATCAATATGCATTGAGTCCGCCTTATTTATAATTAAGGATAAAGCAATATTTTCTTCAATTGTCATTGTGTCTAATAAATTAAAATCCTGAAATATAAATCCCAGATTATCTTTTCGAAAATCAGCTAATTCATCCTCCTTAATTTTCGTTATCTCCTTGTCACCAATCGTAATAAAGCCGCCTGTTGGCACATCAATCGTTGCAATGCAGTTGAGAAGCGTTGTTTTACCGCTTCCGCTTGCACCCATCATGGCAACAAATTCTCCCTCATCCATTTCAAATGAGATTCCGTTTACTGCTTTTGTAATATTGGTATTTACACCATAATACTTTTTTAGATTTTCAATCTTTAAAACCTGCATATCTAATTCACCTTTCCTTTCACAATATTACAGGCAATTGCAAAACTATGTTTTTCGCAATTGTCTGGAAGTATTATATCGCTCAGACCTTTAAATAAAAATTACACTTTTGTAAGTAAATATTTAAGTATCAGAATTAGATAGCTCTATAGCTCCATAACTTACTTAAATTTAAAAATTGAAAGCTGCAAATTCCCCTTAATTACTTAAGGGAATCACAACCGTCACCTTAAATCCCTTATCTCCGTTTTCCAAAATAAGCTCTCCCTTCATTTCCCGCATGAAATAATCGGAGATATACAGACCAAGTCCTGCCCCCTCAATATGTTTTACATTTGCGCCCCTTCTGAACTTTTCCTTTAGAAGCGGAAGCTCATCAGCGGCAACGCCGCCCCCATAATCCTCGATACATACTGCAATGCTGTTATTTTTTCTGCATACGGATACATCGATGGGTGTTCCCGCATATTTGTAGGAATTTGCAAAAATATTGTCAAACACCTGCTGAAGGCGAAGTCCGTCTGCATATACAACACAATCAGGAATTTCCGGAATTTTTGCATAATCAAGATAATCTGAATTTTCAAGGAGGGTTTTAATCCCGCTGCTCTCCATATCACAGGGCGATACGGAAATCCGGGTAAGCTCCTCAAGGGACGCCGTAAACAGGTTTGTAACAAGGGTATTAATCTGATCTGCCTTGGAGACAATTTGTGTGTAATTGTTTTTAAGCTTCTCATTTTCTGCCAGCTCTGCTCCAACCTCCGCTGCCGCCTTTATGCTTGCAACGGGAGTTTTAATATCGTGGGACAGCTTTGCCACAAGCTCTTTTTTACCGGCATTTGCCTCCGCCTCCGCAATCCTCGCCGATTTTAACTCGGAGCGCATGATATCAAAGCTCTCCGTAAATGCGCCGAACATATTTTTTCTGTCCATGTCAAGGGGAATATCAAGATTGCCGCCTGCCACTCTCCGGGCAAAATCTTTAAGCTTTTGAAAGGGCTTAATTAAAAAATAATTCAGATATATCATATAACCGATACAGATTACGCATTGCAGCAGCATTGCCGCAAGAATTACATGCGCCATTGTATTACTCCATTTGTCAAATACCATGTCACTGTCATTGTAAATTATGATTTTTCCTGCAATGCTGTTTTTATTTTCAATATCCAGAATCGTATCCCGGTGTATTACCGCTTCATTTATGCTTTCGCTAAGTCCCTCTCTTGTCCGGAATAAAACCATTCCATCCGGATTTATGACAACGTAATCAAGCCCTGTCCTGTTTTCGTGGGCTTCTATATGTTCCAAATCCTCCTGCACAGACATGACGGCCTCGTTTACTAAAACAGCATCCTGCTCCCACGCCGTATATTTTGTCATAAAATATATGAGACACACAGTTTCCACAGCAAAAATGAGCAGCAGGGCTGTTATTATTTTTGTGTTTTTCATTACTTTCCTCCAACAAATTTGTAACCGTCACCCCATACGGTAACAATATATCTGGGATTCCCCGGATCGGCTTCAATTGCCTCGCGTATTTTTCGGATATGTACATTTAAGGTTCCATCCCCTGTAAATTTATCCTCCCATACCTCCTGAAAAAGCTGCTGTTTTGTAACGACCTTATTTTCATTTTTTATGAGATAGGACAGCAGACGGAATTCAAGGGAGGTGAGCTTTACCTCATTTCCATCCACAAGAACCTGCCTTTTGTCAAAATCAACCTGTATTCTTTCATCTGAATACCCCGCAGTGTCACCACCTCCCAAACGTCTTTTCACAGCCTTCACCTTTGCCATAAGAACGCCAAGAGAGTATGGCTTTTGAATATAATCGTCTCCCCCTATGCTCAGGGCAATAATCTGGTCATCATCGCTGGTTCGGGCGGAGATAAATAAAATCGGGATTTCTGTTTTTTCCCTGAGCTCCTTGCACAGCTCAAAGCCGCTTCCATCTCCAAGGTTTATGTCAAGGAGCAAAAGCTCTGCCGTATTTTCACGAAAGAAGTCCCTGCACTCTGAAGCGGAATAACAAACTGACGTACAAATTCCAAACATATTAAAATACTCTGCCGTACTGTCTGCAAGCATTTTCTCATCATCAATAATCAAGCAATCATATTTCATTTTTTACCTCACCAATATGTATTAATCTTCCTTTTTTATATGCCCATCCTGCAAATTGATTATGTAATCTCCCCGCTGCGCCACATCCATATCGTGGGACACGAGAATAATTGTTTTTCCCTCATGATGCAGGCTCTCAAACAAATCCAGAATACGGTCGGAATTTGCTTCGTCCAATGCTCCGGTCGGCTCGTCAGCCACAATGTAAGGCGTATCCATAACATATGCCCTTGCAATTGCCGTTCTCTGCTGTTCGCCTCCCGAAATCTGACCGGGATATTTATCCTTAAGCTCTGTTATTTCCAGCCGTTCCATTATATCGTTAATGATTGTTCTCTTTTTTTTGCCCCTTATCCCTTTTGCATTTAACGGAAGCTCTATATTTTCCCACACGGTATATCGGTTCATCAGCTCATAGCCCTGAAAAATAAAACTGATTTTCTCCCTTCTAAGCCTGTCCAGCTTATACGGGGACAGATCTTTTACACATATATCGTCAAGATAATATTCCCCCTCGTCCTGCATATCCATACATCCGATGATATGCAGCAGTGTGCTTTTCCCTGACCCGGACTTCCCCATGACACACGCAAAATCCCCCTCCTGAATATCAAGGGTTACGTGATTAAGGGCTGTCGTTTTATAGGATGCGCCCTTGTATTCCTTTGTAATATTTTTTAATTGAATCATCTTCTACCCCTTCGTTATTCCCTGCATAATATAAATTTATTTTTTCTTATTTTGAACATGACCGGTATGCTGCATAAAGCAGTATACACAAAACAAAGCCCAAGGCATATAAATAACATATATTTCAGATATTCCCGCCATACATAATAAGTATCCGGTGACATAATGAATGTTTTTTGCTTCGTTTCCCTGTCTTTCTGTACCCAGTACATCAGGGACAGCGAATATCCCGACAAAATCTTTATCAGATTTTCACACACATATATACCGGAAATGCCGCGCCTTGTCATGCCGCAGGACAACATAACAGATGAATCATGCCTGTTCATCTGATACGACTGCATGGAACAGACGCACATGGCAGCACAGGCGCACAGTGCAAGAACAAGCGGCATTAAATACCGTTCTCCTGCCATTTCCATTGCATCACGGGCATTCGCCTCAAATAAATATTCAAGATTATTGATTCCATAAATGTCAAGTCCAAGCTCATCCGCCTTATCCCGAAGTTTTTTCTCAAAAAGCGCCGCATCACTGTCTTTTTCCACCTCGTAGTACAGATTATTTATAATGCCGTTTCCAATCTCGGAGGGATTTTCTTTAATCATAACATCCGAATCAACAATCACATACTCATCCAGCAAAATTAAAACAGCCATGCCGGATATGTAAGAATCTCCTATAAATCTGCTGTTTTTGTCAAGGCAGGATATAACCTCAAATTCAATATCTGCGTCCTTAAATTTACTGCCCACAGGTATTTCTGCCTGCCGGTCACATCCCACCCATGCACATTTTTCCTCTGTATGCTCCACCTCTATTCCGCACATTTTCAGAATCTCCCCTGAAGCATACATTATTTTTTCTTCCTCATAGTAATAATATAAGCCGCACCATCTGAGCTCCGGCTGTTCCTGAATCCATTGATACCATTCATTCAGCAGATAACTTTCATTTTTCCCCGCAGCAAGATAATTGATAAGATTTATATGATAAATATTTTTAAAATCCCCCTCAACTACCTCCCCTGCCTTCCATTCATTCCCCCGGAACTGCAAATATGTAATACCGGAATAAGTGATAACGATAAAGCTCAGGGTAATCATTATAACGGATATCACGGTTTGAATTTTATTTTTGTAAAGCTGGCACAACGCATACCACAAGCACATATGCTACTCCCTCCTTATAATGGTTACCGGCTCTGTTTTTGTCAGGAAATGTACAGGCGCAAGAGCTATAATCGGCAGCGTGATAAATATATATCTGCCAAGTATATTTATATGTCCCTTTATATTGTCCATCATGTCAAATATCAGCCGTTCCTCAGCAACATCCGTAAGAAGCAGCACCGCTTCCGTAATGATAATTGAAAAAACGATATATAAAACAAATTCTCCTATAACCTTTAAAACAAGGTGAACATAGGAATAGCCGTAAGCTCGCCTGATTGCATATTCCTTCCTGTTTACCGTATACCAGTAATAAATTGTAATCACTATAAGAATAAGGGAAAAAACATAAATGACAGCGGCAATATCAACATATTTTTCCTCGGCAGCATTTGTGGAAAACGAAATCTGATATTTCTCCGCGGAAATATTGAACAGCGGATTATATTTTTTCTCATAGACACCTAACCTTTCGTTTATTTCCTCCGTTGTTGACGAATTACTCTGAAACAAAACAGGAATCCCCATCATCCTTTTCCAGAGTAACAGCTCCTTCATTGCTCTTTCCCCTATATTTTTGTAATAGACAAGCACAATATTATCCAATACAGGCGAATGCGCAGCCGCCACATACCCCGTGACACAATACTCCTCCTTATTAATTTTAATGTAATCCTCTCCGTCTCTTGAATATGTATGACGCTTTAAGCCCCTGCCAAGAACAACACAGCCTTTTCCGCTGTCAAGCTCCTCCTGCCTGGGATAATGCCCCTTCACAATGGGATATATCAATGGTTTATCCGTGATAACCACATTTGACATCCGCGGCATTTCAGCGTCTCCAACAAAAAAATTCAAATCCGCCGCAATAATATCACAATCATTAAAATCAGACGTATCAATCATACTCAGGTCAAATTCATCACCGGCTATGAATGCCGTAGTACCATAACGATGCCTGTATATGCTCCCGTCCTGCATTTCCGCTTCAACAAGGCGCTTTGAGGTGTCATAATACAAAAACATTAAAAAGGAAAGCGTAAAGCCCATAAAAATTATCAGCGTTGTTATTCCCTTTCGGAATATTTTATTAAAAAATTTTTTTATCATATCTGTTAATCACCTTTATTTTTCTTATAATTTGAAAAGCAGATATCCACCTCCGCCACCGTCATTTTATCCCTGTCTTCCGTCTTTTCTTCATCGATAATTACCCAATAACGTCCGGCAGGAAGATCATCCATGTTGAAATCATAGCTTCCGCTCTTTGTTATCCGCTCCGTACGAAACAAATATTCATCACAATTACTTTCAAATGTCTCTTTATCGGTCTCAGGATCATCACGATACCGATCATAAAACAAGACCAGAACCACACCCTGTTCCAGCTTTACATCCAAATGAATGTTGTTCGTATACCCCTCCCATACATCCATATCCCCACCGGCTTCTGTATTATATAGCCCGTCAATTTCGTAGACAACCTTTGTTCTAAATTCCCCATCACTGGGTTGATTTACTTTACTGATGCTGTCAGCATACCTTTTGTTCTGCCTGTAATTAATTACCGCCCATGCTGCAACCACAAGCATAATCGTTGTGAGAATTATAATAATTTTCTTTTTCAATACAACCTCCCCTTTCAAATTTAAAGCATCCGGCAATTATGGATGCCATACATAATATAATTAAAAAACATATTATTTCTTTTTCTTATAATTCGAAAAGCAGATATCCACCTCCGCCACTGTCATTTTATCCCTGTCTTCCGTCTTTTCTTCATTGATGATTACCCAGTAATGTCCGGCAGGAAGATCATCCATGTTGTAGTCATAGCTTCCGCTCTTTGTTATCCGCTCCGTCCGAAGCAAGTATTTATCCGGATTATCCTCAAGTGTCTTAGTCTCCGCCTCAGAGTCAGTCCAGTCATAAAACAGAACCAGAACCACACCCTGTTCCAGCTTTACATCCAAATGTATATTATTCGTATACCCCTCCCATACATACATTCCACCACCTGCTTTTGTATTATATGGTCCGTCAATTTCATAGACAGCCTTTGTTCTGAATTCTCCATCGTTTGGTTGACCTACTTTGCCGTCATCGGCATACCTTTTATTTTGCCTGTAATTAATTAAACCCCAGACTACAACAATAATCACAATTGTTGTGAGAATTGTAATAATCTTCTTTTTCAATGCAACCGCTCCCTTCAAAATCTGTTTTCTTTATATTTATTTTGAAATCGTATGTAATATCGCACCCATAAATATCCGTTAATCCTAATTTGTAGGATATTCCACCAATTGTGCCTGCTTAAACAACGGATAAATTGGATTTTTATCATTATCCGTCACGAAATGTCCCGTTACAACCTTATACACTGTCTTTTTCGTATCTACAGATGCAGACGCTGTTTTATTGTATGAGGTATTGTGATGATTTCCGCCTAACGAAACTCCATTATTATCATAGATAACTACATTTGCGGTTTGATTGAATCCATATGGTGCGCCTGTGGTTTTTGCGCCTCCCGAGCTTTTTGTATATATAATGGTACAATACAAGCTATATTCACCATTTTGTCTTGTATCAGAATACGACGCCGCAAAGGATATTATCGAAAACAGCATACATCCCAACAAAGCCAATGGTATTAACAGCTTAATTTTTCTTTTTAAAAACATATTACACTCCCCTTTCAGATTTAAAGCATCCGGCAATTATGGATGCGATATATAATACAATTCTAAAATATATTATTTTTTTTCAAAAAACAACCCATTTGGAGATTTTTGCAGTTTAAAATCCAATATTTGCACAACAAGGGATTTGCTATAAAAATAAAAACTGCCGGTTTAAGACAATCCTGTTATATCAGGATATCCCAAACCGGCAATCTAAGTGTCAACGTCTTCAAACAATTTTTATAGTTTATATATACTTTTTTAAATACTCTCCCGTATAAGACTTTTTATTTTTGCATATCTCCTCCGGGGTGCCGCTTGCCACAATTGTACCGCCCCGCTCACCGCCTTCCGGTCCTATGTCAATAATATAATCAGCAGTCTTTATTACATCCAGATTGTGCTCTATCACCACAACCGTATTTCCGCCCTCCGTAAGTCTCTGTAATATTTCAACAAGCTTATGGACGTCAGCAAAATGAAGTCCGGTGGTAGGCTCATCAAGGACGTATATTGTTCTGCCCGTACTTCTCCGGCTAAGCTCCGTTGCGAGCTTTATTCGCTGAGCCTCACCACCCGAAAGGGTCGTTGAGGGCTGTCCAAGCTTGATGTAGCCAAGACCAACATCCTGCAATGTGGATATTTTCCTAAGTACTGACGGTACATTCTCAAAAAATTCGCATGCCTCATCAACTGTCATGTCAAGAACGTCATATATGCTCTTACCCTTATATTTAACCGCAAGGGTCTCTCTGTTATATCTTTTGCCGTGGCACACCTCACACGGCACATAAACATCTGCCAGAAAATGCATCTCAATTTTTATTATACCGTCTCCCTTACACGCCTCACATCTTCCGCCTGACACGTTAAAAGAAAATCTGCCCTTTGTGTAGCCCATTGCCTTTGCATCCTTTGTATTTGCAAATAAATCACGTATAAGGTCAAACACGCCTGTATATGTGGCCGGATTTGAACGGGGGCTTCTTCCGATAGGTGACTGGTCGATATTGATTATCTTGTCAAGCTGCTCTAAGCCAAGTATATCGTCATGATCGCCCGCCTTTATCTTTGCGCGGTTAAGTTCCCTTGCAAGCCGCTTGTAAAGTATTTCGTTGACCAGAGAGCTTTTTCCGGAACCGGACACTCCTGTCACACAGGTCATAACACCAAGCGGGAATTTTACATCAATATTTTTAAGATTATTCTGTCTTGCACCCTTTACCTCTATAAAGCCTGCAGGGGTTTTACGCTCAGCAGGTACGGGTATTTTCAGCTTGCCGCTAAGATATGCTCCGGTAATGGAATCCGGACACTTCTTTATGTCCTCAACCGTACCCTCACACACAACCTCACCACCATTTACCCCTGCGCCCGGTCCTATATCCACTATGTGGTCGGCAGCATACATCGTATCCTCGTCATGTTCCACAACCAGAAGCGTATTGCCTAAATCACGAAGTCTTTCTAATGTTTTAATAAGCTTATCGTTGTCCCTCTGATGAAGTCCTATGCTTGGCTCGTCCAAAATGTAAGCGACACCCACAAGCCCGGAGCCTATCTGGGTTGCAAGCCTTATTCTCTGCGCCTCTCCGCCCGAAAGGGAAGCAGTGCCCCTTGAAAGGGTAAGATAGTCAAGTCCAACATTCATAAGGAAGGAAAGCCTTGCCCGTATCTCCTTAATAATCTGCTCGCCGATTTTTCCCTGTCTTTCGGTTATGTCCATATTGTCAATAAAATCTATCAGCGTGCCGATGGAATATTCCGTAATATCGGCAATATTTTTTCCGCCTACCGTAACGGCAAGTATCTCAGGCTTAAGCTTTTTTCCTTTACATTCCTCACAGGGAATGGTAGTCATATACGCCTCGTAGTCCTGCTTCATAAACTCCGCAGACGTCTCACGGTATCTGCGCTGAACGTTTTTAATAAGTCCCTCATAGGCAATCATATATACACCGCCGCCGCGAGAGCCCTGATATGATACCTTGATACGCTTATCACCCGTTCCGTGAAGAATGACGTCCTTTGATTTTTTATCCAAATCCTTAAATGGCACGTCAAGGGAAAAGCCATATTCCTTTGAAAGCGCTTCAAGGCAGGCATGGGTGTAGCTTTTTTTATCACCGCTTGACGCCCAGCCCGTAACGGAAATTGCGCCCTCATTAAGAGAAAGACTTGTATCCGGTATCATAAGGTCAACGTCAAATTCACTCTTAAAGCCAAGCCCCGTACAGCATGGACATGCGCCGTAAGGATTATTAAATGAAAAGCTTCTCGGCTCTATCTCATCGATACTGATTCCACAATCAGGACACGAAAAGCTTTCGGAGAAAACAAGAGTGTCACCGTCTATGACATCACATTTAAGTATACCCTCCGACATTTTAAGCGCTGTCTCTATAGAATCGGCAAGACGCCCTTCAATACCCTCCTTAACTGCCAGTCTGTCAACAACAATATCAATATTATGTTTTTTGTTTTTATCCAGCTTTATATCCTCAGATAAATCATACATGCTGTCATCAATAATGGCACGTACAAATCCGCTTCTCTTAACCTGTGCAAGGAGCTTCGCATGCTCGCCCTTCCTGCCTCTTATAACCGGCGCAAGAATCTGAAACTTTGTTCCCTCTGCAAGTCTCATAATCTCATCCGTCATCTGATCTGCAGTCTGTTTCATAATTTCCTTGCCGCATTTCGGACAGTGAGGTATTCCAATTCTTGCGTAGAGAAGCCTGAGGTAATCATATATCTCCGTGACTGTACCCACGGTAGACCTTGGATTTCTGTTTGTTGATTTCTGGTCTATGGATATGGAAGGGGAAAGACCTTCTATTTTTTCCACGTCAGGCTTTTCGGCAAGTCCCAAAAACTGTCTTGCATATGAGGAGAGAGACTCCATGTATTTTCTCTGCCCCTCAGCGTAAATCGTATCAAATGCAAGCGAGGACTTACCGGAACCGGAAAGTCCCGTCAAAACCACAAACTTATCCCTCGGTATCTTAATATCAATATTTTTCAGATTATGCTCCTTAGCACCCTTTATTGTAATATATTTATGCTCGCTCATGTGTATCCGCCTATCTTACGTTACTTTTTTATTTTATAAAAAATCTCTCCTGATTTCCTATAAGCATGTTCGTTATGGTTCCTGCTGTGATGCAAGCCACGGCATCGTGGTCGCTTTATTCTTTAACGGCAGTCCTTACACGCCTTTTTTAATTCCATATGCTTTATCTTTTCCATGTACTTCTTCATAGTATTCTGCATGTCGATTTTCTCTTTTTTATCCAGAATATAAAGTGTAAATGCGGCTCCCATCATAAAGAATGTCACAAGACAAATGCTAACGATGCACTTTTTCTTTTTTCTGCACTTACATTCCTCATCAAAGATTTCATCCTGCTCCTCAAGAACCTCCTCAACTGTTTCCATAGGGATATCACGTCTCATGGAAATCTCTGCAACCATCTCATCTCTCAACATAATCTTGTCCTCCTTTTAATAATTTAATTGGTTTCAGGCGTTTTCGAAACTCTTTTTTCGTCAACGTCTATTGTGCTTGTATTATATAGTATACAACATTTTACATATCATAATCACGTAAAATAATTTTTAATTTTTTCAGCTCATCCCTGAGGACTGCTGCCTCCTCAAAGTTAAGCTCAGCAGCCGCCTTATTCATACGCTTGGAAAGTCTTGCAATTTCCTCCTTAAGCTCTTTCTTCGTCATAGATTCAGGGTCCTTTTTGTTTTTATCAGCCTTTTCCTCCTCCGCCTCATTGGCAGCCTCAAGGGAAATGATATCCCGAACCTCTTTTCTTATTGTTTCAGGCGTGATGCCATGCTCCTTATTGTAAGCATCCTGTATGCTCCTTCTTCTGTTTGTCTCATCTATCGCTCTTTGCATGGAGCCTGTAACCGTGTCGGCATACATAATAACATGACCGTCAACATTTCTTGCGGCACGCCCTATCGTCTGGACTAAGGATGTCTCCGAGCGGAGAAATCCCTCCTTATCGGCATCAAGAATAGCAACAAGCGTAATCTCCGGAATATCAAGTCCTTCACGAAGGAGATTAATTCCCACAAGGACGTCAAAAACTCCCATTCTAAGGTCACGGACGATCTCTATGCGCTCAAGCGTATCTATATCTGAATGAAGGTATTTTACCTTTATGTCAAGCTGTCTCATATAATCCGTCAAATCCTCAGCCATACGCTTTGTAAGCGTTGTAACAAGTACCTTATGCCCCTTTGTCGTCTCGCTATTGACCTCCGCAACAAGGTCGTCCACCTGTCCCTTAACGGGTCTTACATCAACAACCGGGTCAAGAAGCCCTGTAGGTCTTATTATCTGCTCCACAAAATTCTCCTCATGGGAGCGCTCGTACTCGGCAGGGGTGGCCGAAACATAAAGTATTTTATCAACACGCTCCTCAAATTCCTGAAAATTAAGGGGACGGTTGTCAAGGGCTGACGGAAGTCGGAAACCATAATCGACAAGCGTCTGTTTCCTTGCCCTGTCGCCGGCATACATACCGCGAACCTGCGGCAGCGTCATATGGGACTCATCTATAATAAGAAGATAATCGTCATCAAAAAACTTGAGAAGGGTATTCGGGGTAGCCCCCGGCTCAAGTCCTGCAAGAATACGCGAATAATTCTCCACACCCGAACAAAATCCCGTTTCCCTCAGCATCTCTAAATCAAATTCCGTTCGCTCCGCTACCCTCTGCGCCTCAAGAAGCTTCTCATTTTCCTTGAAATATTTTACTCTCTCATCAAGCTCACTCTTTATCTCCACAAGCGCCCGTTCCAGCTTGTCTTCTGCAACCACATAGTGGGAGGCAGGAAATATGCATGCAAAGTTAAGCGTTCTCTTTATCTCGCCCGTAAGAGGATCAAACTCTACCAGACGGTCAATCTCGTCCCCGAAAAATTCTATTCTAATTCCCGCCTCAAATGTAGATACAGGCAGAACGTCAACAACATCTCCCTTAACCCTGAAACAGCCCCGTGAAAAATCCGCATCATTTCTTGCATACTGAATGTCAACAAGCTGTCTTATAATCTCATCCCTGTCCTTAGCCATGCCCGGACGAAGAGAAAGCATCATGGATTTGTAATCCTCGGGGTCACCTATACCATATATGCACGAAACAGAGGACACAACAATAACGTCCTTTCTCTCAATAAGCGCAGCCGTAGCGCTGTGGCGCATCTTATCTATCTCGTCATTTACGGATGAATCCTTGGCAATATATGTGTCAGTGGAAGGCACATATGCCTCAGGCTGGTAATAATCATAATAACTTACAAAATATTCCACTGCATTGTGCGGAAAAAACGCCTTGAATTCGCTGTAAAGCTGTGCCGCAAGTGTTTTATTGTGCGCAAGAATAATAGTCGGTTTATTTAAGGCTGCTATTACATTTGCCATTGTAAATGTCTTGCCTGAGCCTGTTACACCAAGGAGCGTCTGTTGCTTTTTGCCGCTTTTAAATCCATCCACAAGTCCCTGTATGGCTTCCGGCTGGTCACCTGTAGGTGCAAACTCTGATACTAATTCAAATTTATCCATAAATCCCTCCGGGTTTGAATATCAGCCATTCCATATTTGCTTTCGGCACATGTTCCGATTTACTTTATAAATCGAGAACTCTATGGGCTGACGCCATGTCTCGGCGGCTTTGCCACCGGACGTACTACACGAGGCTGTCGCAATAAGGATTTGTTTTCTTGGCAACTATGCATTTTTAACAAAGAAAAGCGGAAGTTAATAAACCCCTTATTGCGACAGCACCACAATCTATCATAGACGATTGTAAAACTCTGTTTTTACAAACACATACAGTATATCATATCAATGAATACTTGTACAGATAAAATATGAACATTTGTTCTTTTTTTAATTGAAATCAGATACATACTATGTTATTATTATTCCAAACAGATGTTTGTTTTTATGAGGTGATGCTTATGAACAAACTCATACCATTATTTATTCTTCCTTGTACATTGGCACTTTATGTATTTGACTTTCATTTTGAGAAGCTCCACCCCGCTTTGCAAATCGAAGTCACAGCTGAAACACCGGACGAAGCATTGGCTGCCTCCGTTTCCGAAGCACCTGACAAAACAGATACTACACTTGTTACCGAACCCACAGACAAATCTTCAGTCGCACCCGTTTCCGAAGCAGTCACGGAAGCACCGGATATATCTGTTACGGAAGCTGTTACCGAAGCTTCTGCGGAAGTCAATGCCACTACAGATGTATCGGTGTATTACCCTTCCGATTTGATTGCCGAAATCAATATTTACCGGAGCAGCTACGGCTTATCTGCCCTGTCCGGAGACAGTCAGCTTGACCAGGCTGCGGCAGTAAGATGCAATGAATTATTAGTCAGCCTGTCCCACACAAGACCGGACGGCAGAAGCTGCAGCACTGTTTATGCAGAGCTTGGCATATACCCGTCAGTCTGGGGTGAAAACCTTGCCGCCGGATATTGTACCGCCGCAGGAACAGCATCGGATTGGATGTCCTCCGACGGGCACAGGGCAAACATACTGAATCCTGCCTTTACCAAATGCGGCGTCGCACACATATCATGTGATTACGGCTACTATGATTACTGGGTTATATTGTTCTCCGACTAATCTGTAACTAAAAGAGGCTGTCGCAATAAGGCTTTGTTTTCTGTAACTATGCATTTTTAACAAAGA
>DKZK01000013.1:36490-107572 GCA_002493625.1 Lachnospiraceae bacterium UBA7076 | reverse complement strand
GTTGGAGCGTTCTTTGTTTAAAATACATTATGAAAGAGAATTAAAATCCTTATTGCGACAGCCTCTTTATGCATTTTACTGTTTATTATAAATAAGCACCGTTGCCGATATTTTCGGAACTTTAATCGTAAGTGTATTATTCTTTACCTGATAAGCCTCGTTGCTTATAACATACCCCTCCTCTGTGGTCTGTATAAGGCATGACATACAACTTCCGTCCGGAACGCCAAGCCGTCTTACATATAAATTAAGCTCGTGCTCCTCATAATCATTATTCAATATGACAGCAGCAGCCTGTCTGTCCGTAAAACGACCAAAGCTTACAACCTTATATTTCCCATAAAGGAAAAGCATTGACCCCTTTATAAATACTTCATTTTGCTTATGTATTTTAATTATTTCCCTATGAAACTGTATCAGCGCCTTATCCTCCCTGCCCCATGGGTAGGTTCTTCTGTTGTCGGGATCAGTCCATCCGCAAAGTCCCGCCTCATCCCCATAATATATGGTTGGCGCGCCCGGCCACGTCATCTGAAAAACAACTGCCTCCCTGAAAACACCATAATTTATATTTTCATTTGCCGCCTCAGCGCCCATTGTATGCAATCTGCCGACACGTCTGTTTGTCCTTGTCAGAAATCTTGAATGGTCATGGTTTGAAAGCTCGTTCATGGCTATCTCAAGGGAATTCTGATTAAATTTGGACATATGATGTCTTAATGAACCTGTAAATGCATCAGGATTTCCAAGGAGGTCGCCCCGAAACTCATCGCTGTGCTTCTCTACGCCCGTAAGAAACCATGTAATCGGCTCCATAAATGCATCATAATTCATAACAGTGTCCCACTGATCGCCCAGAAGCCATGCCTTCGGGTCCCCATAATGCTCTGCAAGTATGATTGCATCCGGATTTGCCGCCTTTACCCTGCTCCTGAAATCACGCCAGAATCTGTGATTAAACTCCTCCGTATAACCAAGGTCAGCAGCCACGTCAAGCCTCCAGCCATCCGCATTATAAGGCGGCGACACCCATTTTTCTCCGATTCTCATAATGTATTCATAAAGCTTTTCCGATTCCTCATAATTGAGCTTCGGAAGTGTATCATGTCCCCACCATCCGTTGTAGGTCGTATTGTGCGGCCATTTCCAATGATCCTGAAATTTAAAGAAGCTCCTATAAGGACTGTCATGGTCAATGTATGCGCCCTTTTCATAGCCCTCCTGCCCCTCATATATGCATTCTCTGTCCATCCATTTATTGAAAGAGCCACAGTGATTGAATACACCGTCAATAATAATCTTCATGCCCTTTCTGTGAACTTCCTCCACAAGCTTGGCAAAAAGCCGGTTGCTTGCCTCAAGGTTTTCCTTGTCGGTAACTCTCTTTATATAGCGTGATGCCTCTTTATTTGTTACTGAGCCTTCCTTAAGACACTCACCCTCATCATTGACGATCACGCCAAAGTGCGGGTCAATATAGTCGTAATCCTGAATATCATACTTATGATTTGACGGCGATACAAATATAGGGTTCAGATATATAACGTCAACACCCAAGTCCTTCAGATAATCCAGCTTATTCATTACGCCCTGCAAATCACCGCCATAAAAGGAACGCACATCCATTGTATCAGGATTTTTAAACCAGTCCGTAACCCGTTTCGTGCCCTCACCTATATAACAATATTCATTATCCAGCACGTCGTTGGATTCATCTCCATTGCAGAAACGGTCAACAAATATCTGATAAAATATCGCGCCCTTTGCCCATGCCGGAACCTTATAGCCGGGCATAATCCGGAAATTATAGTCCGGATTCAGTACCTTTTGTGTTCCGAGCCGGTTATACGAACAGACTACATTTCCTGCATGTATTTCAAAATAATACTCTATGTCATCATTTACCTCAGCAATTGTATGTTCAAAATAGTCAAACAACGAATCCTTACGTCCGATTTCCATCTCACACCGCTCGCCGTTATAGACAATATACACCTTATCAACATTTCCCAGCGCTGTCCTGAAGCGCAGGGTTACGGATTGTCCCAATTCCGGTTCAGCCGGTGTTCTGTAATACTCTGTTCCATCAGAAAACAAAGCATTTATATTAAGCGCCGTTTTTGTATTAAAAACATAATCAAATACTTTTTTCGCCGAAGTTCTGTATGACATTCTTTCAGCCTCCAATTCTAAACATATATTCCATATTTTAATACAAGTTGCGGATTTTAACAAGAAAAAAAACAGGGAAAAGGACAGCCAACGTACGACTGTCCTTTTCGGAGAAGGTATTTTGTTACTTATGGGGTGTAGCAAAAAACTATATAATGTATTGGGGGGTTACAAGTATTATTATAGCAGACATTGTTAAAAAGTGTGTCTAAACATTTTTTTTATTTTCTATTTTTTTTGTGCATAAATGATAATAAAAAAATACCAAAATTTTAAAAAACAGCTTTTTTGTATATTATCTACAAAAACCTCCTTGTTTGATGTAGATTTTTACTACTCCACAGCTTACTCTGCCTGAAATAATGCCTCAAATTCTGCCCTGTCAATACGCTCTTTTTCAAGAAGACGTTCCGCGCACTTGTGAAGAACCTCCATATTTTCCGTTAAAATGCGCTTTGCCTCATCATAACAGTAATTTATTATTTTTCTTACCTCTTTGTCTATCATGGCAGCCATTTTCTCACTATAATTTCTTGAATGTCCTAAATCCCTTCCGAGGAATACCTCCTCACTGCTGTCAACCTCATAGTTTATAAGTCCAACATGCTCTGACATTCCGTATTTTACCACCATATTCTGCGCAGCTTTCGTTGCCTGCTTTATATCCTGTGATGCGCCTGTTGTTACATCGCCAAATATAAGCTCCTCCGCAACACGTCCTCCAAAGCTTACCTGGATATCCTGAAGCAGCTTTGTCTTTGTGGTAAATACATTATCATTTTCAGGCAACGGCATCGTATAACCGCCTGCTCCAAGTCCGTTCGGAATGATTGAAACAATATGAACAGGTCCCACCTCACTTAAAACATGGAACAAAATCGCATGTCCGGCTTCGTGATATGCGGTTATCTTTTTATCCTTCTCAGGTACGAGACGGCTCTTTTTCTCTCCGCCTATTCCTAATTTTATAAATGATTTGTCAACGTCCTCCTTTGAAATATAAGAACGGTTTTCCTTTGCAGCGTTTATTGCCGACTCATTCATAAGGTTTTCCAGATCAGCTCCTGCAAAGCCTGATGTGGTTCTTGCAATCTCATGTAAGTTTACATCATCGGAAAGCGGCTTGTTTCTCACATGTACCTTTAATATTTCTTCCCTTCCCTTTACGTCAGGTCTGCCAACCACAACCTTCCTGTCAAAACGTCCCGGACGCAGTATTGCCGGATCAAGTATGTCAACTCTGTTTGTAGCCGCAAGTATAATAATTCCTTCATTTGTTCCAAAACCATCCATCTCAACAAGCAACTGATTCAAGGTCTGCTCCCTCTCATCATGTCCGCCACCGAGACCGGAGCCTCTCTGCCTTGCAACAGCATCTATCTCATCAATAAAGACAATACATGGAACATTTCTTTTGGCATCCTCAAACAAATCCCTCACTCTTGCCGCGCCGACACCCACAAACATTTCAACAAAATCTGAGCCTGACATTGAGAAAAACGGAACGCCGGCTTCACCTGCAACAGCCTTTGCAAGCAATGTCTTACCTGTTCCCGGAGGACCCTCAAGCAAAACGCCCTTCGGTATACGGGCTCCCAATGTATTATATTTCTTAGGATCCTTAAGGAAATCCACTATTTCTCTTAATTCTTCCTTTTCCTCCTCAAGTCCCGCAACATCCTTAAATGACAGCTTATTATCTGCCTCGGTAAGCATCCTTGCACGGCTTTTGCCAAAGTTCATGACTTTTCCGCCTCCGCCTGCACCGCCCGATGCATTGCTTGTCATTACAACTATCAGTATTACCATGAGCACTGCGCCCAGTATCACGGGCAGCCATGTCAGAAATGTACTCTGTTTCGGAACATCATACACCCTCATGCTTATCATGCCGTCGCCATACTTCAAAACATACTCCTGAACGAGATTTACATCAGAAACATAAAATTTCTTTGTCTCACCTGTATCCCTGTAACTAATGGTTATAACGCCCGTCGGAACCTCACTGTTCTGGTTAATATATACCTCACTTATTCTGTCTTCCCTTATGTCAATCTGGAAATCATCTATTGTATAATTGACATCCGTTTCAGCGCCCTGCTTTGACATCCAGAGCACAATACAAAAACCGATTACAAAAAGCAAAAGATAAAAGCCCAAACTTTTCCTCATGGTACTTCTCATTTTACGCTCCCTTCTGACCTTATTCCTCTATCACTCCAATGTACGGCAGATTTCTGTATTTCTGCGCACAGTCTAAACCGCATCCCACTACAAACCTGTCAGGAATAACAAATCCTGTCATATCCGGCTCCAAGTCAACAACCCTTCTGTCCGGCTTGTCTAACAGGGTTATAATTCTGAAGCTTGCAGGCTTTCTCTCCTTAAGTATCTTTACAAGATAAGAAAGTGTCCTGCCCGAATCCATAATATCCTCTACAAGAATGACATCACGGCCCTCTATGGACTCATCCAAATCCTTTATAAGCCGTACAACCCCTGACGATTTTGTATCGTTGCCATAGCTTGTTACAGACATAAAATCCATTGTAACCGGAACCTCAATCTTCTTTGCAAGCTCGCACATAAAGAAAATGCTTCCTTTTAACACTCCAATTATATGCACGCTTTTTCCGGCATAGTCCTTATTTATGGTATCCGCCATCTCCCGGATTTTTTCCGCAACCTTATCTTCACTTATAAGTACGCCTATTTTTTCCGCCATATTACTCTCCTTTTCCTTTGAAATTTATACACATAACTTTGCGCGTGTTTTCATCCACCTTGTAAGCCTCACTGTACCGAAGACCTACGGCCCAGATAATTTCATTACCACATGCGATAACAGGCCATGTGAGCCGTTTTACCCTGTCTATCTTTTTATCAATAAACAGTCTGGACAATTTCTTAGAACTGCCTTTGCCATCAATTATAATATAATCCCCTGACTCAGGTGTTCTTATACAAACATTACCTTTTATTTTACCATAATCAACCATTTTAGTATAGATTTTTTTTGAAACTTCCATACTGCCCTTCCACGGCTCCACACTTACGGAAAATATACCCACATCCACAATTTCATAGCTTCCGTCTCCATCTACATCTACACAGTACGCTTCCTTTACACGACAGCTTTGGGTTATGATTATATTGTCATAGCTTCTTCTTGCGCATATTTCATAGGGTAGCATAATTTGCTTTCCCGTACCTGCTTTGCAAAGCTCAAGAACCGCCAGGACATGCTTCCTGCTTATATCCTTACGGCTCCCTGCCGCCTGCGCAATTGCTTCATGAATAATATGCTCTTTGATAACGTCATCACATTTTTCAAGCTTATTGATATCAATATTTATTTTTTTCAATCCCTCCGCATCAGCACAACTCCCACCGGAAGCCTCAGCATCCGAAAGGACGCTCACCATATCCTCCTCCACCCTTTTGTGGACATACTCATAAACCCTTTCCGCTTCAGCGGCAAGGCTGTAAATGTGCTCGATGGCATTGGAGTTAATTTCCGTAAGCTCAGGCAAAATAATATGCCTTATTCTGTTTCTGTCGTAATCAGTGGAAAGATTTGTGGAATCCGTTCTGTAATCCTGTCCGATGCTTTCAAGATATTTCTCTATATCAGCTCTATAGCAGGAAAGCAGCGGTCTTATAACATCATCTCTTACAGATCGTATACCTGACATGCCCTTAATTCCGGTTCCACGAAGCATGTTAAATATCAATGTTTCCGCCACATCATTTTTGTTATGCGCCACTGCAAGCCTGTTTATATTATTCTCTTTCATAACCTGACGGAAGCAGTCATATCTGTACATTCTTCCCGCCTCCTCAACAGAGCATCCGATTTTCTCTGCATAAGCAGTTATATCCTTTTTGAAGCATACAAAAGGAAGACCAAGCTTACCGCAGAGCCGGCGGGCAAATTCCTCGTCAGCATCAGCCTCCCCGCCTCTTATCATATGGTTAATGTGCACACAGTAAATCCGGTCTTTTCCAATGCCAAAGCAACCGGAAAGCTCACACATAACCCTGAGAAGACATACGGAATCCGGTCCTCCTGAAAGTCCTATAACCACGCCGTCCGCATTTTCCAGCATATGGTTTTCCTCTATATACTTTTTTACATTAAAAATAAATTTATCCATCTGTTAAAACCTGACATAAAATAATGTATTATATTATAAATCACGATTTTGGGGATGTACATACTTATCACAAAGATTTAACAAGTTTTCCCACAATTATCGTCGCATCATCCTTAAGTCTGTTTCCCGATATTCCTTTTATTTCCTCAATCACCCGTTCGGCAATTTCCTCGCTCTCCATATCGTCGCATGACAGAATCATGTCGCGGAGATATTCCTCCTTATTTTCAAAAACGATGCTTTCCAGAATACCATCGCTCAGCATGACCACCAAATCCCCATCATAAAGCTTCTTTTCACAGTTTTCCCACTCGGCTCCCTCAACGATGCCCACAGGCAGGGAGGTGGATTTCACAATTTCCATTCTGTCATCCCGTTTTATATAGGTTGCCGCCGCTCCCTGCTTATATATGGTTCCATAGCCTGTATGCAGATCGAGTATAAGCATGTCCAGCGTTGCATATCTCTCACCCTTATTGTGCCTGGACAAATAGGAATTGACAACCTTAATGGACATTTCCTTATCAAATCCTGCAAGCAGAAGCTCCTCAAGGGCATCAAGAAGGTTTCTGCTGTCCGAGGATGCCCTTTCACCATTTCCCATACCATCGGCAATCATAAGCAGCATTCTTCCGTCTCTTATATCACCCACATAGAAATTATCACCCGACACCTGATTCTCATAGCGGCTTAAGGTCCGGACGGCGACCTCGCACTTAAATTCCGGTTTTTGCTCAAGACAGAGTATATCATAATTTCTTCCAACTATAGAACGGCTGTCCTCCTTTAAGCCAAGCCTGATGCCCATATGCTCCTCAACAACCTTTCTCACATTATCCGAGACAATAAGACGTCCTCTGTTACATTTAAGGGTAATATAAACCTCATATCTGTCATTCCTGTTTTTTGTGAGGACAAAACTTCTGACCGCTATCTCCATTCTGTTTAAATCCTCTATAATTTTTGCTTCAATTGTTTTCTTCAGGGGAACAGGATTTGCAAGCTGGTTTGTAAAATCGTCTATAATTTCTCCCACATCTGAAAATCCAATACCTGTTCCTGACTCCTCAGCCATCGTATAGTCAATCCGCTTGAATGCCTTTGCAAGCGATTTTATTCGCTTTATAACGAGAAGCGCCCACTCGGGGGACGTTCCCTCAATTTCTCCGTTTTTTACCCTCTCATCAACAGCCGCAACCCATCCTGCCGGGAGGAGAAAAAAAATAAAAAGCGCAGTCACAACGGCTTTCAGGGAATCCTCCGTAAGCATGCTTTCATAAAAACCATAGCCTACAGCAAAATACACTGCAGCAAAGGTAATTCCGTAGGCAATGCGCCCTCCCTTTAATACACAGAGTATGGCAAATGAAACGATTGCCACAATAATCCAATTTGTAAGATAATAGTCATCCCCCGTTTTAACGGACATTACCGCCCCTGCAATGGTTGTCCAGCTTATACCGATTCCAAAGCCAAACCTATACATTGCATACAGGATGCTGAAAAGAGCAAAACACTCTGCAACTACAATACTGTCATATACCGAAACAGGCATTCCTGCAAGAACTGTCGCCGCAAGAGCCACTGCGCTGAGCGCCGCCTGATTTTCAATTGCAATTTTTACATAGTCATTTATGATTGTTCTTATGGCATAAGAATAGATAACGGCAACCGAAAATGTAAGTGCAGCCTCCACAAATGCCTCACCGATAGACAGAGTTTCAGGAAAAATTATCCCCCATACAGCATTAAGAACAAAAACGAGCGTCGATGCAAAAAATATAATCCCATAATCCTGCCACTTAAAGCTTCTATCCCGTTTCATATTCATGACAAGATAAACCATGACGGCTATTATCAGGTATCTGACGGTTTCGCCTGTTCCCATAAATGAAAATACGCCCAGCACAAGGCTTATCCCGCACGCAAGTCCTCTTTCACCTAAATTGCACGCTGCAATTAAAAATCCTGCCATAAAAGGATTCATTCCGTAAATGTGGCATCTTCCAACAAAAAAAGCTGCCACAATGAGCCATGCTCTCTTTAGCAACCTCTCCACCGGATTATTATCTTCTGCGACAACACCTGCAATATCCATGTCTACCTCCTATACAAATATAAAGCATAGCCCGCCCTCAAGATACTTATTTAACAGGCGGCGTTTATAGATTATACTTGTCCGCAGGTATATTGTCTGTCAAATCTTAGTGGGATTTTTTAAATGTTATAGACAAAAAAAGAAGCCGCTGCACTACGGCACATTCCTGTGACAGTCTCAGCGCAACAGCTCCTTTTATTGCTCAGGTTTTATAACTATCTCATCCGGATATACAAGCCCTAATTTTTCCTTTGCAACATCCTCTATGTACTGCTTCGTCTTCATATACTGCTCCCTTGCCTCCAGCTCCTGCCTGTCAAGCTCCGTCTGCTCAATCTTAGTCTGAAGTACTTTTTCTGTATATGTAAGCTCCCTGCTCTCATTATAAAGGTCTGAAATTTTAAACAATGATGCCATACACACAACAACAACAGCCACAATGATAAACATACTGGCCAGCTTTGACTGTCTTCTTGTTGATTTTTTCCTTCTCTTTGCCATAAACACACCTGCTATAAAATAATAATCCTACGTATTTCTTATCTGTTTTTCGACATTCTTGGCTTTATTTTAACCCATTTACTTACTTTTTTCAACAGTACGTTACATTTTTTGCATATTTTTCTTATAAATACTATAACATAACCGGCAGCGAACATAAGTACCCTGCTTACCGTGTAATGATAAATCAGGAAACCAAGAAGCATACCGAACAGCACGTACCATCTCAGGCTTCCATAATTGTATCTGTTAATGCAGGCGATTGTGACACATGCGCCCAAAACCCAGAACACCAGATCTGAAAGCGCAATAAAAAAATTATTGTGACTGACAAGTCTTCTGAAGCACCTTATCAAATCATAAATAAAACCCATACATGCACCCAACAGAAGACTGATAATCATCATATTCCACTGACCGCTGATAAATTCATACATCTATCTGAACAACCTTCCGAATAGTTTTGATGCAGCTTTCCCCGGCTCCATAATCTCCGAATATGTAATGCTTATTACACAGCCTGTAAACTCCAAATCACCGCTGTCACTGTCATATTTTTCCATATGTAAATCTTCGCCCTTTATAGTAAGCTTTCCAAGCTCAGTATTTAGTTCAGCCTCTTTTTCATCAAAGCACAAAACCTTTTTTACGCCCGTAATCGTGCCTTTTTCTCTCTCATTAAGGCAAATCCCATGTTTTGCTCCAAGCTCCATAGCACTCCCCCGCTTATAAGACATAGCATATAAAATATTATATGCTGGTTTACGGCTATAGATACCTGTACATTTCCTTTGCCTCCTCTTTTTTGCTTGTATCAGCTATCATTGTAACCTCAGCTTTAACAGATTTATTCCCGAAGCTTATCTCTATAATGTCACCTACCTTAACATCATAGGACGCTTTAACAACCTTATTGTTTACCATAACACGTCCCGCATCGCACGCTTCATTTGCAATTGTCCTTCTTTTAATAAGACGTGAAACCTTTAAATATTTGTCAAGCCTCATATTAACTCCTTATATAATTTTCCTGATTAAATTAATAAAAAATTAATAGGTCATCACACTTAAAGTGAGATGACCCATTAATTTATACTCTAATTGTCAATGTCTTAGTTGATAGAATCCTTTAAAGCCTTTCCTGCCTTGAACTTAGGAGCCTTTGATGCAGCAATCTTCATTGTCTCGCCAGTTCTAGGATTTCTTCCCTCTCTTGCAGGTCTCTCAGCTACCTCAAATGTACCAAATCCAACTAACTGAATCTTCTCGCCCTTCTTTAATTCATCTGCAACAGTCTCAGTGAAAGCCTTAAGTACCTTCTCAACATCAACCTTCTTAAGTCCGGTCTTCTCAGCCATGCTTGCAACTAATTCACTCTTGTTCATCGAAATATTCCTCCTATAAATAAAAACGTTTTTGATTACTCACTTAATTATAGTAATCCCCTTTTACTTAAGCTTTAAAAAAAAGCCCTACGCATATTTATACCCTTTTAACCATTAATTGTCAAGTATAAAAGCCTGCAAAAGCAATATTTTTCAAAAAAAGCAGAGCAAATCAGCCTTCCATCTGTCTACCGAGAAAATTTGCAGCTATAACCGCTGCCTTCCATTCACTTTCCCCTACGGTTTTATCTCCATCCTTGCTGAGTAAAATAACGGCGCCGATTGCGTCTCCCTCGCTTATGATTGTCTGAACAATCTGTCCGGAATATTCATTTTCACCGTTCCCGGTTATCTTTATAAATTTCTTTTCACCCTTCTTGGCAAAAATAGATTCCCTGTCGTTTATGGCATCCTCAAGCTCCCTGTGAAGACTTCTTCCAAGCAGCTCCTTTTTAGGAATACCGGCAACAGCAATAATCTGATCCCTGTCACATACACACACGCCGCAGCCAAGTATCTGCGCTGCCGCCTCAACATACTGCTGTGCAAATGTTCCAAGCTCGCCTATCGGTGAATATTTTTTTAAAATTATCTCGCCTTCCTTATCCGTAAAAATCTCCAGCGGGTCTCCTTCACGTATCCTAAGAACACGCCTTATCTCCTTAGGCACTACTATTCTTCCAAGCTCATCTATTCTTCTGACAATTCCCGTAGCCTTCATTTTTTGTCATACCTCCATCATATTCTTTTTCAATATGATGTTAGTATCTGTAAGAAATGGGGATTTATGCACAATAATTTTATTAAAAATTATTGCAGCAGCATATTCCCTGACAATAAAGGATTAAGGCTGTATTTATCAAATGCATGTATTCCCAGTAAATGCAGCAGCAACGGCAAAATAACAATAATAGTTAATAATATCATTGTGTAATTGCTGTTTTTTATGCATCTGCAAAGAAATGCAGTCAGAAGGCTTATTACGCAAATCGTCGCAAGTCTTATCGTCCACAGCAAGGCACAATATCCCCATATGCTTATTGCTCCATTTACATTCGAAAGACGCATAAGGGAAACACAGCTTATGTTTCCGTTTGTGAGCCCGAATTCCCAATTGGCCCACAACAGCTCTGTCAGGTAAACAAGCAGGAATATTACCGCAATATATAACAATACAATGCTTGCTTTTTTTACTTTAAGCTGTTTATGCTTCATGCTTATATTTATAAGCCTGTCCATTCCATATCTGTATTCCTCACCATACATAAATGCAACCGCAATAAGTACGGCAAGCATCAATATCACAGCGTTTTTGACATCATTTCTATATGCATCACTTCCAAATATATAGTTCCAGCCTCTGTCATATACAAATTCAACATCAGGCTCTGAACGGGACAATATATAATCTACATAATTTTTACATCTGACAATGGCACCTTCCTTTTTCAGTTCATTCCAAATCCTGTCACTAAGATTTTCATATTCTGCATACGATATAATTTCATTGTTATATTCATAATACAATTCATCCAATCTCTCATGCAATTCCTGCATTCTTAAAACTTCCGAATTGATAAATTCAACCTTATCATCCGTAACCTCCCCCTCTATCTGCTTCATGTAACTGCGATAATAAAGCTCACTCTCATACCACCGTGCATGTTTATCCTTATACATAGCAAATTGGAGTAGTAAAATTGCAATAAACACAAAAATAATCTTATACCCAAATAAAAATTTATATCCGTCAAGGAAAGTTAGTCCATAAAGCTTTCCCTTTTTACCTTTTCCCCTGTATCTTGCAGCACTTCTGTATTCGGTCTCCCTGTGTGCAAAAACATATGCGCAAATATATAAAGCAACACCAATTAATACAGTAAAGGAAATCATATCAATAAAAGCTGCCGATATTGGTTTATTAAATATGTTATAGTTATAGTATTGATAAAAATCATCTATGTCCAGCATATTTATGATTGTGGCACGCTTCATAAACATATTATTCAACAATTTCCCGGCAGCATTTACCGAAATCTCCACAGCGCACAATATACCGGACAGCACATACATAATAACTTCATTTGATGAAAGAATTGCAAATAATACAGCCAGTGCGGTAAGAACGCCATATGTAAATATTTTGTGGACGCCCGCACTTATAACAAAACCTCCTATACTCTGACCCATAGCAGTTTTTGCATAACCTGACATAGACTGTACCGGCGCATCAAAGGAAATTTCACCATACAAGCCTACAGCCATTGCAATATTGACAGCATATACGACAATTCCAAATAACCCCACATATAAAAATGCAGTGAACGTCTTTGTATGCATCAGTCTTCCGTCGCCACATTTTGTTGCCTTGAGCAGATTCAGCACTCCTCTTTTTTTATCCTGCATAATCAGAAGATTAACTATTATTATAATTACAACAAACACGATTATATCCGCTGCAAAAAAATTTATTGCATACTCCAAACCATAGCTTCCCACAAATTGCGGCACAATTTCCTTACACCTTAAATAATCCGCTTTTGTTTTTTTGATATTATTTTTTGAAAATTCATCCTGAAAAATGGAAACCCGGCTGCTTTCGTCCGCATTATCCATAACGCCCTGCACGTACATCTCATACTCCTGTACGGACGTGTATTCATCAAATAATCTTTTATATACGGGTGCTTCCATATCATTCATGTAATGTTCAAAAAAAACATCGGTCTGCTCCCCTGCTTCCTTTTTCACCTGTCTGTACTCTGACGGGCTGATTTCATCCATCGAAGAAGAAACAAGGAAAATTCCAATATTCAATAACAGCATGCCGCACATAATCAGCCATAACTTTCGATTATTAAAAATCCGGACCATTTCATTTCTGACAAATTGAACCATAATGCTTCACCCTCCGAACACATAAAGATATACATCTTCCAAATCAGGCTTCACATTTAATGCATCACTTGCCGGAGCGTTCTCTGACAGAAATCGTATTTTGGTATTGTCACCATACCGAACAGCGCTGGAAACTAAGTATTTACTCATATACTCCCCTGCCTTCGCAGTATCAACCGTCAATTCCCACACCTTTCCATCAAGCTGCTGCTGCATATTTTCAGGCGAATCGATTTCAACAATTTCACCTTTTTTCAATAAGATTACTTTGTTCGCAATATATTCTATGTCCTGTACAACATGGGTTGCAATCAGTATAATTTTGTCCTCTGCATTTTCTGCAATCAGATTTCTTGCATGGATACGTTCCTTCGGGTCAAGTCCCGCCGTAGGTTCATCAAATATTACAATTTTAGGGTCTCCCAGAAATGCCTGCGCAATCAGAAGCCTCTGTTTCATTCCTCCTGAATATCCGCCTATTTTCTTGTCAAGAACATCCAGCAAATTGACCTTGCCGGCAATTTTTTCTATAGCATCCGGCAGCTCATTTTTGTTCATCCCCTTAAGCAAGCCCATATAATTAAGAAATCTCCGTCCCGTAAAAAAAGGAAATATTTCCTGCTGCTGGGGCATATAACCAAGCATTCCCTTATATGCGTCTCCCATTTTGAAAATATCTGTCCCATCCATGCAAATCCGTCCTGAAGTCGGACGTATATTTTGCACCAACAGCTTCATAAGCGTAGATTTTCCTGCGCCATTCGGTCCCAGAAGCCCATATATTCCCTCCGTAAGCCGGCAGCTGACCATATTGAGCGCCAGCAGGTTTTTATATTTTTTTGATAAAGCTTCAATCTCTAACTGCATACTATTTTTCCACCCTTATCCTAATCATATCTGCATCCTACTTAATATCAATCCATGTGAGACTTTCTAACTGCTCCCCTGTCAAATCCTCGTATGGGATAAAATTTTCTTCAAGGAATACACTCCAGTCTCTTACCGCCTTATTGCTTATGTCGCCCGGCAGCAGATCCCCCGGCTTATAGCCTGTATAGTCCGTTGCATCTATATAAACAATATTTTTATCACGGTCCACCTTCTTTATATCCGATATATAGGTTCCCTCCTGCGCAAAAGATGTCTTTGCTATATACCATCGTTCTTCCTCATAGTCATACAGCGCTTTAAGGTAATCGGAAGATACCACATGCATATATCCTCCAAGCCAGTCAACTCTCGCATTCTTCGCAGTAAACAGCTCCTTTCCGTCACCAAAGCGGTCATCACACTCCCGCATCGTAAGTACATCTGTTTCAAAATCCGAAGTCTGTAGATATTTCTTATTTTTGTCTGCAAAAAATTTCGGATAAGCATCTTCAAAGGTTCTAAGCAGGACCACATCTCCTGTCTTTATATTTACTTCCTCTATTCTGTTCGTTACGATGCCCGTTGCAGCATCACCATTTGTATAGCCATAGTCAATATATAGCGTGCCCTTATCGCTGATTCCGATAATTTCTGCCCCCGCAGAATCTTCTTCTTCCGTAAAAGCATACTTCTTTATACATTTTAATTTACCCCACCGAATATTATATGCGTATAAAGCATTATCATTATGCCATACATTTGCCTTATATTCACCATAATCCGTATACGCTGTAAAATAGAGCATATCACCCACCGCCATCATGCTTAAAACCGCCCCTGAATCTGCAGAATATATTTCCCTCCTATGTGAACCGTCAATTTTCAGTCGTATTAATGTAGAAATCCCTTCTTTTGTAATTTGTCCATCTTCACCATGAAGAATTTCAGATTCACAGGATGATATATATACATATCCATCATATACCAACATATTAACACCTATCCCCGGAATATAGGCATTACACGCTTTGTCCTTGTGCTCACAGTTCGCCCGGTTGCAGACTACAACTTTCTGTCCTGTGGCATTGTCAATAAAGCACAGCCGGTTATTATTGATAAAATACATTCCGTTATCGCTGAAGGTCTGCATATATTCACCATACACTATTTCATCAGGAAATTTTTTATTCAGCTTGACTGTTATGAATATCCCAACAGCCAAAGCAACTGTAATAAACAGACACGCAAAACATTTAATTATTCGTTTCATACCTTCTCCTTTATCTTGAACCGCTTGGCAGGAACTGCGCCTATCAAAAACAAAAAGCAGGAACGGACTGCCGCAATATAAATATTCTTAATGCAACAGCCATTCCTGCTTCACAAATTTAATAACTCACCATACATGGCATTCTTATCCGACACTCTTACTGTTGTACGACCACATGCCTTACTCGCTGTAAACTTATTATAAACACCTGATGAGTCTTTGCTCAGACGCATTATTCCAAGCAAATTTTCATTGCCTGACTCTCTCACATATAAATTGCATGCTACCTGCGTTGAAATGGTATCCGTTTCAACCGATGCAGCATCCGCCTTCATACATACCATGCTTACAGCCATAAACATTGCCATTATAGCTGCCAATATCTTTTTCTTAAACGTATTTTTTTTCATATTAAAAATCTCCCCTTTGTATTTTTTATTTTTATTAAATGTATATCGATGGAATTATTAGTCTGAACAGACGATTGTCGATGTATCTGCGCATTCGTACAGTGTCAGAGACAGTTCGTCCCTTAATATCCTCCCCTCTATATTAATTTTCCACCGTATAGCTGCATTTTGTAAAATTATATCTTAGAATTTGGGCAGTCACAATAAGAATTTGTATTCTTAGCAACTATGCATTTTAACAAAGAAACGCAGAAGTTAAATAACACGTTGGAGCGTTCTCTGTTTAAAATGCATAATAAAAGAAAATTAAAATCCTTATTGTGACATCCCCATACTTATAGATTAAATCTATCACATTGATATTATATTGTCAATAAATGTCATTTGAGTTGATTTTCTCAAAAGCCGGCTTACTTTTAATCTACCTCCAGCCATTTCCCAATGGTAGCAAGAAGCTGTTCCGGATTTAACGGCTTGGCAACATGCTCATTCATGCCTGCCTCCTTTGCTTCACGTACATCCTCTGCAAATGCATTCGCTGTCATGGCTATAATAGGCACATTTTTTGCGTAGTCCCCTGACATTGCCCTGATTGCGCGTGTGGCCTCATATCCGTTCATAACAGGCATCTGAACATCCATAAATATAATGTCATAGTAGTCGTCCTCCACCTGCTTTATTTTTTCAACGGCAAGCTTTCCGTTGGAAACGCTTTCAATCTCCATTCCCGTCATTCCGATAATTTCTTCTGCAATCTCTGCATTAAGCTCATTATCCTCAACAAGAAGCGCGCGCTTACCCTTAAAATTCTTTTTCTTTAATTCCTCAAACGCATGTGAGTCGTCACTCACATTATTAGCTGATATTCCATCATCCTTATCCCTGTTATTTTGAAGCTTAAGGAATATCGTAACCGTAAATCTCGTTCCCTCGCCAAGCCTGCTCTCAACCTTAATATCGCCATTCATCATACTGACAATATTTTTTGTTATCGACATCCCAAGTCCCGTACCCTGTATTTTTTCAACCCTGTCATCCTTCGCCCTTGAAAATGGCACATACAGTTTTTCCAGAAATTCCTCGCTCATTCCGATGCCATTATCCTCAAAAATAAATTCAAAGCAGCCAACCCTGTGATTATTTGTAGATTTTTCACTGACAATAAGCTTAAGCTCTCCTCCGTCAGGAGTATACTTAACGGCATTTCCAAGCAGATTCATAAAAACCTGTTGTATGCGCATACTGTCTCCTATAACATTTTCATGTTCAACATTATTCATGCTGAGCGTAAAATTATGATGCTTATCTTCTATCTGCTGCCTGGACATTGTGACAATATTGTCAATAAGCTTCGACAAATTTATATTCTCCGCAACAAGCTCAAGCTTACCTGACTCTATTTTATTCATGTCAAGAACTTCATTGATTAATCCAAGCAGATGATTTGACGCCACTGTAATCTTATCCAGACAATTCTTTACACGCTCTTTGTTGTCCAAATGCCTTTTTGCAATGTTCGTCATTCCTATAATTGCATTCATAGGCGTCCTTATATCATGACTCATGCTGGCAAGGAAATCCGTCTTGGCATTATTGGCACGGTTAGCAGCTTCGTAGGCATCATGTAATGCCTTTGTGGCATTTAATTCCTTTCTTTTTTCAGTGTCAACACTTCTTACGGCATAAATGACATTAGTTACATTTCCATTTTCATCCCTCTTTGATGGAATAAGTGTTGCAGAACACCATCTGTTAATCATTGACAGATACTCGTATGTAAGAACCTTTTCATTGCTTATTCTCTGCTGCATTGTACTTATGTCCATAAATGCGCGCATGGCATGCTTGTACTCAATTGAAACAAATTCATTAAGCATAACCTTAACTGCCTCATTATATCTTCCCCCTGACTTTTCCCGTACTGAATGAGCCCAGTCAGGGACAGATATTTCAAATATCTCCCTGCTTTCCAAATTGATTTCCCACGAGGCAAAATATAAACTGCTGAAGGATTTTGTTATTTCAATCTGTTTTGTAAGATTACGGTTAATCATGGCAAGCTCATTTCTCTTTACTGAGCTCTCCCTTATTACGTCAGTAATATCATTTGAAAATACGATAGCCATAACATGACCATTTAAATCATTTCTTGAAAGCAGCGTTACCCGTCTGTAATAACAGTCGGTTTCCGCAATATAATACTCACAGACAATATTCGTATTTCCCTTTTCAAATTGCCCGATAAGCTCCTTTGTGGTATTTTGATTTTGCAAATCAGGAGTCAAAAGCTCAGGTTTTTTTATGTTTTTCCATTTTTTAACCAAATCATCATAATTTATGGGAAATGTAATATTAAAAACCTCGCTAAAGGTTTTTCCGTCACGGTACGTCACGTCATGAAACACCATGCCTTCAGTAACATCAAAGGAAAAATCAAACAGACTGTTTGAAATAACAGCCTCACGATACTGCTTACGTTCTCTTTTCAGCATATAATCCATATTTTCTTTTTCCGTGACATCCTGCATTACACTTAAAATAAACCGCTTACCGTCATCAAATTCAAGAAGCTTCGTTTTACATTCAACCGTAAGGAGGATATTGTCCCTGAAAATGTGATACTTATACTCACAATTATCTCCCGGATTCTTAAGCCCTGATGTAATCTCTGATACCCTTTTCGAGTCCTCGGGAATAATCTGCTCCTGCATAATTTCCCCAATGGGTTTCCCCTCGGCATCATTATAATTAAACAATCTTTTAGCCTCTGTATTAAAAATTAATATTTCACGCTCTGGAATCGTGTATGCAAACACTCCGCAGCTTAAGGAATCGGACATATATAAATGCATTGTCAGCATATTTTGAAGTTCTTTTATGTCCATCGTGAACACCTCCTTACAGGTTATGTGAAAATTTGCTTTCCATGCTTAAGTATTACTTCTATGATTAAATATCCGTCCTCTGCAGCATCAGCTTCTGCCCCTGTAAGAAAGACTATAAAGGATTTCAGCCCCAGTCTCCGATTACTGATAATAAGACATGATTATTTAGAAAAAACAAGTACATTTTTTTCATTATATTATGAATTGTTTGGAAAGTAAAGGATATTTCACATAACGGTCAGGAATGGTTTTTTTACTATCTGATAAATTATTCACCCTGTTTTTATTCCGTAACAAGCTCTCTTATCTGCACCTTTCTTATCCTTCCCGACATAAGAAACGCAAACACGAAAAATGCAATTCCCATAAAAATCACAGGCAAAACGATTGTCAGCGTTGTAAAGTCGCAAAATATTTTGGAAATGCCTATCATCCGGAACGCAATCGTGAGAACAGGTTTTGAGGCAAACACGCCAAGCACAGCGCCTAAAGCCGCGCCTATGAAAGCTGTTATCATAAACCGCACTGCAAAACCAAGCCGCAGCCTGTCTGTGCCGAAGCCTATAGCTTTGTAGATGCCGATGTCGGTTCGCTCCCGTATGAACGCTTTGGACACTACCATTCTCACCACCACAAACGCAAATATTGCTGAAAAAATGTAGATAAACGCCTGTATCGCATTTACCATAGAGGTGTACGATACGCCGTCCATATCATCGAGGCTTTCATAGATTACGGTTTGCAAAGTACCGCCGAACCTTTCGTCAAGCTCCCGCTTTATATCGCCCAGCTCCGACAGGTCGTCAAACACATACCCAAGCATCAGATTGTTGTGCAAAACGCCCAGCTTATCGGCGCCCTCAAAGCTCATGGCAAGCACCATACCGCCATTGCCTGTGCTTTGGCCAATGCCCGTTATGATAAATTCCGCCTCGTTTTCCTTGTAAGTCAGCCAGATTTTATCACCAATTTTCAAATCGTAAGCCTCCGCCACTATCTCGGTTATCAGCATTTCATTGTCGTAGCGGGGCGCTCTGCCCTTTAAAATACCCGGTATTTGTTCCGGATATTTATACATCCGGCAGTAAATACTGTCGCCTTCGTAAAACAATTTTGTGTCGATGAGATAGGACTTCTCGATAACACCCTCTCTACCGTCAACAATCCTTTCTGCTTCATTCATTGCCGCTTCCATATCCTCAATAGATTTTTCCGAGACTCCATCAGAGCAAATCAGCAGATTGGGCGCAAACATACCCATTGCCACCTGCGCGGTTTTTGAGTTCAGGATATTCCCGATTAAATTGACGGTTATCATAAAAAATGTCAGTATGCCGACTATCAAAATCACACCGATGTACCGACTGACTCCCGACGTTATCTGCCTGAACGCAAGGCTTGCCGAAAGTGCTTTTTTAGAAATCGGCGCATGCAGACGACTGTTAAAATATATTTCCTCTCTGCCGCCTGAAATCGCCCGGACAGGAGATATTTTCGCCACTTTTCGAGTCCTTATCAAAATTAAAGTCATACAGACCGCCAGAATAATCAGCATGAGAAATCCGACTTTTCCAATGGAAAGACTTTTGTTCGGAAAAATGCCCGTGCTCTGCATACATATCCGGCTGACAGCTCTTTCTATGGGCACAGCTATAATACAGCCCACAATAATTCCAACCGACTGCGCCAGAAGATAACGCCAGATGAAAAGCGCGCGTATCTTCCCGCTGCCAAAGCCCTGGGCTTTGAGGATACCCAGCGCAGCATAATCCGTTTCAATCTCCGCGCCTATGCTGTGGCTCATAACAATAAGCACAATGACAAACAGGAACGCTGCAAAAACAAGCGCTATATTGATAAAAATGTCGGACGTCATAACCGTAAATTTGTATTCGGATTCGCTGGTAAAAACGCCGTTCGAAATATAGCCCGTTTTCTCCTGAAGCGCAAGCGTCAGACTGCGGGCGAGCTTCGTCGGCGAGCCGCTGTAGCTTTCGGACTTATTTATGCAGACCATAATACGCTCCAAAGGCTTTTCGGCTGTTTCAAACAGCTTGCACTCCTCAGTTATCCTGTTAAAATCGCCGGCGCTTATAACTGCTCCGCCTCCGCTGATGGCAGACGATCCGGCTATCGGTTCCTCTACAAAGCCCTTCAGTGTAAAATCGTATGTCCGGTCGCCGAAGCTTGCGGTGAATTTATCGCCGACCTCACATTTATAGAGATATTTATGCCCCAGCGAAACGTATATTTCACCATCCTGTATCGTCCTTGGCTCGCTTTCAAGACCGCTTAAATCGTCCTTGTAGAATCTAAGACCGCTTCGCGCGGTTTGCAGGAAATCGTTATCGTAAGTATCGTTGCCTTCCTTTTTCAGCGAATCAACGCTCAGAAAATTAAAATATTTCAGATTGCCCACAAGCTCCGAGTTTTCGAGCACCGATTGCATTTCATCAGTCAGCGCGTATTTGGGAAAAAACAGAATAACGTCACAGCCAGCCTCGCTTTTCAATGCCGCCTTCACGGCGTTCCGGTAGTTGTCCTTCACGGAAATGAGCGATGCCATGACCGCCGAAATAATAACCATCAAGAACATAATACTGATAAAAGTACCCTTTTTCTTCTTAATATTCGCCTTTAGCAAAGTCAAAATTTCCATACCGCGCACCTCACCATTCCAGCGAGGTAAGCCAAGCGTTTACCTGCGTTTCTCTTGATTTTTCGTCCTCAGAATTATATGGCGGCAAATCAAGTCCGCCGATAATCTTTCCGTCAGAAATGTATAAAATTCTGTTTGCCCGCAAAGCTGCCCTCATATCGTGAGTTACCATTAAAACGCTCTGCCCCTCCATGTTCAGCTCAGTAAGGAGGTTTAAAACATCAGTGGTGTTTTTGCGATTAAGCGCGCCCGTCGGCTCATCGGCAAAGAGAATTTTCGGTGAGTTTATGACCGCCCTGGCAACGGCACAGCGTTGCTGCTCACCGCCCGATACCTGGGACGGCAGATGGTCCTTTACGTGGGAAACCGACATCTGCTCCAGCAGCTTGTCAGCACGTTTTTTTACATCGGAAGCAGAGCGGTTTTTATTTAAATATCCCGGCACGGCAACATTTTCAAACAGCGTCAGATTGCCTACAAGGTGCATTTGCTGAAATATAAACCCGAAATCCGTATAGCGCAGCTTCGCAAGCTCACGTTCCCTCAGTCTGACAATATCCCTGCCATTGTAGAGAACCTCCCCTGCGGTGGCCCTATCCATACCGCTTAAAGCATACAGCAGCGTGGATTTTCCGGAACCGCTGGCTCCCATTATCACGGTGAAATCACCCTCGTACAAATCAAAGTCAACATGCTGCAAAATGTGAACCTGCCCACCGTTGTGCGCAAAGCTCTTGCACAATTCTTTTGCCGATAAAACAGCGTTTTTCATATTAATTCCGCCCTTTCTTTTGAACGTCAGCCATTCATATCTGCCCTTGGCATATGTTCCAAATTACATTGTAAATCGAAAACTCCGTGAGCTGACATTTTATAACCCTATTTTATCCCAAAAGATGTTAAGAAGTCCTTAAGAAACTGTCAATTAAAAATTTTTCGTTTGTTTCTCCGGATTAAAAAATTTAATAATGGGCAGCGTTATTTTCACTTCAAGCCCGTACGCATGATTTTTCAAAGAGACGCTTCCTCCCATTTTTTCGGCAATGTATTTCACAATATACAATCCCAGACCGGAACCCTGTTCACTTCCGCAATTGCTTCCCCGATAAAACTTGTCAAAGATAAAGGGCATATTTTCATCGGGGATTCCGCTGCCCCTGTCCCGGAAATGTAAAACGATATTTTCATTTTCACGGGTAAAAAACACTTCTATATTTGTTTTTGCGTATTTTCTCGCATTGTTGATAACATTTTCGCAAACCTGAATCAGCCTGTTTTTATCGGCATTTACAAATACCTGAAAGCTTGGTTTTTGGAAAATAATATCCTCCCGCTGAGCGGCAATCTCCGTTATTGCATTTTCGATAAATGCGCAAAGCTCTATTCGTTCGGGAACAATCTTCAGCTTGTCCAGATTGGATATGGAATGTAAGAATAAATCGTCCGTAAGCCTTGAAACCTCGTCACATTTTTTCATGATAATGCTCAGATAACGCTCCCGCTTTTCGTATGAGCTGTCCATATTTGCGGAAAGTCCCTCGGCATACGCCCGGATAGATGCGATTGGAGTTTTAATGTCATGGGAAAGTGTGGCAATAACGGTCTTATTATTTTCAACAGCCTCCTTTTCGCTGGCACGCGACTTTTTAATCTCGTTTCGCATGCTGTCAAACGCCCATGTAAATTCACCGAAATAGTTGGAACGCTCAAATTTCAGCGGCACGTCAAAATCTCCCGCTGAAATTGTCGCCGCAAAGCTTTTCATTTTATCAAAGGGCAGCAACACCGCAAAATAAATATATCCGAAAGCAGCAATAAAAAACAAAATGCTTACTCCGCATATGATTGGAATAGCGGAAGCTTCACTTTTTTGCTCCTCTGCTTTGGACATATTTTCCTGCAAACGGATTATTTTTTCGTTCGCCAAAGGGTAATTCCCGTTTTCGTTCAGCTTACTTATTTCATTTAACGCAACGATATATTCCGACCTTTCATCGGTAAGACCAACAGACCTTCTCGAAAAATAAAACCATCCTGAAATTAAAATTATGGCAATAGAAAAAAATATTGTGATAAAAATAAGCCGACCTTTCATTCTCTCACCTCCAGCATATATCCCACCTTAAAAACAGTTTTAATAAATTCAGGCTTTGCGGGGTCGTCCTCCAGCTTTTCCCGCAGCCAGCGGATATGCACCGTAAGGGTGGAGAGCTCAACTGTTGAGAATGCGCCCCATACTTCGCTTAACAGTCTGTCCTTCTCAATGGCGGTGTTTTTATGCCGGCATAAAAAGCTGAGCAAATCAAATTCGCGCAGGGACAGTGAAACCGCCTGCCCGTTTTTTGTAACCGTCCGTGAGGTAATATTTACATTCACATCGCCAAAGCTCACGACCTGTTCCTCCTCGGAAAAACCATATGCGCGGCGGATAAGAGCGTTTACTCTCGCCAAAAGCTCCTTCATGGAATAGGGCTTGGGAAGATAATCGTCGCCGCCTATATCAAACCCTGTTATCCTGTCGGTCTCGCTGGTTCTGGCGCTGGCAAATATTATGGGAACGCCTGATGCCTTTCTCAGCTCCTTACAAATTTCGAACCCCGTCATCCGGGGAAGATTTATATCTAACAGTACAAGATGGTACTTGTTTTTTGACAGCATTTCAAAAGCCCTGTCGGCATTCTCCGCGCGGCTTACCCTGTAACCGTAGTTTTCCAGCATTTCGCTTATGATAAGGGACAGGTCTTCATCATCGTCGATAATTAAAATATGCTTGTTCATTTTCTCTCCTTATAGTACATATGCTACTTATACACTATCCACAAAATATTATGACTACACAAAACTGTTTGAAAGATAACATAACAATTTACAAAATTCATTTAACTACTATTTTAACAAAACAATGAAAAACCGCAACACAAAAAAAGAAAACCCTTGAAAATACCAAACTTTCAAGGGTTTCATAAAATCTCTTATTCTGCTTGTAATTATCTCTTTGAGAACTGTGGCGCACGTCTTGCTGCCTTGAGACCGTATTTCTTTCTTTCCTTCATACGTGGGTCTCTTGTCAGGAAGCCAGCCTTCTTAAGCGCAGGTCTGTAATCTGCATCTGCCTGAAGAAGTGCTCTTGAAATACCGTGTCTGATTGCTCCTGCCTGACCGGTAAATCCGCCGCCATGAACATTTACAAGCACGTCAAACTTTCCTGTAGTGCCTGTTGCTGCAAACGGCTGCTGAACGATTACCTTAAGTGTATTCAATCCGAAGTAATCATCCATGTCCTTTTTATTTATAGTTATTTTTCCGGTACCCGGTACGAGATATACCCGCGCGATACTGCTTTTTCTTCTACCTGTTCCGTAAAATCTTGTACTCTTAGCCACGAACATTTCCTCCCTTACTAATACTTAATCTCTAAAGCCTCAGGCTTCTGTGCCTGCTGCTTATGCTCAGGTCCTGCGTATACATGAAGCTTCTTAATCATCTGTCTGCCAAGCGGTCCCTTTGGAAGCATTCCCTTAACTGCAAGATAGATAACATCCTCCGGCTTCTTAGCGAGCTTCTCCTTAAGTGTCTGCTCCTTCATACCGCCAACGTAATCGGAATGATGATAATAAATCTTCTGATCAAGCTTCTTGCCCGTAACCTTAATCTTATCAGCGTTGACTACTACTACATAATCACCCGTATCAATATGAGGTGTAAATGTCGGCTTGTTCTTTCCTCTTAAAATACTTGCTATTTCAGATGATAAACGACCTAATGTATGTCCGGTGGCATCAACTACATACCACTTTCTTTCAATGTTTGATGGGCTTGCCATAAAACTTTTCATTGTGGTTCCTCCTTAAACTAATAAAACTAATCCTGAACATGTACAAATGCTGAAATGTCCGAAACAGCCTTTCATGTTCCTCAAAGTAATTTATCTCTCCGTTTTCAAAATCAATGGAGTTCAGATGAAAACAGAAAAAATATAAGCCCTACATACCGCCGGGGCTTTGGCGCTACGCAAAGCTTCCCTTTTACACAGTTAAACATTATATTACACTCGTCCAAGTGTGTCAACGCTTTTATCAAAAATCATAAAAAAATTTTAATATGATAATTTAAAATATAACTTAAAAATGTGCAAAACACGCTATTTTCAAATCTGAGGTTTCTAAATTTAAAATGAAATTGCTTTTATAGGTATTCAATTCCCACAAGGGTAAGTCCGCACGCCTCCACCTTTGGTCCTGCGCATCCCCTGTCGCGCGCCTCAAGAATTTCCTTAACGCGCTCCGGCTCATACATACCCATTCCGCATTTCAAAAGCGTACCCATGATAATTCTCACCATATTATACAAAAATCCATAGCCCTTAATCTGCATGATTATCATACTTCCCTCATGCCGGAAGCTTATGTCCGTAACGTGCCGCACCGTCGTCTCCACCTGCGTTCTCGCAGAGCAAAAGGACTTGAAATCATGCTCTCCGATAAGGTAATCTGCCGCCTGTTGCATTTTTTCAATATCAATTTTATAGTAAACAAACTTGGAATAAAGCCTGACAACCGGATTGGGAAATCTTGCATTCCAGATTTTATATTCATAGGTTTTTATCGTATCACAAAATCTGGGGTGAAAATCCTCCGCCACCTGACAGGATTCCTGTATCCTTATATCATCGGGCAGTCTCTGATTAAGCGCAAAAGAAATCTTTTCCGCAGGTATTCTTGTATTTGTATCGAAAACGGCTACATTTCCAAGGGCGTGCACCCCTGAATCCGTGCGGCTTGCGCCGATTACCGCGATTTCCTCCCCAAGGAGCCTTGAAAGCTCCCTGTTTAATACCTCCTCAATCGTTATCCCGTTGTCCTGTATCTGCCACCCGCAGTAATTCGTACCGTCATAGGCAACAATAAGCTTCACTCTCATTCTTTTTCCTCTTTATAATAACAAAAATACACTTTTACCTCTCTGGTATCCTGAGGTATCTTATATATCCTAAGGTACCTGCACAGCAGGTATATTCCTTTGGACACAAAGGCACCGGCAATCAAAACTTTACCGCCAGCCATATGGAAGCCGCTGTTACAGCAAGCAATACTATATATCCTATAACGTCGCTTATTTCATAAATAAGGGGCTTAATCTTTGTTCGTTCCTTACCACCCCTATAGCACCTTGCATCCATTGCATCACCTAAATTTCCTGCCCTGTCAATGGCATTTTGAAAAAGTGGAACAATAACATTTCCCATTTTTTTTATTCTTGCCTTTGGACCTCCGCTTTTGAAATCCACCCCTCTCGCATACTGCGCCTTTAATATCCTGTCAAGTTCTCCCGACAAGATGGAAACAAATCGAAGGGCAATGGTTATTCCCATTGCAACATTTCCGCTTAAATGAAAGCATTTTTCCAGTCCGTCCGTAAGCTGCGACGGAGTTGTAGTGTACATGAGCATTGACGACATAAATATAATGAGCATCATCCTCCAAAATACAAAACCAAATTTTATAACTCCTTCAAGCGTTACCGACAGTCCGCCGATATGATATAATACCTGTCCCGATGTGGTAAATATATTTATGGCAGAGCAGAGCAAAATAAAAATAAATATGCCTCTTGTTCCCTTTAATATGGTCCTGAAACTTACCCTGCTTAGTAATACCGAAATTAAAAATATGGCTGTCAGCATTCCGAATAAATACAAATTTCTGTCTATAAGCAGCATTATAATATATACAATAGCAAATCTGATTTTAACCCTCGGATCGAGGCTGTGAATACATGAATCAGCGCTATAATACTGACCCAATGTAATATTTTTTAACATTGCAATGCTACCCTCCCATAAAAACCATTACTTTAATGCGGCCCTGATGGCTTTTACCGCCCCTTTCGCATCCGTCTCAAAACAGTCAGTCTCAAGTCCCATGCTCCGCAGGACTACAAGCAGCTGCATTCCCACAGGCAGATATTCCAAATCTCCATATTTCATATACATATGGTAAAAAGACTCACTTACATCATTAAATTCCTCAGCAGATTTATCCTCCAGTACAATGACCCTGTCCGCATACTCCGCTATGCTCTCCACATCATGGCTTACGGCTATTATTGTAATACCAGCCTCCTTGTTTATGGCATTTATTATCTCAAGCAACTGCCTTCTGCCTTCCGGGTCAAGACCGGCAACAGGTTCGTCAAGAATAAGATATTCCGGCTCCATCGCCAAAATTCCTGCAAGGGCAACCCTGCGGCGTTGTCCTCCCGAAAGCTTATCGAGAGGAAGATCATACACATCATCAGGAAGCCCTACAAGCCGGATGGATTCATAGGCTCTTTTTTCTGCCTCCACCTCAGATATCCCTATATTTCTTGGACCAAACACAACGTCCTCGTAAACATTTTTTGCAAAAAGCTGCTGTTCCGGGTACTGAAACACATACCCTACCTTGCACCTTATCTTCCTCACATCCGTATACTTATCCCACAAATCCACACCATCAACATATATTTGTCCCTTCCGGGGCTTAAGCAACCCCGGAATATGCTGCAACAGCGTTGTTTTTCCAACACCGGTTTTTCCAATTATAGCAACATACTCTCCCTTTGAAACGGAAAATGAAACATCTTCAAATATTTTTTTATCACCATAGGAAAAGCTTATTTTATCTGCAAGCACAGCCTGCATGGGATTTATCTCTTTATGTGACTTCCTTTCCTCCGGCATTTTGGTATTCAAAAAAAATCGGTTAGGAAATCTTGATTTTATAGACTGCGCCATATCATTTATCTCATACAGATCCGATGCAGCGGTAATTCCCTCCTCAAACAGCATTTTTCCAAGCTTGGCACACGCAGGAATATCAAGCCCAAGGGCAAGAAGCTCCTTCTCCCTTGCATAAATATCCTTTGGCCTTCCCTTCATGGCAACCCTGCCATTATGCATGATATAAACCATATCCGCATAGGAAAGCTCCTCCATAAGATGGGTTATCATAATAACCGTGATACCCAGCTTCTTATTTAATTGCTTTATTGTATCAAGTATCTCTTTTCTTGAATGAGGGTCAAGCATACTGGTCGCCTCATCCAAAACAATGCATTTCGGCTTCATTGCAAGAACACCTGCAAGCGCGACCTTCTGTTTTTCCCCCCCCGACAAATCATTTATTCTTTTATAAAGCATTTTTTTCATATCCGCTGCTGCCTTTTTGCTGTTTGGCTTGTTATTTTCATCGTATACAACAAGTCCTGCCATTTCAACTGCGGATATAACCTGATCCCAAAGCTTTATCGGCGATACTCCGATATTTTCTGCTCCAAATGCGATATCCTCGGCAACAATGCTTCCAATAAGCTGATCATCCGGATTTTGAAATACCATACCAACCTTTTTTCGTATTTCAATTACATTATCCTCATTCATTGCATCAAGTCCCGATATTAACACAGTACCCTCAAGTGGAACAACAAGACGGTTTAATATCCTGGCAAATGTACTCTTACCGGAACCGTTTTTCCCTGCAATGGCAATAAAATCGCCTTTTTCTGCATCAAAATTAATGCCCCGTATGGCATTTATCATCTCTGTCAGATGTCCGGCATCATCCCTGTCAAAATATTCAAATATAAGGTCGCGTATTTTTATCATAATCTGCAAATAAAAGCAGGACTGTCACATTATACACCTTAAATAATCCTGATGCGACAGTCCCTTTTATATCCTCTACTTTAATTTATACTTATACAAGCTCCAGTATAACCTTCATAGCTCCGTCACCACGACGCTCGCCAACCTTGATTATTCTGGTATATCCACCCTTACGTGATGCATACTTTGTACCATACTCATCGAAAAGCTTTGCAGTAAGGTCAATCTTCTTTGTTCCTGCCTTTCTTCCGGCAGCCTCAGCAGGAACCTCAACTACAGGATAAAGAACCTGAAGCATCTGTCTTCTGACATGAAGTCTTGAAGGCTGATCCTTCTTTATTGTCTTTTGTACTTCGTCATAAACCGTTACCTTCTTGCCATCAACAACTTCCTTAACTCTCCTGCCGTCCTTATCCTTTCTTGCAACCTTTGCAGTTACGGTAACCTCATCAAAGTTATCCTTTTCCTTAATTGCAAGCGTGATAAGATGCTCTGCAATTTTGCGAACCTCCTTCGCTCTCGCCTCGGTAGTTTCAATTTTTCCATGATAAAGTAACTGTGTTACCTGATTACGAAGTAATGCCTTTCTCTGATCTGATTTCTTTCCAAGCTTTCTATACATAGCCATATTAAATTATCCTCCTTACCTCTAATTTACATTAGGGTCTTCACTTTGCTTACTTAATCCTTCGGCTTAAGTGGATTTTATCCTAAGGTGTCACGCAGTGACGGATTCCTTAGGATCGCCCTGCCTGGCTTAATCATCACCTGTCTTAAGTGATAATCCCAGCTCTTTGAGCTTGCCGAGAACCTCCTCCAAAGACTTACGACCAAGATTTCTAACCTTCATCATATCCTCTGAGGTCTTGTTTGTGAGTTCCTCCACGGTATTGATGCCTGCTCTTTTAAGGCAGTTATATGAACGGACGGAGAGCTCAAGCTCATCAATGTTCATCTCAAGCACCTTTTCCTTGGCATCATCGGTCTTTTCAACCATTACATCAACCGTCTTTGCATTTTCAGACAAATCAATAAAAAGATTAAGATGCTCGCTAAGTACCTTTGCCGCAAGGCTTACAGCCTCATCCGGCGGAAGCGTACCATTGGTAAATACATCAAGCGTAAGCTTGTCATAATCTGTAATCTGCCCTACACGGGTATTCTCAACCGTGAGATTTACACGTTCAACAGGTGTATAAATGGAATCGATAGCAATTGCATCAATTGATGAATCAAGCTCCTTGTTCTTATCAGAGCCCACATAACCTCTGCCGTTTGTAATGGTAAGCTCCATCTCAAGCTTTGCCTCCGGGCCGCTTAAATTAGCAATAACAAGCTCCGGATTTAATATTTCAAGATCACCATCCAACTGAATGTCACCAGCTGTCACAACGCAGTCACCAGATGCATCTATATATGCCTGCTTTACCTCACTGACAACACCATTATTTTTAATGCAGAGTTCTTTTATATTCATAACTATTTCAGTTACGTCCTCCTTCACTCCCGGAATTGAGGAAAACTCATGCAATACACCCTTAATTTTAATGAGGCTCACTGCCGTTCCGGGCAATGATGACAACATAATTCTTCTAAGTGAATTACCAAGTGTTGTACCATAGCCTCTTTCCAAAGGCTCAACTACAAATCTGCCGTACTTATTATCCTCAGAAATTTCAGCGATTTCAATTTTAGGTTTCTCAAATTCAAACACTATTGCCCCTCCTTTTAGCTGATAGGAATGGTCCTATCGTTTATAAGTTACATTAGTTTTTACTTTGAATATAACTCGACAATAAGGGTCTCATTTACAGGAACGTCAATCTGCTCTCTAAGTGGTCTTTCCAATACTGTTCCGCTTAAGGACTCAAGATCTGATTCCATCCAGCCAGGGGTTGTGTGTCCCGTATTCGCCTCAACTATATCCTTATATCTCTGAAGTGATTTGCTCTTTTCTCTTATTTCAATTTTGTCTCCGGCATCTACTCTGTAGGAAGGAATGTTGACGCACTTGCCATTTACCAGTACATGCTTATGGTCAACAATCTGTCTTGCCTCTCTCCTTGTTCTCGCAAAGCCCATACGGAAAACAATGTTGTCGAGTCTGAGCTCAAGCAGCATCATAAGGTTAGGACCTGCAAGACCGGGCATCTTCTGTGCCTTCTCAAATAAATTACGGAAAGGCTTCTCAAGCACGCCATAAATAAATTTAGCCTTCTGCTTCTCACGAAGCTGCATTCCATACTCGCTTACCTTTCTGTTTGCTCTGTTTAACTTTCTTTTTGACTTTTTATTTACGCCGAGATACATTGGCTCCATACCCAAAGATCTGCATCTCTTAAGAACTGGGGTTCTATCTACTGCCATTTTCTTTGTACCTCCTATTAAACTCTTCTTCTTTTTGGCGGACGGCATCCGTTATGCGGAACAGGAGTCACGTCTCTTATGCTGACAACCTCAAGACCACAAGCGGAAAGAGCACGTATAGCTGCCTCTCTGCCTGAACCCGGTCCCTTTACCATAACGTCAATCGTCTTAAGACCATAAGGCAAAGCAGCCTTTGCTGCTGTCTCTGCTGCCATCTGAGCAGCATAAGGAGTGGACTTCTTTGAACCTCTGAAACCTAATCCACCTGCACTGGCCCAGGATAATGCATTACCCTCGGCATCTGTCAATGTAACAATTGTATTATTAAATGATGACTGAATATGAGCCTGTCCACGTTCAACGTTCTTTCTGACACGCTTCTTTGTCACTTTTTTAGTAGTAACCTTCTTAGCCATTAACCTAAACCTCCCTGATTACTTCTTCTTATTAGCTACAGTTTTCTTAGGACCTTTACGGGTTCTTGCGTTTGTCTTGGTTTTCTGACCACGAACAGGCAATCCCTTTCTGTGGCGGATTCCACGATAACAGCCAATTTCCTGTAAACGCTTAATATTAAGAGCTATCTCTCTACGTAAATCACCCTCTACAACCTGAGTTTCATTGATAACTTCACTGATTCTCTTAACCTCATCATCAGTAAGGTCACGAACTCTTGTATCCGGATCTACATTTGCTTCTTTAAGAATTCTTGCTGAAGAAGTCCTGCCTATACCGTAAATATAAGTAAGACCTATCTCGACACGCTTCTCTCTTGGTAAATCAACACCTGAAATACGAGCCATTCTAAATATACCTCCGAAATTTTCTTTTGCGCTCATTTTTCGCCGCTCCGATATCCTTTGCACTCAGTTAGCGCTCGTACCGATTACAAAGGTGAAATGCATACCGGCTTTGACAAAAAATCAATACCTTGTTATATAATTAGCATATCAAATGCTACAGCCGCTTTATTTATTTGATAGAAAACCATGTTTTCTACCGGCATGGTTCAAAGAACCCTGCTATAGGTCAGTAACGTGATATGGAATAGTATCACGTGCACAAATACAAGGCATATTCACAGATGGGCCATCATCCTACATACCTTGTTCTGACCTGTCATGGATTAAGCATATTACTAACCCTGACGCTGTTTGTGCTTTGGATTTTCGCAGATTATACGAATACTGCCTTTTCTTTTAATGACTTTGCACTTATCGCAAATCGGTTTAACTGATGCTCTAACCTTCATTAAAATGCACTCCTTTCAAGTCCTGGCGACTTCGTCACCAGACATATTATATATCAACTTTTTAAAAAAATTGATACAACTTAAAAAAGTCCGCTACAAATTGATATTCTAACATTTTCCAGAATATAATGCAAGCAGTTTTTTTATTAATTTATTAACAATTTGGCTGTTTTAAAGGCTTTTCGCTATTTAGCCCTCCATGTTATTCTTCCCTTTGTAAGATCGTATGGTGAAAGTACAACCGTAACCTTATCTCCCGGAAGAATTTTTATATAATTCATTCTGAGTTTTCCACTTATATGTGCAAGAACCTTAAGTCCATTTTCCAGTTCAACCTGAAACATCGCGTTTGGAAGCTTCTCAAGGACTACACCTTCCATTTCTATCTCGTCCGCTTTTGGCATATATTAATCCTCCTTATATTACAATTCAATTCCCTCTGCCTGTGACAGAATAACCGGATCCCCCTCCGTTATAAGAATTGTATTCTCATAATGGGACGAAAGCTCTCCGTCTGCCGTGACGACGGTCCAGTCATCATCCAGCCATTCCACCTCATAAGTTCCTATGTTAATCATAGGCTCTACCGCTATCGTCATTCCTGCTTTCAGCTTCGGACCTTTTCTCGGTCTTGTAAAATTCGGAACCTCCGGCGCCTCATGTAAGTTTGCGCCTACGCCATGACCTACCAGGTCTCTCACCGCAGAGTAACCTCTTGCAGTAATATAGTCAAATACCGCCTTTGAAATATCATTTACATGATTTCCGTCCCTGCACATTTTAAGTCCTTCAAAAAAACTTTCCTTTGTGACCTTCATAAGTCTTTCCGCCTTCTCGCTTACCTTTCCTACGGGATAGGTTCTTGCGGAATCAGAATGATAGCCGTTATATATTACGCCTGCATCCAGACTTATGATGTCTCCCTCCTGCAGAATTCTGTCCTTTGAAGGAATCCCGTGCACAACCTCATCATTTACGGAGGTACATATAGATGCCGGATAACCATTATAGTTTAAAAATGATGGTATGCACCCATAGCTCCTGATTACTTCCTCTCCAAGCTTATCAATATCATAGGTTGATATGCCCGGTTTAATTATCTTCCTGATTTCCTCATGGGTTATGGCAAGTATCCTGCCTGCCTCCTTCATCAGTTCAATTTCTCTATGGGATTTTATTATAATAGCCATTTTTCTTACTCTCCCAAAATGCCTACAATTGCATTAAATACATCCTGCATATCCTTTGTTCCGTCAACCTCGGCAATAACGCCCTTCTTTGTATAATAATCAATAAGAGGCTGTGTCTGCTCATGGTAAACGGAAAGTCTGTTAAGAACTGTCTCCGGCTTATCATCATCCCTTAAAATAAGCTCCTCACCGCAGGCATCACATTTGCCTTCAACCTTTGTAGGATTGTACTTAATGTGATAAGTTGCGCCGCAGCCTACGCATGCCCTTCTTCCTGACATTCTGTTTACAATATTCTCATCAGGCACCTCAACATTGATTGCATAATCAATGCTCTCGCCGTTTGCTGAAAGTGCTTTATCCAATGCTTCTGCCTGTGGAATTGTTCTTGGGAAGCCATCAAGCACATATCCGTTTTTGCAGTCATCAGCCTTAAATCTGTCCATAATAAGATCTACAACAAGCTCATCCGGTACAAGAAGCCCCTTATCCATATATTCCTTAGCCTTTGCACCAAGCTCCGTTCCGTTTTTTATATTTGCCCTGAATATATCACCTGTTGAAATGTGTGGAATCGAATACTTTTCTGCTATCATCTTAGCCTGTGTTCCTTTTCCTGCGCCAGGCGCACCCAACATAATAATCTTCATAAACATTACCTCCTAAAAAAGTTATAAAACCAGGAATTGGGCTGCCGCATTTTCACAGCAACCCTTATCCCTAACTATTTAAAAATCCCGAATAATTTCTGACAATCATCTTTGATTCTATCTGCTTTATTGTCTCTACGATTACACCAACAATGATTATAAGCGATGTTCCGCCGAAGGATACATTTGCGCCAAACCAGCCGTTAAAAAATATCGGTATAACAGCTACTAATATAAGCCCAACAGCTCCAATAAACACAATATAATTGAGTATCTTATTCAGATAATCCTGTGTCGGCTTACCCGGTCTGATACCCGGGACAAATCCACCGCTTCTTTTCATGTTATTTGCTATCTCCATCGGATTAAACGTAACCGATGTATAGAAATAAGCAAAGAAGAAAACTAAAAGAATATATACCAGAAGTCCTATGCTTGCCCAAGGATGATCCCGGTTACACCAGTACGACTGATTCATGCCCTCAAAGATCTTTGCCCATGTTCCCGATACCTTAATGCTGAACAGACTTACAACAACTGACGGCACCGAAAGAATTGACGATGCAAAGATTACGGGAATAACACCTGAGGTATTAACCTTAAGTGGAATATGACTCGCCTGTCCGCCGACCATTCTTCTTCCCTGAACCTTCTGCGCATATTGAACAGGTATTTTTCTTACACCGTCCTGAAGCAGAACGACAAGAACGATTGTAACAATTACAACTGCCAGAACAACAACGACAGCTATCGTTTGATTTACAATATCCTTACCCTTTACAAACATCACGTAAAGATTATAAAAATCATCAGGCATCCTTGAAACGATGTTTATTAAAAGTATAATTGATATACCGTTTCCAACACCGTAGTCCGTAACCTTTTCCCCCAGCCACATAACAAAGGCACTGCCTGCCGTAAGTGTAACAACAACAGTAAAATACCCAAGTGTCGTGTTTATGGTAAAAAAGCCTCCTCTGTCAAAGCCTATGGAAAGACCAATACTTTCAATGACAGCGAGAAGCAAGGTCACATACCTTGTTATTGCCGTCATCTTTTTACGTCCGTCCTCACCATCTCTCTGCATCTCCTCAAGAGCCGGAATAGCTATCGTGAGAAGCTGTATTATAATTGAGGATGTGATATATGGCGTTACATTCAGGGCAAATATGGTCATCTGTGTAAATGAACCGCCCGTAAATGTTGCAAGCAGATTGCCGGCGCCGGAATCACCAAACATGGAGTCCATATATGCCTTTATCTCCTCTGTGTTAAGACCCGGCACCGGAATATGTGAGCCAAGTCTTATTACAATCATTATAAAGAACGTAAAAAGCAAACCATTTCGTATATCCTTTACTTTAAGAGCGTCTCTCAAGGTTTTGAACATACCTAAACCACCTCAACTTTTCCACCAAGTGCCTCGATTTTCTCAGCGGCAGCTTTACTGCAGGCATTAACCTTAACAGTAAGCTTCTTAGTTAACTCTCCATTTCCCAATATCTTAACACCATCTCTGGGATTCTTAACAATGCCTGCCTCAATAAGCGTTGCAACAGTTACCTCAGAACCATCCTCAAATCTTTCAAGAACAGACAAATTGATTGCAACGATTTCCTTATGGTTTCTGCAAGTGAATCCTCTCTTTGGTATTCTTCTATAAAGTGGCATCTGACCACCTTCAAAGCCCGGTCTTGGTGCACCTGAACGAGCCTTCTGACCCTTGTGTCCCTTACCTGCGGTCTTGCCATTTCCTGAACCATGTCCACGGCCTCTCCTGAAATTACCGCTTGTCACAGCGCCTTCAGCCGGCTTTAAGTTCGATAAATCCATGACTGTACCTCCTAATTCAAATACTATTAAACTTCCTCTACCTTAACTAAGTGACTAACCTGTTTTACCATTCCCAATGTTGATGCATTATTTGGAAGCTCAACACTCTTATTAAGCTTTCTGAGTCCAAGTGCCGCAACGGTAGCTCTATGCTTTGGAATAGCGCCAATCGGTGACTTAACTAACGTAACCTTTAACTTATCTGCCATTTTTAAATCCCTCCTTAGTTAAGAATCTCATCTAAAGATTTGCTGCGAAGCTTTGCAACTTCCTCAGGAGACTTAATTTCAGCAAGTCCTGCGATAGTAGCAAGAACAACATTCTGCTTGTTATTTGAACCTAAGGACTTTGTACGGATGTTCTTGTATCCCGCAAGCTCAAGTACGGAACGGGCAGGACCTCCTGCGATAATACCGGTACCCTTTGGAGAAGACTTAAGCAATACCTTTGCACTGCCGAAGCTGCCTTCCCAATCATAAGGGATACTTCCGTTTTCATTGATTTTAACCTTAACTAATTTCTTTATTGCGTCCTCTTTGCCCTTGCGGATGGCTTCCGGAATTTCCGCAGCCTTTCCTACGCCGGCGCCTACATGGCCGTTTTTGTCTCCGACAACCACAAGAGCAGCAAATCTCATGTTACGTCCGCCCTTAACAACTTTCGTAACACGCTTAATGTTTACAACATTTTCTTCTAATTCTAACTTACTCGCATCTATGATTTCATGCTTCATATGTCGCTTTTCCTCCTTATTAGAATTCCAATCCAGCTTCTCTTGCTGCATCTGCTAATGCCTTAATCTTACCATGATAAACAAATCCGCCTCTGTCGAAAACAACTGTCGTTATTCCTGCATCAAGGGCTCTTTTTGCTATAACCGTTCCGAGATAAGCAGCCGCTGCCACATCATTTGTCTTCTCAAGCTCAGCCTTTACATCCTTCTGAACAGTGGAAGCAGACACTAAAGTATGTCCAGCCGTATCATCAATAATCTGAGCGTACATATGATTATTACTTCTGAATACTGCTAAACGAGGTCTTGCTGCTGTACCGCTGAAACGGTTACGAACTCTTAAATGCTTTTTAACACGTCTAACGCTTCTTGATTCTTTATTAATCATCTCATTTACACTCCTTAATTATTTCTTACCGGTCTTACCAACCTTACGTCTGATAACCTCATAATCGTACTTGATACCCTTACCCTTATATGGTTCAGGAGCTCTCTTTTCTCTTATTTCGGCTGCGTACTGGCCAACCTTCTCTTTATCAATACCACTTACAACAATCTTATTTCCGTCAACGGTGGTTGTAATTCCCTCAGGATCAGTCATCTCTACCGGATGTGAAAATCCGAGAGAAAGCGTAAGCTTGCTGCCCTGCTTTGCTGCCCTGTAACCAACTCCGTTTACCTCAAGAGTCTTTGTATATCCTTCCGTAACACCAACAACCATGTTGTTAATAAGCGTTCTTGTAAGACCGTGAAGTGATTTCATTTTCTTTAAGTCATTTGGCCTTTTTACTAAAATTTCCTCACCTTCTCTGGTGATTTCCATCTCAGCAGGGAGCACTCTCTCAAGAGTTCCCTTCGGTCCCTTTACAGTCACCTTATTATTTTCTGCTATATCAACAGTAACACCTGCCGGTACAGCGATAGGCATTCTTCCAATTCGTGACATTTCGCCTTATCCTCCTTATAATTTTTAATGTGTCTCTTACCAGATGAAAGCGAGAACCTCTCCACCGACATTCTCTTTTCTTGCTTCCTTATCCGTAAGCACACCCTTGTTCGTTGAAATGATAGCTGTTCCAAGTCCTCCGAGAACCTTTGGAAGCTCATCCTTTGATGCATACACACGAAGTCCCGGCTTAGAAATTCTCTTAAGACCGGTAAGTACCTTCTCATTCTTATTTGCACCATACTTAAGTGTAACCCTTATAGTCTTGAAGTTTCCTTCCTCAACAACGTCAACTGCCTTAATGTATCCCTCTTTAAGAAGAATATCCGCAATCGCCAGCTTCATCTTAGATGCCGGTATATCTACTGTATCATGTTTTGCAGTATTTGCATTACGAATTCTTGTAAGCATATCTGCAATTGGATCGCTCATTGACATAATTCTTTTGCCTCCTATTAATATAATTCGCGGGTCCGTCCTAAGAAATCTTCCCACTTCGTGGGTCCGTCCTAAGGTATCCTCCCGCAAGCGGGTCCCTCCTTAGGACAACTACCAACTCGACTTCTTAACGCCCGGTATCTGACCCTTATATGCTAACTCACGGAAGCAGATTCTGCAGATTCCGTATTTTCTTAAATATGCATGTGGACGACCACATATCTTACAGCGGGTGTACTCTCTTGTAGAAAACTTCTGAGCACGCTGCTGCTTAACCTTCATTGATGTTTTTGCCATGTTATTCCCTCCTATTACTTCTTAAATGGCATTCCGAAAAGCGTTAATAATTCGCGGGCTTCCTCGTCAGTATTTGCCGTAGTGACAAATATAACATCCATACCTCTTACCTTATCAATCTTATCGTACTCGATTTCCGGGAAAATAAGCTGCTCCTTAATGCCAAGCGCATAGTTTCCTCTGCCGTCAAACGCATTAGGATTAACACCTCTGAAGTCACGTACACGAGGAAGCGCAAGATTAACAAGTCTGTCAGTAAACTCATACATCTTTTCGCCACGGAGTGTAACCTTGCATCCGATAGGCATTCCCTCTCTAAGCTTGAAGTTTGCAACCGACTTCTTTGCTCTTGTAACAACAGCCTTCTGACCTGTTATAATCTCTAAATCCTTTATAGCTGCATCAAGCACCTTAGCATTCTCTCTTGCCTCGCCAACACCCATGTTGATAACAATCTTCTCAAGCTTTGGTACCTGCATAACATTTTTATATCCAAATTTTTTTGTCATAGCATCTTTAATTTCGTTGCTATACATATCCTTAAGTCTGCTCAAATTCCTATGCCTCCTTTCTTAGTATTCCTAGTCATCAATAGCCTCAAGCTTGCCGTTTACCTTGGCAGCTCTCGTCTTATCCTTCTTCTCACCTATAAAACCGATTCTGACCGGCTTACCCTTGTGAAGATACATTACGTTAGATATAGCAATAGGCGCTTCCTTGTCAATAATGCCGCCCTGCTGATTCTGCATACTCGGCTTACTGTGTCTGTGAACAATATTAACACCCTCAACAAGCACCTTATTATTTTTAGTATCAACTGCTAATACTTTTCCTTCTTTGCCTTTGTCCTTGCCGGCAATCACTCTGACTAAATCGTCTTTTTTAATTTTCATCGTTGCCACAGTCTCTACCTCCTATAATACTTCCGGTGCAAGAGATACAATCTTCATAAACTTCTTATCACGAAGCTCTCTTGCAACAGGTCCAAATATACGGGTTCCTCTTGGATTTCCGTCTTCCTTTATGATAACTGCTGCATTCTCATCAAACTTGATGTAGGAACCGTCCTTACGGCGCGCGCCCTTCTTGGAACGTACCACTACAGCCTTTACAACGTCACCTTTCTTTACAACTCCGCCCGGCGTTGCATCCTTAACGGAGGCAACGATGATATCACCGATGTTTGCATATCTTCTGGTTGAACCGCCTAATACCCTGATGCAGAGAAGCTCCTTAGCACCTGTATTGTCAGCAACCTTAAGTCTTGTTTCCTGCTGAACCATTGCTTATGCCTCCTTTACTTAGCTTTCTCGATTATCTCAACAAGTCTCCATCTCTTATCCTTTGAAAGTGGTCTTGTCTCCATAACTTTTACTCTATCACCAATCCTGCACTCATTCTTTTCATCATGAGCCTTCAATTTGTAAGTTCTCTTTACAATCTTACCGTAAAGAGGATGCTTTACATTGTCAACGATTGAAACAACAATTGTCTTATCCATTTTATCACTTGTAACTAAGCCTACACGTGTTTTTCTAAGATTTCTGTCCACAATAATTCCTCCTTTTACGATAATTAGTTAGCCTTCTGGGCTATTATAGTCTGTATTCTGGCGATGTTTCTTCTGACATCCTTGATTCTGCTTGTATTCTCAAGCTGATTAGTGGCATTCTGGAATCTCAGGTTAAATAATTCCTTCTTAGCAGCTACTAAATCGCTCTGTAATTCCTCAAGTGATTTTGCCTTTAATTCTTCTCTATATTCTTTAAGCTTCACTGCTATTTACCTCCTTCGCTGACTTCTAAGTCTGCCTTTGACACAATCTTACACTTCAACGGAAGCTTGTGTGTCGCAAGACGAAGTGCCTCCTTTGCAGTTTCCTCCGGAACACCTGCAATCTCAAAAAGCACCCTTCCAGGCTTAACAACTGCAACCCAGTACTCAAGCGAACCTTTACCGGAACCCATACGGGTCTCAGCAGGCTTAGCTGTTACCGGCTTGTCAGGGAAAATCTTTATCCAAACCTTACCATTACGCTTTACGTAACGTGTCATGGCAATACGGGCAGCCTCAATCTGATTGGACTTAATCCATGCAGGCTCCATTGCTACGATACCATACTCGCCATTTGTTATTTTATTTCCTCTAAGCGCCTTTCCCTTCATAGAGCCTCTGAACTGCTTACGACGCTTAACTCTTTTAGGCATTAACATTATTTATCGCTCCCTTCCTTATTTCCCTTAGTAGGAAGTACTTCTCCATGGTAAATCCATGTCTTAACACCAACTTTACCGTATGTTGTATCTGCCTCAGCAAAACCGTAGTCGATATCGGCGCGGAGAGTCTGCAAAGGTATTGTGCCCTCGCTGTAAAACTCTGTTCTTGCCATATCTGCGCCGCCAAGTCTTCCTGAACATGCAGTCTTTATTCCAAGCGCTCCTGCCTTCATGGTTCTGCCCATGCATGACTTCATTGCCCTTCTGAAGGAAATACGGTTCTCAAGCTGCGCAGCAATATTCTCTGCTACAAGCTGTGCATCCAGATCCGGCTTCTTAATTTCCTTAATGTCAATGATAAGCTTCTTTTTGGTAAGCTTCTGAACCTTAGCCTTAACCTTCTCGATACCGGCTCCGCCCTTACCTATAACAACACCGGGCTTTGCAGTATAAACGCTTACCTTAACCCTGTCTGCGGTTCTCTCAATCTCAATCTTAGAAATATTTGCCTGATAAAGCTCTTTCTTTATAAACTCTCTGATTTTATAATCTTCAACAAGATTGTCTGCAAATTCGCCGTTTTTTGTCTCAGCATACCACTTTGAATCCCAATCCTTGATTATTCCGACTCTTAAACCATGTGGATTAACCTTCTGTCCCACTCTGCTTACCTCCTATCTTTCATCCAGCACAATAGTGATGTGGCTTGTTCTCTTCTCGATTCTGTAAGCCCTGCCCTGTGCCCTTGGTTGAATTCTTTTCATTGTTGGTCCTTTATTTGCATAACATTCAGCAATGTAAAGGTCCTCTGCCTTCATTCCATTGTTATTCTCTGCATTTGCAATAGCTGACTTTAAGAGCTTCTCAATAACCCTTGAAGCGTATCTGTTGTTATAAGCAAGAATACCAAGTGCTGAAGTTACATCCTTGCCTCTTATTGCATCTAACACAAAGCATGCCTTTGTCACTGAAACCCTGGCATAAGATACGGTAGCCTTTGGTCTTGTATCCTTATTTTCATTTCTGAGTCTCTTAATCTGGGATCTATGTCCTTTTGCCATGAATGTCTCCTCCTCTCACTTATTTCTTCTTACCCTTTTTCTCATCCTTGCCATGTCCTCTGTATGTTCTTGTTGCAACGAACTCACCGAGCTTATGTCCAACCATATCCTCAGTTACATATACAGGCACATGCTTTCTTCCATCATATACTGCTATCGTATGACCTACAAATGAAGGGAAGATAGTTGAACGGCGTGACCATGTTTTAATAACCTGCTTGTCATTTGCCGCATTAAGTGCATCTATTTTCTTTAATAAACTCTCGTCTGCAAATGGTCCTTTTTTTAATGAACGAGCCATATGTTACCTCCTTACTTAACGTTCTTACCGTCTCTTGTTCTTATTATCAGCTTGTTAGACTGCTTGTTCTTCTTTCTGGTCTTAAGTCCCAGTGCCGGTTTACCCCAAGGAGTAGAAGGTCCTGGTCTACCGATGCTGGTTCTACCTTCACCACCACCATGTGGATGGTCGTTCGGGTTCATAACGGAACCTCTTACTGTAGGTCTTATTCCCATGTGACGCTTACGTCCTGCCTTACCGATATTAACAAGTCCGTGCTCAATATTTCCAACCTGTCCGATTGTCGCACGGCAAACGATAGGAACCATTCTCATCTCGCCGGAAGGAAGACGGAGTGTTGCATACTTTCCTTCCTTTGCCATAAGCTGAGCGGAGTTACCTGCTGAACGCACAAGCTGCGCTCCCTTGCCCGGATAAAGCTCAATATTGTGAATTTCAGTACCGACCGGAATGTCAGAGAGCGGCAGGCAATTGCCAACTCTTACCTCTGCATTCGGGCCGCTCATAAGCATATCCCCAACCTTAAGTCCCACAGGCGCAATGATGTATGCCTTCTCGCCATCAACATAGTGAAGAAGCGCAATGTTTGCAGTTCTGTTAGGATCGTACTCGATTGCAGCAACCTTTGCAGGTATGTCATCCTTTCTTCTCTTAAAATCAACGATTCTGTATTTTTGTCTATTTCCACCACCGTGATGTCTTACAGTGATTTTACCCTGATTGTTACGTCCGGAATTTTTTGACTTCTTGGCAAGAAGTGACTTTTCAGGAGTAGTCTTTGTAATCTCTGAAAAATCAAGACCGGTCATATTCCTTCTGGAAGGTGTATATGGGTTATAAGTCTTAATTCCCATTTTGTTTCTCCTTTCGATTTACATTCTACAGTCCCTCGAACAACTGAATATCGCTGCTCTCAGCAGTAAGCTGTACGATTGCCTTTTTTCTTTTTGCAGTCTTTCCATATGTCGTGCCACGTCTTTTTGTCTTGCCTGCAATATTCATTGTATTAACCTTTGCTACCTTAACACCGTCAAACATCTTTTCAACAGCTTCCTTAACCTGAGTCTTGGTTGCATCCGGATGAACATAAAATGTATATTTTTTTTCTGCCATTATGTTCATGCTCTTTTCTGTAAGAACCGGCTTTAAGATAACGTCATAATATTTAATATCTGCCATTATGCATACACCTCCTCGATTGCAGCTACGGCATCCTTAGTAATTACAAGTGATTCATACTTAAGGATATCATATACATTAATTGTGTTTGCCAAAGCAGTCTTAACTGTAGGTATATTTCTTGCTGAAAGATAAACCTTTTCGTCTTTTTCCTTCGTTACTACCAATGCCTTAGGGCTTTTAAGATTGTCAAGAATCTTGACAAATCTTGAAGTCTTAATCTCATCAATGTTAAATTCATCAACAACGATAAGCTTTGCGGTCTGAACCTTTGAAGTAAGCGCTGACTTCATTGCAATCTGTTTCTCTCTCTTGTTCATCTTCATGGAATAATCCCTTGGCTTTGGAGCAAATACAACTCCGCCGCCCTTCCACTGAGGCGCTCTGATTGAACCCTGTCTTGCGTGACCTGTTCCCTTCTGTCTCCACGGCTTCTTTCCACCGCCGGATACCTCGGAACGTGTTTTTGCGCTCTGTGTTCCCTGACGCTTGTTAGCGAGCTGGGTAACTACAGCCTTGTGTACTAATTGTTCATTTATTTCAACACCGAATACGTTGTCATTAAGTTCAAGCTTATCAACTTCCTTGCCTTCGATGTTATAAACAGCTACTGTTGCCATCTAAATGTTCCTCCTTCCTGAAAAACCGGCTATTTACCGACTTTTACTGTTTCCTTAATCATTACTAATGATTTCTTAGGTCCCGGAACTGCGCCCTTTACCAAGATTACATTGTTTTCAACATCTATCTTAACAATCTCAAGATTCTGAACAGTAACTCTTACGTTACCCATGTGACCAGGCATCTTCTTTCCCTTGAATACCCTGCCCGGAGTTGTTGCAGAACCATTTGAGCCCGCATGACGATGGTATTTTGAACCGTGAGCGGAAGGACCGGATCTCATGCCGTATCTCTTGATACCACCTGCAAATCCCTTACCCTTTGACTTAGCAGTAACATCTATCTTGTCACCCTCTGCAAAAATATCAGCCTTGATTTCATCGCCCGCATTGAAATCTGCAACGTTTTCCAATCTGAATTCTCTTACATATCTCTTAGGTGTCGTTCCTGCCTTCTTGAAATGTCCTGCCTCTGCCTTAGTGGCGCCATGTGGGTTTCTGATAACCTTCTTACCTGAAACATCCTTAGTAGTCACTCTTTCCTTCTTTTCGCCAAGCCCAACCTGAATTGCATCGTAACCGTCATTGTCAACTGTTTTTACCTGAGTTACAACACACGGACCGGCCTGTAATACTGTTACCGGTGTAAGAACACCGTCTTCGTTGAAGATTTGAGTCATTCCGACTTTTGTTGCTAAAATAGCCTTCTTCATTTTAAAATTTCCTCCTAATTTAATTCACAGCGGATTACCCATCGTAATCATACTGAATTCATTTTAAATGTTCCTATGCGTTTTCACGCTTTCACGCATTCCTTAATATATACTTTTATATAAGGAAGCTGTTTTTTAAGGAAGCTATTTAAAATGTAACCAGGTACTGCATATCAATTTTTACTTCATTTTGACATCAATGTACACGCCTGCTGACATATCGAGCTTCTGTAATGCATCAATTGTCTTTTGTGATGGTGTAAGTACATCAATAAGTCTCTTGTGAGTTCTCTGCTCAAACTGTTCTCTGGAATCCTTATACTTATGAACAGCTCTGAGGATTGTAACCTTCTCAACCTTTGTAGGCATCGGAACAGGTCCGCTAACCTTTGCTCCTGTACTCTTTACAGTTTCAATAATCTGCTTTGCAGCCTGATCGATTAACTTGTGATCGTACGCCTTCAATGTGATTCTCATAATTTGACTTGCCATAAAAAAAGCCGCCTCCTTTTCGCACTTTGTTATTAGTACGACAAGTGGTGACTGTACAACTTTCCCGTGTGTGTCATATTTTTAAACATTCCTTTTCACACGTCATTTCCGTCCTGCATGGTTTCGAACTTACTTTGTAAACCGGAACCAATAACGGATGATATAAGTACAGTGACTTGTCGCCAGTTATTTTTAATTGACATTCGCTCCACGAAATGACCTGCATATGCGCAGCAACCTCCGCTTCCACGCTATCAATGTCACAGCAAGGGTTATTATATAACAGGGAAATGCATATTGCAAGCACTTTTTTACTTTTTTTGAGAAATGCTTGCTTCGGGGCGGCAAGTATGTTATATTTGAAATACAAAAAGGAACAACCGCCCACAAGGTGGGTTGACCTCATAATAGGGATAGAAAATCCACCTGCTACCGGTCAAAGTTTAGGGTGGTTTTTCTATGCCTTAACGCATTAATGACAAATCAGATAAATGAATGTCAGCAATGCCAATATGAACATTCCAAAAGACATAAGGTCTTTGAAGTCAAACAAATTCTTGTCTTTCTTCTTTTTCTTGTCCATAAGCACCACCCCCATTCTATGTAGAATAGAGGTCAGCCACCCTGCAACACGGTTGTCCTTGAACGCATTGTACCACAAAGGAATATTAAAATCAATGCGTATAAAAAATAAAAAAGCATAAGAGGCTGCCGCACTTAGATTATTATACATTAAATAACCTTAGTGCGGCAGCCCCATGTTTTTACTGCTCTGTTTTACTGCAATTTCTTATGAAAGCCCCTCTACACAAGCTTTCTTCTTATTATAAATATAATTCCGCCAAGCGCTGCAATGCCCAGGATGACAATTGGTATTATCGGCATATTGTCGCCTGTATTTGGTCCCTTAATTACACTTGAGGTGTAATTCGGGTCTCTTGCGTCCTTCATGACAACCGTACCGTTTGTAGCTGTCGCAGGCTTATACTCACCGGTCTCATCTGCAATATATATCGTTCCTGAATCATCGATTGCAAATTTCACAGGCTCAGCCATCAGATAGCCCTCAGGCGCTATAAGCTCCTCAAGGGTGTAGTATGAAAGCTTACCTTTTTCAACGGCAAATAATTCTGAAGGAAGCAACGCAGGCCTTACATCACTTTCAAATGTATGGATTACCTCGCCCTTACTGTCTCTTATTGCAAGAGATGCGCCCTTTATCTCATTTGAGCTTTCTGCATCCTGCTTGCTTACAACTACATTTATATTCTCATCAACCATATTGATTTCTCTTGAACCATCCATAGGGACGCCGTCCACATAAAGCACGCCGTTTTCGTCAAAGTAGAACGTAATATTATGCGCGTATGCATATCCATTCGGAGCAGCAACCTCCTCAAGCACATATTCTACATTTGGCGTAAACACATTCCTGCTTACATATTTCGGTTCTCCTACAGTGTCTCCCGTAGACCATGTAATTGGTTCAAAGTCCACACTGTCATCCTTAGCATATATGGTAAGTGTTGCCTTAGGGACTTCCTTACCCATTATGTCAGTCTTGCTTATCTTAAGCTGCGGCTCATCTGAAACCTTTATAAGATTCATATGCACGCCGCCGGCAGTAACGGTAAATAATGTATACTGCTTCTGTCCGCTTTCATCTGCGGTAACATGATACATCTTACCATCCCCGTCTATGGCAAATGTAACATCCGCTGCCTTCTCATAGCCCACAGGCGGTTCAATCTCCTGTACCGTGTACTCTGCATATTTTTTGTAGTCAGCATTGGCTGCCAGATATTCAGGGTCTCCTGCCTTAAGCTTTGATGTGTCTATTGTGTCAGCCTTATCCCTGCTGGTCCATGATGCAACAACCGCTCCGTCAGCATCAACGATACGGAATCCGGCTCCCGCAACCGACTTGCCCGAAAGCATATCCACCTTAGCCACATTCAGATTTATCTTGGCATCCGAAATGTAAACTGTACGCTTTTCCGCAAGTGTTTCCGAGCCGTCATCATTTAAAATATAAACCTCTCTTGTATCTGCATCAATCCTGAAGTTAATCGGATCCGTATATGCATATCCGTCAGGCGCTCCAATCTCAGTAAGTGTATAAGAGCATCCCGGCGTAAACTTCAGCATATCAAACGGCTCTGAACCTCTGTCGCTGCTGCTCCAGACAACCTCCTCAAAGAATCTGTCATTGTCGGAGGTAAGCTTAAGCATGGAATTTTCAACACGTACAATATTTCCATTCATAAGCTCATCTGCATCGAGCTTTCCAATGCTTACAACATTATCAATGTCAGTTACATAAACAACATTTTCATATACAACAGGAAGATTATCAAATATAAATGCTCCGTCATTTCTCGATATGGTCATGACCGCTTCCGCCACACCGTCTTCCTTAATGTGAACAACAATATCATCCGCATATCCAAAGCCGTCCGGTGCAACAGTTTCCCTGATAAGGTAATAGCCACCCAGCTTAAGCTTCGTGTTATCAATCTCAACTGTAGTATTGCCCGTTGTTATGGTCTGAAGCTTCGTTCCTGCCCTCTTAGCATCAAAGTCATATTCATATACCTCAAGCTCAGCATCAGGCAGATACAGTCCAAATGTATCCTGCTTCTTAAGCTTAAGCGTTACCTTCTTATCATGCATAAGCAGGGTATCCTTATCATAGTTCAGGGAATCGTCATTTCCATTTTCAAGTACCTGTATCTGCGCCTTATTGTCCACAGTGGTTCCCGTTATCTTGAATTTAACAGGCATTGCCTCCGCATATCCCGCAGGCGCCGCAAGCTCCCTGAATTCATATGTATTGCCCACAACCAGCTCGCCATCAGCAGGACTGCTGCTTACAACGGCAAAATGCTCAGGCGTTCCGTCGCTGGTCCACGCCTTTACCAGAGCTTCTCCGCTTGTCACATCATATATGGCAAGCTCTGCTCCCTGAATATCGGCATAGGTCTCCGAGTCAACCTTTCTGAAGAACGCTCCCGACTTCTTTGCATCCTCCATCTGAATTTTACCGTCTGTAATTTCAGCCCCCAGAGCTCCGTTTGCATACCTGTATACCTTTGCGTCAGAATCAACGGCAAACTGTATAGGCTCTGCAAGCATGTAAGCCGCAGGCGCAAACCGCTCTTTTATGGTATATACCTTATAGCCTGACCTTGGTACTGTAAGCTTCACTCCAACATCACAGTCGCCTGTCGCTCCCGTAGTCCATCTGTACACCTCATCACCGGCATCATCATATATTGCAAGCCTTGCGCCGGATATAGGAGTAGTCGTGCCCGTTTCCACCTTTATAACAGTTAAATCGACCGCTTTGTCGTAAAGGATAATGGCATCCGCCTTTATTGCATTATAGTTTTCGTCATAGTCCGGATCTCCAAGCACGCTTCCGTATCTCTCAATTGTTCCGTCATCCTTTATACGAAAATCAATTTTTTTCGTATAGCCATAGCCCTCCGGCGTGGCAGTTTCCTCCAAGGTATATATTGTGTTGATTTTCAATTTGCTGTAGTCCACATGACGCGGGTCCACACTTGATGTCCACTCGTCAATAACCTTGCCGCCTGTTTTTTCCTTCAGAACAAGCCTTGCGCCGGAAACCTCCGTGCCAATGTTAAAGTCCTGCTTACTTATATAAAGGCTGATTCTTGAATCCGTAACGGTAACAGGAATTGCGCCCACCTTGGACTCCTTATTTACTTCAACACGTATAATCTCATCGGTTCTTATATAACCATCAGGGGTAGGATTCTGCTCCATTATATAATAAGTGCCAAACGGCAGTTTCTCAAACAGTGCTACACCCTGTGCATTGGTAACCACATCACGGTATTCACCCTCTACACGTATTCGGCTTCCGTTTTCATTACATATTGTAAACTTTGCACCTGCAAGCTTAACATTTGATGTAGGCCCCTGCTTTGTAAGCTTTATGCTTCCATAAAGCTTTTCATTTATAACGGTAAGACCGCTTGTAGTGCTGACATTTGCAGTACCGGTAAGATGTCCTGCCGCATCCGCCGTAGGAAGGTAAGTGATGTCAGCATCATCCCTTGTCGTAACATTCGGATTCGTAGGATTATCAGGATCATCATCTACATACAAACCGGCATTAGCATTAAGCTCTGCCTTTGTAATGGTATATTTTATATCACTCTTTTTATATCCGAAAAGCGTTTCCGTCTCCACAATCCTGTAAACTGTCTCATTAGAATCATCCTTTACGGATATACGTCTGAAATAAACCATTCCATCCGTACCGCTGACTCCCGTTATACCCGTATCAATAAAGCCCTCTGCATCTGCTCCCGTTTTATCAGCAGCCTTAGGGTCATTTTTGTACAGCTTAAATACGGCGCCGTGTACAGGGTTTGCCGTTGCAGCATCATCCGTCTTTTTCAGCTTAAAGCTTACAAAAGGAAGCTCATCCGGCTGCACCTCATTTGTAAAATAACCTGTGGTATTTTGATGTTCAACACCGCTTTCATCCACATATGTAACATCAGTTACCGTCTCGTCATTTGAGCTGATAACGACCTTGTATTTTTTCTCATCACGTATATATACCTTATCATCAAATACAGGCGCTTTTGTCTCAACAATATAGTAGGTTCCAAATTTTATGCCCTCAAAGTATATGGAGCCTTCCTCGGCACCGGCAACCCCTGCCGCAACCTTAGCCGCTGCTTCTGATGTCGTCATGGAATATGTAGTCATTACTATGTTGCCGTCCTCATCCATAAGAACATACTCAGCGCCGCGAAGACCTTTTGATGTATCATCCTTATCAACCTTGCGAAGCAATACCTTGCCCGCCTGTTTCTCATCAATAATGGCATTCGCATTGGTAAAGTTAATTTGATGCACGCCATCACCATCTGTCACAGCAGCCATTATTTGAGCATACGTTATAGTTTTGTCTGCTGCCTTAATATAACCATCAGGCGTCTTTGTCTCCTTTAATATATAGTTTCCCGTATATTCCCTGAGCGGGATGTCCTTAAAGATAAGACTTCCGTCTTTATCCGTAATACCGGTTCTTATGACAACTCCGCTTTCATTGTACAGGGTAAACTCTGCTCCCCGAAGTGGTTTTGCAGGCAGCGCATTATCCAATTTATTGATAGTAACGGTAAATCTTTCCGCCTTATTGATAATGGTTCTGGTCGTGTCACCTGTTTTATTTACAACAATTTCCGTATCGGCAGCCACAATATAATTTGTCTTTCCCTGTGTTTCCCTGACAATATAATTGCCAAAAGGAACGTCCTCAAAGGTTGCCATACCATTTTTATCAGTAGTGACAACATAATTTACTAAAGCGCCGCTGCCATCGTCCTTTTGATAAGGCGCACCCACACTGCCATCCGCATTTGCCGTGTAAAGAGTAAATTCAACCCCTTCAAGCCTTCTTGCAGGAATGCTGTCATCCTGCTTTGTGAGAACTATATTTCCAAGCTTAAGGCTGTTATATACCGTGACCTTTTTAATTTGGTCAGTAGTCTCAGTTCCGGTACCTACCTTAATGCTTCTTACTGTTTGATCAAGCACATATTTATCCGGAGCGCTTGCCTCCTTATACCAATAGGTTCTTCCAAGCTCAAGGCCGGCAAATTCAGCAATACCATTTGCATCTGTTGTTGCATCAGCCACAAAAAGAGTACACGCCTCATCCTTGTAGATTTCAAACTTAACGCCTGCAATCTTTTCATTGGTTTTGCTGCCTGATTCTATCTTGGTTATGATGAATTTTCCTGTTGCCTTAGCGTCAGTAACCTCAACCTCGGTGGCAACGGCATCATCATATTCTACCGATACGGTTGCAGGTGTCACAGATTTATTAACGATTACCTCAACCTTTACTATCCGGTCAGAAAGCTTATAACCGTCAGGCGGCGTAATCTCCTTAAGCCAGTAGGTTCCCTCAGGAATATTTCCAAAAGTGACATAGCCCTTATCGTCCGTAGCCTTTGTCACGCCCTTAAGAGTGGTACAAGCCGAATCCGTGTAAAGTCCATACACTGCATTCGGAAGCACGGCATTCGTTGCTGCGTCTACCTTTTTAAGGGTAATATCAGCAGTTGTAACATCATTTTCGTTTTTATTCGGTATAACAATTTCGTAAAACTTTCCGTTTGTATCTGCGTTAAGATTTGCCTCCGTAAAGTTTTTGATAATCGTTACACCTTCAGCAGAGGTTGTATCCCCTGTATTGGTTGTAGCTTCCACATAATCATAGCCGGGCGGTGTTTCCGTCTCCATAAGCTTTAAGGTTGCGCCAAGCAATGTATCGGTTTCCTCAAATACGGCATATCCGTCCTTATCCGTAACCGCTCTGCCTATAAGCACATCCTTGTCTTCGATTTTGCCCGGAAGATACAGCTCAAAGGTTGCTCCCTCCAGCGGTGTGCCTGAGGAGGCATCCACCTTCCTTACACGTATCTGACGCTTTACAGAAGCTCCCGCTACAGCAGAATTGAAATTAATATTTGTTACATCAGAGGTCTGCTTCTGGTCTATCACGCCGTCTCCCACAAGGTCAACCTTATTGTTTACCTTAATTTGGGACATTTCACCTGCGCCCTTTGTAAACCTTGTGGTAAACTCAAATTCATAATAGTTTGTAGAAATATTCGGAAGCACTACGGTAACAAGATTATTTACTACCGCTATCTGATAATTTGTATTCGGAACCTCCGTCCTTGTTCCATCCATACTTACCAGATAAAGCTTTCCCGAGCCTGCCTTGTATTCAAGGTAGTCCTCAAGCTGATCCTTTATGGTAGGATTTTTGATTGCACTCATGTCCGTTTTTGCTTCATTTATCTTAACAATCCATGTAACCTCATTTGAGCCTTGTTTATAGGCATAATCCTTACCGAGAATACCGCCGAGGGTTTCTGTCACGGATGCGTTTTCTGTTTGTGTCACACTTACATCGTTCGGAAAATCTGCCGTCACATCCACGCTGTTAGTATATGTGGTATTATTCAGGGCAGAATCCTTATCCTTTACCTTCGTTTCATATTGAATCCAGAAAGCGCCTCCATTGCCGACTGTATCTAAGAAACGGGCATCCTCCGCAGGGTCAAAGGTGTACTCTATGTACGGCTTATCAATCGGCTGGCCATCCTGACCGGTGGTAATCATGGTTACCTGCGGCTTATAGCTCGGATTACCATCCCAATACTGATTCTGCACCCGGAAGCTTCCCGGAACATATTCCATATTTGCAGGAATATAATCCTTTATCTTATATCCTTCCGGTCTTTGCTTTTGTCCCTTGACCTCTATGGTCCATGTAATATAGCCGGCTTTAACCTTATTGTTCTTTTCTGTTCTTTTTCCCCATTTCTGCGCCAGCTTTACGTCCTCAACATTTGTTCCAATCTCCGCCTCATCGTCTATAGGATTCGTGATCGTATCAGACGTAAGCTTTGCATAATTCTTAAACGTATTCCATGCATTCATGGCTACATTTAAAGTATTTATTTTCATGGAAACCGTTATGTAAACCGTGTTGTCGATATTTCCCAGATTAAAGCTAAGGCTCTGCGGGTCCGTATAGCCCTTTGGGTTGGTGCCTGCAGTATTTGGTCCCGACCATGTTCCCGTGGAAGGACTGACGCTTACGGAAACCGTGTCCTTATCCAGAAGATTTCCGGGGAAAATATCCTCAACCACAACATTTTCAAGTGGTCTTCCACTCTCATTAACTGTTATGCGCCATGAAACTGTCTGTGATATAGGGTCATATCCAAGTCCGTCTTTTTTAAACAAATCAGCCCCCGGTACGGTGGCAGAGCTTTCAAGGTTATAGGAAGGGTCTGTTCCGCCCGTGAGATTTACTATATTCTTGCTTTCATTCTCCATTGTGGATATATGCGTCTTGTACTTTATGATAAGTGTATCGCTGCATCCGTCAGGTACAGTAAAGGTAAAACCATAGGCGCCAGCCGCCCCCGAAACCAACGTTGCTGTCCCAAGCGCTGAGCCATCAGCCTTTAACACACTGATTTCGTTTCCTACAAGAGTTCCGTTCGTCCAGTTGTCCGCAATCGTCGTACCGCCTATGTCAAGTCTGTCCGCATTTACCGTTACGGTCCATTCAACATTTCCATCAGCATCCACATTGCCCTTTGTCTTACTCAGCACATTCGGTTTTTTTGTAATCGTTGCAGTGCTGCTTACACCCTCCTCATCATCACTCGGATTAAATGTTGCTGAGTTGGTAACGTCAGCGGAGGTATTTCCGTCAATGGCAGACCCGTATATCTGATTTTCATCCATGACTGTCAAAAATGTAACCTTTGTATCATAATCGGGCTTACAGTTTTCCACATGAATATTTACGGACGTACCACCCGCCGGCGTTGAAATGTCCATCCTCGGAGCGCCGTTTTCCTGATTGTAGCCGTATGAATTGCCTGTTATGCTCGGGTATGTTTTGCCGTTTACGTTTACATTTCCCGCATAGGTCAGTCCCGCCGGCAGGTTATCCGTAATGTCTCCCTCAATTACATCTCCGTTTTTATTTCTGAGGGAAACCGTCCATTCCACATACTTCGTACCATCCTCTCCCGTTACAAAGCTTCCCGATTTGTTTATGACGGCGTTCGGTCCCTCATCCTCCCTGTCAGGAGTCGTATCACCAAGAGACTTTATATCAAAATCAAAGGATGCCCCTCCTGTAGGAAATTGTATCTTCAGTTCTTCATCCTTCTCATCAAGTTCATCGCTTAAGCCGCCGCCAAAGCCTACATAAAAATGAACGCCCTGACTGCTTCCGATTACATCCGTGTCAAAATGGAATGTCAGCGTACCGTCCTTTGATATAACAACGTCACCAATCGGCTCGTCTTCTCCGTCCATTTTAAGAGGAAGCGTAACACTGCTGTCAACCCTTATTCCCTTCGGTACGTTATAGACATAATCCCTGTCCGCCTGCACAAGTGTTCCATCCTGAAGCAGGAAATTCATCACAAGATTAATCGTTGCTTTTGCAGGAAGCTCCGTCATATCATTCGGAACCACGGTAACCGTTACTTCCTTGCCATTTTCATCCTTATATGTAGCGTCAAATATCATGCTCGACATGATTATGCTTGTTCCGTCAAACAAGGTATTGCCGTTTTCACCCTCTGCCTTTAAGCTTAAATCCGAAGGAATAAGCGTAGTAAGCAAAAGTAATACAAGCATAAGCGCAACCATTCTTTTTGTAAAACTATTCTTCTTCACAAAGTCCTTCATCTTCACTTTACATTCACCCTTTCATAAAATTTGTCATATAATTTCCTGTTGTAAAATACAGGCAAATCATATTTATCTTACGTGTTCGTGTTGCCGCCCTGACCGTTGTCATATATGTTGTACGTCTGTCCGCCGCCCTGACCGCTGTCATATGTATTGTACGTCTGTCCGCCGCCCTGACCGCTGTCATATGTATTGTAGGTCTGTCCGCTGCCAAAGCCCTGCTGGTTATAGTTTTGCGGAGCTGATGCAGCAAGACCTTCCGCCGCCTTCAATCTCTTTGCTCCCTTTATGCCGCCTATGAACATTCCTATGAACATTCCGATAATGGCAAGGAATATAATTCCGTATATTATGATTGACGTTTTGGAATATGTAGTGTCTATTGTAAGATAATGCACCTCCTGACCGGTTATTCCGTAATATCTTATAGCCTCATCATAATACTCATCCACCTCGCTTCCGATGCTTGTTATCTTACCCTCAAACACCACAGGCGAAGGCAGTGCTTCCTCCTGATAATTCAGATATCTTTCAGTATCATGTATCAACCCGTTTATGATGTCCTTGTTCTTCTTCCCCTTAACCGTAAGCGATATGAAGGATTCATCGTCTAACCATACCACACAGTGCCACTTTGAACCTGCCGGTATAACTCCGTTTATCTTGTAGTTAGTCTCTGCATACCAGTCAACAACCGCATCTACCCCTACAGATACATATTCACCCTTTTCAGGTTCTCCTTCCGCAAGCACACTGTTCATATTTTGGGCTTTTCCAAACAGATATTTTATGTCATCAGAAAATGCCGCAAATAAAAGCAATGCAATTAATAGCGCCGCAAGTAATGAAACCACGGACTGCAATATGTAGCCGCCTTTTGTTTTTTCTTTTTTCATCCCTTAATGTCCCCCTTTAAATTTAGTATTTTTTATCCGTATTGGGTACACAAATTCTTTTATTTTTTGATGCAAAAATTGTACTTTAAAATACAAAAAAGACAGTCCACCCACTTTACATAATATTTTACAATAAAGGGCAGACTGCGTCAAGCTGTTTTCAAGGCTATTTTGTTTTAAAGCAGCGGTGAAACCAATCTTAAAATGCTCTGGAAAAAGCGCTTTACAACACTTGTCTGTTCAATCTCCTCAAGTGTTACCTCATCACACTTTTCAAGGGTATTTACATAATCATTTTTTATGTCGCTTATAACGCCTGAATCAAACATCCACACGCCGCATTCAAAGTGAAGATACAGGCTTCTGAAATCCATATTTACAGTTCCGACCGTTGCTATCCTGTCATCAACAACAAAGGTTTTTGCGTGGATAAAGCCCGGGGTGTACTGATATATTCTCACGCCTGACTTTATAAGGTAATAATAATAGGACTGTGTTACCATGTATACGGTCTTTTTATCCGGTATGCCCGGCGTGATAATCCGCACATCTATTCCGCTTTTTGCCGCAAGGGTAAGCGCAGTAAACATTTCGTTGTCTATTATAAGATAAGGTGTCGTTATATAAACATACCGTTTCGCCTTATTTATCATGTTAAGGTATATATTTTCCCCCACAATCTCATCATCAAGAGGCATGTCGGCATAGGGCTGGATGTAGCCGTCAGAGCTTACAGGCTCATAGGCAAATTTTGACGGCTCATAGGCATAATAGTCCTCATCCTCACCGGTAAGCATTTTCCACGTCTGAAGAAACATAACCGTCAGGTTCCACACAGCCTCCCCCTTAAGCATGATACCGGTATCCTTCCAGTGCCCGAAACGGTTTACCTTGTTAATGTATTCGTCCGCAAGGTTTATTCCTCCCGTAAATCCTGTATATCCGTCAATTACCGTTATCTTTCTGTGGTCCCTGTTATTCTGTCTCAATGATAATGCAGCCGTCACCGGATTAAAGGGCGCTGCTTTTATGCCAAGTCTTTTCATATCGGCAATGAACCACGACGGAAGCCACATGGCGCACCCGAAGTCATCATATATCAGTCTGACGTCAACGCCCTCAGAGGCCTTTTTATGAAGAACCTCAAGTATTGTTTCCCACATTTCTCCCTGCTTTATGATAAAGTATTCCATGAATATAAAATGCTTTGCCTTATTAAGCTCCTCAAGGAGACATGCATAATTATCCTCCCCCAAAGGAAAATATCTTACACTTGTGTTTTTGTATATGGAATATCCTGCGGCTTTTGATATATATTCCGCCTGCACGCCTGCACTTTTGCTTATTTCTTTTACCTCCTCCAGAATCTCCTTATCATCCGGCAGATACTCGAAGGTTGCAGTATGATTTTCAAGCGCCTCCTTTATGAATTTTTTACGTGTCCGGTTTCCCGCAAGAATTACGTACAATGTACCTCCAATAAGCGGCGCCGAAAGAATCAGCACACTCCATGCAAGCTTATACGCAGGATTATCCTGTTTATTCACAATATAAAGCACAACGCCGATACTCAAAAGCAGCGCTCCCGTACGCCAGTATGCGTCATACTGCTCCAGCGCACTGTACACCCACATGGAAAGAATAATTTGCAGCACAACAAGCGTCACGACAATAATCATTTTTGCAGCAAACACCCGTCCCCGTCTGTTTGACATGCCGATTTTGCCCTTTTTGCTGTTCCGTTTCTTTTTTACCTGCTGTTTTTCTTCCATATGCTACCTCTTGTTCCCGGAGCGCCAATCACATGCCCATGCTTATATTTCACACCATCTTCCCGACGCCCCGCAGGGAAGTATAAGTCCTGTATCCGTAACAGGAAGTCCTATCTCCTGCGACATTGTTTCTCCTTTATATTTTTTTCCTACCGTCTCCGAAATCATATAGGTAAGCACCGATGGAGAAAGCCCCGTCGTATATGAATTGACAAGGAAAAACAACGGATTATCGCAAAGAAGCTCACTGCAAAGCTTAATAAATTCAAATATATTTTCCTCAAGCTTCCACGTTTCGCCCTTTGGTCCCCTGCCGTATGAAGGAGGGTCCATGATTACCGCATCATACCGGTTTCCCCGTCTGATTTCACGCTGTACAAATTTTACGCAGTCATCCACAAGCCATCTTATGGGTGCGTCCTCAAGTCCCGATGACACTGCGTTTTCCCTCGCCCATGTAACCATTCCCTTTGACGCGTCAACATGGGTTACCATTGCCCCTGCCTGTGCGGCGGCAATCGTAGCTCCCCCTGTGTAGGCAAAAAGATTCAAGACCTTTACGGCGCGGCCCGCCTCTCTTATTTTTCCCCCAAACCAGTCCCAGTTTACCGCCTGTTCGGGAAAAAGTCCCGTGTGCTTAAAAGCAAAGGGCTTAAGGTTAAACCTAAGCCCCTTATATCCAATCTGCCACTGTTTGGGAAGGTTTTTAAATTCCCAGCTTCCTCCGCCGCTTTTGCTTCTATGGTAGTAGGCATTTGCCTTTTCCCACAAGGTATTTTCCCTCGGTGTGTCCCATATTACCTGAGGGTCAGGTCTTACGAGCACATACTCTCCCCAGCGTTCAAGCTTTTCTCCCGCCGAGCAGTCTATAACCTCATAATCCTTCCATTGTTCTGCAATCCACATTTTATTTTACCTTACCATTTCAGTTTTGTATGGAAAGCCTGATACATTTACCAGTCTCTTTCCTCCATAGGAATATATTCCTTATGCCTTCCCACAAATTTATATGCGGGACGAATTATTTTGCCATTGTTTACAAGCTCCTCTATACGGTGCGCCGACCAGCCGGAAATACGCGATATGGCAAATATCGGCGTAAATATCTCCGTAGGCAGCTTTAACATTGTATATACAAAGCCGCTGTAAAAATCCACATTGGCGCTTACGGTTTTAAATGTTTTCCTGTGCTGGGCAATAAGCTTTGCCGCAATAGTCTCCACCCTGTCGTATAGAGCAAATTCTTCGGAGAGTCCTTTTTCCTCGGAAAGCTTCTTTGCGTATTCCTTCAGTATAACAGCTCTCGGATCCGACTCACTGTATACCGCATGACCCATTCCGTATATAAGTCCCGACCTGTCAAAACCCTTTTTATCAAGAAGTCCCTGAAGATATTCGCTTATCTCATCCTCATTTTCCCAATCCTTTATGTTGCTTTTCAGGTCGTCAAACATCTGCTGCACCTTCAGGTTCGCCCCACCGTGTCTCGGACCCTTAAGGGAGCCGAGGGATGCTGCCACGGCAGAATATGTATCCGTACCCGTGGACGAAAGCACATGTGTCGTAAAGGTTGAATTGTTACCTCCGCCGTGTTCTGCATGTATTATGAGACACACATCTAAAACCTTCGCCTCAAGCTCCGTATATTTTCCATCCGTCCTGAGAAGCCTCAATATATTTTCAGCAGTGGAAAGCTCCTTCTTTGGTCTGTGAATCACAAGACTTTTATCCAGATAGTAATGTCTGTACGCCTGATATCCGTATGCTGCCATAACCGGAAACTGGGCAATCAGCCTTAAGCACTGCTTCAGAACATTTTTTATGCTGAGGTCATTCGGGTTGTCATCATAAGAGTAAAGGGTCAGGACACATTTTTGCAGCACATTCATCATGTCATTGCTGGGCGCTTTCATAATTACGTCTCTGTTAAAGGAATCCGGAAGCTGTCTCAGGTTGCCAAGCACCTCCACGAAGCTGTCAAGCTGAGGTTTTGTGGGAAGCTCTCCGAACAGCAGAAGGTATGTGGCCTCCTCAAAGCCATAAAGGCTGTGCTTCTGACCTGCAACAAGCTTTTGCACCTCATAGCCCTGAAAATACAGTTCACCCGGTATGGGTATTCTTTCCCCTTCGTCAATCCTGAACGCAACTACATCAGAAACCTCCGTAAGTCCCGTAAGGACGCCCCGTCCGTTGGAATCCCTGAGTCCGCGCTTAACATTGTATTCCTCATATAAATTTAAATCTATTTTACCCGATTCATTACAAAAACGTACATACTCATCTATAATTTCCCTGAAATTTACTTCTGCCATATACCATCATCTCCTTACTTCCTTGCATCAGACATAAGCGAATAACCTCAGTGCGACAGCCTCACCTTGCTATCGTATTTTATCCGGTCTGTTTTCGTATCTTATTTTATATATAACTCCGGTTTCACCCGAAATAACCGAAAAACAGGACTGACTGTATGAGTTCTCGTCGATATTATGATATGCGTACTGAGATTTCATGCTGGTGTAATCATTTACCATGTAATCGTCACCGAGGTCAGAAAACAATCCTTCAAAATCCACAGCAGTGTTTCCAAGAATAATTCCTCCCGGGAAAATAGCCTCCACATCAATATATCCGTCCTCCACACTTATTTCCGTCACCCATGCATTGATAGGAAGAATCGCGTCCGTTGTATAATTGTAAAGATCAACCTCTATACGGCTTCCGTTTTTCTGCATGTACGTTGAAGTATACGACTCTCCCAAAACGTAATCGTCCGTTGTAGTGTCAAGCACCCATCCGTTTTCTGCAAGAACCGATGCCGGAACAGGCACGCTGTAGTTTACGCCGTCCAATGTTACAATGTTGTCAAATCGGTCCGCCGCCGGTCCTGTCGGCGCAACATAATGAGAATTTATCTCCGGCGCCTCCGTATTTATATTAGCCGCTCCGGGATCAAAGCCCTCAGGTGCTTTTGTATTTATAAGCCTTATAGCGCTGAGCTTGCCCTCGGCGTTAAGCTCAAGATCCATACCGTCCTCCCATGTATCTCCTGCATAGTCCAGACTAACAATATTTCCATCTTCAGTTTCATCTTCCGATCTGTAATCAGGCGCGCCAAAGACAGACTTTATATCCTGTTCTGTCGCCTCGCCAAGCTTAAGTCCGCCCGACATGGTTATCACATATCCCGGCGCAATATAATCACTATCAGCATCAATGCTTATTCCAATTATAAAGCAATCCCTTATGTCCGCCTCGGCAAGTCCAAGATTTGCTATATCAACAGAAAGCTCTATATCATTCATATAAAAGTCAACAAACGTATCATCACCTGCCGCAAGGGTAGTAGGAAGGACATCCGCCTTCCATCCCATACTGCTCCACTCACTGTAAGGAATAGGAAACTGACATATGGTTCCGTTGAAATCTATCTGATAGTCCCTCCAATTGTCTGAAAGCTCTGTAGGCCACACATACTTATAGCCCGTATCCTCCGGTATCTCCGTGGACGGCTCATCAGTGGAAGGATTCTCTGTCGAAGCATCCGTATCGGTTGTAACATTCTCGGTTGCGGTATCCTCCGTGGTTTTATTTCCGTTATCCTTTTTACCTAAGGCAAAGAACAATATGATGCCTATGACAAGAACAGCAGCCAGAGATCCTATTACAATAAATGCTGTCTTTTTGTTTTTTGCAGTTGCCTGCATCTGTGTTGGCGGAACCGTTATGTGCATGGACTGATTTGTAAGTGATGCAGGATTTGCCGCTGCCGAAACATCCGAAATCGGAACGGAGCTTCCGCTTTGCTGCATTACAGGCGCCTCCCCGTATAAGTCCGTAAGAAGCTGCCCTATATCCTGATATCTGTCACCCGCCTTAACCGCAAGTCCCCTTGAAAGCACATATTCTGTTCTCTGGGATACCTGTATCCCCATCTGCGTCGGAGACTGATACATATCCTGCTCCATGCGCTCTACACTGTTTGGAGGTATCACTCCCGTAAGCATTTTATACATGGTTGCGCAAAGACTGTAAATATCTGTCCACGGTCCCTGATTGCCCTTTGCATAATACTGCTCGGAAGGCGCATAACCATGCTTCAGTATGACCGTATAGGTCTTGTCAGTCTCCGCAGACTGTCCTCTTGCCGAGCCGAAATCGATAAGCTTAATCTTTCCGTCCTTATCAACCATTATGTTATCAGGGCTTATGTCTCTGTGGACAAGTCCCGCATTATGTATCTGATAAAGAGATTCAAAAACAGGCTTCATAAGAGCAAGCACCGTAGCCTCGTCAAGCTTTCCGCCGTAGTTCTTAAGATAATCCTTTAAATTTACGCCATTTATGTATTCCATTACTATATAGGCCGTTCCGTTGGCATAAAAGAAATCCTTTACGGAAACGATTCCCTGAAGCTGATAAAATTTCGATATGTTCTGCGCTTCCTCCACATACCGCCTGAGTCCCTTATCGTAAACCTCCCTGCTTGTCTCATTGGGTACAACGGTCTGGTTTTCATTGACATCCCTGCCTGCAAGGCTTTCAGGAAAATACTCCTTTATCGCTATGTATGTCTGCAAATTCAAATCCCAGCCTATGTATGTGATACCAAAGCCGCCTACTCCCAAAACACGGCCCAGCATATATTTATTTTCAAGCACGGTAAATGGCTTTAGGCAGTTTCCTCTTTCCTCATAACTGTTTACATCAAAGCCGCAATATGGACATGTATCCTCCCCGTTTTGCAGTGCCTGCATACAATTAGGGCATCTGTCGTACCTCGTCTGCATATGGCAATCCTCCGTTTTATAAATAATTTAAGAAAAGCACTTAATGATTTATTATATCAAATTATTAAATGCCCTACAACTTTTAATTTTAAAGCTCTATAATATATTTTTCGAATGCATTAATGACCCTCGTGTTACCATACATACTTTCACGCTTAAAATCCCTGCCGTAATTTATGTGAACATGTCCGTGAGCAAAAAGCTTCGGTTCATACTTGTCCATCAAATCAAGAAATGTCTTAAAGCCCGTGTGTGGCAAATCCTCACTGTCATTTAAGCTGTATGCCGGCGAATGGGTTACAAGAACATCAACACCCCCCAGTCTTTTTGCCTTTCTCTCAAGTCTTCTTGCCCGTTTTTTCATCTGTTTCTCCGTAAACTGCAAATTACCCTCATTATAGCACATGCAGCCTCCCAGCCCCATAATCCTTACGCCCTCATAAATATATATGTCGTCATCTATGCATATACAGCCGTCAGGAGGGGTGTCGTCGTAGCAGCCGTCATGATTGCCGCGTATATAAAGTATCGGTACTTTTGCAAAGGTTGCCAGAAAGGAAAGAAACTGCGGCGCTAAATCACCGCAGGATATTATAAGGTCAATACCCTCCAATTTGCTTTTTTCAAAAAAATCCCAATAATATTTCGACTCCTCATCAGCAAGCAGCAAAATTCTCATAAGTTACTCTCCTCCGGACAGTTCCCCGTCAGCTTCCTCCGTCTTTTCCCCGGTGTCATCATTTTCGGCAACACCCTTCAGAACGACGATTCCCTTTGCCTCATCCTTAAGATCCTCAAGCTCAGGTATCTCACCCTCTATATTATCAACAAGCCAGTTCATAAGCATGATATCCTCCGGCAGCATATCCTCGCCTTTCTCATTTTTTTCAGTGCCCGACTTGGATGTAATATTCCCCTGAAAAGGCTTGAATTGATTATTTATCATCATATCTTTAATAATATTTACAAGTCTTATTGTTCCCGCAGGTATTTTCTCGGAGCAGATAAGGTCCACAACCCCTGCCGAAAGCCCCCACCAGTAATTAAGCGCCTTATCAACATTTGTTTTTTCATCGTTCTGCATAGCGCCGGTCAAAATACTCTCAATAAGCTTTTCGTAGAACACACCCCACAAATATACCGGCATGGCAAGGTTTTCGATTTTGTCACCCACTATGCTGTAAAGACCGAACTGCCTGTTGTACTCCTCCGGCTTAAACATAATCTGATCCGATACATACTCAATATCAAGACTTCTGAATTTATCCAGCACATCATTTTTTGAAGCGCCTTTCACAATCGTCCACTCAAGGTACACTCTTGCATATGGATTAATCATTTTAGCTCCCAATGCAAAGGCATTTACACATGACGGCATACCGATAATCGGATAGTCCGCAACATAGCCTATCCTTCCGTTTTTCGCAAGTGCCCCCGCAATCATACCCGCAAGGAATTTAACCTCATAAAGCCTTGCATAATAGGTGCTTATGAGCTTATGGGACGTATTTAAGGAACAGTTTAAAATGCTTACCTCAGGATGATTTGCCGCAACCTTAAGGCTCGCTTTTACCTGCTTTGAGGAGGTAGTAAAAATTATTTTCACACCCATAAGAATAAGGTCCTGCATTGCAACAACAGCATCCTCCTCCGAATTTACATTATGCACCTTAACTGTTTTTATATGCTCACTGCAGTTTTCCTCAAGATATATTCTTCCAAGCTCATGACCGTATAACCAGTCGGATTCGTCAGGATCCTTATCAAATATAAATGCAACCATAACTTTTTTTGTGACGGGACTTAAGAAATAATCCATAAGTTTTTTTCTGCCCTTTTTTGCAGGCTCCATTGTAAGCTTGATTTCCCTGCCTTTGGATTCAATAAGAAATTCCTCCCAAAGCAGATTAATCTTTTCACGCATTTCTGCCTCTGTGTACTCCTTAACCTCGTCATAGCCATATATATCAATAAAAATAAGAAAAGCATCTCCTGATGTCAACGGAAGCTTATCCTTTCTTGATTTCATTGCCATACAGAAGCTATGATGCGCTGAGCCGAAATCTTTAACCTGGTCCTCACTCCACTTTTCATCCGGATTTTCACACGTAAGCTCAAGAATCCGCCTGAAGCATCCCTCCTGTGAAAACCAGAGATAATTTATGCCTGTCAGCTTATAAAAATCCATAAACTCATAGTATATCTTTACCTGAAGGTCGTCTGTTTTCTTTGGTATTTTCCTTGTGACATTTGCAGGTATTGTAACCGCCTCAAAGTATTTCAAAACAGAAACCCTTTTGTTTCCCTCAATGACATAAAAATTATTCATGTATTCATAAACCTTAATGGGATCCCTTATCCCTTCCTCAAGGTGGCTGTCACAAAGTGCAGACCATTTCGCCCCGAACTCTGTCTTAAAATCAAGCAGCGGCATGAAATTGTTTGCAAATGCATATGTCCTTCCCATGTTACTCGTTCCGACAACCCTGTCGAGAGGTATGTCTACAAGTCCGAGGCTCACCTCACCTTGTATATCAACCTCCTCAAGTATCTCATCCAAAACAGGAAGATATTCGGAGCCCCCCTTGGCTATTGCATTTTTAAATGCCTTAATCCCCATTTTTTGTGCCTTCTCATATTCAACATATGACATATATTCTCCTTTCCCCGTAGGAAATAAACTTCAAATATAATTATTCATGTATAGTATTATTCATGTATTTCTCTTCAAAATCCTTAACCGGCATAGGTCTTGCAAAATAGTAGCCCTGAAATACATCGCAGCCTGTTTTTGTAAGGAAATCTACCTGTTCCACCGTTTCAACGCCCTCAGACACCACACTTAAGCCGAGCTGCTTTGACAGGGTTACAACTGCATCTATAACCGCATTGCTTCTGTCCTTAAACTCTGTCTTGCTGAGAAAGCCCATATCAAGCTTAAGAACATCCGCACGTATATCCTTGAGGGTATTAAGCGAGGAATATCCGCTGCCGAAATCATCAATCTCCACGGCAAAGCCATAGGCCCTGAGTTTTTCTATCAGCGCTATCTGCTTGTTTATATCCGCCATAAGCGCAGTCTCCGTTATTTCAAGACGCAGGTTTGCAGGATTTATGCCGTATTTTTCCACCAGCATTGTAAATGTCGTGTATATATCTACAAGGTAAAAATCCTTTGGCGAAATATTTACCGATATGTACAAATCTGTTTTACCCTGCTCTTTCCATTGCTTCAGCTTAATACATGCCTGTTCCCAGATATACATATCAAGCCTGTGTATCAGGCTTACCTTCTCAAAAAGAGGGATAAAGCTTGCAGGCGGTATCATTCCCACATCAGGGTGCATCCACCTTGTAAGCGCCTCAGCTCCCTGAACAACGTGTTCCCTTGATACCTGCGCCTGCAGAAACATACAAAACTCTCCCTTGGCAAGCGCCTTATCAAACTCGCCCACCAGTTGATTGTCATTTTTTATGTTCTGACTTAATGTCTCATCATAGTATGCCACAATCTGCTGGTAATCATCCTTTATTTTCTCAATGGCAAGAAGCGCATGGTCGCACATTGTTACAATGCGGTGTTTTTTGTTTACATTTTTATATACTCCCACATGAATAACCATATGGTAAACATCATTGCTTGCAAGCTTTGACAAATTACGGGCATATTCAACATATGTATCCTCGTGATAAAGCTCCGTACGCATAAAAATTGCAAATCTGTCTGTGCCAAGCCGTCCGTATATTGTTCCCTCTGAGGTTTTACTCATCAGAAGCTCCGCTATCTGCATGAGTATCTCATCACCGCGTCTCTCACCAAAAAGCTCGTTTACAAGCTTAAAATCCTTTATATCGGTACAAACCATCGTAAAATCCGCCTCCGGATTTTGATCAATCATTCTTGATACTCTCTCAATAAATCCTTCCCTGTTATATATCCCGGTAAGCTTGTCATGAAGCGCCCGGTACTGCTGCTTCTTAAGCTCCAGAATATCCTTTGTATGATTTTCCGATACGAAAAAGGCGCCTGCATGATTGCCGTTTTCATCAAGAAGCGGCTTGAAGGTTGTATGAAAATAATTCATCTCTCCATCCAGCATTTTCTCATCCTGCCAGCTTTCCTCCGTAAGCTCCTCCGGTTTTCTGCCCCTTTTCCATACCCTATAATTTTCTTCAAATTTTGAAAGGTCACCGTCTGCATTGAACAGTCGTTTTATCTCTGTATTCGCATATACGCATTTTCCTTCCCTGTCAAAGCACATAATACCATTATCCATGTCCTTTAATGTATGCGAAAGCAGTCTTGTAACAAGTCCCCTCGGCACATAGTACAACGTGAAATAGCATATGGATATTGCCATAAAAGCATAAAGTATCGGCGAAATATCCACAGGTGTTTCAAAAAACCTGTAGCCGACGTTTGCCGCCACTATCAGAATAAGGCTTAAAAACACTGACCGGTACTTTGTCCGGTACATTTTTGTCGTAGTAAAAACCTTATAGCCGAATATAACAAGCACTATAGCCACCGGAAAATATGCAACTGCAAGATGCGTTATGTACATGGGAAGCTTCATTTGGGCAGTAGTTATTGTTGTATTGCCTATAGAAGCCGGCTTACTGTCAAACATATGCCTTGTAAAAACATTTACCAAAAGCGATATTGTATCTGCAAGTGCCAGAACGCAAAAAAATTTTGTCAGCCTTTTCCCAAAACTAATTCCGGTGTACTTGCGCGCATATACCATAAGCGCAATAACAAGCCAGTCTGTAACCGCAAGATAAAGCCCATGCAAAAGAAGGGATGCACCTTCTCTGATGGGAAGGACATCCGCCGCATTTAAGAGAATACAGGCTATGGCACATGCATAAATGCACTGAATATTTTTCGTGAGCTCATGCTTTACATTTTTTATTTTTATGCTCAGTATTATGACAATTACCGCTATAATATTTGAAGTCCAAAGAAACAACTGTGCCACTGCATATCCTCCCTTCCCGAATTTGTACAAGTATAGCCATTGTAACACATGTGGGCATAATTTGACAGAACTTTTTTCCATAAAGCATTAAACTGCAATATGACTTTTTTCACTTAAAAAACGATAATTGACATTTAAAATACCCCATGGTATATTTTGGATGTAGCATAATAAAAATTTTATATTTGGAGGGGAGTTATTATGAAGAAAAAAGTAAGGCATTTCTTTGCCGTTCTGGTTTTCGCAGTCATGTGTTTTTCTGTTCATGCAATGGCAGGAACAACCGGTTATGAAACCCATAATTTTGGAGAATTTAGTATATCCTGCCGCATTAGCTGTACCACAAGCAGTGGAACTGCTGACACAAAGGGAGCGCCATACGGCTACAAAAATGTTGCCAATATCATCATAAGGGATAAAAATTATAATTCACTTGGTGGCAACACAGTTGCTACGGCATATAATTCTGTAGCAACGGCAAAAAAAACGGCATCAGGTAATAATGTCAGAAGTGCGCTAAGCGGTCATTATGTCCTTGATTCGGACGGCAATCCGGCTCAACCACTGTATAAACAAATTAATTTAGCGGAGACACCTTAACATGAAAAAACGAATCATAATCGGCATACTCTCATTGCTTGTGATTGTTGTCGGCATAATTGTTGTAAAACACTATATGAACAAGTCGGAGGAGGAAGATGTTTCCGGTGGTTATTCTTCATGGTTTTCCCAGGTGCGGTATTCTCCCGGCAGTAAATATAATTCTGATGCAGGCGGGGAAGTTGTGATTGAAGCGCCGGATAACCACACATTTACCATGGATACGAAAGTGGAGGTCGGCGGCGTAACCTTTAATGTTTATTATTACGATAAGCCAAATGAAAAGGTGGGAGATTTAATAAGAAGCGAGCATATTACGGAAACTGGCGTATACACCTATAATCTCAATGACCTGTCGGACGGACATTACTGGCTGGAAATAAAATCGGATGGCGAGGAAACAACCGCTAATGTTAAATATGAATTTCTTCAGGAACACATTAAAAACGGCTCTAATTAAATTATTCAGATACGGCTTTGTGGGAATATGCGTTTTCTCCGGTCTGGCATTGTCATTTTTTATGTTTTGTTATTACGACACGGCAAAAAAAATAGACGTAAGCGAGCAAAGCGATAAAAAAGCATACCAATATAACGACACGGAGGCTTACATTGTATATGGAACAGACATTCAATTCAAAGACATACATTATGAAGATTTTGCAGGATGCAATGCCGTAATTGAAGACGTCTGGCTTTACGAGGGAGATAACGCATTCCCCAGAGGAGTACACGTGATAATGCACGGCAATAAACTTATTTACCCTATCGTAGCGGGCAGATACCCCACAGAGGAGGACCTTGCCTCCGGCAAGCCCTGCGCCGTTTTGGGCAAATCCTTAAAAAGAGATACATACAGCCGAAACGGATGTGATTACATAAAAATAAACGGTGATGAATATTATGTCACGGGATATGTAGCCGCTGAAAATTCTGCAATTTTTAACCACCATGTTATTTTGTATTATGAATGTATGGGTAAAGGGGCATTAAAGGATTTAGAGTATTACAAAAATAATGCAGGTGTTTTTCTTGTGTTTTCCTCTGACACGGATATGTCGGTGTATGCAGATTTGTTTGCTGAATATGAAAAGCGGTATTCTGAAAATTTGTTTGCAACGAATTTTCAAAGCTTTTATGCCAGCGCCTCCATCCGCCCTGAGAGCAGGAAAATAGCCATGCTTATATATGTCTTTTCCGCCGTGCTGGTTATACTGTCAATTATTTACTGGTATATCAGCAATAAAAAGGAAATTGTAATAAGACGCGCCTATGGCTATTCCAAGGGCAGAGTTATTTTGCTGATATTCAGGCGGATTCTGGGACTGCTGGTTTTGGCAATTACTGCATCGGAGCTGTTTATGATTTTTTTAAACCGGCTGGAGAGCTCTTTTTCAATATTCAGCACGAAGGATTTTTTGTGGCAAATCAGTGTAATATTGAAATACATTGCAGTGACAATTCCGCTGGTGCTTATCGTTCCGGTTATACGAATATGCATGGACGAGCCCGATACGTTAATAAAAGAATGTGATTAATATTAAAATTAAACGGCTGGTATTCAATGCTAAGGAGACTGATAATGAAATATTGTATGTGGTATGCTCTGGCGCAGCTGATGAAAAATAAAATTACTGCAATCATTACAACGGCAATGACAGCTCTCGGATTTATACTTGTAGGTTATGCATGGATTACATTTGCTTACTTTCACAATGCTGAGCTTGTTGCAAAAAAAACGACAGCCTATGACGCCGAAACGATTTATAACATTAATTTTTTTAAATACATATATGCATACAGGGAGGAAATGGAGCAGCTCCGGGAACTGTACCATTACATAAAAGAGCTGCCGGACGTTTCTTTTTGCGGGCTTTATTTTTACACCGAAAACGAGCTTTTTATTACGCCTGAGCTGGGAATGTTGTGCGGTCTTCCCCTTGTCCCTGATGAAAATGAAACTAGCGCATGGGTGGGGGTAAATTTGGCAGACACTTATCCCATAGGAACCACAAAAACAGATACGCTGCTTGTATGCAATTACACGGTACAGAATGTGCTGCCGGCAGGATCCGTTTTTTGGGGAAGTCAGTTTATATCTTCCGGCGGTTCTCTTGTTAATCTTGATGATTATATCGTGGTGGATATTGATAAGCTCCTTGAAACGGATAATGAATATATAACCAATGGCATGATCAATGATTTCTATTTCCATGTTGCCGATTTGGACAATATAGAAAATGTAAAGAGAAACATTCGGAATAAAGCGGAGGAGCTTGGACTTGATATACACGGCATCAACAGTCTGGAGGTTTTGTTTGAGCGGCAGGCAAGGGAAGCCATGGATGAGGCAGGTGAAAATTACTATATGCCCCTTGTATTGTTTATTTGCTCCTGTATCGGCATGCTGCTTGCCACACTGATTTCCTATAAGGTGAACCGGCATGATACGAATATTATGCTGATGAACGGATTTACACGCAGACAGATTTCCCGGATATTTTTATTTGAAAATGCTTACAAATCTATTGCCGCATTCGGGATTATGCTTGCATACTGGCTTGGCGACAAAAACGCCGTTGAATACAGCGGCAATATAAATATGACGCCGGTGTTGTCCGGTATTGGGTTACTTGGTATTTTACTGATATGGCTCAGCAGTCTTCCTGTTATTTTTAAATTAAAGTTAAATCTGCCTGTCAGCTTAGTAGGAGAAGAAGAATGATTGAATTACAGAACATAAGTAAAATATATAAAAGCATCAATGGAAAAACGGACGCGCTGACCGGTGTTTCCCTTACCATAAACGAAGGGGAATTTGTGTGCATCATGGGAAAATCCGGTTCCGGAAAAACCACATTGTTAAACATTATAGGATGTATGGACAAGGCAAGCAGCGGAGAATACCGTCTGGATGATGTTGATATTGCGGGACTTAGCGCAGACAAATTTGACAGGCTCCGCAGGGAAAAGATAAGCTTTATATTTCAAAAATACGAGCTGATGAGTAAATATACCGTATATGAAAATATTGAGCTTCCCATGAACGCAAAAAGAATTTCAGGGAAACAGAAAAAGCAAAAAATCACGGATATTATGAAGCGGTTAGGCATATATGAGCTGCGGAATAAATTTCCCAAGCAGCTTTCGGGCGGCGAACAGCAAAGAGTGGCGATTGCAAGGGCATATGTTTCTGACAATAAATATATTCTGGCAGATGAGCCGACGGGAGCGCTTGACAATAAAAACACGCAGGAAATCATGAATATTTTTGAGGAACTGCGAACGGAGGGCAAAACAATCGTCCTGGTTACCCATGATGAAGATATTGCCGCCAGAGGAAACCGAATCATCCGGCTTCTGGATGGAAAAATTGATGACTGAACATAATGACCGCAAATTAAAATATGGTAATCTCGGATAAAGGGGCTGTCGCAATAAAGATTTATTTTCTTGGTAACTATGCATTTTAAACAAAGAAAAGCGGAAGTTAAGTAACACGTTGGAGCGTTCTTTGTT
>DKZK01000013.1:0-36246 GCA_002493625.1 Lachnospiraceae bacterium UBA7076 | reverse complement strand
AGCGTTCTTTGTTTAAAATGTATTTGAAAGAGAATTAAAATCCTTATTGCGACAGCCCCCTTTTTTAGCGGAAAAATTTGTTGGAAAAACGCTTTGGTTATGCTATAATAATTTTAATGTATTACTTGTTCGTAGTACATGAGTTTGACCATAAAGGAGTGGGGCATATGAATTATATCATAAGTGGGAAGAACATTGAGGTTACTGAGGGTTTAAAGTCAGCAATCTATGATAAAATCGGGAGGTTAGAAAAGTTTTTTGCTGAGGACACCGATGTTCAGATTACCTTTTCCGTGGAGAAGGAAAGACAGAAAATCGAGGTCACAATCCCTATGAAGGGACACATTATAAGAGCAGAGCAGTCAAGCGAGGATATGTATGTTTCAATAGATTTGGTCGTTGAGGTTATAGAACGTCAGGTTACCAAATACAAAAAGAAGATCGTGGACAAGGAGCAGAACGCTGCATATATCCAAAACGACTTCTTTAATGTTGATGATGAGGACGATGAGGAAATAAAAATCATCAGAAGCAAGCGTTTTGCAGTGAAACCTATGTACCCTGAGGACGCCTGCATACAGATGGAACTCCTGGGACACAACTTCTTCGTGTTCCGCAACGCTGAGACTGAGGAAGTCAATGTTGTTTACAAGCGTAAGGGCAATACGTACGGTCTCATCGAGCCGGAGTTTTAAATAATTCGGACGTAGTGGCACTAAAAAATTGCCTGTCTGACATGGTTATATAGCAACTGAAAACCGTTTGAGGACGTCGGTACTTAAATAGTCGGTTTAAAACATAAATCTGTTTTAAACCGACTATTTTTAGTACCGCTACGTCCGAGTCGAGCGAAAGCGTGTTTTCAGTTGCTATATAAGCCATTGCCAGACGGCAATTTAAGTGCCAACATGTTATTTTTCCTCCAGCAGCTTCTCCACACTTGCAAGCTTTACGCAGAGCACAAATATTTTTACCGCCTGCTCCATTTCCTCCGGCGTAGGGAAGGTCGGCGCTATACGGATATTGGAATCCTCCGGATCCTTGCCATATGGGAAGGTTGCGCCTGCGCCCGTTAATATAACTCCAAGTGACTTACATTTTTCAACTATACTTTTTGCACATCCCGGCATTGCGTCAAAGGATATAAAATATCCGCCTCTTGGTTTAATCCAGCTACCTATTTCAAGTCCCGTAAGCTCCTTCTCAAGCGTGTTAAGCACGGCTTCAAACTTAGGGCGAAGAAGCTTTGCATGTATTTTCATATGAGCCTTCAAACCGTCAATATCCTTAAAGAACCTTGCATGACGAAGCTGATTTATCTTATCGTGACCTATTGTCTGTATTGTCATCTGCCCCATTATAAATTCGATATTTTTAGGTGATGCTGCTATTGCAGACACACCCGAACCCGGAAAGCTTATTTTGGAGGTAGATGCAAAAATGTAAACCATATCAGGATTTCCTGCTTTCTCGCACTCGTCCAATATATTAAGTATTTCATCATGAACGTCATCATATAAATGATGTATGCAATATGCATTATCCCAATATATACGGAAATCCTCCGCAGCAGGCTTCAGCGCTGCAAAACGCCTTACAACCTCATCGGAATAGGAAATGCCTGTAGGATTGGAATATTTCGGCACACACCATATACCCTTTACCGCATCGTCATTATTTACATATTTCTCTACCAAATCCATATCCGGTCCATCATCATAAAGCGGAATATTAATCATCTCAATACCAAAATATTCCGTAATTTTAAAATGTCTGTCATATCCCGGAACAGGACATAAAAACTTAACCTTATCAAGCTTACACCAAGGAGTTGCGCCGTTTACTCCATGTGTCATGGAGCGTGATATGGTATCATACATGATATTTAAGCTTGAATTACCGCAGACAACCACATTGTCCTTTTCTACGGACATCATATCTGCCATAAGCCTTCTGCACTCACCGATTCCATCCAGATCTCCGTAATTGCGGACGTCATTTCCAAGAACGGTTCTCATGTCTGATTCACTGTTCACCACATCCAGCATTGGCATGGAAAGATCAAGCTGGGAAAAGCCGGGCTTACCTCTTGCCATATTAAGATTAAGTCCCTTCGCCTCCTCAGTCTTATATTCCTCCGTAAGAGCATCCTTAAGAGTAAGAAGCTCCTCTTTACTCATATCTTTATATGCCTTCATGTCGTTACCTCCGTTTTGTTAAGTTATGTTTATTTTTATTTCACTACAGGATAGTATACCAAAAATGGAACATTCTGTCACATAAAATCAAAAAAAATTACCAAAAATAAAGGAGCCTCATTTTTTAATGAAAGCTCCTTTGACACATTTATCAAGATGGGTGCTAATTTACTATTCTTCGGATGGAGATTACCGAGCTGTAAAATGCATTGCCCGATATAATTCCAAGTCTTGTATTTGCTGCATGCACCATCTGTCCGTTTCCCGTATATATGGCAACATGCTGTACCACTCCCGTACCATAATCATAGAAAATAAGGTCGCCCGGCTGAATGTTCTCCCTGCTTACCTCCACTCCCGCAAGCGACTGGTCATCAGCAGTCCTTGGCAGGCTGTAACCGAAATTCTTATATACCGTCATTACAAAGCCCGAGCAGTCAGCTCCGTTTGTAAGGCTTGTGCCACCGTAAACATAAGGGTAACCAACATATTGAAGCGCAAAGTTTGCAATATCCGTTCCCACGCCTGAGCCGCCTGAAGCCGGTGTCTGTTCTGCAGGTGCCTGCGTTGATGCGCCGCTGTTTGTCTGTCCGCCATTATCATTTGAATCTGCCTTCCGGACAGGCTTAGCCATTATAGCGTTATATGTGGCATTTATGTCATCCAGATTTGCCATTGCATAATCTGCCGCTTCATTGCCAAAAAGCAGATAATCATTTTTTATGTATCCCTCAAGTCCGGCTGAAACAATGCATGTCCACTCACTGCCTGTCTCTTTTACCTTTATGATTCCGTCAGGAAGTATCGTCGCAATAATCTCATTATCCGTTCCCGCTCCCTTTCGGATGTTTACATAATCGGAAGCTACCACAATTGCCTTGCCGGAAAAGAAATTGTAGGTTTCCTGATTGTCGTTTCCTGAAGCTACCGTATTTTGATTATCTGAAACCTCTGCTTCAGGTTCCGTCTCCTGCCTGTTTTCCTCCTTGGAAACAGCCGTAACCTCCAATGTAGCTTTTAAATCTGATTTGGCATCTGATTCGGGTATTGCATCAGTTTCTGATGCAAAAGTATTATTTGTCAAAACAAATTTTGCGCTCTCACCAATGTGTACGTTTACACTATATTCTGTTTCTGATATATCTGTTTCTAATATATCCGTTCCTGATGCTATACATCTGTCAATTGCAGTTGACAGGCTTACATTTTCATCTGTGTAAAGAATATCATGTGCGTTTGATGCAACTGCTCCTGACACAAATGCAAACATCCCGGATAATACTATGACCTTAAGCCATTTTCTGCATGTTCTTCGCACAGTATCGCCTCCAAATTTTATCTGATAAAAGTATGATTCATTTACATTTGAATGTGACTAAAACACTCTTGATTTTCGCTTCAAAATACTTTCCTGAAGCATCTCAAAGATTGTTACAAAAATGTTACAACTTATTACAAAATTATATTAACACTGTGGAAAATTATTGTCAACCACTTTATGTAAAATTATTTATTAATTTTTTTGTTATTGGCAAAAAATATATGAAATATTTTCTTTTTTATTGCATATATTTAGTTATTAGGCTATAATATATCAAAATGATTTCGAGAGGAGATGTATCTTATGAACATAACTTCACTTGGACCTACCAATATATCCGTCAGCGGTACAGCAAAGATGGATGCCATTGACATTTCCATGTTAAAGAAATCTCTTGACTCTGTGGAAATGAGTGGTGACATGATTACCAAGATGATGGAGCAGTCAGTCAATCCGAATATCGGAGCAAATATAGATGTCCGCCTTTAATAAAAGGCGGACACTTATTGCCTCAATGCCTTATATATTCCCTCTGCAATCGCCTCAGCAATATCCTGCTGGTATTCCTCCGATACAAGCTTTGCCTCCTCCTCATAATTGCTTAAAAACCCACATTCCACAATAATGGCAGGACAGGTGCTTTTTCTAAGGACGTAATAATCGTTATTTGCCTTCGCTTTTCGCTTATTGTCTTTATCCAGGGAATTTACAAGTTCTGTCTGAACCGTTACCGCTATGTCCTCGCTTTCCTTGGAATTTTTGTAATAAAAAACCTGCGCCCCTTTCACTTTAGGGTCAGTAAAGCTGTTTTGGTGCACGCTTACAAGCAAATCAGCTCTTGCGCTGTTTGTAATTTCTATTCTTTTATTCATGTCAGAGGTTTTTTTGTTCGTAGCCCCTTCTATGGCAAGGCTTGCATCACTTTCCCTTGTAAGTATTACCTTTATGCCTTTTTTCTCCAACTCTGTTTTAAGCTTTAATGCAATGGAAAGATTTATGTCCTTTTCCAATGTGCCGCTCACTCCAACCTTGCCGGGGTCGTTTCCGCCGTGACCTGCATCCACAACTACCGTTATCTGTTCCGGAAGCTTAAGCGCCTGCGAAAAATAAATACATACATTGATAATGACAAGCGCAAACATTAAAAGTATTCCGAAAAGTAAACGTATTGTTCTTTTCCCAAATACACCTTTTATTTTATAAAATAATTCTTTTCCCTTTGACAAAATATTATGAAAATTCATACAAACCCAAAACAAAGCATTTGGTTAAATATATGAATTTTATATTGCAAAAAGAACAAAGAGCTGCCTATGCATTTTCCAGCCTTTGTCTTTCTTCCTTCATTGCGGCAAGTATTACGTTTCTTGCCTCTATCGCCTGTTCCTTTTCTACAGGAAGGACATCCTTAAGAACATAATCCATACCTAACTTCTCATATTTTTCCTTGCCCATGTCATGATAAGGAAGAACATCAAGTGCCTTGATATGCTTAAACTGCGCAATAAACCTTCCAAGTCTTTCAAGATATTCCGGCACAAGCGTTATTTCAGGAACAAGCACATGTCTTATCCATATTTCCTTTTCCTGTTCGTCCAAAAATTTAAGAAAATCAAATATATTTTCGCTTGGCTGTGAGGTAAGCTTGATATGCTCCTCAGGGTCAATGTGCTTTATGTCAAGCATAATCAAATCGGTTGACTTCATAAGCCTCACATATTTTTCGTAAATTTCAGGAACATTCCTTCTGAACATGATACCTGAGGTATCAAGACAGGTGTGTATTCCCTTTTCCTTTGCTTTTTCAAAAAGCTCTGTAAGAAAATCTATCTGTACAAGAGGCTCTCCACCGGTAACCGTAAGACCGCCGCCCTTTAAAAACGGTTTGTATTTCTCATAGTCCTCCAGTATTTCATCCGTGGACATTTTCGTTCCTCCTGCCATTTCCCATGTATCAGGATTATGGCAGTATTTACATCGCATCGGACATCCCTTTACGAAAACCACATACCTCACTCCGGGACCGTCCACTGTTCCAAAGGTTTCGATTGAGTGTATCATTCCTTCCATGTCGCATCTCTCCTAACTAATTATTTACAAAACATAAAAGAGGCGCCCAAACTTGAGCACCTCTCTATGTTACCCTTATTTCAATGATATGTCAACTTGACAGCAATAAATTACATGCCCTCATGGAATGTACGTGAGATAACGTCAGCCTGCTGCTCAGGAGTAAGCTTAATGAAGTTTACTGCATATCCTGATACACGGATTGTAAGCTGAGGATAATTCTCAGGATGCTTCTGTGCATCGAGAAGTGTATCCCTGTTATATACGTTTACATTGAGGTGGTATCCACCCTTTTCTACATATCCATCTAACATACCAACTAAGTTGTCAATCTGCTGAGTGCTAGCCATAATAATAATCCTCCTATTTCTAAAAAATAATATTGCGCTGATTTAATGTCAGCAAAAATTTAATTTTCTTCGAATGCGTCGTCAATGCCTTCATGAAGCGTAGGAACTGCGCATGCAAGATTACCCTTTGCACAGTCGAGACATCCTAAAGTCTCAACCTCATTTCCTTCCTTATCAGGGTCATAGGACACATTAATGTGTCCATGACCGTCTGCTACCATATTGTCGAGCATTGCAACTATATCGTCTACATTACTTAAACCATTATCCATTAGGTCTTACCTAACCTTTCATGATTTTATTAATTAATCAAGCTTAAGGTCTACGTTAAGGTCTCCTGCAAACATCTGATCCTCTTTGCCAAGTGCTCCAGGGATTATTGAGAAGGTATTTGAAATACCGTCCTGTGAATCCATGAACGGAAGCTTTGCAACGGATGAAAGTGATGCAAGCGCACCGTGAGTATCTCTCTGATGCATAGGGTTTGCACCCGGTGCAAATGGCTGACCATGCTTTCTTCCACAAGGAGTATCTCCTGTGTTCTTACCATAGGTTACGTTTGAAGTAATCGTAAGTATTGACATGGTAGGGAAACCATTTCTGTATACATGATGCTTTCTGAGCTTGTGCATAAATGTTGATACAAGACTTGCAGCAATCTTGTCAACTCTGTCATCGTTGTTACCATATTTAGGGAAATCTCCCTCTGTCTCGTAGCTTACAACGATTCCCTGCTCATTTCTTACTGCCTTAACCTTAGCGTACTTAATAGCTGAAAGTGAGTCAGCAACAACGGAAAGTCCTGCAAGACCTGTTGCAAAGTATCTCTTGACATCTCTGTCATGAAGCGCCATCTGAATCCTCTCATATGCATACTTATCATGCATGTAGTGAATGATGTTAAGTGCGCTTACATATACCTTTGCAAGCCATTCCATCATATCGTCAAACTTCTCCATAACCTCATCATAATCAAGGTACTCAGAAGTGATAGGTCTGTACTTAGGACCAACCTGTACTCCCGTACACTCGTCAACACCGCCGTTGATAGAGTAAAGAAGACATTTTGCAAGGTTAGCTCTTGCTCCGAAGAACTGCATCTCCTTACCGATAACCATTGATGATACGCAGCATGCAATACCATAATCGTCACCGTGGAGCGGTCTCATAAGGTCATCATTCTCATACTGAATTGAGGATGACTTGATTGACATCTTAGCACAGTACTGCTTCCAGTTTACAGGGAGCTTTGTTGACCAGAGAACCGTAAGGTTTGGCTCCGGTGAAGTACCTAAGTTGTCAAGTGTGTGAAGATATCTGAAGCTCATCTTTGTAACAAGCGGACGTCCGTCAACACCCATACCGCCAAGTGACTCAGTAACCCATACAGGATCACCTGCAAAAATTGAGTTGTACTCAGGAGTTCTTGCGAATTTAACGCATCTTAACTTCATAACGAAGTGGTCAACAAATTCCTGAATCTGTGACTCAGTAAATGTTCCGTTCTTAATGTCTCTCTCCGCATATATATCAAGGAAAGTAGCTGTACGACCAAGTGACATAGCTGCGCCGTTCTGCTCCTTAACTGCTCCAAGATAGCCGAAGTAAACTGCCTGAATAGCCTCCTGCACGTTCTTAGCCGGCTTGGAAATATCAATGCCATATGCTGCTGCCATCTTCTTTAATTCGCCAAGAGCTCTGATCTGCTCTGAAATTTCTTCCTTGCCCCTTATAACGTCATCTGTGTAAACATTACCAAAGGATTCCTTCTGAATCTTCTTATCCTCAATAAGGAAATCAATTCCGTAAAGAGCAACCCTTCTGTAGTCACCGATAATACGTCCACGTCCGTATGCATCCGGAAGACCTGTGATAATGTGATTTGAACGGCATCTTCTTATTTCATCATCGTATACATCAAATACGCCTGCATTGTGAGTTTTTCTGTGTGTGGTAAAGAACTCTACAACCTCAGGGTCAACCTTGTATCCGTTATCCTCGCAAGCCTTCATAGCCATACGGATACCGCCGTATACGTTCATACCTCTCTTGAAAGGCGCATCTGTCTGGAAACCGACAATAGTCTCCTTGCTCTTGTCAAGATATCCGGCACCATGTGAAGTAAGTGTAGAAACCACCTTAGTATCCATATCAAGAACACCGCCTGCTTCTCTCTCCTTCTTTGAAAGATCAAGAACCATCTGCCATAAATCCTTCGTATTCTGTGTTGGTTCAGCTAAGAATGTGTCATCACCCTCATATGGAGTGTAGTTTTTCTGAATGAAGTCTCTGACCTCTACTTCCTTCTGCCATTTGCCCGGTACAAATCCGTTCCATCCCTCTGCTTCCAATGCATCAAATTTTAATAACATTGTGTTTTACTCCTCCTTTTTTCTTCCGCTGTCACTATGCGGATTTTCATAAAATAGTTAAACTGTTTGTATCAGAACTCAGCATAAAGGCTATACCCCCATCGTATTTTGCCACGCCAAATCCTGATGTTGTTTATATTATAATTTCAAATTGTATACACGTCAATGTAATATAAGCGTTTTTTTGTACTTTTTTTCATACATAAATTGTATACAGTATACAAATTGTTTTTGCATAGACATTTTCCTATATATAGTGTTATAATACAGCAAAGCAACCGGCAATACAACGCTTATAATGAAAGCCGTTATTGAGCCTGCCGGCATTATGCTACGCAAGTGATACGGTATAAATTACTATGGAATGAACAAAATACTTATATATTTTGTTTTATAAAAGTACAATATTATAAAGGAGGTCTTAACGTGGCACAGACAGTTGACAAGTCAATGTTAATTCATGAAATCATAGAGATAGACCCTGGAAATGCCGCCATATTAATGGCATCAGGAATGCATTGTGTAGGTTGTCCTTCAGCAGCTATGGAAAGCTTGGAGGAAGCATGCATGGTTCATGGAATGAATGTTGATGAAGTTATAGAATCCATCAATGGATATCTTGCAAAGAAGGAAGCAGAGTAATTTTTATTTTTTAGGAGGTAATTTTTATGGCACAGGTACGTGACAGATCCCTTTTACAGGAGGGCGATGTTGAAATTTCAGAAAGAACTTATAACCTTGTTATAGGCGGGGTGCTACTGTATGGTTTTTTGGTAAACTGTTTTATGGTTGCATTTTTATCAGACACAGCCTTTAATTTTGTCTATAACAATACGGCAATGTTTTATATTTCTTATATTGTTATGTGTATAATAGGCGGCATAATGGTTCACGGTTCAAGGAACCCGGTTGTAAGCTTTATCGGATACAACTTTTTCGTTATCCCTCTCGGACTTATAATCTCTGCATCCTTGCAGATGTTTGCATACGCCGGAGCTACCGATATAGTTGTAACTGCTTTTGGCATAACAGCTATTGTTACAATAGCCATGATGGTTGCATCAACATTATTCCCTTCCTTTTTCTTAAGTCTGGGAAGAACACTTTTTGTCACCCTTGCCATTACAGTTCTCCTTGAGCTTATTCTGGCACTTGCAGGCGCATCGCTGGGTATTATCGACTATGTAGTTGTTCTCATATTCTGCGGATACATCGGTTATGATTGGGCAAAAGCTAACGCAATGGCGCGTACCCTTGACAACGCAGTTGATTCTGCTGCTGAACTCTACGTTGATATCGTTGTATTATTTATGAGACTGTTAAGAATTCTTGCAAGATCAAACAATAATTAATATTTAAAATTAAAAGGAGCTGCCGTGCGAAGAAATGTGCATTCGTGCGGCAGCCCTTTTTAATTAAATCATCGCAGCCTTTATGGCTTCAAAAAGTTCATCATATTCCTCATAGGCAGGAAGCTCCGGATAATCAGCCTTTATCTGCTCGGTGCTCCTGAACAAAAATCCTGCCTTGCTCGCCTTTATCATAGCAAGGTCATTATGGCTGTCACCGCTTGCAATCGTATCGTATCCGATTGACTGAAGCGCCTTCACTGTGGTAAGCTTTGACTGCTCACAACGCATTTTAAAGCCCGTAAGCTCTCCCGATGGCGCAACCTCAAGAGAATTACAGAAAATCGTAGGATATCCAAGCTTTGCCATAAGCGGTCCCGCAAACTGTGAAAATGTATCACTTATAATTATAACCTGACATATCTCTCTCAGCTTATCAAGAAATTCCTTTGCGCCGGGCAACGGGTCAATGCCTGCTATCGTATCCTGAATTTCTTTCAGCCCAAGTCCATGCTCCTTAAGTATTCCAAGTCTCCAGTTCATAAGCTTATCATAATCGGGTTCATCCCTTGTGGTCCTTTTCAATTCCGGTATTCCACTCGCCTCGGCAAATGCAATCCATATCTCAGGCACAAGCACCCCTTCTAAATCCAAGCATGTAATATACATATTTTTTTCTCCCTCGTAAAAGCTAAATCTCGTTCAAGGTCTGAACAGCATTATTCTCTATTATAACCTTGTAGTGTTCCTCAAAATGCTCTAACGTAGCGTAGGTTGCCTTCATGCTGTCACCATATTCACTAAGCATGTTACATGTCTTGACAAAATCACTGTCTACGGCTTTTTCTTTCACAAGGTAAAGATAGTATCTTCCATCCTTATTATTCTTATAGAGAGTGTTGGTGCCTTTATACATTCCATTCACGCTGCTTGCAGCATTTATTACATTCTCCATGTTCTTAAAAGTATATACCCGGAACAGGTCCTGCGTAATTGCAGGCTGTGCAGCTTCCTTTTTCTTTGGATTTCTTGCATTGCCCAAAGCGCTGAGCCCCTCTGCCAGACTGCCCAATGCCTCAAGAAGACCATCCGCAGCATTTACAGCCGCATTTCCTGAAGCTTCCTCAGATGTCTCATCATCATCAGAATCAGAGTTTTCGTATTCTTCAACATCCGCCAAATGCTTGGTAAATCTTGAAAATCTCGTATCCAGCTCATCAGGATCCTCTACCTTCGTTATAATCAGTATCAGGCACTCTGCTGATACCGGTATAGCTTCTATCATAAGAGGAATGTTATCAACCTCAAAACCCAATTCACTGGATGCCTGCTGCATCAACTCACGAAAAAGCTCCTTTGCTTTATCAGTTCCATATGCTAATTCTGATAGGAGAAGTTCCTTTTCTGCCAAGTCAGCCTTATTAAGAGTACACCTTATTTGATTTTCGCTTAATCTTTCAATCTTCATGTCAGCCACTCCTTCGCAAAATGATATTATTAGTTTATCACAAAATGCTTACATGTAAAGACAATTCTTATTTTTTTCACAAGTTTTTAATGGAAATTAAGAAAAAAAATGTTGCTTTTATTTCCATTTTATAGTAAATTCTTATTGTAAATATCGGAATGATTTGTTTAAAACTTTCCAGTATATATAATTTTTCTGTATTTTGTGGACATCCCACATTTTACCCATCAGCAGCATATATAATACGTTTTTACAAATGGGAATTTATCATAACGATATTTATAATTATTTATTATAATGCATATCATTTTTTGAGGAATACTTTTCCTTTTTAAAATAAATATATCACAATATTTTCTTCTTAGGTCTTAAAATTATGATATGCATATACCCGTTTCAAATAACCAGACAAATAAAAAAATTTTAAACATGGAAGGTGATGTCCGAAAATTATTCGTAACACATAACAAAACATGCATATGAGGCTGTCGCTCTAAAAGCATTTAATGCGACAGCTCCATAGTATACACAAGAAGGGAGTGCAGAAAGACCGCACTCCCTTCATCTTTTGTGTGGATGATTAACCCTCTGATATAACTCCTGTAGGGCAAGTACCGGCACATGCTCCGCATGAAATGCAGGTGTCCGCATCAATCTCGTACTTTCCATCACCTTCGCTGATTGCGCCTACCGGGCAGGCTCCTGCACACGCCCCGCACATAACGCATCCATCTCCAATAACGTATGCCATGACACATCCTCCTTTATAATTAAACCTTTTTGATAATTCTTATCAATACTATGCCATTGTAATTCATTTTTGTCGATATGGCAAGTATTTTTTTGTTTTATATGCTTTTATACGTTTTCGCATTGTTTTTTGTTAAAAAAATCATTTTTATTCCCGCGAGCAATAAGTCGGGTGACTGCTTGCAGCAAGGTCTTTGGCTTTCCTTATATATTTGCAATTATAGAAACAACACTGCATCAGGTATTAAAAATCCTTTATTTTCTAAGAATAATGATGTATAATTTGAGCAGCACGGCTTTATCACTGTGTTTTTCATGTTATCGAAATGATTTTTTACTTTTGAAAGGTAATCTTTGCAATGGATAAAAAAGTCCTTATCATAATACCTGCCTACAACGAGGCTGAAAATATTGAAAAGGTTGTAAAAAGCATTGAGGGGCGCGACTATGTAATAATAAATGACGGCTCCACGGATGATACGGCAAACATATGCAGGCAGAATCATTATAATTTTATAGATTTACCCGTTAATCTCGGACTTATAGGTGCATTTCAGACCGGTCTTAAATATGCACTGCAAAACGATTATTCTTACGCCCTGCAATTTGACGGCGACGGTCAGCACCAGCCTCAGTTTATCGACGGTATGGTTTCCTTTGCAGAGGAAGCAGGCGCAGATATTGTAATCGGCTCCCGCTTTGTGGAGCAAAAAAAGCCCTTTTCGGCAAGGATGCTTGGAAGCCGCCTGCTGTCAGGTCTTATCTGGCTGTTCACCCACAAAAAAATTGCAGACCCCACATCAGGGATGCGCTTATACAATAAAAAAATAATAGCAAAAATGGCTTCTGACATCAATCTCGGTCCTGAGCCTGACACAATTTCCTACTTTTTAAAATGTAAGGCATCCGTAAAAGAGTTTCAGGTAGAAATGAAGGAGCGTCAGGCCGGTGAAAGCTACCTTAATTTTTCCGGCTCCATAAAATATATGTGGAAAATGTGCTGTTCCATTCTTGTTTTACAGATTATGCGCGGGAGGTAGATTAAATGTCACTTACACTCAGAATAATGCTTATTGTCGCATGTTTCGGCACATTTATATATATACGAAGAAAAATAAGGCAGTCAAAGCTTAAAATGGACGAAGCAATTTTTTGGATTGTTTTTTCCCTCATACTGCTTATTATGAGTCTGTTCCCTCAGATACCTGCATGGATTGCCTTTAAAATCGGCTTTGTATCCACAGTAAACCTTATTTATCTTGTGATTATATTTTTGCTTATCATTAAATTGTTTACGATGTCACGCAAGGTTTCCGATTTGGAGGAGCGCTTAAAGCAGCTTGTGCAAAATATTGCCATCAAGGATAACGAAAATAAAAATCAATAAGCTGTAATATGGTGCGGTAGCCATACTACAGCTTATTGGCTTTTTCACTTTTGGCATATACCTTTGTTATAGCCTTTGCAATTGGCGCCGGCCAGAACATGCGAAATATTTTGTAGTCCTCATCCGACCTTTTATTGTCGTTTATCACTGTGCTTGTTTCCGACTCCTCATGTATTCTGTGTCCCATAAGAAGCCTGGAGCAGTAAGTAAATTCAGAATGCTTCTTTTTAGACAGCCTCTCCCAAAGCTGCCAGTCCAAATTACTTTTCAGCCCTGCATCGAAAGGAGCAGACGGCAGATTTTTCTTTACATAGGTTACAGAGGGACAGCAGATTGAATTGCCGAAGGCTATGGACATTCTTCGGAAAATTTTACTTTTTCCACCACCCTTTATGTTTAACGGAAGAAGCATCATCCTTTTTATGATAAGATTGGCGTTTTTCACAACACGCTTTCCATTTCTTATCTCAAAATATCCCGTAAAGCCGATGGACGGATTTTCTGCCTTATCAAGCATACTTATCATAGTCTCCGCGTAAACGGGCGAGTACACGTCATCCTGATGGGCAATCGTCACATATTCCGTTTCAGCCTTGGAGTATGCAAAATTCCAGTCGCCCGCAATCCCTTTTTCCCCTCTGTTTATATATAAAGGAATGTTGTACTTTTCTGCAATTTTTTTTATATGTTCGTTTTCCGTGGATGTTGTCATTATAATATCTGATTTTACCGTCTGATTCACAAGTGACCTTACGCAGCTTTCCAGATAACGGCTTTCCTTATACGCACATACCACAAATGTATGCTTTAACATTTCTTATACCTCTACATCATTCCATTTAAAATATGCTTTTGGCAGAGAGTTGTTAAAAATCTCCTTCAATAATCTCTCTTACAACCTCTTTTCCATTCAGGAAATATCTTCCCCGTCCGTTTATTGAATAAACCATCTCTGCCCCCACGTCGATTCCGATACTGTTTTTAACCTTGACAGACAAATCTGCATTTTTTGTCTGTATATTTGCCGTCTTACCGTAGTTACCTATTGCAATGGCTTCCTTTCCCTGTACCTCAATTATTATTGCTGCATTGTTAATATTTATATTTACATCTCCGTTCAGGCAGCCTACTCCACACATAATATCTGAACGCGCATTTAACGTAATTGTTGCCTGTATCTCATCAAATATACAATACTTTCCGTCCAGACTGCCAATGCAGACACATTTGTTGGAGCCAAAATAACCGTCAAGCCCTACATAGGCAATGCTTATTGTAGCGTTTCCATATAAGGAGCCGATTCCCACCGCTGTCGAGTTTATAAGGTCAAGCTCAACGCTGCACTTTTGTACCATAAGATTAACATCCGCATAAAGCGCACCGATTCCTACACCTTCCTCACCCGATAAATGTATTACATATTTTCCTCTGTTTATATATATGTTTCCACCCATTCCTGAGCCTATGGCTGCGCCGTGCATTACATTTCCGCTGATTTCGATGGCTCCGTCATGCTCAAAATACAAATCACCATGTTTTCCGTCCTTGTCATTGCCAATGCCATAACCGTCAATCGCCATTTGCTTAATTGTCAGGTTTCCATCTCCCTGAATCGTAAGCTTTGAAGTCTCCGGCACCAAAATTCCACCCTGCTCTAAAATATTATCACCTGTAAGGACAATCGTCACATCACAATGCTCTCCAATCCTTATAGCCGGCTGATTCTTATGCTTACACAGACTTGCATCCTGCAGTTCTATTCTTCCCACATAATAATCTCCTATATCTATGTCCATGTTGGAGGAAAAGCCGGGAAGTCCCACAATTACAATATCCCTGTGAGCCATATCCCTTGAAAATTTTATTGTTGAATAGTGTCCCGTAACAAGCTTTACAAGCGAAATACTGCTTTCAGGACCTGCCTCGTAATTTTTAAGTCCGCTTTGCTCAAGGGCAGACTGTCCATATTGAATAATCTCGTTTTGTATCCATGTGTCAATTCCGGATACAATTTCTGCCGATGGTCGGGCAGTATAAAAGCCCTGTATCAAATCCGCTCCCAGAGAAATAACCGTTTTTAATTCTTCCTTTGTCTCAACACCCTCTGCAAGAGCTTTAAAATTGTTATCATGTGCAAACTCAATAATCTCCTTGACAAAGTGCTGTTTTTGCGGACTGAGCTGTATGCCCGACAGGAGCATTCTGTCAATTTTTACATAGTTAGGCATATACCGAAGAAGGTTCGTAATATTGGAATAGCCCGTTCCATAGTCGTCTACTGCAATTTCTAACCCGATTCTTTCATACTGTTCCTTAACGGATGCAAGCTCATCATCGTCAAGCTCCGCCTGCTCCGTAAGCTCCACAACTATTTTTTCGTTATATTTTTTAAGTATCGGCTCCACAAGAGCAATATCCTTCTCATTAAGGCGGTTGCCGGGAATACTGTTTATAAATACTTTTTTATCCTTAAATTTTTCCTGATTCTGTTCAATAAAGGTAAGCACATTTGTAAAGGTTGCCTTTTCCACATCATAAAGCCGTCCCATATATTCGGCATATTTAAGCACCTGCAAGGGTGAAATCTTTGGTTCTATATCTGTGCGCATAAGCGCCTCATAGGCAAAAATATCCCCTGTATCAGCATAGACAATCGGCTGGAAATGATATGAAAATTTATTGCCGTCAAGAATATTGCCGACAATGTCTGCCTCCTTCTGTTCCTCCTTTGTCATCCTGCTCTGACTCAGGCGCTGCGCCTTTGATTTGTTTCCGTTTTTATTGCTCACGGCATCATTTATCAAATCCTCAAGGTCATCCGCATTTTCCGCCATTCCGCACGCTCTGCCCGAATAAACGTAAAGTCCGCCTACAAGCCCGAATTCCATATTATATAATTCAAGCTTTTCCTGCATTTTATTCTTAAGCTCATTCATGATGTTTTCCTTTTGCTCAGAGGAAATAATCGCAGTGAGAAACTCACCGTTCCCAAGGTGGCACAGATATCCGTTTACAACCGCGCCGGCAAGCATATGTGAAAAATCAACAATTATCTGATTGCTGCCCTTTATACCGCTTTTTCCATTTATTTCCTGAGCGCCGGAAACATCAATTGCAACTATGTCTGCAAACCCGCACCCACCCGGAAGCTCCTCAAGTACGTCTACTGCATTTTCAAAAAATCCCATGTAATTATAAAAACCTGTAAGTGTATCACGAACCTGTTGTACTGCAAGAAGCGAGTTTGCCATTTTAAGTATATTTACACGTCTGTATACCTCTAAGCCACGCATTACGGTATCCATCCATTTTCTGTATATTGAGTCATAACACCGCAGGTCTTTTCCATAGCTGACTGCGGCAAAACCAAAGCAATGCTCATCAAAAAACAACGGGGTAAATATATAAGCGGAAGGATACTCATTCTCCTCAAAGAAAGATTTTATAAGCTCCGTTTTGTCAGATGAGAGCGTAGTATCAACCCTATTCAAGCCTGACCTTGCTTCACCGCATGAAAGGGCATGTATCATGTTTCCCGTGTAGGCTCCCATAATTTTATTTTCTTCCATCCAGTCTGTGTTGAGACACAGATGAAAGCTGTCAAAGGGTCTTATCTGATATACGTATGAAAATATTGTATTTATAAGTCCGTCTGCATCATTTTGCAGCATAAGATCGTCTGCCATATGATTTGCAACGGAATCGAAGCCTTCCTGCGTTTTTTCCACTTCCCATTTTTCTCTTAAAACGCTTACTTTTTTCTTCCTGACATTACAGCCGCAGCTGCTGCCGATAAAAAGCTCCACGCTTGCATTAAATTCCGGTATTTTCTTACCCATGAATTCCGCATCAAGACATTTCACCACATACGCTCCGCACTTTTCCGCTGGTATTGGTGCTGATGTGACAGGCTCAGGACTTGTGCGTCCCTCAGGGAGAACATCATATCCCGTAACTGCAATATCCTCAGGAACACGTATTCCTGCCTTGACAAGCTCTCCTGCAAGACCGATAGCCATATAATCATTTGCGCAGGCAACTGCCTGCGGTAGGTTGTCCCTGTTTCTTAACAATTGCTCCGCAACTCCCACGCCACTGTTGTACCAGAAATCCCCATAGAAAATCCTGTTTTCCAAAACCGCAAGGTTATGCTCCGCCATACAATCCAAAAATCCCTTAAGGCGCTGGGCAGAATGGGGATGTGTCTTTTTACCCGTAAGAAATGCAATATCAGTAAAACCATGCACCTCAATCAAGTGTGAAATTATCTGTTTTACAGGAGTATAATGATCTGTGATTATCGTTTTAAAGCTTTCGCTTTCCTTGTCAATGCAGATAACCGGCTTGTTATATTTTTCATTCAGCTCTGTCTCCAGCTTTTTAAGCGCGCCCGGAGTTTGTATTGTGTCAGCCAGAATTACGATTCCGTCAAACAAATCATAGTCCGGCAGTGAAAAAATATTTGCCTCGCCCCGTTCCCTTGATTTCGTTTCCTGATACTTCTGATACATTGCAAAAATGCATACGTCAAAATCACATGCGTATGCCTGTTTAAGAAAACCCTTTATGAATAATTCCTGATAATTTTCATCAGGCTGTCCAACTAATAACGCTATTTTCTTACGTGCCACGAAATCCTGCTCCTTTCACTGAATATATCAGCTTCACACCGTGGTTTTTGCAATATAAAGAATGGTTCTTTACAAACCTTTTTTATTATACCATATATCCAAGAGTAATTGTTACATTATTTTCAAATCTATCCGACATTGTCAGAATTTGCGTCTGTATTTGCAAAAAACAAAACGCCTTTTACGCCTGACACATCTTACCGTAAACAAAAACAGGAGCTGCCGCACGAAGGCGAAGGCTCCTGTTACAGTCGCATGCCGGGATATACATCATTACATAACCGGCTTTATTGACCGCTCCAGTATACCGTTCATATATGCGATTGCCGTTCCGTAATTTGTAAAGGGAACGCCTGCGTCTATAGCACATTTCATGCGGTAAAGCACCTCACGTTCATTCAGCATGCATCCGCCGCAATGTATAATAAGTCTGTAAATGCTTAAATCATCCGGAAAATCACCCCCTGAGGTGTACGAAAAATCAAGCTGCTTTCCCGTATACCTGCCAAGCCATGCAGGAATTTTTACCGTTCCGATATCCTCGCACTGCCTGTGGTGTGTACAGCCCTCACATATAAGCACCTTATCACCGTCATTCAGCGTATCGATTGCTTTTATGCCGCTTACGGCAGTTTCAAGAAATCCCTTGTGCCTTGCCATAAGGATTGAAAAGGATGTAAGGTCAATGTCTTCGTCCACCTGACTATTTACCTCCCGAAATACCTGACTGTCGGTTATTACCATGCGGGGTTTTACATTTAATTTACTTATGGCGTCCGTAACGCCGTCTTCCTTTACAACTATGGGTATGGCTCCTGCGTCAAGCAAATCGCGTATTACCTGCTGCTGTGGAAGTATAAGCCTTCCCTTTGGAGCTGCGGAATCTATGGGAACTACAAGAACAATCATATCTCCCCTGTGCACAAGATCTGACACAAGCGGCTTTTCCGCCGTATTTCCGGCAGTAAGTATTATCTTTTCCTTTAGCTGGTCTATGTTTTTCTTATCCTTGGCGCTGACAAGCACTGCATTTTCCTCTGCCATAAGGCTCCGCATATCCTTTACCGACAGAAGATCGCACTTATTGTACACAACAAGGTAGTTTATATCCTTTGACTTAAATATCCGTACAAGCTCATGGTCGGTTTCGCTCATTTTCTCCGTGGAGTCAACAACCAGTATAGCCACATCCGTCTTGTTCAGTATCTGCTTCGTCTTTTTCACCCGAAGCTCTCCAAGGCTGCCCTCGTCATCAAAGCCCGGAGTGTCAATAATGAGAACAGGTCCAATGGGAAGAAGCTCCATTGCCTTTGTGACAGGGTCGGTTGTGGTGCCGCTCACATCAGAAACCACTGAAAGCTCCTGTCCCGTGATGGCGTTCACAACAGATGACTTACCTGCATTTCTTCTGCCAAAAAAACCGATATGAAGTCTGTTTGCCGAAGGTGTCCCATTCATAGCCATGCCCTCCTTTTAAAATATCATCTTTAAAACCGGAAATCCCTGATACCCTGCTCTATTTTGATGAGATTTTCCTTACATATCTCCCTTACCTTTTCCTTTGGTATATTGTTAAGCTCCACCTCTATGAGAGCCTCTCCGATACGCCTTGTATCCTCAGAGGCGTAGTCAACAAGAAATTCCTTTAATGTCATAAGGGCGTTTGGATGGCAGCAGTTTTGTATCTGCCCCGATTTGCAGAGGGACATAAATCTGTCGCCTGTTCTTCCCTCCCTGTAGCAGGCTGTGCAGAAGCTCGGAATATAGCCCATCTCCATAAGCCATTTCACAACCTCGTCAAGGGTACGCTTATCGCTGACGTCAAACTGCTCGGAATTTTCATCCTCAGGCTCCGGCTCACAGTAACCGCCGACACTGGTTCTTGAGGCTCCGCTTATCTGTGATACTCCAAGGCGGATAACCTTTTCCCTTACCTGCTTGCTCTCCCTTGTGGATATAATCATACCTGTATACGGCACGCTTATTCTGATAAGGGCGCACAGCTTTGCAAATGTATCGTCATCTATGCCGTTATCAAATGCATCAGGGTCTATATCGTCTGCATGCTTTACTCTCGGAACGCTTATTGTGTGAGGCCCCACACCGTGTACTGCCTCCAGATGCTCCGCATGCATGAGAAGTCCTGCAAATTCATATCTGTAAAGCTCAAGCCCGAACAGCACGCCAAGCCCCACGTCATCGATGCCGCCCTCCATAGCCCTGTCCATTGCCTCCGTGTGGTATGCATAGTTGCTCTTTGGTCCGTAAGGATGAAGCTGCTCATAGCTTTCCCTGTTATAGGTTTCCTGAAAAAGTATGTATGTACCTATGCCCGCCTCGGCAAGCATGCGGTACTCCTCCACGGTTGTGGCGGCAATATTTACATTTACACGCCTTATGGCGCCGTTTTTATGCTTTATGCTGTAAATGGTTTTTATACATTCCAGAATATATTCAATCGGATTGTTCCGGGGGTCCTCCCCCGCCTCAATGGCAAGCCGTTTGTGCCCCATATCCTGAAGCGCAATAACCTCTCGCCTGATATCCTCCTGTGTGAGCTTTTTTCTTGCAATATGCTTATTGGAAATGTGATACGGACAGTATTTGCAGCCGTTTATGCAGTAGTTGGACAGATAAAGAGGCGCAAACATGACGATTCTGTTTCCATAAAAGTCCTTTTTTATCTGCTCGGCAAGATTATACATTTCCTTAATCTTGTCCTCATTATCACATGCAAGGAGCACCGAAGCCTCCCTGTGGGAAAGTCCTTTTCTTTCTTTTGCCTTTTCCAGAATGCTGTCGATAAGCTCTGAATTGTCCTTGTTTTCATCCGCGTATGCCAGGGTTTCCCTTATCTCCAAATCATTAATAAACTCCTCAGCCTTTAAGGATTTCGGATTATACATTACCTACACTTCCTTCGTACTATTCTACAACTTCAACCTTTAATATGTTTGTATTGCCAGAAACTCCCAAAGGCACACCCGCTGTCAGGACTACCGTGTCTCCCGAGCTTAAAAGTTCTCTTTTTTGCGCCGTCTCAACGGCATGGTCAAACAAATCAAATATTTCATTTTTCTCCTCAAGATGTATCGGCGTCACGCCCCATGACATATTGAGCTGTCTGTATGCCTTTTGGCTTGTGGTTCCTGCTATAATATTACAGTCCGGTCTGTATTTTGAAACCATCCTTGCGCTTGTTCCCGACTTTGTAACCGTTACGATTGCGCTTGCGTTAAGGTCAATTGCCGTAGTGCAGGTTGCATGGCATACCGCATCCGTTACATTTGGATTGGCAGTTCTCTCCCTCTGGAAAAATCTCTTGCAGTAATCAATATCCTGCTCCGTCCTCTCTGCAATCCTGACCATAGTCTGGACAGCCTCAACCGGATATAGTCCTGCCGCCGTCTCTCCCGAAAGCATAATTGCGCTTGTTCCGTCATATATGGCATTTGCAACGTCGGTCGTCTCCGCTCTTGTAGGTCTTGGATTTTTCACCATGGAATCAAGCATCTGTGTTGCGGTTACAACCTGCTTTCCTGCATTGTAAACCTTCCTGATAATCATCTTCTGGATGATAGGAACCTCCTCGCCTGCAATCTCAACGCCCATGTCGCCTCTGGCAACCATTATTCCATCGGAAACATAAATAATATCATCGATATGGTTAATACCCTCGGCATTTTCAATCTTGGAAATAATATTTATCCTCTCGCCGCCGTTTGCATTTAACAAATCTCTTATTTCAAGAACATCCTTTGCGCTTCTTACAAAGGAAGCCGCAACAAAATCAACGTCATTTTCAATTCCGAACTTTATGTCCTCAATATCCTGCTCGCTTACATAAGGCATATTGAGATGCACGCCCGGAACATTTATGCCCTTGTGATTGGAAATTATGCCTCCATGTATAACCTTACAGCGGATGTCCTCGTCGTTTATCGCCTCGACCTCCATCTTGATAAGTCCGTCGTCTATGAGGATTGTGGTGCCTACCTGAATATCCTTCGCAAGATTTTTATATGTTATGGAGGCAACCGTATTATCGCCCAAAAGCTCCCTTGGCGTCAGCGTGAATATCTGTCCGTCCTCAACGGTAACCTTGCCCCCCTGAAAGTCTCTTGTCCTTATCTCCGGTCCCTTTGTGTCAAGCAGGATTGCAACCGGCTTGTCCAGTTCTCTCCTCAGCTTCTTTATCATTTCTATGCGTTCTTTATGGTCATCATGGGTGCCGTGTGAAAAATTCAGTCTGGCAACATCCATGCCCTCCTCCATAAGCTTTCTTAATACATTTTCATCCTTTGTTGCAGGTCCCAAAGTGCATACAATTTTTGTTTTTCTCATAGCATTACCCCTTATATGAAATATTTACTGGTTTAATTATACAAAGCGGTTTGGAGTTTGTAAATTGATTTAAACAATTTTTTCTTCCCATTCAGCTTCCTTAAAGCCTGTAAGCACAGTTTCACCGTCCACAATAATGGGACGTTTTACAAGCATTCCGTTTGTCGCAAGAAGCTTTAACTGCTCCTCCTCGCTCATATCAGGCAGTTTATCCTTCAAGCCCATCTCTTTATATAATACTCCGCTTGTGTTAAAGAAACGCTTCAATGGCAGTCCGCTTTTTTTGTGCCATTCGGAAAGCTCGTCATATGTTGGATTATCCTCCGCAATATGACGGTCCGTATACTTTATATTTTTTTCATCAAGCCACTTCTTCGCCTTCTTACAGGTAGAGCATTTTGGATATTCAATAAATAACATATGCATTTTCTCCTCTTGTTTTTATTTTATTCTAAAATATTTATAACACTATGTTCCATTCAATTCAATACATACAATTTCAGGGTCATTAAACAGTCGTATAGGTATCACGCTGTTGCCAAGCCCTCTGCTTACAAACATGGTCATATTATTACGTTTATATTCACCTGCGGTATAGTCCGGAAAAAAGCCCTGATCCGGAGCAACTACCGCTCCGATAAACGGCAAAACAAACTGTCCTCCATGGGCATGTCCGCATAATAGTAAATCTGTTTTTGTCGCGCCATACTCCTGTATGTACTGGGGTTCATGCGCCAGCGCAATTATAAAATCCGTATCACTGCAATTGTCAGTCAGCGTTTTAAGGGTATTATCTCCAAGACTTTTGTCATCCAGTCCAATTAATTGAAAAGCTGCCGTTCCCTTATTTATGGTTATCTTTTCGTTATTCAGAATTACAGCCCCTGCATTTTCCAAGTCATGCATCAAAGCCTGCCTGTCCGTCTCGTCCAGCCAGTATTCATGGTTTCCCGTAACATAATACACCGGACATATCTTTGAAATATCCTGCACAAAGCAAGTGGCAATATCCATATCCGTGTGGTTTGAGTCCACAATATCCCCTGTTATGACAATAATATCCGGCGATAAATTTTCAATTTTGGAAATCAGCTTTTTGTTGTTCCGGCCAAAGGTGGCGTTGTGCAAATCCGAAATCTGAACGATACGGTATCCATCCAGCTCATCAGCAATTTTTTCGCTGCCGTAATCATAATATGTGACAACCAGATGATGGTTTTCATACCATCCAAAACAAAATAAAAAAATCAACACACCGGCAAATATTATCCATTTTTTTAATTTTTTCTTTTTCCTCTGTTCAGGCATATATTTTTCCCTTTGCTTAGTTATATTTCTTTCATTTTTCCGGCAGAAAAAGCCGTAATTGTTACCGTCTGCTCCTTCATGGAAATCTTTTCAACCTTATAACCGTAATTAAGCAATTCTTTCTTATAGGTAAGGAAGGAATGATCGATTGGAGTTCCTGCAATTTTTTCTATCTCGGAAAAGGAAAGCCTGAAGCTTTCTTTTCCGTTTTCCTGTATATATTTCCATAATGTATCATATTTACTCATAAAAATACCTCCCAGCTTATTCTGACACATTTTACATATGCCATTAAAGCTTCAGTTCGCTTTCAAAAAGATTTGAAATCAGAATTTCATCACTTGTTTTTCCATCATCCTCCAAACTGTCATAAAGCTTACAGTTTAAAATATATAATATACAATCTGTTCAACAAAGTCAAAGCACATTACTTTTTTCCGGAATTGACATTTTTAAAAATTGCATTTATAATACATTTATTACATTCGTAAGATTTAAGGAGTATGATAATGAACCCTTTACCACAAATTTCTGAAGCCGAATTTGAAGTTATGAAAATCGTATGGAGGCATGCGCCGATCAGTACCAACGAAATAACAGATAAATTGCTGCAGACTACAAGCTGGAGTCCGAAAACGATACAAACCCTCATCAAACGTCTCGTAACCAAGGGTGCTCTAACCTACGAAAAACAGAGTCGTGTATTTGTCTATACTCCTATAGTAAAGGAAAGCGAGTATATCGGACAGGAAAGCAATTCTTTCCTGAACCGTTTTTATGATGGAAATATAACTGCCATGCTGTCCGCTTACATAGAAAATGATAAGCTGTCGGAAGATGAAATAGACACACTTCGCTCAATCCTTTCAAATAAAACAAAAAAAGGAGACCGTTAATGTGGCTGATTTTACAATTCGCTTTTTGATATGCAACATATTCATCAGCTGTATAATCGTAATTCTTTTAACAATGAAACGTATATTAAAGCATAATCTGTCCGGTCGCATGCAGTATAACCTGTGGTTGTTGCTGCTGGGATTTTTAGCCGTCCCTTTTTTTCCTTTCCCCATTATGGGATTTCCACCATTTTTTTCATGGCCGGATAACCTTAGAAGCTTTCAAAAATCCGGTGCCTTAACTGCGGCAAACGCTGCGAATACAACTCCGGACAAAAGTACAAATCTGATTACTGATTTTGCCCTTTCCATAAATAGTAACGTCCCATCCGTTATGGGATATATTTTGTTTGGAATATGGATATTGGGTATCACTGTCATGGTTTTATTATTTATAAAGTCCTTTTTCCGCATACGCGCTTTAAAAAAATCGGTGCTTCCTCTGCAAAATCCGGAGGTCTGCCGTCTGTACCATCACTGCCTGGAGGAGCTAAAAATAACAAGGGATATTCCTGTCTACAGCACTGTTTTTTTGAAGTCTCCCGTTATAATGGGAATTTTAAAGCCATGTATTTATATGCCGACTCATTTAATCTCCGATTATAATGAAAGGGATATGCGGTATATGCTTTTGCACGAGCTCCAGCACTACAAACACAGGGACGCTATTGCCAATTATCTGATGAACCTTACAAGGGTTGTCTATTGGTTTAATCCCATTGTATGGTATGCGCTAAAGGAAATGCGCAGTGACAGGGAGATTGCCTGTGACTCCTCCGTTTTGAATATGCTTGAAAGAGATGCATACGAGGATTATGGAAATGCGCTCATTAATCATATAGAAAAGGTTTCTTTTACTCCGTTCCCCTTTGCCGCAGGCATTGGCGGAAGCATGAAACAGATAAAAAGGCGAATTACGAACATTGCCTCTTATGAGCGACCTACATTGACAAAAAAGTTAAAGGGAATGGCAGCTTTTGCGCTGACGGCTGTTCTCCTTCTTAACCTTGCGCCCTTTATCTCCACATATGCGGCAGAAGACTGCCACTACCAATGGAAACCCGTTTCCCAAAACATTTCCTATATAGACCTTTCATCCTATTTTGAGAAATACGAGGGAAGCTTTGTTTTATATGACTTGGGAAATGACTCCTGGAGCATATATAATATGAACCATGCCACCTTGCAGGTGTCTCCGGATTCCACATACAAAATATATGATGCTTTGTTTGGATTAGAGGATGGCGTCATCACATTGGATAATTCCATGCTTGAATGGAATGGGGAGCTCTATCCCTTCGACGCATGGAACGCCAGTCAGGACTTACAGTCTGCCATGACACACTCTGTAAACTGGTATTTTCAAGAGGTGGATGAGCGGCTTGGCGCAGACAGACTTCGGAGCTATATAAAAAAGATTGGCTATGGCAACAAAAACATAAGCGGTGATTTTTCCACCTGCTGGATGGAGGCATCCTTAAAAATTTCTCCTGTAGAACAGGTGGAGCTTTTAACAAAGCTATACAATAACGATTTTGATTTTGCTCCTGAAAACATCAGCGCAATAAAGGATGCCATCTGCCTTTCTGCTTCCGGGCAGGGAACATTTTACGGAAAAACCGGAACAGGACGTGTGGATGGTAAGGATATAAACGGATGGTTTGTGGGGTTTATTGAAACTACAGATAATACATACTTTTTTGCCACAAATATTAAAGGAGATATGGATGCTGACGGAACGAACGCAGCGGAGATAACTTTATCTATACTGTCTGATATGGGAATATGGGACTATCATATTAAGTGAATGTTGAAATCATAATATGAAAATTTTTTGAAAATGTCGGTGCTCATGCAGCGTATGTCCTGAAGACAGGCTGTTATTGTGTGCGAATCCGATATTGATACTCCGGTATGTCCTTTTCGCCATTATTTAAAATTTTGTTTCCCAGATACCGAAAGCTGCCGTCTTTTTCAAACCGCACCGTAAGCTCGGAGGTTATTACTGCATCATTGCATATAACCATATCGCATACTGCATCTACCGTTAATGTAACTGTTCCATCTGCATTTTCCTTTACATTGGTAACCTCCGGAAACGAGGTTCCAAAAAATGTAGGCGCATAGCTGACGCACCCTAATCCGACATACATATATGTCTCGTTTTTTTCATCAAAAGCGGCATATCTCCGTATCTCCTCCACTGTTATTGGAAGATACTCCATAATCAAACTCTCAAATTCCTGCTTCGGTATCCCATTTGGATAATTTTCAGCATGAAAGCTTTCCTTATGCTTCATGGCATATAAAAATTCAAAGATTGCGTTGTAGTCTAACGTTTCTAAATGATTTACATCCCAGTCGGAGCATAATAAATTATTTCCCTGATATCCAATTCCCCGGACACATTTTTCAGACAGCTCCCGTTGTTCCTCGGTCATTGGCTTTACCCGTATGAGACAGCTGCCATCGACTATTTCCGACACCTCCGGATACTCCGGAACACACAGCTTATAGCAAAACCTGCCTTTATCCGAATATTTCCATTCCTTTATTTTCGTATAGCCGCCATAAGAAATTTCCACATCACCATTCTCACTCCACGCTGCATTTGTGCAAAAAACATACATATTCGTCCCGTCAAAAATATAGTTTGCCCGTCCAATGCCCCCATGAAAATGAATTTTATACACAACAATGGAGCTGCATTCCCCATTCTCGCATGCCTCCAGAAATTTTTCCATCTTGTGGTAGTTTTTCATATTGGAATATGGTACTGCCGTGTAAACCGGATGTCCTGCTTCCCCTATTATATTCTGCATTTCAAATATATTTTCATTTGAGAGAACATTATTTCCCCCTCCCTTATCTGCCTGTTCGTAAATATCATAAATAAGCTCCATCATCCCTTTACAGTCATTGTCACCATATATTTCTTCCCACTTTTCGTGTGTCAGGCGGGGAGTGTACCATGTCGCCTCCTTATTATTTTCATCCGGTATAATTCGATTGGATACATACTGTACCCCTCCATCCTCCATAGGGCGGACGACTACTTCATGGGCATATACCTTGGAATTACCTGCATAAGGAAATACAACGTTGACCGTAAGGGCTATAGTACCATCACTGTTTTCCCGATATCCAACCACCTCAGAATATGGGTATTCCGGATATTCCACCTCATAAAATCCTCTGGGCTTGTATTCGTAGGTCATACTTTCGGGATAATAGATTGTTTTTGATTGCAGGGTTTCACTGTCGATATTGAAATATGACATAATAACATGTTCAAATTCATCCTTTTGTATCTGATAAACAGAGCCTGTACCCACATTATCGTCCGGTACATACGGAAGATGCGTCTTATATACCTTTGGATAAAGAATACTGTATATATCGTAGAAATCCAGCTCGCCAAAATCATCTTCATTCCAATCCGCAATAAACATATTATTTCTTTCATAGGTGATCGGAAGCAGATACTTACGATTTAATTCCCTGTATTCTTCAGCCAGTGGCTGTACCCGAAGCGCAACATGCTCCTGTATTCCATTTAACGTCAGCGCATATATTTCATCTGTTATTAATACACCGGTAAACATTAAATAACCCTCCTCTGTATATTTCCAATTCTCTGCACGGTAGGCTCCGGTAAATTCCTTTTTCATATTCCCGTTTTCGTATTTGTAACAGGTTTTAACAACATCTACGTTTCCATCCTTTGTTTTAAATTCATATTTGAAAACTCCACCAAGATAGGTCACTTCAATAATCGTTATTTCCGCCTCCCGTCCGGCATCCACCTGCCGGCAGAATTTCATAACCTGTTCTGCATTCGTCATATCAACCTGATTTTTGCTGTCAACCGCCGGATACCCATTCTCTCCAAATTGATTTACAATATTACGAATTATGTTTAAATCGTCTATATTATTACTCTCTGCGGCTTTTTCGAAAAGCTCCAGACAAATGCTGATTAATTTTTCATCATCCAAGGGAGGATTTATCTGAACATTTTCAGCCTCGCTTGTGGTTTTTACGGTTTCTGTTTCCTGCCATGTTTTAACACTGCAACCGGAAGTGATTAGCAGAATGATTAAACTAATTCCCCTGAGACAGTTTTTCCAAAACGTTACTTTATTTTTTAATGACATATCCTTTTCCTCCCGTTTTTCTATTGAATATCAATACCGTATATTTTGTATTGCATAATTTGGTAAATGACGGATTGTTATTCTTAATCTTATTCTTATAAATATTACAATTGTAAGATTTTAAAGTAAAAAAATTTTCTTTTGCCTTATACAATTTATATAAATATTACATCTGTAGGATTTAAAAGTCAAGGATTATTCTATAATTTAATTTATCTGAAAATTCTCAAAAATGACACAAAGGGAGCTGTCACTTTAAGAATTTTTTATATAACACCATATCGTCAATCGCAGATTGACGGTGCGCTATTTGCGATGTTCTTTCGCAAAGTATAATGTGCATTTATGCTCATTATACCATAAATCCCCTTAGAGCGATAGCCTTTATTCCAACCTTTGGGACAGTTTAGTTATATGCAGTAAAATAATCTCTTAGAAGAACACAAACGCTACAATGAGAGCTGCTGTATTGCTGAAAATATGAGAAAAGGTACTGATAACGCAGTTCCCTGTTTTATGATAAACAATCGTGTAGATTATGCTGTCGATAAAGATAGTTGCTATATCATAAGCCACAATTCCAACGTGCCCTGCGGCAATGTGTCCTGCGGCAAAAACAGCGGACGACACAACGGCGCACAGCCAGACCGGAAACATTTTCGCAGATTTCCCAAAGAAAAAGCCGCGAAATGCAATCTCCTCACCAAATGCCGCAATAATGACCTGCCCTGCCAGCATTGCTATCTTATCGAAGGACAGCATAGCATCCGCCCGCCCCATCACATGGGAAACATATTCTCCGCTGAAAATCAAATCTCCCACAACAAGCGTTGCAGAAGCGGTCACAATTGGCAGCAGCATCAGGATAATCACACCCGGCTTTTTGATATCCGCTGCAATCGTGTTAAAACGCAATCCCGATTCGGCACTACGTGTTTTTGCGACAGCTTCTGTAATAAAGAAAAACGCTATTCCCACAAACACGGCATATCCTGCGATTGACGACGACGGAACGACCTTTGTTACAGTCAGCAGAATCATAATTATAATACCTGCCAGCAAGAGAGCTGCGCTCTTTTTGTTGTCTCCGGTTAATTGCATTTTTTCCATTTTATTTCCTCCCGTACAGCTAATACAGCCCCTTTGTAAACCCGCTCCATACTCATTGCTCTTGTAATTTTAGCTTTTGAGGCATTGCTTTTTATTTGCATTTTATAATTATTGTTATATAACACTAATTATTTATAAACCACAACAGCAATTTTGTCAATACATTAGAAAAAATTTACGATCCGGATTTACCATTATAAAAATATGGAATAGCTGACGTTCAAAGAAGCGAGGGAGTGATATTATGAATTTCGAACCAAAGCAATTTGGCATAGTGCTAAAAAACGCACCAACCCCCAAAAGTCAGACTAAAAATCTAACAATTGGAGGTCGATATTTTTATGTGCAAATATTCTTTTGATTTTAAGGACTTTTTAAAGTACTACAATAAAATATAAAAGTCCTTGCATTTTAAGCACGCATATGGTAGTATTTTGTCAAAGCATTATACAGTATTTCTTTTATGGGTTTATCCTGTTTCAGACATTCAAAGAAAAGGGCGCGTCTGCGCTGTAATTCGAGTCTAATAAAAAAGCTACTTCGATGCTTTATTTCACAACAAATATTGGCAGCGAAGGAGCTGTTAAACAAGGTTCGCAAGCACAGTGCAGGCAAAAAACAGAGTTTGCTGTTGCATGAATTGTCTGAACAATACTTTTCCATTTACTTCTTCCTGCCGCAAAAGGGGGAAAATGAAAATGGAAAAAGAACAAACACACAGCAATACTGTAACCAGTGAGACAATTACAAAAAAGTACAAGGACACGGTTTTCAGAATGTTATTTTCTGATAAAAAGGAACTATTAACACTGTACAATGCGGTGAACGAAACCGATTATGATAACCCTGATGAGCTGGAAATTACAACGCTTGAAAATGCCATCTATATGACAGTGAAAAATGACCTATCCTGTGTCATTGACATGAGACTCAATATTTTCGAGCACCAATCATCCGTAAACCCAAATATGCCATTACGGGATTTGGATTATGTATCACGAAGCTTTCGGCGATTTTATGACAGGCATGACATATATTCGGAACGGCTGATTCAACTTCCGAACCCAAGGTTTGTGGTATTTTACAACGGTATTAAAGAGCAGCCTGAGCGGAGAGAATTTAAGCTTTCCGATGCATACACTCATCCGGAAGAACATCCAAGTCTTGAGCTAGTGGTGCTCCAACTCAACATCAATAAAGGGTACAATGATGAGCTTATGAACAAATGCCCTACCCTTAGGGAATATATGCTTTTTGTGGAGCGGGTACGTACATACAGACAGGATATGGATATTGATACTGCGGTGAACCGTGCAGTGAATGAATGTATTAAAGAAAACATACTTGCAGAATTTTTGCAGAAAAATAAGAGGGAGGTTGTCGCTATGGGTATAGATGAATATGATGCTGAGCTTCATGAGAAGACCCTGATTGACATAGGGTATGAGCGGGGACACTCGGATGGCATCGATACTGGACGCAAACAGGGCATCGATATCGGATGTAATATCGGGCTTGAGCGAACCGCCATAAACATGCTCAAAGCAGGCAAGCTTTCTGTGGAAGAAATTTCCATGTATTCAGGGCTTACAATTGAGCAGGTGCTGAAATTGAAGGATGAACTCTAATATCTAACTATTATAGGTTTTATTTAAAAACAGCAGACAATCCGTATTTTAATTTTCTGATTGTCTGTTGCTTTTATATGTGTTCAAACAACCCACATTACAGGCATTATCGTCTTTTATAAATAAGGATTTTCCGACTTTGCCTGAAGACACAAAAATCTCCTGTCAACCTCTTTCTGTAAAGATTCCACCACTACGCCATATTCTTCCTTTTTCAAATGCTTTGTCCTTCCCATCATGGAAAGCCAGTCAAGCACAGGAATCTTTTTCCCTGTTTTCTGGGGGTCATAGCTTAAAGTCGTAATTCCCCTTTCAACCTCATACAGAGGAAAATAGCAGCAATTTACCGCTGCCTCAATTACCCGTCGTTCCTTGTCAGGTGCATCATTCCAGTTCAGTGGACATGCAGAAATTGCTTTCACATAGGCGCAGCCCTCCTTTTTTGCATAATCTGCTGCCTTTGCCGCCTTCTTAATAAAGTCCGCAGGATTGGATTCCGCCACTGTTGCCACATATGGAATCCCTGTTGCCGCCATCAGCTGAGGCATATCCTTATGAAAATACTGCTTTCCATACTGATTGCTGCCCACATGTGAGGTAGAGCTTACCGCCCCTTTGGGAGTGGAATACGAAAACTGATATCCTGTATTCATATAACCGCCGTTATCATACTCAAACATAAGCAGTCTGTGTCCCCGCAGCGCTGTAGAAAGGGCAGAACCCATACCGATATCCATACCTCCGTCCCCGCTTACCATAATAAATACAATATCTCCCTCAGGAAGCTCTCCTTTTTTCTGTTTTCTATAACAGATTTCAGCTAATCCACTCAAGGTTGCAGCTCCGTTTTGAAAGAGATTGTGCAGGTAAGGAACCTTAAAGCTTGTCTTTGGATAGGGCGTTGTTACAATCATGCCGCAGCCCGTCTGAAACAATAAAACAACCGGGTCCTCAATCGCCCGAAGAAGCATATTGACATTGACTGGTATGCCGCAGCCCGGACAAGCGCCATGTCCCGGTGCCAGCCGCTTTGGCATGGCAGCCGTCTGATTAATCTGTCCTCCAATTACCTGTTTATTTTTCATTAAATGTGTATCTTCTGTTATATTGCCTTTCTCTAAATGTGTATCTTCTGTTATATTGTCGTCCGCTAAATGTTTATATTCCGTTATATTGCCGTCCTCTGAATACTGCTGACTTTCTATTTGTTTCTCCTGAACAACTGTCGCTGAAATGTTTGTCCTTTCTGCTGAAAGAGGAGCAAACAGCATTTCCTGCTCCAACTTTGCCTGTTGGAAACTTCCTTTTTCCGCGCCATAGTAATACAAAGTTTTTGAATCATTTTCTTCTGCTGTTTCAAACATGGCAAGGGCGTCCTCCACATAAAAGTCCTTTCCACCCAATCCGTATACAAGGCTTTTTACCTTTCCCATGCAGCCATATTTCTGCAAGACTGCGCGTATTTCCATAGAAAAATTGCCTCCTGCCCCACCGTAGCTGTCCTGCCTGTCTGCAATGAGAATGTGGTCGGCATGTCGGAGCAGCTCTGCAAGCTCCTCCTCCGGAAATGGACGCAAAACACTCAATGTAAGCACGCCCACCTTTTTTCCCTGCTTTCTCAATCTGTCCACCGCTACCGTGGCTGTATCAAAGGATGACCCCAGAAGCACCAGGAGCGTTTCAGCATCCTCATGGCAGTAGCCCTCCCACCATTTGTAGCTTCTTCCGCAAAGTGTACTGTATTGCTCAAAAATTTCCGGCAGGATATTTTTTGCTTCCTTCATTGCAAGATGAAGCTGATAACGGTTATTTATAATATCAGGCTCATTCATATAAGACCCTACGGTAATGGGATGCTCCAAATCAAAAAATGGATATGGCTCATTCTTTTTCCCTATAAAATTCCTTACATCCTCATCACGTTCAAAACGCATGCATCTTCGTTTCTGATGGCTGGTAAAAAATCCGTCGTAGGCAACCACTACGGGCAGCCTTACTGCCTCCGCCAGCCTGAGAGCCACGATATTAAAATCATATACCTGTTGTACGGAATGGGCAAATAATATAGGCCATCCGGCATTTAACATATACATAATATCACTGTGGTCGCCTTTTATGGAAAGAGGCCCCGAAACTGTCCTGCACGCCACATTCATAACCATTGGATACCTGGTTCCTGACTGGACGGGAAACTGCTCAAGTGCATACAGCAGGCCGTTAGCGCTGGTTGCATTAATAACTCGCCCGCCACCCACAGCCGCCCCATAACAGATTCCCGCTGCACTGTGCTCTCCCTCTGCTGCAATCATTATTAAATCCGTCTTTCCTTCTGCCTTCATTAAATCCAGACTTTCCGCTATCTGTGTGGACGGCGTAATGGGATAATATCCCATCAGGTCATAACCAATCTGTTTGATTGCGATAGCTGCAATTTCATTTCCACTTGCAAACTCCATTATCTGTTTACAGCCCTGCATGTCAGACCTCCCCTCCCTTCATACGCTGCTCCGTCAGAAAAGCTTCCGAAGTAATATAGCCATCATATCCCGCCTTCTCATAATTGCCGGGTTTTCTTAAAAGCTCCTGATTGGGCATAAAATATTTTTTGTCCGGATGTTCCGCCTCCACGCCGCTTACCAGAGCATGTACCGGACATACATCCACACATCTTAAGCAACCCTTACAATGATAGTAATCCAATCCCTTATTCACCATCATTTCCCTGCCCTTAAATTCCCCTTTTTGAAATTGGAACACCATGTCGGGGCAGGTTGTGTCACACAGCCCGCAGTTAATACATTTTTCCGGTATAAAAACAGGGAAATATCCCTGTCTGGAAGGCGACAAATCATTTACGACACTATTTCCGAAGCAGGTATTAATTCCCCCAATAGGAGCGGTCTCATAACCCCATATGAGCACATCCCGATTACAGTCAACCGATTCTTGAACACTTTTGCAGTCTTTTTCCTTTGTGGCGTTCCCTTTGCAATTCCGGTCTTTTCCGCCTCCATTTTCAAAGGCAATATCCACTTCCTCATAACCTCTCCTGATTCCATCAATGTTTTGAGAGAGAGAAGCAGGATATTTTTTCCCAAGAGAGTCCTTGCATATCTCATTTAAATCCTTCAGCTCCACAAAACCCATAACCTTTGCCATAGCTCCCAGCATGACTACATTAATTCGGGACTTGGTTTCTATGGCTATCTTCTGGGCATCCAATGAATAAACGCAATGATACTTTTCTGCCCCGAATGTTTTCTGTAGTTCCTTCCCATTTACCGTATTCACAATAATATCCGTACCACTTTCGCAGCCTTTCAAAACAGATGGGTCGGATAAAAGAGCATCATGAAATACTACCAGAAGATGGGGATTTTTTATGGGTGAATGCAGCTTAATATCTAAATCCGCAGCGCTATAGCGGATATAGCCTTTCACCGGAGTACCCTTTTTTTCTGAGCCATAGCTGGAAAAACTTACACTGTTTAAACCCAGATATTTCAGCCCCAGCTCCCCTAACATCTTTCCGCATAAATTGGCACCTAGACCGCCAATGCTTTCCAGACGGATTTGATAATAACCGTTTTCGTCCGTAATCGGTAATACAACCTTCTTTTCCACCTTACTCCTCCTTATTTAATCCGCCTGTTCTTCAAAATATTCTTTTCCCACCTGACAAAGCGGGCATAAATAGTCTTCCGGAACATCCTCCCATTTTGTTCCCGGCGCAATGCCGCTTTCCGGGTCTCCTGTCTCCTCATCATAAACATATCCACATACTGTACAAATGTATTTCATATTATCCACCTTCTTTTTTATTGAATATCTGCCTTGCACTTCATAAAACTTTATTGGTTAGTATGACAATATTTGTAAGCAAATATGCATTGGCGTTTCAGCCTTTATGAAGCTTTAAAATTTAGTTATGCCATGCGTTAATATGTCTAGTTAGTAAAATAAAAAAGAGCCCAAACGCTTCCTGCATTTGAACTCTATATAATTTATTTTTGTGTCTACTTTTATGGACGTAATCCAACTCCTGAGATGGAACAGGATAGTATCATTTGGGGCATCGTGAAGCTTAATGCCATGTGGAACAGCAGCGACAGTCCTCCTATGATGATTCCGCCCAGCTTCCGTATTTTTGCTTCTCCTTCTTTTCTGCGTATGTATGCCGTTACGATTTCTTCTTTATTTTATTGAAAGAGCCTTACGGAGTTATAGATTGTTAGAGGTCTGAAAGTATAACACCAATTTAAAATATTACATTATATTTTTCTTTACTTACCCTACGAAATCTCTGTATTTCCGACATTGCATTAGTATTCATATATCCATTAGGGTATTCAATACCCTTTTTGATATAACTCTCTCTTTCATTAATTCTAAACGACAATTTTTCTAAAATTAAATCTTTTGACAGAACAAACGGTGAAAGTCCATTCTTCTCTTTAAACAACTGACTCATTAAATAATGACATACCATATATATATCAAAATCCGACATATCCAGCATTTGTAATAAACTCCACTCAAATTTCTGTTTTATATTATCATCATATGCATATATTTTATAAATTCCTTTTGATAATACTTTACCCACATCAGTTAATCCTGCCTCTGGAGCATACTGAGAAACCTCAACCAAATATTCCTCCTCTCCCCGTAAAAAAAATATCATCTCATTATTAATAATGGAATTCAAAAGCATCTTCTCTATATCCATCTTTACACCTCTTTACTTAATTTATAAACTGTTACATTGTCTGGAACATTTGGAATTAAATCTGTAATTGCTTCTGGAACTCCACCATCCGTTTTGCCTCCTGGAATCCAATGACTATTTGCTCCTGCTTCATTTCCTGAAGGAATTCTTAAATTTAAGCCTTCCAAATTTTTAATAT